>DLMZ01000043.1:23079-61457 GCA_002479415.1 Firmicutes bacterium UBA7523
TTGCCATATTATCCACAGGTATTTATTTGACATGGCGAAGCAATGTTTTGCAGGTTAGACGCTTTCACTTGGTATTGCAGGAGACGGTTGTCAGTATTTTGCGCCCAAGCCGTGATATAAAAGGAGACATAAGCCCTTTTCAAGCGCTTACCACGGCGTTAGCAGCTACTATCGGCACTGGGAATATTGCCGGAGTCGCTACAGCCATTACCCTTGGCGGACCCGGTGCAGTGTTTTGGATGTGGGTTTCGGCTTTTTTCGGCATGATGACAAAATATGCTGAAGTAGTGCTGGCTGTCCATTTTAGGCAGACTCGTAAGGACGGTTCAGTGGTGGGAGGACCAATGTACTTCCTTGAGTATGGCTTAAATCAAAAGCTGCTGGCAGTATTATTTGCGGTTTTTGGATCACTGGCCGCCTTTGGCATAGGCAATATGGTTCAGGCAAATTCTGTGGCCGATGCCGTCAGGGAGGCATTTGCTGTACCCCCGCTTATAACCGGGATAGTTTTGGCAGTGGGTACAGGAGCTGTGATACTGGGCGGTATTCGCAGGGTGGCTGCAATTACGGAAAAGCTGGTTCCTCTCATGGCAGGATTTTACATGATTGGAGCGTTGATTATTGTTCTTACCTCAATTAGTCAGGTGCCTGCTGCATTCTCCTCTATAATCGGCAATGCATTTACCGGTCGGGCTGCCGTTGGTGGGTTTGCCGGTGCAGGAGTGCTTCAAGCTGTACGCTTTGGTGTGGCTCGTGGTATTTTTACAAACGAAGCTGGTTTGGGCAGCGCTTCAATCGCGCATGCCGCAGCTCGGACCGATCATCCTGCGCGGCAGGGCTTATGGGGAATTTTTGAAGTATTTTTTGATACTCATGTAGTTTGCACTCTAACTGCATTGGTTATTATGGTTACAGGTGTTTGGCTGGAAGATTTGGAAGGAGCTGCGCTGACTACCGCTGCATTTAACGTGGGGTTGCCTGGGCCGGGTGGATACATTGTTGCTGTTGGTTTAGTGTTTTTCTCTTTTTCAACACTGGTTGCCTGGTCGTTTTATGGAGAAAAGTGCTTTGAATATCTGGCAGGAAACCGCTGGGCAGTGCTATATCGCCTTATCTGGATTCCGCTGATACCGATTGGTGCGGTTGGAGGATTGCGTGCGGTCTGGGCCTTGGCCGACACATTAAACGGGTTAATGGCCATTCCAAATTTGATTGGGTTATGGGGGTTAAGCGGGATAATTATCAAGCTTACCAGAGAGTTTTTTAAAAAAAGGTAAGCTTTTTTTAGTTGAAAAAAGTCTGCGGAACTACAGTGTGGCAGGTTTTTATGTGTTGTTTCGCGAATAAAGCTAAAGATGAATCCCAAATTGTGGGGAAGCATACAAGAGGAGGTGTGCCCATGGATCAGTTTATGCAGGTTCTTAAGGTGGTAAGCTGGCGGAGCATCCTAGATATCACCATTGTTACTTACGTATTTTATAAAGCAATCGTTCTGATTCGTGGAACACGTGCGGAACAGTTGGTTAAGGGGTTGGCTGTTCTTCTCATAGCCACAGTAGTAAGCGGCCAGACAGGGCTTGTCGTAATTCACTGGCTCCTCAGGCAAGTTATGACTCTTGGCCTTGTTGCAATTCCCATTGTATTTCAACCGGAGTTGCGTCGTGCGCTGGAATCTTTAGGACGTGGAAAAATTTTTACACGTACCAGTGCCATATATGGAGATATTGATTTTGACCAAATGCTAGAGGAGCTAATTAAGGCAATCCAGGTAATAGTGAAAAAAAAGCTGGGAGCCCTTATTGTCATTGAGCGGGAGACTGGGCTAAAGGAATTTATTGAAACAGGAATATCAATTGACGGCCAGGTTTCGGCAGAACTTATAATTAACATCTTTTTATCACACAGCCCGCTTCATGACGGTGCGGTGATTATTCGCGGCAATAGAATAATGGCGGCAGGATGTTATCTGCCCTTAACGGAAAATCCTAATCTTAGCAAAGAACTAGGCACCAGACACCGGGCTGCATTAGGGGTATCTGAACAGTCTGATGCCGTGGGTATCATCGTTTCGGAGGAAACAGGTGTCGTATCTTTAACTAATAACGGTAAGCTTACACGTTATCTTGATGAGAAGACGTTAAAGCAGATGCTGCTCAGCTTAGTTAAGCCCCCTGCGAGTACGTTAAGCTTTTGGCAATGGAGGTCGAGCTAATTAATGGAGCGTCTTTTTAAAAATAATAATGTTGTCAAATTGGTTGCTTTTTTTCTTGCCTTAATACTATGGGTCTATGTAACGGGAGATGAACTTCGTCCCAGTGAAGATATTTCCCGCCCATTTCAAGATGTACCATTGTCTTGGACTAATCTAAACGATGAACTGGCAATAATGGATATTCCCTCCGAGGTCAACGTGAATTTAAGGGGCAGAGCCTATATTTTAGACAATATAACTCCCCAAAATTTAAAAGTATATGTTGACATGAAAGATTTAGGCGAAGGAAGGCATCTTCTTACTCCTAACGCTGTAGTTCCCCGTGGTGTCAGCGTGCTTTTTTTTCACCCGCAGCAGGTTTCCGTTGAACTAGAAGAAGTTGAGGCGCCGCAAAAAACGGTGAGCCTGGAAATTGTAGGCCAGCCCAAAGAAGGCTTGACTATGGGGGAGCCTCGCATTTTGCCTGATTCTGTTTTTGTTCGCGGCCCCCGTTCTGTGCTTGCTAATGTTTTTCTGGTAAAAGCGGTAATTAACATTCACCAGGCTGACGGCGATAACGTGCAAATGGTGCCGGTAATAGCTGTGGCTGAAGACGGTCAAGAGGTAGAAGGTGTTGTTGTTAGCCCTGCTATGGTAGAGGTTATGATTCCCTTTAACCAACCCAAAAAAATAGTTCCCGTTCGTGTGCCTTTAAAAGGCGATCCGGCTGAAGGTTATTATATTAGCAGGATAGACATTCATCCGGCAACAGCAGCAATTCAAGGGAAGCAGGAAGTGCTTGATATGATAACAGAGATTACTACTGACCCGGTTAATGTTAATGATGCCAAAATTAACATTACAATTGAACTTTCACCCGTTGTCCCTGATGGAGTAGAATTGCTATTGCAGGACAAAGTAACTGTAGACGTTGTTATAGAACAGCTGTAATTGTCAGGATGTTCCGGTTATGTTATACTTAAGTGGTTTGCAGGAGGATATAAATATGGGTAAACTTTTTGGTACAGATGGTATACGCGGTGCAGCTAATTTAGAATTAACTCCGGAGATGGCGTTTAAAGTTGGCCGTATCGGCGGGTATGTGCTTGCGCAAACTCATGGCACTGCCTCAAAATTCTTACTTGCCAGAGATACTCGTATTTCAGGAGCGATGCTGGAAGGCGCTTTGATAGCCGGCTTAAACTCTGTGGGAATAGATGTCTATACAGCCGGAATTATTTCTACTCCTGCCGCTGCGTATCTCTCGAAAGAATTGGGCGGTTGCGGCGGAGTAATGATTTCAGCGTCCCACAATGCTTATCCGGATAACGGGATTAAGTTTTTTAACAATCAAGGTTTTAAACTGTCTGATGAAGTTGAGGCAGAAATAGAACATCTATACTTTTCAAGCCATGACGAAATACCCCGTGCATCCGCTGGGCATATAGGCAGTGTCCACCCTTTGCCCGGAGGTTCTGCTAGTTATCTGAACTTTTTGCTTACCACAATTCCTAATCGTTTTGACGGTTTTAAAGTAGTGCTCGATTGTGCTAATGGAGCCGCTTACCAACTGGCACCCCAAGCATTTCGCTCGTTAGGGGCGGAAGTCATTGCTATTAACAATAATCCTGATGGCATTAATATCAATAACAACTGCGGCTCTACTCATCCTCAGGAAGTTGCTCGTGCAGTACGCGAAACAGGGGCCCATCTTGGTTTCTCCTTTGACGGCGATGCAGATCGTGTGCTAGCTGTGGACGAGCAAGGTGATTTAGTGGACGGGGACGCGATTATGGCAATTTGTGCCACATTCCTTAAAGAGCAAGGACTACTGAATAAAAACACTTTGGTGACAACAGTAATGAGCAATATCGGCTTGGAAAAAGCAGCTGCTTCACAAGGCTTCCAGCTCATGCGGACCAAGGTGGGTGATCGGTATGTATTGGAAAAAATGTTGGCTGAAGGGTACAACTTAGGTGGGGAGCAATCAGGCCATATTATTATGTTGGATTACAACACCACGGGAGACGGGCTTTTGACTGCTCTTCTAATAATGAGAATTCTGGCTGAAAAAAAACAAACACTTTCAAAGCTGTCATCGCTTATGATTCGTTATCCTCAGGTGTTGGAGAACTGTGTTGTTAATTGCAAGGACGGTTGGAATACTAACGAGTGCATTCAACAGGCCATCGCTCACGCAGAAAAAACATTATCGGGACGGGGGCGGTTACTTGTCCGTCCTTCGGGGACAGAGCCGTTAATTCGGGTGATGCTTGAAGGGCCAAATGAGGAAGAGCTGCATACAATGGCTAAGGAGCTTGCGGCAGTTATCAGGGATGAGCTGAAATAAGGGGGTATGCTTGTTTACAACTGAATAGAAGCGCTTGAACACGCACAGCGTGTTGACGAGGAGGAGGTTTATCGATATTTCGGCGGATACCTCCCGGCCGAGCCACGGCCGCAAGGATTCTTACAAAACCGGCAAGCAATTGCCGGGACAAAAAAGATTCCATGGTTTATTGGTGTTTTATTAAGAAAGGAGACTTGGTATGTGTGGCATTGTTGGTTATATCGGGGGGCAGCAAGCTTACCCAATTTTAATAGAAGGCTTAAGTAAATTGGAATACAGAGGCTATGACTCCGCAGGGGTTGCTCTGCTTTGCGAAAATCAAATGGAATTGGTTAAGTCAGTGGGGCGTCTCCGTGCTCTTGAAGAGAAGGTTGGAGAAGTGAACTTGGAAGGCACTGTGGGAATAGGTCATACCCGCTGGGCTACTCATGGCCGTCCTTGTGATGAAAACTCTCATCCCCACAGTGATTGTACAAACCAATTTGTAGTTGTTCACAACGGCATTATTGAAAACTATCAGTTTTTGCGAGAATGGCTTAAAAGCGAAGGACACCTCTTCCGCTCCGAAACAGATACAGAGGTTTTGGCTCATCTAATTGAACATTATTATCAGGGGGACTTAAAGGACGCTGTACGTTTAGTCACCAATAAAGTAAAAGGGTCCTACGGCATGGTGGCAATGAGTCGTTATGAACCGGGTCGGCTCATTTGTGCCAGAAAAGACAGTCCGCTGGTTATCGGATTAGGTGAAGGAGAAAACTTTATTGCGTCTGATATTCCCGCCTTGCTAAAATATACTCGCAGAACTGTGATTCTTAATGACGGAGAATTTGCCGAGGTAACTCGTGAAAAAGTTATCGTTGAAAACGGCAGCGGCAATCCGATTAATAAAGAAATTATTAATGTTGAGTGGGATGCAGTGGCTGCAGAGAAAGACGGATACGATCACTTTATGCTCAAAGAAATTCACGAGCAGCCAAAAGCAATACGCGATACCCTTCGCAGCCGTATCACAGAAGAAGGCATAGTGAGCCTAAAAGAAGTCACGTTAACAGCAGAGCAAGTCAAGAAACTCCATAAAGTTGTGATAGTTGCTTGTGGCACAGCCTACCATGCTGGTTTAGTTGCCAAATATGTTTTCGAAAATCTGCTTCGCTTGCCTGTAGAAGTAGATGTTGCCTCCGAATTTCGCTACCGTGACCCACTCCTTGGCGAGGATGCTTTGGTTGTCGTAGTTAGTCAATCAGGTGAAACTGCGGATACTTTGGCAGCTCTTCGTCTTGCCAAAGAAAAAGGTAGCCCCGTGGTAGCCGTAACCAACGTAGTGGGAAGCACTGTTTCCCGCGAAGCTAATCAAGTCATTTATACCTGGGCAGGCCCGGAAATAGCTGTTGCTTCCACTAAAGCATATACTACTCAACTTATAGTTCTCTATCTCTTAGCTCTTCATTTGGGGCAACTGCTGGAAGCAATACCTAAAGAAGAAGTGGCACGTCTTAGTGAAGAGCTAACCCGGTTACCCTCTTGCGTTGATCAAATTCTTAGCCAAGCAAATAATATCCCCGAGTTTGTTAATCGCCTCACCAAGTGGGACAGTGCTTTTTATATCGGTCGCGGCCTTGATTATGCCGTTGCTTTGGAGGGCTCCCTTAAGCTTAAAGAGATTTCCTACATCCATGCCGAGGCATATGCCGCAGGAGAGTTAAAGCATGGCACCCTCGCATTAATAACAGAAAATATTCCAGTTGTCGCTTTGGCAACACAACCTCAGCTCTACGAGAAGATGTGGAGTAACATTAAGGAAGTAAAAGCTCGTGATGCCTATGTTTTGGCTATAGTTATGGAGGGTGACGAAGAAACAGCCAAAGAGGTTGATGCCGTTATTTATATACCATCTACAATTCCGCTTCTTTCTCCGGTGCTGTCGGTTATTCCGCTTCAGCTGCTTTCTTACTACGCTTCTGTTCAGCGGGGCTGCGATGTTGATAAGCCACGGAATTTAGCAAAGAGTGTTACAGTGGAATAAGCGGAAACGTTAAGGATTATGCGGCACAGGAACGACTCAAGCTGCATAATCCTTATATTTAATCATGAATTGTACACGGGTAACCGTCCTCGAGGTGCAAAAGTGAAGACAGCTAAAGAGGAGTATGTTTATGGGGCACGTTCATAAGAAAAAAGTAAGCTCCGCCAAGAGCAGGCATGGTATGGTTTCCACCGCATCCAAGGTGGCTACTGATGCTGGGGTGCAAATGCTGGAGAAGGGCGGGAATGCAATTGACGCGGCGGTAGCCGCGGCTTTTTGCTTAGGCGTAACTGAGCCGCAGGCTTCTGGTCTGGGTGGTCAGAGCATGGCCTTGCTGCGCTTAAGTTCAGGGGAGATGATTGCTTTGGATGGTTCGTCCCGAGCACCTTTTGGCCTGGATGTGCGTAATATTCCGCTGCATCCGTTAAAGCTGGGCGTGCAGGCTTCTACAGTTCCTTCAACACCGGCGGCTCTGGGCTATCTTTTGGAACGTTACGGTACGTTGTCGCTGCGCGAGGTGCTTGAGCCTTCCATAATTGCAGCCAGGGAAGGTTTTACGTTTTCCGCTTTACAGCATAAGCTTCTATTGAGGGAGCTGCCCAAGATGGATGGCTATACGGCGGCTATTTTTCTAAAACAAAATAAACCCTTGCGGGCAGGGGAAGTGCTAGTACAGCATGACTTAGCGTTTTGCCTGGAAAAAATGGCAGATGTGGGGTGGCTTGATTTTTATCAGGGTGAAATTGCTTCAATGATTGTAAAGGATATGGAGGAAAGGGGAGGATTCATCTCCCGCATTGATCTTGGCAAGGTTCCGTTCCCAGTTGAACGACAGGTTTTGCAAACCACATATAGAGGATATGGTATTAATACTTTCCCGCCACCCGGTGCTGGGCGAGCGCTAGTACAAATAATGAATACTTTGGAAAATTTCTCTGCAGAAGAGCTGGCTCCGGATACTTCTCGATATGCCGTTATTTTAGCTGCTGCTTTTCGTGCAGCGCTGAGAGATAGGGAGAAGAGTCCTGCTGATCCTGCTTTGTATCCGCAGGAAATTAATAAATGGATGCTGGATAAGAACTATGCTTTTAATGTGGCTCAGCGGATTAAAAGATTGGCTTCCATGAGGGGAGTGTTTCCGTATGTGCCTCCTGCTAATACGGGTGAGACTACCCATTTGTCTGTGGCAGACAGCGAGGGTAATCTTGTGGGGATTACACAGTCTGTGGAATTAGTTTTTGGAGCTAAAACCATGGCTAAAAAGCTTGGTTTTTTTTATAATAACTATATGAGCGCTTTTGAATATAAGGATATTTTGCATCCTTATTATCTCCTGCCGGGGATGAGACCGTGGAGCAGTGTGGCCCCCACATTGGTTTTTGACGGAGAGACTCCTTTGTTATTGCTGGGTAGTCCGGGCAGTGAACGAATTTCTACATCTTTAGCGCAAGTGCTTACCAGAGTTTTGGACGGAGGGCAAGATTTGGCTGAGGCGGTGGAAGCTCCCCGGCTTCATGCCGGCAGCACCGGCAAAGCATTTATCGAGCGTGATCGGTTTATTCCGGAAGCACTCACGGCTTTGACAGATGTGGGCTTTGAAGTAACAAAAAGGGGGGCTTACAGCTTTTATTTAGGCTGTGTTCAAGCTTTACAGCTGCCTCGTTCGTCAGGCGGAATGTTTTACGGCGTGGCGGACCCGCGTCGTGACGGAACGGCAAAGGGACCGAAAACTAGGGGGATAAAATAATGAAGATAGCTATTATTTATAATCGTGACAGCCAAGCTGTTATTAATCTCTTCGGCGTGCCAAACCGGGAAAAGTACGGTTTAGAGACGATTGAGCGAATCAAAAAAGCGCTGGAAAGCGGCGGGCACCAGGTAAAAGCTTTTGAAGGGGATAAAAATATAATTCATAAGCTTGAGGAGTTCATGCCGGCTGTGATATCCGGTGAACGGCCTGGCTTAGTTTTTAATTTGAGCTACGGCATTCAGGGGCGATCTCGTTATACGCACATACCCGGTATTTTGGAGATGCTGGGCGTGCCGTATGTGGGCTCTAGCCCGGAAACACATGCTATTGCGTTGGACAAGGTTGTCACTAAGATGATTTTGAGTCAGAAGGGATTGCCCACGCCTAGATATACCGTGCTGGAAAACCCCGAATCACCAATGACTGATGATCTGCAGTATCCCTTAATTGTCAAACCAAAGGACGAGGCGGTATCCTTTGGCTTAAGAATAGTACGCAATGAGCAGGAGCTGCGCGAAGGAGCTAAAGTTATATACGGCAAGTTCCGCTCTCCCACTTTGGTAGAGGAATTTATTGAGGGACGGGAGGTTAATGTGGCGCTGTTGGGCAATGATCCGGTAGAAGCGTTGCCTCCTGTGGAACTGCTTTTCCCTGAAGGGGAGCAGATTTATACCTACGAAGATAAAATTAAACAGAGCGGCCGAAATGTGGAAAAGGTGTGTCCGGCGCAGCTTTCGCCGGAAAAGACTGAAGAAATTAAAGCGTTGGCTATTGCGGCGTTTAAGGCGTTGGGATGCTTTGACAGCGCTCGCGTTGATTTCCGCCTTGATAAGGACGGCAAGCCATATATTTTGGAAATGAACTCCATGGCCAGCATGGGGCTCGGCGGTTCTTATGTTTTTGCGGCGGAAAGAGTGGGTATGGATTACAACGCTCTAGCTAATCGTTTAATTGAGATAGCCAGTAAACGCTACTTTGGCACTGCAGTGCCAGAAAATATACTGGACAACGATAATAAGGGAAAAGTATTTTCTTTTTTAACTCTGAATCGGGATACAATGGAGGAGGAGCTGCGAAACTGGACCAACCTGCCAAGCTGGACAGATGACCCCGTGGGCTTGGCGGCTGTTGTAAAGAAGTTTGATGAAAGAATGGGTGAGTTGGGCCTTGAGCCTGTAGAGCCTTATACTAATCTGCGTTCTGCCTGGACTTGGCAGACAAAAGCAGGCTTCCACGAAGGGACCTTGCTAGTTGTCCCTGTGGACATTCCCTGCGACAGAGGTCAGGGTTACCCTATTCCCTTTCGCTTAGATCCTGAATGGCTCTACGGTGAGGGGATTGCTTCCAGCCGGGCTGGAATTGTTTGCATGCTGCAGGCTTTAGCTGCTTTGCGCGAAGTTGATAAGCTTGATACTGCAAAGGTGGGTGTATTCATCTATTCCGACGAGGGGCGTGGGATGCGTTATAGCAGCCGGGTACTGCGTGAAGCCGCCAGCCGTGCCGGTCGTGTTATTGTGCTGCAGCCTGGATTCCAGGGAGGTAAAGTTATTGACCAGCGGCGCGGCTCTCGTAAGTTCAGCATTCAGGTTGAAGGAGTGTCTTTGCGTATTGGTTTTCGCGGCAACCAGGAAGATGTGCTGGCGTGGTTTCTTAAAAAAGCTGCGTCTGTGTCCGATTTAAGCAGGCCGGAACAAAGATTGTCGGTGGCTGTCCAGGATGTCCATTCGGAACGGTTTAGTATGCTGCTTCCCCATCGGGTCCGCGCCACCGTTTATGTAACGTATCTTGAGTCTCAGCTGGCTGATTTAGCGGAAGCAGAAATAAGGAAGGTGTTTACTCCGGCATATCCCGAGGTTCGTGCCTATGTAGAGAAGCTGGAAGAAAGAGCGCCGCTTGTTCGGGCAGACACAGCCGCATCAGTTATTTCCCGTTTGAAAAGTATAAGTGAAGACTGGAAGCTGCCCTTTGGTGTTGAATCAAGCTTGCTCCCCTCTGCGGCGGGAGAAGTGCCGTCTGATGTTCCAGTGCTTTGCGGCTTTGGGCCCTCAGGCCGGGATGTATATACTCCGTACGAATGTGTCCATCGCGGAGAGTTTCTGCAGCGGGCACTTTTGCTGACGCTTTATTTGCTGGATGATTAACGGAGGCAGTTTATGACTGATAGAAATAAAGGCATATTATATATGGTATTGTCGTCGTTTTTCTTCGCATTGATGGCGGCTTCTGTTAAGCTGTCAGGCGATTTGCCCACCTTGGAAAAAGTTTTTTTCAGAAATGTGATTGGCTTTGCTGCTTCCGGATATATAATTTGGAAGACAAGGGGAAGTTTTTTTGGCAATAACCGAAAGGCTTTGCTTCTTAGGTCAGTCTTTGGTTTAGTTGCGCTTATTTTATATTTTTATGCTATAGACAGGCTGCTTTTAGCAAACGCTGTGATTTTAAACCAAATGCACCCTTTTTTCACGTTGATTTTGGCGTTTCTGTTTTTGGGCGAGCGTATTCATAAGCTGCAATGGGTGGCTATTTTCACTGCTTTGGCGGGAGTACTCTTTATTGTTAAACCTACACTTGATTATAATATGCTTCCTGCCTTGGCAGGATTGCTGTCAGCTATTCTAACATCTGCCGCATATACAATCGTGAGGCATCTCAGGTTAACCGACAGGCCGCAAACGATTATATTTTATTTTAGTGGGGTAACTACATTTTCTACGCTGCCTTTTATGCTTCTTGGTCAATTTGTGATGCCAAATTTATATCAATTTGCTTCCTTGCTAGCTGTAGGTGTTTTTGCTACGGCTGGACAATTTTTTATGACATACGCTTACCGCTACTCAGAAGCGGGGGATGTTTCCATTTATGCATATGTTAACCCTATTTTCGCTATTTTTATTGGAATTTATCTGTGGCAGGATTTTCCCGACGCTTTTAGTCTGCTAGGCGTATTTTTCGTTTTAGGCGGGGCATATATTAACTACCAGGCAAAGCGGGGAAAAAATGTTGTGGAGAATGGCTGCGACAGTTAAGGTCATAAGATGAAAAGATGTGGTAGAGGCAAAATATCCTCGTCACATTTTTTTTTGTCTTAGGGAAATGCTAACAAGTAAAGATTGCATGAAATAAATATAGGGAGCAGCTTGATTTGTATGGATTTAATAATTGTTACCGTTCGGATAGGGACTATTATTCCACTATTAATATTAATGACATTGCTTATGGGGAAAAGACAAGTGGGAGAACTTCCGGTTCTGGATTTTGTCATTGCTATTACCATTGGTTCGGTTGCGGGCGCCGATATTGCAGATATTAATATACCTCATTTGCCAACGGCATTTGCTATTATAGTTCTTGGCATTTTTCAGTTTATAGTCTCCTATGGAAAAATTAGCAGCAGACTTTTTAATCATTATTTGACTTTTGAGCCTACAATAGTTATTCAAAATGGACAAATCGTTAAAAAGCACCTAAAGAAAATTCGTTATACCCTTGACAATTTGCTGGAATTGCTTAGACTAAAGGGAGTATTTAATATTAACGAAGTTGAATTTGCGATTATTGAGGCTAATGGTAAGTTAAGTGTTTTAAGGAAGTCACAGTATGAGCCGCCGACAGCGCAGGATTTAAAGGTGAAGACGGACTATCAAGGCGTTATGACCCCTTTAATTGTGGAGGGAAAGGTTTTCCCCCCGGGGTTGCATTATGTTGGCTTAGATGAGCAATGGGTGGTTGGCAAAATTAATGAGCAAGGATACAAGGGTGTGAACGAAATATTTTTTGCTGCACTCAATGTGGATGGAACTCTTCACATCAGCCCGGAGCAGGATTTAAAGAAAGAACAGATATTCAGGTTCTAAAAATAAATGATGCGTGCAGAATAAAGCAGCATGTCTATTTGTGGCATGCTTTAAATTGTTTATATAAAAAGGAACGGGCAGTGTGACTGTTGAATAAGTGATGAAGAAAAATTAGGAAGAATATAAGGTGGGAGACTATTTATGTCAAGAATAGAAATGATAGCTACAGCAGCTTTCGGTTTGGAAGCTTTGGTGGCGAAAGAGTTAAAGCAATTAGGATATAAAGACCAAATGGTTGAAAACGGCCGGGTTACCTTTTGGGGAGATGAAGAGGCCGTCTGCAGAACCAATCTCTGGCTGCGTACTGCAGACCGGGTTTTAATTAAAATGGGGGAGTTTACAGCTACTACGTTTGACGAGCTGTTTGAAAAGACAAAGGCTCTGCCCTGGGGTGATTGGCTTCCTGAAGACGCTGAGTTTCCCGTGGACGGCAAGTCGGTTAAATCAAAATTATTTAGTGTTTCCGACTGCCAAGCTATTGTGAAAAAAGCTATAGTTGAAAAAATGAAACAGAAATACAAAAAAAGCTGGTTTGATGAAAAAGGTCCGCGTTATCGTATTGAAGTGGGTATGCTTAAAGATGTGGCTACCCTGACTATTGATACCAGTGGTGCCGGGCTGCATAAGCGGGGCTACCGGCAATTGTCAACAAAAGCTCCTTTGCGGGAGACGTTGGCAGCGGCGCTGGTGATGATTAGCAACTGGCCGGCAGACCGGGTGCTTGTCGATCCCTTCTGTGGATCGGGGACCATCCCCATCGAAGCCGCAATTATTGCACAAAACATCGCTCCCGGCTTAAACCGTGAATTTGCAGCGGAGCAGTGGGCAAATATTCCCGGCTCGTTATGGCGCAGCGCTCGTCAGCAAGCAAGGGATGAGATAAAAACGAATATGGAGCTGCGTATTATTGGCACAGATATTGATGAGGATGCATTAAGCCTTTCCCGTTATCATGCTAAAAGAGCAGGTGTGGGTGAGCAGATACATTTTCAACGCCAGCCATTTTCTGAGTTGCGTTCACGCTTCCAATATGGCTATATTATTTGCAATCCGCCATACGGTGAACGTTTAGGTGAGGTAAAGGAAGCGGAAGATCTATACAAGGAAATGCGCCGCGTCTTTAATACATTAGAAACATGGTCATTATTTGTCATAACTTCACATATGGGTTTTGAACGTCTTTTCGGGCGTAAGTCTGATAAGAAAAGAAAGCTATATAATGGTCGTATTCAGTGCAATTACTATATGTACAACGGACCTAAGCCGTAATCTATTCTATAGAAACACGCACTGGGGGAATAGGAGATGTATAACGTTATAATATTTGACTTAGACGGCACTTTGACTAATCCTTTTGAAGGAGTAATAAATGCTGCGCAGTATGCTTTGGAAAAGCTAAAAATAGACGCAGGCAATGCAGAGACCTTTAATAGATTTATCGGACCGCCTCTGCTTATCTCTTTTCAGGAGATTTACTCATTAAGCGAGGAAGACGCCCGCAGGGCTGTGACGTTATATAGGGAATACTATGGTGTGCGTGGGATGTATGAAAATAGTGTTTATGAAGGAATTCCGGAGCTATTGGCTTTACTTCGTCAAAAAGGGAAAATTCTATTTGTGGCAACGACTAAGGCCGAGGTTTTTGCAGCGAAGATTTTACAGCACTTTCAAATGGACTGTTATTTTTCCTTGATAGTGGGCAGCAACCTAGATGGGACACGAAGCGCTAAAGATGAGCTTATCAAGCATGTTCTAGATACTATTTCCCATGTGCCTAAGGAGGAAATAGTAATGGTGGGTGATCGTCTTTATGATATTGAGGGTGTTCGCGCTAACGGCATTAGCTCTATCGCTGTGACATACGGCTTCGGGACTTTTGAGGAGCTGACAAACGCTAAGCCTGATTACCTGGTGTCCTCTGTAGAGCAGCTAAAAAAGCTGTTAATTGAAGGAGATAGCTGTTGCGGTGCTTTGTAGGAATAGAATAGTAGGCAAATAATTTTAGAATATAGCTTTGTCGGTAATAATTGATAGTGAGGGCTATTTATTGAACATTCGCTGCGGTGTGGATATTATTGAAATCCAGAGGGTTAGAAGTGCCTGGCGCAAACGGCCGGAATATTTTTTGCGTCGTATTTTTACAGAAAAAGAACAAATAGCTTTGCAGAATCGTCCCTATCCTGCAAAGCACCTGGCTGCCCGCTTCGCAGCGAAGGAAGCGGTGTTCAAGCTTCTTGGTGCCGGAGTCGGAGAGCTTTCCTGGACAGAGGTTGAAATTTTCTCTCGGCCTAGCGGCGAGCCGTGGGTCTGCTTGAGCGGCCGCGCTGCGGAGCGTGCAGCTGTACTATGTCTCGGGGACATTGCATTATCGCTTAGCCACAGTCGTGAGTTTGCAGTGGCCCAAGCAGTGGCCATTTGTAAGTCCGAGCAAAAAAATTATCAAAAAATATGACGTCTCTCTTGACTACATAGTCGTCGTCTGGTAATCTATAGTAACAAAGCCGAGTATTTTTATCGGGATTAGACAGGATGGTTATATTTTATGAGAATTTCGGCAAAGGGAGAATACGGCGTACGTGCCATGGTTATTCTAGCGTTAGTTTTTTATGATGGTCCCGTTCCGCTCAGAGAGATTGCTGAGCGTGAATGCATATCTTACCAGTTTTTAGAACAAATCTTCCTGCCTCTTCGTCGCGCCGGGCTGGTAACGAGTGTTCGCGGCGCCAAAGGAGGGTACATTCTTGCTAAGCCTCCTAATGAAATTAACGTGGGAGATATAATTCGTGCTCTCGAGGGGCCTATCGCCCCTGTAGAGTGTGTTGCGGAAGGGAAAGCTGACTCCTGCAGCCGCGGCGATATTTGTCTTACACGCGGCGTTTGGCAGCGATTGCGTGATAGCATGTCTGAAGTTTTGGATGACATTACTCTTGCTGATGTTTTATGTATGTCGGCAGATTCAACTTGAGGAGGCATACCATGAAGAAAGTCTATTTGGACCATGCTGCTACGACACAGCTTAACAAAGAAGTATTTGAGGCTATGAATCCATACTTTTTTGAGTTATACGGGAATCCGTCCAGTGTACACTCCTTCGGGCGTGAAGTACGTAAAGGCCTGGAAGAGTCGCGGGAGAAAGTTGCTAAGGCTATCGGCGCCCAACCGCGCGAAATTATATTTACGTCCGGAGGGACAGAATCAGACAACTTGGCAATTCGGGGCTCAGCTATGGCGCAGCGGAAGAAAGGGAATCATGTCATTACCAGTGCGGTAGAACATCACGCTGTTATTGACGCTTGTCACGCTTTGAAGGAAGAGGGCTTTGAAATTACGGTTATTCCTGTGGATGAACACGGCATGGTTTCAGTCAAGGATGTGGAAGAAGCTATCACTGACAAAACTATTTTAATTTCTATTATGTTGGCCAATAACGAAGTGGGAACCATTCAGCCTGTAGCTGAAATTGGAAAGATTGCCCGGGAAAAGGGAATAACCTTTCATACTGATGCTGTTCAGGCTATTGGCAATATACCGGTCAATGTAGATGAATTAAACTGTGACCTCCTTGCTTTATCAGCGCATAAGTTCTATGGTCCTAAAGGTGTTGGCGCTCTATATGTTCGCAAGGGAACCAGGCTAAAAGGCTGCAGTTTTGGAGGTTCACAGGAGCGCAAGTTGCGTCCGGGTACAGAAAACGTTCCGGGTGTTATCGGTCTTGGCAAAGCTATTGAACTGGCAGTAAAAGATGTCGAAAGCAAAGCAGTGAAGTTGTCTCGATTAAGGGATCGCTTAATTGATGGCTTGCTTAAGCTGCCTGATGTTAGCTTAAATGGGCATCGTACCAAGAGGCTTCCCGGCAATGTAAACATTTCTGTTCAGTATGTGGAGGGAGAATCCTTGATTCTTAGCCTGGATTTGAAGGGAATTGCCTGTTCCAGCGGTTCTGCCTGTACATCCGGATCCCTTGATCCCTCTCATGTTTTGCTTGCTATGGGGCTGGACCATCAGGCTGCGCACGGGTCGCTTCGCTTTACACTTGGCGTGGAAAATACTGAGGCGGAAATAGATTATGTGCTGGAAACTATTCCGGGAATTGTGGAGCGGTTACGCTCTATGTCGCCGGTTTACGCAAGTAAATAAAGAATAATAGGGGCGTGGGGGAAATAATATGTATACAGAAAAAGTGATGGAGCATTTCACCAATCCGCGAAATGTGGGGGAAATTGAAAATGCTGACGGTGTGGGCGAAGTGGGGAATATGAAATGCGGCGATATTATGCGCATTTACATTAAGGTTAATGATGATAATATAATTGAGGATGTTAAATTTCGTACATTCGGTTGCGGCGCGGCTATTGCTACCAGTAGTGTAATTACGGAGATGGTTAAGGGCAAAACTATCGAAGAAGCTCTTGATATTACTAATAAGCAGGTGGCGGAAGAGCTGGGCGGTTTGCCGGAAAATAAAATGCATTGCTCTAATCTGGCGGCAGATGCTCTCCATAAAGCTATTGATAGCCTTGTGGAGAAGCAAAAAGAGAAAAAAACGAAGTAGGAGGAAATTATGAATCCACTTAAATTGGCTGAACAGCTTGGCGAAGCTATACTGGCATCAGAGCAATACACAAAGTATACGGGCGCTAAAGAAGCAATGGATAATAGTGAAGAAGCAAATAAGTTGGTGGAAATTTTTCAGGACAGCCAGCAGTCACTTCGTGAGAGCCAGCTGACTGGAAGAAAAGTAGCTCAGGAGGAGATTGACGAGCTACGCGCTCATCAGCGGAGAATGCTTGAAAACCCGGAGATTAGTATTTATTTAGATGCAAAGAAAGATGTGGACACACTGCTCTCTGCTGTGAACGAAACTATTTCACGTGTGACGGGAATGGAGTCGGGCAGCCGCGGGCATGGACACGGTGCCGGCGGCTGCGGCGGCGGGTGTTGTTAGATTATAAAATGTTACAGGCCGTTCGAAAAGGACGCAGGACGCTATTAAGTCTGATGCACCTTTTTCAACGGCCTGATTTTAGTTATCAGAATGATATGGTATAATATCCTCGAAATGTAGTTTGCATATGCGAGGGAGTGGTTGCGTGGAAATTGTTACAGCGGCACAGATGCGTGAAGCCGACCGCAGGGCTACAGAAGATTTTGGTATCCCTGGTATTGTCTTGATGGAAAACGCCGGACTGCGTATAGCAGAGACTGTTCGCACGCTTCCATGTACTAATGTGGTTATCCTGGCAGGATGCGGCAATAACGGTGGGGATGGGCTAGTTGCTGCCAGGCATCTTCGTGGTGCAAAGAATGTTTCTGTCTGGATTTCTGCGGAGCCGGAATCTTATCATGGAGAAGTCAGGACGAATCTTAATATTTTGCAGCGCTTAGGGCATCCGCTTAATGTTGTGCGCGGCGAAGAAGATTTAGCGAACCTGGCAGAGGAACTGCGATGGGCGGATTTGGTTATTGATGCTCTTTTGGGAACCGGTATTTCACGGGATGTGGATTTTCTTTATGCTGAAATTATTCGTCTAGTGAACAGTTCAGGTATTCCTGTTCTGGCAGTGGACATTCCCTCAGGAGTTTGTGCCGATACCGGGAAACTTTTAGGTGCGGCAGTACGTGCTTCTGTTACTGTTACCTTTGCATTACCGAAACAGGGTTTGTTGCTTTTCCCCGGCGCAGCTTATACAGGTCGGTTGGAAGTAGTTGATATCGGTATTCCGCCGGCGCTTCTTGCGGGGTACGGCTTTAATTTATTGACTTCCGTGGAGATGGCGAAGCTTTTGCCCTTTAGGCCTTCTGAAGGGCATAAGGGAACTTTTGGCTCAGTATTGTTGGTTGCAGGTTCACGGGGTATGTCGGGCGCTGCCGCTCTTTCTGCCCGAGCAGCGCTGCGGGGAGGCTGCGGCTTGGTTTATGCTGCTATTCCTGAAAGCATTGAGCCGACATTGGCCGCCCATGCCCAAGAAGTAATAACGTTGCCATTACCTGAGAACAGGCACGGTCGGCTAAAGGCCGAAGCACTGGATATTCTGCGGGAAAAATGGGCTTCCTGTCAGGTGGTGGCTGCAGGTCCCGGCCTTTCCCGCGATTCTGACGTAATGCCTGTTTTAGTCGGGATTTTACATGAGTGTCGTCTGCCTGTTGTCCTAGATGCCGATGCTTTGAATCTATTGGCAACAGACCCTAATCTAACTAGGGAAAGAGATGGGGCAACTCTTCTTACTCCTCACCCCGGCGAAGCGGCACGAATGCTGGGTGTTACCGCAGAAGTGGTTCAGCACGACAGAATAGGCTCTGTACGACGTTTGGCGGAGATATATAACTGTACGGTTATATTGAAAGGGGCTCATACTTTAATTGCCGATTCCGGGGGAAGTATATCTCTAAATGTAACCGGCAACAGCGGAATGGGTACAGCGGGCAGCGGAGATGTACTTGCTGGGATTGCCGCTGCGCTTTTAGCCCAGGGGCTAACTGTTCCGCAGGCGGCACGGCTTGCCGTTTACCTGCACGGCTTGTCAGGCGACCATGCTGCGGCGGCTAAAGGCGAGAGGCCTCTGATGGCAGGAGATATTATTGAAGAAATACCCCAGGCATATTTGGAATTATTAAAAATACAATTATAGAGAGGAGTTATTCATTATGATGGTTGCAAAGGATATTATGACGGCTGAAGTTATTACGGTAACGAAGGATACTGCAGTAGCGGAAGTGGCACAGCTGCTGACGGAGAATAAGGTTAGCGGCTTGCCGGTGGTTGACCAAGAAGGACGCGTAATCGGCATGGTTAGTGAGGGAGATTTGATTTATCAAGATAAGAAACTGCATACACCGGCTTTTCTTGAAATACTTGGCGGAGTAATCTATTTGGAGAATCCTCAGCGCCTCGGTCAGGATTTAAGTAAGATGACAGCTGTAAAAGCAGGTGAAATTATGACGGTAAAACCTTATACCGTAAAAGAGGACGCGACAGTAGAAGATATTGCTACCATTATGGTCGAACGCCAGATTAACCGTGTGCCGGTAGTAGACAATGAGGGTAAGCTGCTGGGCATTGTAAGTCGTCAGGATTTGGTAAAGGCAATGATATAAAAGAGAAAAGGGGCGAGGCTGTTGTCACTTAGGTCTCTGGCTTGCTTTTTATTGCTGACGTTTCTGGTCGCCGGATGCGCCATGAACGGAGAGCGTTTGACGAACAGAGTTGCCAAAAAGGTTGAAAGGCTTCAGGGCTTCTATGCGGAAGTGGATGCTGTAGTATTTAGCCTGGAAGGAGAGCAGCGGTATGTAGTGAAGCAATGGCTGCAGGCGCCCGGACGCTGGCGTGTAGAAGTGGAGATGGACACAGGCCGGCAGATATTTTTATGTGACGGAGAACAAGCTTGGATTTACCAGCCGGGCATAAAGGAGTCTTTTCGTCTTGATATCAACAATGTTAAGGATATTACTCCGCCGTTTTTGCTTGCCGGCTACTTAATTGAATTGCTTGAAGCATCGTCCGTGAGCTTTGAGGGGCAGGAAGAAAAAGGAAGCAAAGGGTGTTATGTTGTATCATATGAAAAGCCATTACGGTCTGAAACGGTTCGCCTTTGGCTAGATAAAAAAAGTCTTTTCCCGGTAGTTGTGGAAACATATGAGGACGGAGAACTGCTTAATCGCTTGATATGTACTGATATGAATTTTAATTTTAGAGTTGCTGAAGATTTATTCATATATCCTCAGGAAATCGAGCGGGAAGTAGCTGCAAATTGTTTGGTTAAACCGTATTCCCTCGATGAGGCGAAGCAAAACTGGCCACTGCCGATTTACTTACCCACATATTTGCCGGAGGATACATGGCTATTTGTCATTTCTCGCGCCGAGGAAGACGAGGGAGAGCAGTTAATTCTTGTGTATGAAGGACGTTATTCCCTTACATTTGTACAGCGTGCCAAGTCGGATAAAGGTGTTCTAGTAACAGAGGAAATGAAAGAAGTGGTAGTAGGCGGTAGCTCAGGTTTTTACAGAAAAAACAGTATTACTGAAATTAATACGTTATGGTGGTCAAACGATAACTGTGATTTTATTCTGACTGGGGTGGTGCCGCTAAGTGAGTTACTGCAAGTAGCGCAATCGGTGCAATCGGACTAGTTCCTTGCGGCTGGCTTTCGCATATATTGTAGTGCGGAAGGAGTGTGATGCTGTGGGAATTGATTCTTTACCCCCCTGCTCCACCGGGTTATTCCTGGAAATTTTGCCGGGGGATACATTGTTTGGGATTGCTCAAGAACAGGATACCACTGTTGAAGAGATATTATCCTTAAATCCGGGGTTAGACCCGAAAAGGTTGATAGTAGGCATGTTTATTTGCTTGCCTATACCTAACGATAGCCGCTGAAAAGTAAGACATTAGCTTGAGGATCTAATCGCTTCTTTGTATGCGCTGTATCCTTTTCCAATGTCATCACCGCTTTCTCAGCGGTGTTTTTTTGTGTAAAAAGATGTTGCGAATTTAATTTTTCTGCGCTATAATGTTTATCATGTATAGATGAATGTCCACCCACAGTGGACAGGAGGTTGTGTATGGCGGAAAGACAGGATAATTTTTATCTCGTGCAAGAAAATGTTTTGCCTCAAGTTCTGCAAAAAACAGCGAAAGCAAAGGAAATGCTAAAAAAAGGGGACGCTAAAACAATAAACGAAGCAGTTTACGCTGTGGGAATCAGCAGAGGTGCGTTTTATAAATACCGAGATTTCATTTTCCCTTTTCGTGAAGCAAGTAAAGGTAAAATTATTACTATTTCCCTATTACTGGAGCATACATCAGGCGTTCTTTCCGAGGTGTTAAAAGCTATCGCTGATGCAAGAGGCAATGTTCTCACTATCAATCAGGGAATTCCCCTGCAAGGTGTGGCAAATGCTTCCATTTCTTTCGAGACAGCTAACTTAGAGGGTGATGTTGACGATTTGTTGTTGCTGTTAGGCCGGATTGCTGGGGTGCGGAGAGTGGAGGTAGTGGGTTGCAGCGTTTGAGTTTTAGTTTGCTTGTATACTAACTTAGGAGTGATTGTGGTGGCGGGAAAAGATGTTTTGAAGATTGGTATGTTGGGTCTGGGCACGGTAGGTGGAGGTGTGTTGCAGATTCTTGCTCAAAACGGTGAAGAAATCGGTCAAAAGCTGGGGACACGCTTGGAAGTAAAAAAAATTGCGGTACGGGATACAAATAAAGTGCGACCTTTCGCTGTAAATACAGAACTTTTGACTGATAAGGCGGAGAATGTTATAGATGATCCGGAGATAGACATTATAGTAGAAGTTATGGGCGGCGTGGACGGAGCCAAGGAAGCGATTGCGCGCGCTTTGGAAAACGGCAAATATGTAGTAACTGCAAATAAAGATTTAATGGCTCAGCATGGTACGGAGCTGTTAGCTATAGCAAAAACCCAGGGTAAAAATATTTATTATGAGGCTAGTGTGGGCGGAGGCATTCCGCTGATTCGTCCGTTAAAGCAGTGTTTGGCTGCCAACCGCATTTCTAAGGTGATGGGGATAATTAACGGTACAACAAACTATATCCTTACGCAGATGTCATGTGCCGGGAAAGAGTTTTCCGAGGCGCTGGCTGAAGCACAGTCACAGGGTTTTGCCGAAGCTGATCCTTCCTCAGATTTGGAGGGAAGAGATGCTTCTTATAAGCTGGCCATTCTTGCTTCTCTTGCATTTTCCAGTAAAATTGAGATGCCCAGTATTTATGTAGAGGGAATTACAGGTGTAAAATTACGGGACATCCGCTACGCAGAAGAATTAGGATATGCCGTCAAGCTTTTGGCCATAGGAGAGGAAGGCACAGACGGTTTAAAGTTGCGCGTTCATCCCACACTGGTTCCGCTCAAGCATCCTCTAGCGTCGGTAGCTAATGAGTTTAATGCTGTTTTCCTGGAGGGCGATGCTGTGGGCGAAGTTATGTTTTTTGGCCGCGGAGCCGGAGCTCTGCCTACAGGAAGTGCAATTTGTGCTGATATTATTGAAGCAGCACGCTGTATTAACCAGCAAGTAGAGAACGGGATTGTGGAAGCTACATTTGGCGCCAAGACTGTAGTTCCTTTTGCCGACCAGTTGTCCCGCTTCTACTTGCGGCTAAAGGTTAAAGATGAGCCTGGCGTTTTTGCACATTTGGCCACAGCATTTGGTGATGCAGAGGTAAGTCTTGACATGATTATCCAAAAGCGCAGCGATGCCAAAACTGCGGAAATCGTATTAGTAACCCACGGGGTTAGTGAAGGGAATTTTGCCCGCGCTGTTAAGGCGCTGGAGGAAATGCCGGCAGTTCGCTTTATTAACAGTATTTTGCGTGTTATAGAATAAGCAGCAGTAGTAATGGGGGAAATTTAAATATGGCGATAATTGTTCAAAAATATGGGGGGACTTCTGTCGGGAATGTGGAGCGGATATATAACGTAGCCCGCAGGGTTGCAGCTTCGGTAGATGAGGGACATAATGTAGCTGTGGTAGTGTCAGCCATGGGTGATACTACAGACGAGCTTGTAGCATTGGCTAAATCTGTTACTGCCTTTCCTTCCGAGCGCGAAATGGCCGTTTTGTTGTCCACAGGAGAACAGGTAACAGTTGCATTATTGGCTATGGCACTTCAGTCACTAGGGTATGAAGCTTCATCATTTACCGGGCCTCAAGCAGGAGTGCTGACTGACGGGTCTAAGCTTAATTCAAGAATTGCTGCTTTTGATGCCGTTAAGGTAAAAGAGACGCTTGCTCTGGGTAAAGTTGCTGTTGTAGCCGGGTTTCAGGGTGCGGATAAAGATGGGGAGATTAACACATTGGGACGCGGTGGTTCTGATACGACGGCTGTTGCTTTGGCTGCAGCGCTGCAGGCGCACAGCTGCGAAATATATACAGATGTGGATGGTGTTTATACTTGCGATCCGCGCGTTGTTCGCGATGCACGGAAATTGGACGAGATTACTTACGATGAAATGTTGGAGTTGGCCAGCTTGGGTGCTAAGGTTCTGCATCCTCGGGCGGTGGAGTGCGGCAAGGAACACGGAGTTGTTATTCATGTCCGTTCCAGCTTTCATTATGAGCCGGGGACTTTGGTCAAGGAGGAGATAGATATGGAAAAGGGTACCGTGATTCGAGGAATTGCGTGTGATGCGGGGCAGTCTAAAATCGCTGTTGTCGGTGTTCCCGACAAACCGGGAATTGCTGCAAGAATTTTTAGCGCCATTGCCAATGCTTGTATTAGTGTTGATTTAATTGTACAAAGTATCCGCCGAGAAGGAGAAAACGATATTCTGTTTACCGTTTGCGCCGATGATTTGCCAAAAACGCTGGCAGTTCTGGAGCCTCTAGTCGAGGAAGTGGGTGCTAAAGAGCTTTTTCATCAAAATAGTGTTGCTAAGGTATCCATTGTCGGCTCCGGAATGGCTCATAGCGCCGGTGTAGCGGCCGGCATGTTCCAGGCAATGGCGGCAGAAGGGATAAACATAGAAATTATTTCTACGTCGGAAATTAAAATAACTTGTCTAATTTCAGAGGATCGGATTGATGATGCGGCACGTGCTATACACAGGCACTTTAAGCTTGCCGATGTAACTCTGTGCCCAGAAGATGGCAGTGATGAGTCAGAAATTAGCGGCAGGAATAATAGAGTATGTCGTGGAATACAATAGTTATTGTAAAGATAGGTGGTGCAATCGTTTGAGCGGGATGCCGCTGCGGTCAACTTGGGTTGAGGTAGATCTTGCGGCTATTGCCCACAATGTGCGGGAATTTGCCGGAATTGTTTCATCGAAAACACGGTTAATGGCCATAGTAAAAGCTGATGGCTACGGCCACGGTGCCGTGCAAACAGCGCACGCTGCTGTTTCCGCCGGCGCTTCATTTTTGGGTGTTGCTTTAGTGGA
Source organism: Firmicutes bacterium UBA7523 (assembly GCA_002479415.1). Taxonomy (GTDB): domain Bacteria; phylum Bacillota; class Dethiobacteria; order Dethiobacterales; family Dethiobacteraceae; genus UBA7523. The sequence goes on from DLMZ01000043.1 coordinate 47,151, forward strand.
GGAAGCTTTGCAGCTGCGCCAGAATGACATTACCGCTCCTATATTAATTCTCGGTTTTACCCCGCGGGAATATGCCGCTGCACTTTGTGAGTACAATCTAACTCCCACTGTTTTTACGCTGCCGGAAGCGCACGCTTTTTCGGATGCTGCAGTTCGTTACGGAAAAGCGCTGGATGTTCATGTGAAGGTTGATACAGGGATGGGTAGAGTGGGCTATTTTCCTTGCGAAGAGGCAGACGGGTTTATTCGGCAGATTGCTTCTTTGCCTGGCCTTAAGCTGACCGGCCTTTTCACTCATTTCGCTACGGCAGATCACAGCGACCAAGCATATGCCAAAAGTCAGCTTGCAAGGTTTCTCTCTTTGGTAGAACGCCTTGAACGACAAGGCATTACCATTCCCGTTAAGCATGCTGCTAACAGCGCTGCGGCGATTAGCTTTTCTGAATCTCATTTTGATATGATTCGCTTGGGGATTAGCTTGTATGGCCTACACCCTTCGGATGAAGTGAGCAGGGAGACTTTGAATCTGCGGCCTGCCATGTCCTTTAAGTCTCATATAAACTTTTTAAAGGATGTCCCTGCCAATACTGCCGTCTCTTATGGCTGTACTTATACCACCTCGAGCGCTAGCAGACTGGCCACCATTCCTGTGGGTTACGCAGATGGATATTCCAGGCGTTTGTCAAATTGCGGGAAAGTTTTGGTTAGGGGAGTTAAAGTTCCTGTAGTTGGCCGGGTTTGTATGGATCAGACGGTTATCAACGTACAAGATGTTCCCGGCGTTGCAGAGGGTGATGAGGTCGTGCTTTTTGGGCGGCAGGGAGATGCTTCTATCCATGTTGATGATTTGGCGCGACAATTGGAGACAATTAACTATGAAATTGTTACATCAATCAGCTGTCGTGTCCCGCGAATTTATGTGTAAGGAACTTTTTAGGGGGTGCCTTCCTTGGCGGAAACAAAAAGAATTATGATTAGCATACCCAATCATCTTTTAGAGGAAGTTGATGGTATTGTGGCAACCGAAAAGAGGACACGTTCTGATTTTATCCGGGAGGCCATGCGCCTCTATTTGAATGAGAGAGAAAAGCGGGAGATTAGAGAGAGAATGCAGAGAGGCTACATGGAAATGGCAAATTATAATTTGCGATTGGCCAATGAAGCTTTTGACGTGGAGAATGAAGCTAACAAAATAGCTGAATTGCTGGTGGGCAGGAAGTGAGCAGTGTGGAAGTAAAACGGGGATATATTTCTTTCGCCGACCTCAGCCCTGTTGTCGGCTCGGAGCAGGGCGGAGTACGTCCGGTGTTGGTGATACAGAACGATGTGGGAAACAAATACAGCCCCACCGTAATTGTCGCTGCAATTACTTCTCAGATTGAAAAAGCCAAGCTGCCCACACATGTGGAAGTGGAAGCTAAGAAGTACGGCTTGGAAAAAGACTCTGTAATCCTCCTTGAACAAATCCGCACAATTGATAAACAGCGTATGCAGGGAAAAGTTACGGAACTGGATGACAAGATTATGCAACGCGTAAACCAAGCGTTGAAAATATCGCTGGGACTGATTGATTTCTAGCTTAAAATCAGTATATTTGCAAAGCGTACGTAACAGTAGTTACGTATTTTTGCTTTTTTGGAGGACTTGTCCATGGCTTCTGTTCGTATAGGTATTACCTGTAATTTTTGCAAATTCGAAAACAGGCTTTCAGCCGCATATGTGCGTGCTATTATCGGCGCTGGTGCTGTGCCTATTTTATTGCCTGTAATTCCGCACCAACATAGTTGGGAGCAGATGCTGCAGGCTGTGGATGGATTACTTTTGTCCGGCGGCGGGGATCCCGATGCGGTTCACTTCGGTGAAGAGCCACATCCTGCACAAGGAGAAGTCCAGCCTGTGCGGGACAAAATGGAGCTGTTTCTTGCTCGCCGTGCTCTTGCTATGGGCGTTCCTGTGCTGGGAATTTGCCGAGGTGCCCAGGTTTTAAATATAGTTGCCGGCGGCACACTGCATCAGGATTTGGCAGGAATAGCACGGGTACAGCACGACCAAAAAGCGCCTCGCTCTTATCCTATACATACTGTTTCTGTGAAAAGCCAATCCCTTTTATACAGCATCATTGAGCTAGACTCTTTTCGCGTAAACAGCATGCACCATCAGGCAGTTAAATCCCCGGGAGAAGGCGTTTTTATCTCTGCCGCAGCCGAGGATGGTGTTGTGGAAGCAGTGGAGCTTTCCTATCATCCGTTTGCTCTTGGTGTGCAGTGGCACCCGGAATGGCTAATAAATCAAGCAAGCCATGCACAAAAGCTCTTTGCTGCTTTTTGTGTTGCTGCCGGGAATATTCAGAATAAATAAACAAAAAGAAAATCTGTTGCTTTTAACGCTATCCTTTGATATCATAAGGCTGTGTCTGCAGGCTCCTGTGGTTAGGGGCTTTTTTGTATTAATTTTACATAGGTGAGTACTGATAGCCTTAAGGAAAGAAACTAAGGAGGTAAATATACATGAAAGTACTGGTGAGTGATCAAATTTCGGAGCTTGGAATAGAGAAGCTCAGGGAAGATTTTGAAACAGATGTAAAAACCGACTTAACGCCTGAACAGCTAATTGAGATTATCCCTGAATATGATGCGCTGATAGTAAGGAGTGCCACTAAGGTCACCCGTCCTGTTTTTGAGGCAGGGAAGAACTTGAAGGTTGTTGGACGAGCCGGAGTTGGCATCGACAACATTGATGTGGAAGCTGCAACTGAACACGGAGTAATTGTAATTAATGCGCCGGAGGGGAACACCATCTCGGCAGCAGAGCATGCAATTGCCATGATGACATCACTGGCGCGGAATATTCCCGCCGCATCCGCGTCTATGAAGGCCGGAGAATGGAAGCGCAACAAATTTATGGGTGTGGAGCTTAATAATAAGACTCTGGGTGTTGTGGGTATCGGCCGCATTGGCAGCGAAGTTATTAAGCGTGCAAAAGCTATGGGGATGGATATACTGGCCTATGACCCTTATATCTCAGTTGATCGAGCTGAAAAGCTGGGTGTGACACTTACCAGCTTGGAAGAAATTTATCGTAAGGCCGACTTTATCACGTTGCATACTCCTCTGACTAAGGAAACACGCCACATGATAAGTACAGAAGAGTTTGCGATTATGAAAGATGGTGTTCGGATTATCAATTGTGCCCGTGGTGGGTTATTAGATGAAGCTGCCCTCTGTGAAGCGTTAAATAAGGGAAAAGTTGCGGGAGCGGCATTAGATGTTTTTGAAGAAGAGCCGGCAGTGGGCAATCCGATTTGCCAGTTGCCCAACGTTATTGTTACCCCGCATTTAGGTGCTTCTACTGAGGAAGCTCAGGTTAACGTAGCCGTTCAGGTGGCTGAACAGGTAGCTAGCGCACTACGTGGGGAACCGCTGGTAAGTGCTGTTAATGTTTCAGTTATTCCACCGGAAACACTGGCTGATGTTGAGCCTTTTATTCCGTTGATGAAAACACTTGGTTCCTTTTACACACAAGTTTATAACGGCCAGGTGGAATCTATCGATATTTCCTACAACGGAGAAATAGCCAATTATCCCGTAGCTCCGCTAACCAATTCATTTGTAATCGGGCTTCTTTCCGTTATTCTTGGAGACAGCATTAACTATGTAAATGCGCCGACTATTGCTAAGCAGCGGGGAATTAAAGTTCGTGAAATCGTCAATAAGAACGCGGAGAATTTCACCAACCTTATTTCTGTGGCGGTAAGAACAGCTGAAGGCACTCAAACAATTGCAGGTACCCTTTTTAGCAAAGATGATATTCGTATTGTGCAAATCGGCAAATATCGTATTGAAGTAGTTCCCTCCCGGTATATGCTGGTGACAACCTACATTGATATGCCTGGAGTTATCGGTAAATTCGGCATTACACTTGGTGAAAACGACATTAATATAGCCGGCATGCAGGTAGGTCGTCAATCTGTTGGTGGTGAAGCCGTTATGGTCTTACAGGTAGATAGCCCTGTTTCCGAAAAGATTCTGAAAAAATTGGAAAGCTTGGATGCGATTTTGTCTATCAAGTTCGTTAAACTGTCTTAATCTAATAAATTTCTATGTTTAGCCACTTTAACTTCCTTCCGTTGTTTTCAGTTAGCACGAAGTGCAAAAGACGACGGGGGAAGTATTTCTTTGTAAAGGCAAAAACATGGTAACTGTTGGTTTTGCTTATGCCGATTACTTTACAGGTCAGAAAGCGGAATAACCCCATTTCGGCCTGAAAGTTCAGAGCTAAAACAAACAGCTCATTATCATTTTCCACAGGCAAGGATGCATGTGCCTGATATCGGTCAATAGCGCTTTTTAGCGAGGGAATATCCTGAAAGAGCATGAATTGCGGAGTAGGCTGGTGAAAGGGGTTTGACCAGTTATCGCTTTTCCCCAATGTCCTCACAGTGAGAGGGATATATTGTATTATAGGATATTGTAAAAATAAACTGGCGTTCTTCATAAAGGAGACAATAGTCCTAAGCATTTTATACCTCCAATAGATAGCAGTAAATTCTGTACATTATATAGATAAAGTAAATAGAGTGTGCAGATGCAACCTCTATTACCAAAGCTTGCTGCTATCATAATGCTGATAAGACTGTAGCTTAGCCCGAAAAAAGAAATAAAGAGTATGTGGCCATAGTAATTACGCCATATACTCTTTTTTGTGTTTTTTTCTTCATTACGGGAAAAACTAAAAGCGTTTAGACAGGATTAGGAAGGTTGTGATGTTGTGTTTACTACCAATGTGGGAATTATGAGCCTTATTGCGGTTACCGCATTAATCTATCTGGGATTTTTGCATCGTGTGTTGGATAGGATGCGGTTGACTAAAATACAGGCGCTTATCATTTTGCTGGCTATGCTTGGGGCGGGTTTTTTGCCAAATATTCCTGTTTATGCCGGTCTATCGATTAATATAGGCGGAGCTATTGTTCCCGTAGCTGTTGCTTTGTATTTGATTATCACTGCCGACGAAGTAAACGAAAAGCGCCGAGCTATTGTTACCTCCGGCGCAGTTGCTGTTTTGGTATTCTTGTCTGAAAAAATATTGCCGATGGAACCTAGCTCTCCTGCATTTATTATGGATCCTCTTTTTGTGCCCGCAGTAATCGCCGCTGTCACAGCGTATATTCTTGGGCGTTCACGCAGAGCGGCGTTTATTGGAGGCGTGCTCGGCGTTATCTTAACAGATTTTTTAGCTTGGGGTGAAAATTTGGTTTTATACCAGCTTCATGTCCCAATTGTGCTTGGTTCCACTGGTGTATTCGGAGCTGCAGTTATTGCCGGATTGGGTGCTGTACTGCTGGCTGAATTGTTGGGAGAAATTCTGGAGCGTTTACAAGGAGGTCCCCGCTTATGAAACGACTTGCATTGTATAGTATGCTTTTATTGTATATTGTTTTTGTCGGTTATGTATATTTAAATCCAGCCTTGTCAGTTGTTACCCGTTCTTTGTTAGAGTTTTATGAAAATATTGAGATGGGTGAGCTTTCAAGAGAAGATATTGAGGCTGAACGCTATTGGACAATGGTTGATGAAAGAGGGCGTGAAATCATTGTAACCGGCCGCAAAATACATATAGGTGATGAATACCTCACATCAGACAATAAGCTTTATAGGGTATTCCGTGTAGAAGGGCGTATAGCCTACGCACGATTTATCAGGGAAGTAGGCGTTTTATTTGAAGAAGAACCAACAGATATTTTGACTGTTTTGCGGGAGTATTTTACTTTTGGAATACGCACAGTGCAGCAGCAGGATGAAGGGCCAGAAATTGAGCCACAGCAGGAGCCAGCCCGGGTAATAGGAATTTACCATACACATAATGCAGAATCTTATGTGCCCACCGACGGTACCGACAGCATTTACGGCGAAGGAGGAATCCATGCCGTTGGACAGTCTTTTGCCGATGCACTGGAAACAAAAGGAATCACTGTTCTCCATGATGAAACGCTTCACCTGCCCCACGACAGGGGTGCTTACCGCCGCTCCCGCAATACTGTGCAGCAATTGCTTGAGGAAGGGCCCGATGTGGTTTTCGACATTCACCGCGACGCTGCGCCTCGTCGCGCGTATGCTGCGGAGATTGGAGATGAATGGGTAACTCAGGTGCAGTTTGTTGTGGGAAGACAAAATAGTAATATGCGGGTAACCCGCCAATTCGCCCTTGATTTGAAACAGACAGCAGATCAAGTCCATCCAGGATTAGTCAAGGGGATATTTATGGCTCGGGGTAATTATAATCAGGATTTAACTCCTCTAAATCTTCTCCTTGAAGTGGGGGCGCATACAAATTCAAGAGAAGCGGCGGAAGATGGAGCAGCTCTGTTTGCCGATGTTGTCTCCTTCTACTTTTACGGACCGGAAAATGAGGAAGGCCAAATTACCGCCCCTTCCCAAAGCGGACAGGCACCGAGCCGGGGCCCCGGAGGGCTGACACAAGCCGGTGAACAAGCTGCTCGTGCCAGCATTTTTAGGCTTCTTGGCATAACGGCATTTATTATCATCACGTTCCTTTTTCTCAATGCGGGCAATTGGGAAGATGTGAAGCATATAATTGAGCCGTGGTTGGATAGAATCAATACTGCACTGGGGCACGGCAAAATAATTGTGGCAACAGTTAGCTTAACAAGGAAAGGCGACCGTTACCTGGAGATGCTGAGGGATAGAATTTGGGATGCACGTTTGGTGGTCATTGAAAAATTTCATGAGGCTGATCGTTGGTTAAAAAATTTACAAGAAATAATCAGAGAAAAAGTAAAGTAATGCAACATAGGGTTGGCTCTTAAGCTGCGAAGCTTTCTGTTTTGCAGTTTTTTTGTTTTTCTATCTATAAGAAACGTTTCTAGATATGATATAATTGGTAATCAAAAGGACGTGATCTTCACAGCTAATAGTTATTTACGTAAAAGAGATCGCAGTCTTTGTGCCTTGGCATAAGTAAAGGAATGATTATGATATGCAAAAGATTATAGTTATCGAAGATTCAAACTTAATAAGAATGCGAATTACCAAAACATTGCAGCAAGGCGGTTATAGCAATGTTGTTGGGCTTAGTAACGCTGAAGCTGTGAGAGACGCACCGCACTTGTTTCTCAGTGATGCTGATTTAGTTATATCGGATATAGTCTTGCCGGGCATTAGCGGCGTTGAATTAACTAAATCATTAGGTAATCATTCTAAATATTGCAATATTCCAATTATCCTAATAAGTTCATGTAAAGATATGAAAACAATTAACGAGGCTATTAAAGCAGGTGCGGTTGACTATCTAGTAAAGCCTTTTGAAGATCATGTTTTGATAGAAAGGGTAAAAAAAGTTATCGGAGAACCTCTTTTGGCTGAAGATGAGCTAGAGAAAATTAAGACGATAATTTCTTTGGAATGCGAAAGAGCAGTACGCGGAGAACAACCACTCAGCTTGATTAATCTAAAAATTCATGCCAAGGATATGGGCAACTGTATCAAAGAAATTAATAGCCAACTCCGAAAAATCGATATAGCGTATTCTCTAAAACAAAACGTTATCGTTATTTTACCCCTGACAAATGAAAAAGGGCTGGAAGTTGTATTCGAGAAGATAAATAAGAAATTGCTTAGCTGTAATATAGAAATTTTAGAAAAAAAGTTGCTTGCTCCAGATCATAATTCTTTACAAAAAGCCGATGCTATATATGAGGCGTTGCTTTAGAAAAAACTGTGTGTCTGAAAAGAGGGATAAAGTGAATAAATTTATGGAAATTGCCATTAAGTCGGGGAAAGAAAGCATAGAAAGCGGAGATGGAGGCCCTTTTGGAGCAGTTATAGTTCTGGATGGCAAGGTAATTTCTACTGGCCGAAATATGGTTTTAAAAACAAACGATCCCACAATGCACGCAGAAATAGCGGCAATCCGAGAAGCGACCCAACTGCTTGGCAGATATGATTTGTCCGACTGTGAGATGTACGCCACATGTGAACCGTGCTTGATGTGCTTGTCGGCTATATATTGGTCCAGAATATCAAAAGTCTTTTACGGGTGTAAAAAGGAAGACGCAGCACAAATAGGCTTTGATGATGAAAAATTGTATAACAGCATACTAAACGGAAATTCTGACATAAAGCTGCTCAATATTGATTATGAGCATTGCATGACACTTTTTGATGCTTGGGATAAGAAGGAAGATAAGGCTATGTATTAAATGATATATTTCCCGCAAGCACAAAACCCGCCTATCTCTAGGGCGGGTTTAATTATTGATGTTGAATTAGGAACGGTAGTGTTATCTTATTCTCCTCAAAATAACCTCTTCGTGTTTTGCAACTTGATTTTCTATTCGCTCAAGCCTTTCAGAGTTGAGTTTATATCCATCAAACAATGCTCCAAGCTTCTGACCGTGTTCGTTTTCGATTTTGATAACAGTGACTTTAATTTCGGCCAGCTCTGTTTCCATGTTCTCAAACCGAGTTTCCATGCTATCAAACCGATTGTCCATGTTCTCAAGCCGGTTGTCTATGTTCTCAAGCCGGTTGTCTATGTTCTCAAACCGGTTGTCTATGCCTTCAAATCGGTTATCTATGTTTTCAAACCGTTTACTAAAATCAACATACATCTTCTCCAGTAGATTGAGCACCTTGTCTTCACTATTCAACTTGCTCCCCCTCCCGAATAACTTATTAGCTATGCAATTTATTTATTTCTGCATAATATCTAGAAAACCTGTTATAGGAATAAAAGAATTTAAGCACATATATTCTAGAATCGGTCAGCGTTTCAGGCGCTGGGCTCCGTCGCTGGAGTCGATATAAAAATCTTTTTTATGGAGAAGCTGCGAAATCGGTACGATTTTGTAGCCGTTTTCTTTTGTATACGCAATGATGCGGGGCAGAGAGTCGGCGGTATAGCGACCGTTGTTGTGAAACAGCACGATGGCTCCGGGATGAACGCCATCATTGACCCGTTTGGCGATAGCTTCGGCGCTCAAATCCTTCCAATCCAGAGAATCCACGCTCCACTGGATAGTGAGGTAGCCTAGTCCATCGGCCGCTTCAATTACCTTATTACTGTATTCGCCAAAGGGAGGGCGGAAGAGAGTAGGTTCCTTACCGCCCCAAAGGTCGGTGAGAGCGGCGTGAACACGTTCAAGTTCATGGGTGATGGCTTGTTTATCCAAGGTATTTAAGTGGGGGTGTGTCCAGGTATGGTTGCCCAGCTCATGGCCTTCGGCTACAATTTTTTTTACCATGTCAGGATATTTTTCTATCCAGAAGCCGGTAAGGAAGAATGTGGTTTTAATATTATTTTCTTTAAGGATATCTAGAATTTTTTCTGTATGTTCGGCTCCCCAGGATGAAGCAACTTTAAGACACAAGTAAAAACAGGGCTTTTTGCCCTGTCCCCGCCCCGATGCAACGAAGTTAACCGGTAGAGAGCTGTCGCTCCCCAGCCGGTTTTTTGTTTATTTAACTATGCCGTAAAACCCCTTGCTTCAGCTATGGGGAGTATGTCAAATAATACTTTTAACAAAATGTTTAATTAAGAAGCATGACTAATCTACCCCCGGTAATACCGGCTTTACGCCGGTATTACCGGGCTTTTTGCTATGTTTTTAGCGTTTCGGTATTACCGCTTTATTCAGCCATCGATTTCTAGCGCAATGCGGTAATACCATTTTGCGCTTCACACGGCAAAACCCCAATAAATTCAGGCATTTATGCGGTATTACCAGAAGAATTTTAATTACATATAAATTTACCCCAGCGGCCCAAGCTGCTCTATTTTATTTGCACAAACAAAGGAGGCTTCAAAACTATGGACGTGAACGAAAAGCAATTCAATGATATTCTTGAGGTCGAAGGTATATACGCCAAAGGATTTGGCATGATTTCTAAGCTCGTTATGCAAGATACACGTCTAACTCCGGAATCTAAATGCATTTATTCTTATTTTGTTAGTTATGCTGGACAGGGAACCCAAGCGTTCCCTTCTGTATCACTTATTCTATATCACCTGGGAATAAGTGAAAGCAGGTACTATAGACATTTTAAACTGCTCAAATGTTATGGATACATAAAAACAAGGCAATTAAAAACAAAAGGCAAATTCTCCAGGACAATTTATACACTTGTAACTAATCCTGTGCCGTCCACTCAAAATGAGGGTACGGTTAAATCTCCGACCCCTCAAAATGAGTGCACGGAAAATGAGAGCACCCATTTTGAGGGATATAATAATAACAGTATTAAAATAAACAGTATTAAAAATAAACAACAACAACCGCAAAAGCGTGACGATGATGTCTCTCCTGAAAGTACAGAAGAAGTCTCCCCAGAAGAACCGCAGCCAGAGGTTAGCTTGTCTGCTTCTGCTCACCCAGCAAAAGTATATACCCGTGGGATAAGGGACAAGCCTCCGGTAAATATCATATCGCTCATAGATAAATACAAAAGCATTACTGGTCTGGAAGACCTGCGCCCGCTATTCCTAGTCAAGCTCATGAAGGAGCTTGATGTCGGGGATAGCTATGCCCTTGAAAAGCTGAAGCTGCTTGAATCTAATCTTGAGACTGTAGAGAGACCTCTACAGTTTTTTATATCTGCTATGAAAAATGACTGGGCCCAGGCTCAGGCTAAAATCAAAACTGACACAGGAAAGGGAGCTGATAAAAACTGTCCTGATTGCAAGGGAGAAGGGTGGATTGTCACTGAAACGTCCGCGAAGGAATGTGTGTGTAAAAATTCAATCAAAGGAGTGGGATGATGTAATGGGAATTAACAAAGAGCGAATTCTTCGGAGCAGGCAAGCCGATCTTGTAGCATATTTTGAACGCAACGGTTACAAGATTAAGCGCGACGGAAACAAAGGACATTGGCGGGTACCCGGTTATGGGGGGCTGATTGTCAAGGACAATATGTTTTATCAGTTTAGCACAGATCTGAGGGGTAATAGCTTAGATTGTCTAATCAAAGTTCTTGGCTATGATTTTATTAAAGCGGTATTGGAGTTGTCCGGGATGAAGCCAAGTGAAAAAACAAAAGTCCCTGAATGTAAAGAGCTTGTTCTGCCGGCACGTGCCGGCAATATGAGAAGGGTCTTTGCGTACATGTGCAACACAAGGGGCATTCAACAGGGCTTAGTAGAGCAGCTTGTTAAAGGCAGGATGCTATACCAGGACCATAAGGGCAACTGTGTTTTTGTCTGGAAAGATGACGGAGAGCCTGTGGGAGCAGAGATTGTCGGTACATTGGATAAGGTGAGGTTTAAAGGGGTTGCGAAAGCTTCAATGTATGGCAGAGGATTTGAAGTTAAGAGAGGTGTTCCTGATAAAGCATATTTTTTTGAGAGTGCCATTGATTTGCTGAGTTTTATGAGCCTGAAAGAGGGTTGTCCTGAATTGGATAACGCTATTTTTGTTTCCATGTCCGGCCTAAAAGAAGCCGTTATTGAGTGCTATTTGGGCAAGTTCAGCGTTAAGGCTTTTTTGTGTGTCGATAATGATAAACATGGCGATGCTTTTGCCAGCTTGTTCACAGGGCGCACAGAAGTTATTAAGCCGAAGAATAAGGATTGGAATATTGATCTAGTTGAATCCGCTAGGGATGATTACTCATGCGAAAACTATTAATATTTTGAACACATCCGTGGCCTGCTGCGGGTTGATATTGATTGCTTGCCTGTAAAGAATGGCCAGCTTTGCTTTGCTGATTTTTTGTAGTTTGCGGTGATAGGAGGGCCACCCATCGGCTGACGGGCAATTGGCCCAACTGCGACTAGAGCCGGGAAGGATTTTCCGGCAAGCTCCAAATCTCCCCACCTAAGTCTCCGTAGGGCAAATTCCCCTACCCGTCGGGTACCCGGCCTGTCAATGATGCCCCTGGAATCCTAGATTCGGAGCAGCCAAAGACTTTTTCAAAGGTTAGCCGGTAGAGTGCTGCCGCACACAACCGGCTTTTGATTAAAGTAAAACCGAGCACCTGTGCGCTGCGCTTACACGTGCTCACTACAATGTAGCAACCCTAGTGGGTTGTTTTTTCTTTTAGTGGTGGGGGATGGATTGATTGTGCCCCCTCCGGTTCATCGTCAAGGTCAAGCTGCCGTGAGCATATCCTCGCTCTGCTCCGGTATCCCTCCCGTCAGTGGCCTTCGGCCAACCTTGACAATGAACCTCCACGGTTTCTTTTTTATTAGTCAACCCCCCACCACTCCATAAATTGTTAATTGATAAAATATAACGTATTTGTTATACTAAGGGGGCATAATAGTAGTGTATGAAGTGATATTTTACAAAGACAGAGCTGGCAACGAACCCATAAAAGAGTATTTATACAGTATTAAGAAAAAGGGTTTGACCAGCAAGCATGACAGGTTATTGGCAGAGAAAATCTTAGCATATATAAAGGCATTGCAGGATTTTGGCACACGTGCCGGATATCCTATTGTAAAGCATATAGGCAATGGTCTTTGGGAATTAAGGCCGTTGAATAATAGGATTCTATTTTTCTACTGGAAAAACGATACTTTTGTATTGTTGCATCACTTTACGAAAAAAACACAAAAAACCCCACTTAGGGAGATTGAGCAAGCTAGGCGTAATTTAAAAGACTTTTTGGAGAGGAGTAGGTGAGTATGAAACAGATTGGCAGTACGGAGTATACCACGTTTAATGACGTTTGGAACGATAGCGCATTTATGAGTGAAGATGAAAGGGCACGGATTGAGTTTGAGGTATCCCTCATCGGGAAGCTCATTGAGGCAAGGGAAAGCAGGGGGGTTACACAAAAGGAGCTGGCTGAAATGACAGGCTTAAAGCAATCAGCCATAGCACGGCTTGAGAGTATGAAAGCAACCCCCCAGATTGACACCTTATTCAAACTATTAAAACCCCTTGGGTATACCCTAGCAATAGTCCCGAACACACCTCCCAAACCCAAGCCAGACATGAAACAGTAAAGGCAGCCTCAACCGTCGGCTGCCTTTTTTATTGTAGGATTCCTCGGCGGGTATCCGGTCGCAAATGATTTAACGTCATGGTGAGAACCGCGCTTCAGGCTCATGCCAGGGTTTTTTATATTATTAGTAGGAGATTCAAGCCCAACGAGGATTGACTTAAAGAAAGAATATGTTACGAATTTCTTAAATGTATTGCAAATATCCACTTACCGGTTCTAAGCTCAATATATCATTCACAATCCAAGCTTTGCCCTATCAGCTTTTGTCCAAATACGTTCTGCTTCATCCGCACTAATGCCGAACTTATTCCCAGCATCCTTAAAAACTTGCTCTGTATACTTGTCACCCGAATATCTGCCCTCTAATCTATCATAATATTCCCAACGGTCATTGCAATATTTCCAGATTGCTTCCTCAGTTGCCGTAAGGTTTTTCGTTTTACTCTCAATCTTTTTTTGTTGTTCTTCTGTGCCGCCGCCGGCAACTAGTATCATTGAAAAAGCCTGGGCTAGATTAGTGTTGGTTCCGCCGTCTTTATAAAAATCATTTAAGTTTGAAATAAACCACTTGGAGTCTTTAACTACTTTAGAGCCGGATTTCTCTACGGAATTAATCATTGCATTAACGATATCTTCTTTCTGATAGTCTGTCATTTTTAACCAATCATCTTCCGTTGTTTCTCCAGCAGTTTTATGCCAGCCTGTGTTCGAGGATGTAAAAGTATTCTTTTCAACATTTGAGCTTGACTCACTGTTTATGTTTGTTTGTGGTGATGAAGAGTTTTTCTCTGTACTGCAAGATATTAAACTAATAGTCGTAAGTATAATCAAAAAAAATGTAAGTTTTTTCATAGTACTGCTCCTTTGATTAATAGCACCTTGTGCTATTTCATAGATCCCTCGTATTTCCTCGTGTGCCGAATCCGAAAGGTTAGGGTCTAAATAATCTGAGGCATATGACGTCCATTTTTCAACATGGATAATATAAGGAACACCTAGTGTGTCTGGCTGGAGTATATTAGATGCTAAAAATTATGCCTAACAACAGGAAAACAAGACGTTCTTCTGGTGTACAAACTATTCATCATTGTCTGATGGGTTGCTATTTTTTTTTATCTTTTTAATACTATCTTTTCTAAAGGTATTTTTTGAGAATAATTCATTACGAATTCCGTTACAATGGGAATTGGTACTTTCTATAACTGAAACAGTTCCATCCTGTTCAGTATGAGAATGTAAATCAGGCATTTTGCCTGCGTTTGCTCTAATTTCTTCAATATTTAATTGAATATTTTTCTTTTCTTTTTTATTACTAGTCATGTTCTTTTCCTCCCTCAATTAT
>DLMZ01000043.1:61561-64954 GCA_002479415.1 Firmicutes bacterium UBA7523
TCCCTCAATTATATAGTTAAAAGAATCAAATAAATCATAAGCGAAATTATTGATATTATCATTGACCGTTGACTAATTACTAATTCTTTTGCAATATCTTCGTTCTTTGACCGGTGTATATTAGCCAAACTTAAATATGTTTCCAGAAGCTTAGAGACAGAATATATCTTGGCTGTCCATATGAATTCGCTACTTATAATTGAAAGATCAAAGCCTTTTGAAGGCTTCACCGCAATAATCATCACTGCATGAATTAGAGAAGCTATTAATCCAATATAAAACAAGCATCCCGTAATTATCTGCAGTAGTATTATTAGCGTTAGTGGTTGATACATTTTTTCTATAATTTCTGCTAATGGAATCTTGTCATATATTACGATAATTATTGCCGCAAAGATAGTAATTATTATCCCAGCGCGATCGTCAAAACTCTGTTTTTTGTTGCGCTCTATGCTATATTCGTGCATAGCAACAGACAGACATTCCGATATAGATGTTAAGTCATATAGCTTGCGATCACCCTCTCTTTGACACTCTGTATTGTCGGGGCTATTGTTTGTTTTGTTATTAACTTCGGCAATGGTGACATTATACGTTTTGCTTGGCTTCATTTTTTCACACTCTCCCTAAATACTTAGCCTCTTACCCCCTTGCCTTACTCTTCAACTTCTCCAACAACCCCGTAATCTTTTCCTCCTGCCTCTTAGTCCCTTCCAAATCCAACTCAAACGTCACCTTCAGCCAGCTGCCTTCCCGTGCTTCGCCCGGGAGCAGCTGTTTTGGTATATCAACCTTTTTTTCTTCATCCCCGAAAAGAACAACCGCAAAATCGCCTTCAAATCGGTCAATAACAGCTTTCAAAGTCTATCGCCTCCTAATTGCCTGGCGGTCTACAGACACCGCACGGTACATATTCAGCATCTAGTGCATTTTTCACGGTCTTAAACCATATTTCATTCTCCGGCAAAATATTTTTAGCGTGCCGGCACTCCGGTTTATGGTATTTATCTGATTTTACGCTGCCAACATATGCCCCTTGGCTTACGTGTGTTGGCTCCGTCACTGGCTCAGGTTTTGGCTCCACTGGAGCAGTGGCTTCAGACTTCGGAGCCGGTTCCGGAACCTTTTGCGGATTATACTGATACGGTTGTTTTTGGTTAATATCAAAAGTCTGGCCATCTGTTGTAATAACAATAGTACCGTGGATATCGGTACGATAAATATCCACTCCGGCAGCTGCCAGATTTGCCAGTGTTTCTTCGTGTGGGTGACCGTAGGTATTTCCCTTGCCGCACATTATAACGGCCACCTTAGGGGCCACAGCCTTCAGAAAAGCTGATGTTGTGCTTGTCCTGCTGCCGTGGTGGCCAACCTTTAGCACAGTGCTGGTAGGCTGGACCGTACTCTGCAAAAGTATTTTTGATTCGCTTGCTTTTTCGGCATCCCCGGTGAGCATAAAGCTAATTTGGCCAAAGGTAACCTTAGTAACGATAGAGGCATCATTTAAGTGAGAAGAGGATGGAGAGGAGGGATGCAAAATATCCATCCTGGCCCCACCGCCCAAGTCGCGGCTCATCCCGGCCCGGCCCTCGGTAAAGATAATGTCATTTTTGTCTATGAGGGTGAGATAGTCTTCAAAAGTCTTGGTGGTATGTACAACAGCCGGGTCAATTACTTCTCTAACTGGAATACTTTCAATCACATTAATCAAGCCGCCAATGTGATCAGCGTGGGGGTGAGTGCTAATAACTAGGTCAAGGCTATTGATTCCCAGGCTTTTTAGGTAATTAACTACGGTTGTACCCCTGTTGCCGCCATCAACAAGTATGTTTTGGGACGGAGTCTGAACGAGGATAGCATCCCCTTGGCCGACATCAATAAAGTGAACTTTCAGTTCCCCTGACGGATTAGTTCTTGATGATTCGCTTGGCTGGTCTACTCCTGGATCAGAAGGAGTTTCTCCTTCATTGTCAGAACCCGCTGCCACTGTTTGCCCAGTATCCGGCTCCGGCAATCCATCCCCTGGTGCGGAACTACTTGTACAGCCAGCAAAAATAAATACGCATAACATAATAGATAAAACAACAACTAGCGTTTTCTTCACTCAGTCATCCCACCTTTTATCTTCAACAAATGTCTTCCTCTATTCGGAGATATGGATAATGGGAAGTTACTTTTAACATATTTATCTATAATAACGATCGATGTCTACGAGTGCTTCCTTATAAAGTAATTGCATCTGCAAATTTATTCACTATAAAATTCATGAAACAATTGTACCATTCCAAATCCCAATAATCCTTACTTGGAAGAGAATAATATCCCTCCTGGACACTCTCTAATTCAAGAGTGTCCAGTTTGTCGAGAAAGGGTCATACAGACCGGGAGTAAGCGGCAGTGCAGGACTCACGAGAGCGAATGGCCTTATTCATCTTTTATGGTCGAAACATTTTATATAGTGCAACATCAATATTCATCATATAGTCAAGCACTCTTGAAATTGATTTAGATTCTTGAATTATACTATCAACCGTATTGTTAAAATGTTGGCTTGGATATGATGTAAGCCGTTTAAGTTCACCATCGAGCATTAAAGAAATGCTTTTATTATCAATTACTACATAGAAGATTTCGTCTGAATGTTTTGTAAAGCGCAGATAGGCTAATGTTTTCTTCTCTTTGCAAAGCCAGTATAAAACCATATCATCGTCCAAATCATTGTCATTAAACGGTTTCAATTCAGAAATCCCATTATTTGTTTGTATAGAGAGTTCATTTTTCACTGCGTAATTATTCATTTCCTTAAGTAACATTGCTCTGAACGTTTCAAATTTCCCCATAATTGCCTCCTCAGATATTTTATATTTAAAATTTTAATGCACTTACTGTTTTAAATGTCCTTAGTTTCTTCCTGGTTGCCTTAGCCTCGCCAGGACGGTGGGGGCTGAATTTCCCCAGACTAACATACGTTAGTGAATACTCCCTAAAAGGGCTTTTTTGCAAAGTAAGTTTCGGGGATATTTACTTTACCTCTACATCGCATTATAGACATAATATAGATCATTTAATAATAACTACCCCCCATAACAACCCATCATCCAAACAACATACCCCACAGTCAACATCAACCCATACAAAATCAACCCCACCGCAATAGCAGTTATTTCAGCAAGACTCCCCGAGCGCAGCAGAAAAGAGTTATATGTTTTACGCATCTCAATTGCCCATTCCGAAACACTGGCCCGCCACTTGAGCAAAACCATGCCGGCAGCCATGATGAAAATAGAGAGGAGCAAATTAACGATAATAGGCGCTTTATAAGTCATTAACTTCCCCCCAAACATACGCCTAAAGCTTCAACCCATGTAATACCAACAAACCGCCCACGCCATA
>DLMZ01000043.1:65080-65361 GCA_002479415.1 Firmicutes bacterium UBA7523
ACCAACAAACCGCCCACGCCATAAGGCTTTTAACATGTTTCTGGCTTTTCGGTATTACCCCTAAGAACCCACTTTATTCTCATTCCAGCTTCAAGTGTAGAAGCTTCAAAAAGATGTTTGAGCCAGTTCCTGAAGGTAGAGGGTAGGTCAAGACATTAGATTTATCAAGAACTCTTTTAAAACAAAAGGTAATACAGAATGAATAATTGAAAGTATTATTATTGAAAGAGAAATACTTATGTTTTTGTTATTAAAATTAAGTGTATCTTTCATAAATTCCC
>DLMZ01000055.1:0-22238 GCA_002479415.1 Firmicutes bacterium UBA7523
ATGGTAATTGATTGGATCATAAAATATGGATATAAAAAAGATGAACATTTCCGAGGGCTTTCAGTTACTATTAATAAAGCAAATGAGTCGGCAATCAAAGCTGTTAAAAGGTACGGGTTTAAAGTTTCAGGTGAACGTAAGAAGTATTTCGACTTTACGAAACTGGTGTCTTTAGGTAAAAAATTATGATCGGAATCTTAATGTCTTCCATGGCCTTTAATCGGGAAGCGAAGTATTTTAACAATAAAGAGAGCATATTTAATCAGTACAAACCCTTGGCAAATAAATATCAGGTAGATTTATGCATGTTTAGTTACAAACGAATAAAACACCAGAATGTGGTTGATGCACTTGTTTATTCGTGCAAGCAAGATAAATTGGTACGGAAAAGTGTTGCACTACCGAGAGTAAATATTGTCCGTAACACCCGCTACATTGTGAGCCAAGAACTAATTAGCAAGCTAGAAAAATTAAACAATCAGGATTTTCACTTTATTAACTTACCTTTACTATTGCAATTAAATAAAATGCAGAATCATGAGTATTTAAAATCGCATAAGATATTAAGAGATCATCTTCCACCTACCAAAATCTTATCATTCGAGCATTTAGACTCATTTACCCGGCTATACGGCAAAGTGATTATTAAACCGATTTATGGATCTAAAGGGAGAAGGATAACTATTATAGAAAAAAATCAAGCAAATTATCTGGTATGCCAAACACCCTCCAAAAAATATGATTACACAAATAGTGGATTAACCAAGAAAGAGACATTTGTTCCACACTCACAAATAAAACAGTTTTATAATGAAACTTTTCGTAATCCTAAGTCTTTTCTCGTTCAGCAATGGATTGAATTTAGAGAATTAAACGGTCGTCCTTATGACATAAGGGCAGTTGTACAGAAAAATGGCAAAAATAAATGGCAATTAACAAGTCGTGTAGCCAGAGTCGCAAACAAAAAAGGGCAAATTACTAATCTTAATCAAGGTGGGGAAAAGGTCTCTTTATCAGAATTGAAAATTAATAAATATCATCGGGATATTCGTAAATTTTGTCTGGAAATAGCTAAAAGTCTTGAAAAGCATTATTCGTGGACTGCAGAGATGGGTATTGATTTGTCAATCGACAATAGTAATAAGCTGTGGTATATTGAAACGAATTTCTGCCCTGAAAAAATGAAATGGTCAACTATTTATAAAATTCCATTTGAGTATGCGTACTATAAGTATACAAGATTGTAGTTTTCACATCTCCAACTATGTGCTAAAATTTTTGCGCAAAGATTTGGAGATGTTTTTGTATGTTAATTATAAACTGTTACTGCCACGTTACCGCTTGGTATACTGCCGAGAACGGGACAAAAAAACACTTCTGTCGTGTTTGTATGTGGTATACTAAACTATGTAAAATGATTTCATGGAGGTGGGGACAAGCATGGAGGAACTGACTCACATAAATGATGAGGGACGGGCACGAATGGTGGATGTTTCGGGCAAGCAGGATACTATTCGTGTAGCTGTGGCGCGCGGCGACGTTACAATGTTGCCGGAGACGCTGGAAAGAATAGCTCATGGCGGCATTGCAAAGGGTGATGTTCTTGCTGTTGCCCAGGTGGCAGGAATTATGGCTGCGAAGCAAACTTGGCAGCTTGTACCCATGTGTCATCCGTTGTTTTTGACTGGAGCAGACATTATGTTTGCTTTCGACTGGGAGTTACACCGCTTGGAGATTGAAGCTAGAGTTGGAACAACAGGGAAAACAGGGGTGGAGATGGAGGCTTTAACGGCTGTTTCCGTGACAGCTTTAACAGTTTACGATATGTGTAAAGCTATTGACAAAAACATGGTTGTGGGAAATATTCATCTGGTGGAGAAGCAGGGTGGCAAGTCAGGGCATTTTCGCAGGCTTGAAGTCTAGCAGCTATAATGTCTTTCTTGCGGATTTATCTTCTCCGTGATAAACTTGTTGCATATTATGTAAAAGGGAGAGAGACGGTTGAAAAAGAAACTTATTCCATCTCTTATCATTATAGCTGTCCTTGCTGTTTCGGCTATATTATTTATTCGTTCTGATGAGGGTAAAAAGATTACAAAGACGGAATTTCTGATGGATACCATTGTGGAGAGCGTTATTTACGCTGATAATGCTAAACAGGGCGAAGAAGCGCTAACTGCCGCCTATAACGAGATTATTAGGCTTGAAAGTGTATTGGACAGGCATACGTCCGGATCAGATGTGACTAAAGTAAACGAAGCGGCCGGTATGTCTGCCGTTCAAGTTTCACAAAACACTTTGGATGTGGTTAACCGCTCCCTGGAAGTTGGAGCTTTCAGTGAGGGAGCCTTTGATATTACCATAGCACCGCTGATTAAGCTTTGGGGCTTTGGGACAAGCAATACACAAGTTCCCAGCGAAACAGAATTGCGGGAAGCTCTTGCTTTGGTTGATTACAAACTGGTGCAGGTTGACGACAGTGCAAGCACCGTTTTTTTGCCAAAAGCAGGGATGGAGCTGGATTTGGGCGGCATAGCAAAAGGGTTTATAGTTGACAGGGCAGTGGATGTTCTCAGGGAAAAGGGTATCACTTCCGCCTACCTTGATGCGGGAGGAGATATCCGGGTTTTAGGGAGCAAGCCGGACGGCACCCCCTGGCGTATTGGGGTGCGCCATCCCCGGGACAGGAGGGGTATCGCCGCTGTAGTGGAAATACGAGACAGCGCAATAGTAACCTCCGGGGACTACGAGCGTTTTTTTCACGAAAATGGGGAACGTTATCATCACATAATTAATCCAGGGACAGGGATGCCTACACATGGACTGACTAGCGTTACAGTAGTTGCTGCTGATGCGTTTACGGCTGATGCTTATTCAACGGCTGTTTTTGTGCTGGGGTTAGAGCGTGGTGTTGCTTTAGTGGAGTCGATGCCCGGAGTGGAAGCAGTTATTATTACCGAAGATTTTCAGGTGCATATTACCAGTGGTCTTGAAGGCCTTGTTGACGTGAGAATCTAATGAATACACGCAAATTGACACATATTGCAGTGCTTGTTACTTTTGCTTTGGCCATTCATGTGGTTGAATCTCTGATCTCTGTGCCTATGTTGGTCCCCGGCGCCAAAATAGGGTTGGCAAATATCATTACGCTTTTGACCTTTATTATCTATGGATTTAAAACGGCTATTTTTGTTGCTGTGGTGCGTGCGGTTGTCGGCAGCATTTTTCTAGGTAATTTTTTGGGGTTTGGATTTATTCTTAGTCTCAGCGGTGCTGTATTTTCCACGTTAGCTATGTCACTTGGCATTTACCTTTGGCGCAAGGACATGCTTTCTCTCATCGCTGTAAGCATTTTGGGGGCAGTTGCACACAATACTGCCCAAGTTACGGCAGCCGGTATACTAATTCGCAATATGAATTTGTTAAAGCTTTATTTACCGCTGCTTCTAATTTTAGCTATTCCCACCGGCTATTTTACCGGGTTGGCCGTTGTTTATGTGCACAAAGCGCTCATCCGTGCAATTGGAGAAGATAATTAAGCATAAAGGAGGCCCTATGAGAAAGCTTGTCTTGGCTTCAGCGTCTCCTCGCCGTGCAGCTTTGCTTCGGCAAATTGGTTTGTCCTTTGATGTTGTGGAAAGCGGTGTGGATGAGGATAAAGTGAGGGACACAGATCCGATGCGGCTTGTAAGCCAATTGGCTCTTTGCAAGGCTGAAGCTGTGGCCAAAGTTGTCCCCGACAGCATAATAATTGCCGCAGATACAGTTGTCTGCACAGACGGCTGCTTACTGGGTAAACCGGCAGATGCTGCTGAGGCAGCCGCTATGCTAGGAAAATTGTCCGGCAGTTGCCACAGTGTAATGACCGGCTTGGCTGTGCTTGCCGAGGGACGGAAGGAAACGCATGTAGAATGTACAGATGTTTATATGCGGCATATCTTTCCAGAGGAAATAGATTGGTATATTGCGAGCGGTGAGCCGTTTGATAAGGCTGGAGGTTATGGCATACAGGGCAAAGCGGCTGTTTTTGTGGAAATGCTGAACGGCTGTTACTATAATGTAGTAGGGCTGCCCCTTGCTGCATTGTGGCGTATTTTCGGCAGTTTGGGTATTAGAGTTTGGGAAGGAGCTGGTATTTATGACATCACGGCGCCTAACCATCAAGGATCTACCTCTAAGTGAGCGCCCCAGGGAGCGGCTTATGCAAGATGGAGCCTCAGTTTTGTCAGATGCGGAGTTACTGGGTATACTAATACGCACCGGAAGCCGCCAAGATACGGCTGTTCAGCTGGCCGAAAGAATTCTCGTTGAAATTAATGGCTTGCATGAATTGCCAAGAGTAACTGCGGATGAAATTAAAAAAGTCAAAGGGTTTGGCCCAGCTAAAGCTGTTACTCTTTTAGCAGCTGCTGAACTGGCAAAGCGGTTAAGTAACCGCTTCCGTGTGGAAGCGGTTACTGTTAGTTCTCCCGGTGATGCCGCCGGGTTAGTAATGGAAGAGATGCGCCATTACCAGAAGGAGCATTTTCGCGTTGTGATGCTCGATACAAAGAATAAGGTTCTAGGGATAGAAGACATTTCTATCGGCAGCTTAAACACATCCCTTGTTCATCCAAGAGAGGTATTTCGTCCGGCAATACGTAAAGCTTGTGCCAGCGTTATTCTTGTTCATAATCACCCAAGCGGTGACCCTACTCCCAGCCGTGAAGACTTGGATGTTACGCGAAGGCTCTGCGAAGCAGGGAAGCTTATGGGCATAGAAATCTTGGACCATGTGGTCATCGGAGACGGCAGATATTTAAGCTTTCGTGAAAAAGGGCTCCTGTAAATTGATGCCAATTTCAAATTTAATATTGTGTCTCCGGTGAGAATTGATATAATGTATTATAGTGGCTAGTTGTTTTAACAGACGAAAGGGGACACTTCAATGCGTTTTTTGACAAAGTATTTTACCCGTGATATCGGGATTGATTTAGGTACTGCCAACACCTTGGTATTTGTCAAGGGGAAAGGGATTGTATTAAGGGAACCTTCTGTAGTGGCCATACGCCGCGATACAGGAGAGATTCTCGAAGTGGGCGAAGAGGCTAAGCGCATGATTGGCCGGACGCCGGGAAATATTGTGGCAATTCGTCCGATGAAGGACGGAGTTATTGCCGATTTTGATGTGACGCAGACTATGCTTCGACACTTTATTGCCAAAGCCTATAAGTGGAAAGCTATCTTTAAGGCGCAGGTGGTAGTATGTGTCCCATCCGGGGTAACTGAAGTTGAAAAGAGGGCTGTAATTGACGCTACTAAACAAGCGGGAGCGCGAGAAGCTTTCTTAATTGAGGAGCCTATGGCCGCAGCTATTGGTGCGGGGCTTCCCGTGGAACAACCCACAGGGAGCATGATTGTAGATATTGGCGGCGGAACTACAGAAGTTGCTATAATATCATTGGGTGGTATTGTCACCAGCCGCTCTATTAGGGTAGGCGGAGATGAGATGGATGAGGCCATTGTCCAATATATCAAAAAGAATTACAATTTGATGATTGGTGAACGTACCGCAGAAGAAATTAAAATTGCCATCGGTACCGCATTACGCAGTGAAAAAAATGCCAGAACTATGGATATTAGAGGACGGGATTTAGTCAGCGGGCTGCCTAAGACACAGCAGATTAGTGATGCGGAAATAGGTATGGCATTATCTGATCCTGTATCCAGTATTTTGGATGCAATTAAAATTACGCTGGAAAAAACTCCTCCAGAATTGGCCGCCGATATTATGGACAAGGGGATTGTTATGACCGGCGGCGGAGCTTTGCTGCATGGCTTGGATGCGCTGATTGCCAAGGAAACCGGTATGCCGGTTTATATTGCAGATAATACCTTGGATTGTGTTGCTTTAGGTGCAGGAAAAGTACTGGGAGAAATAGAATTGCTTCGAAGGGTCGCGTTACCTTCACGTAAAACCGTTTAATTTGTCTCAATAATATACAGCAAGGAGAATTGAAATTGTTTACGCCCCTGAAAGCAAGGAAAAAGACAGTTTCTCTCCTTTTGGCCCTCGTTCTGATGTTGTCCTTGTCCGGATTAACTTCACAGGGTCGACGGAATATAACTTTTATAGAAGAAGCATTGATTACTGTTGTGGCCCCTGTTCAAGGGGTCTTTCAGCATTTAACTCGTACAGTTACAAGCTTTCTGGCGTCAGCCAAGAACTATCAGGTTTTATTAGAGGAGAACGCTAAGTTGCGTGAACAGTTGGCTGCATCATCTACATTGGAAGCTCGTTTAACTGAACTGCGCAAGGAAAATTATCGTTTGCGTGAAATGTTGGAATTTAAAGCAAGCACTGACTATGGTTTAGTTACTGCTGAAGTTATTGCCAGAGACAGTAGGAATTGGTTCAAAACGGTGACAATCAACAAAGGGTCTATTCATGGGATAGAAAAAAATATGGCTGTTGTTACCAGTGAGGGTTTGGTTGGCAATGTATTAGCCGTTTCTCCCATCGCATCCCAGGTAATGCTGCTAACCGATGGCAGACGCGCTGTGGGCGCACTTGTTCAGCGTTCGCGTGAACCGGGAGAAGTGGGTATTGTTGAAAATGCACCTGGAGAGCCTGGTTTCCTTAGAATGTTAAACTTGCCGCGGGAAGCTAACATTCAGCCTGGAGATACTGTTATTTCTTCCGGATTAGGCGGGATTTTCCCCAAAGGGCTAGTTATTGGGTATGTATTAGAAACAGGAGATGATGAGGACGGCATACAAAAGTACGCGCTAATTCGTCCTGCTGCAAACTTTAACCGTCTTGAGGAAGTTTTTGTGGTCGTTCCAGTCACTATGCCGGATACAGAGGGGGATTCTTAATGCCCTTCCTAATAATCTCCGGGCTATTTTTAACAAGTTTTGTGTTGCAGGGGTCAGTTTTGGCCATAGCTGGTCCTCACGGCGTTCATCCCGATTTTATTCTAGTAATAGTTGTGGCCCTTGCTTTGCTTTCCGATAGCAAACGGGGTGCGATAATCGGTCTAAGTGCCGGACTTATTCAAGATGTACTGTTTGGATCTCCTCTTGGCTTCTTTGCCTTTGTGAATATGCTCATAGGTGCGCTGGCAGGGCTTCTGGCTGATGAAATATATAAAGATTTCATTCTGGCGCCGATGTTGCTTGTTGCGGTTTTTACATTGTTAAGCGAGGTAGTTATTTTTTTGTTAATGCAGCTTTTCTTTACTCATTCTGTTCCTTTCCTTTATTATTTAAAGCATGTTTCTCTGATTAAGGTTGCAATGCATTTTTTAATTATTGCTTTATTATATCCTCATCTGCATCGCGCACAGAAACACCACCTGCTTTTCCTTCAAGCAGGGGATGAATAGGGAGGTGCCTATGGCCAAATCCATGTTAAAGCGTTTGCGCGTTTTTAGTGCTTTGGTGGTGCTAGTGGCCATAGTTCTTACGTCACGTTTGGCCTGGCTGCAGATTTATCAATACGACCATTATTTTGCACGGGCGGAAACCAACCGTATGCGGGAGCTTCCAATTGGAGCACCCCGTGGAGAGATTTATGACCGCAACGGTGAATTGCTGGTGGGCAATCGTCCCGGGTTTGTGGTTTCTGTCTTGGATTTAAACAAGCGGGATCAACCAGATGTCGTTGCGTATCTTAGTGAGCTGCTTGAAATGGAAGAGGCAGATATTAGTGCAAAAATATGGGACCAGAGATACCGTAGTTTTGCACCAATAAGGATATCTACAAAGCCTGTCTCTGCTGAAGTGGTTGCGCAAATTGAGGAGCGGCGGATTGATTTGCCCGGTGTGATAATAGAAACTCAACCTATGCGTTACTACACCGAGGACAGCTTGGCGGCACATGCTCTGGGTTATGTGGGTGCCATTGGCCGTGAAGAATTGCTGAAGATGCAGGAGCAGGGACGGTTTTATCGGGGAACAGATTCCATCGGCAAGTTTGGTGTTGAAAAAACGTGGGAGGAATATTTGCGAGGGCAGGATGGTATACTGCGTGTTGAAACTAACCGCTTTGGGCGTCGCATTCAGGTACTTGACAAAAAAGACCCGATTCCCGGCAATAATTTGACGTTAACATTGGATGCTCGCTTGCAGAAAATTGCTGAGCAGTCGTTGACTGAGGTGATTGATAATCTGCGCGGGGAAGGAAACGACCAAGCAGGAAAAGGCGCGGTGGTTGCTCTTAACCCTAACACCGGTGAAATACTGGCTATGGTCAGCTTTCCATCATATAGTCCCAGCACATTTAATGAGAACTTTATTAAATTGCGGGATGACAGAGATAATCCGTTATTAAACAGGGCTGTGAGCGGTGCATACCCGGTTGGATCCACATTCAAGATGGTAGGTGCGGCTGCGGCGCTTGAAGAGGGAATTATTTCAATTAGAAGTATTATTTCCTGTACCGGTAGAAAAGTGTTTTTCCCCAATGACCCGGCGCGGGGATGTTTTAATAATGCTGTTCACGGATCCCTTGATGTTGTGCAGGCTTTAGCTAAATCGTGTAATATTTTTTTCTTTGAGCTGGGGAAAAGGACAGGGATTGACCGTTTAATTGCTTATGCTGAGGATTTTGGCTTTAGCCGTACTACCGGGCTGCAAGACTTGGAAGGGGAAAGAGCGGGGAGCTTGCTGCGCAGGGAGGAAGGAAAGTTTTGGCCTGTGGGTAATGTGCTGACGGCGGCAATCGGGCAAGGGCACACTATTACACCTCTGCAGCTGGCAAACTTCAGTGCTATGCTGGCTAACGGGGGAACTCATTACCGTCCGTTTTTGGTCAAGGGAGTGAGCGACAAAAGCGGGGAGACTATTTTGACTGTGGAGCCGGAAATAATAAATCAGCTGGAATATAAAGATGATACGTGGGAAGCGATTCATCAAGGAATGGAAGCAGTAGCTCTTCCTGGGGGAACAGCAGCCAGCATGAGAAACCTGCCTGTTAAGGTGGCAGGGAAAACCGGTTCCGCTCAGGTAAGCTTGAGCGGGTCACATAAGGCACACAGCCTTTTCGTTGGATATGCTCCTGCAGATGCTCCTGAAATTGCATTAGCTGTTATCGTAGAGCACGGAGGGCTTGGCGGTCAAGCTGCCGTTCCTGTTGCGCGGCAAATTTTTGCCGAGTATTATGCTGCGGAATAAACCAGGGGAAAAGGGCGCCCTTACTAACGGGCGCCTATATCTTTTTTTTGAGCCTTCAGCATCTTGCCATAACTTTTAAATGGTGGCAGGATTTTGGCGATGGTTGCCGAAAAAAGAAAATGTAATGTATTTTGTCAACGGAGGCGTTTATGAGTAGACCGGCAGTGGAGTTTAAGGGCACTAAAGAAGGCGTAACCATTTTTTGTCTTGACGGTGCAAATTTTGAGGATATTATTTCTAATCTAAAAACGCGCCTTCAACAGAGGGCAGCTTTTTTTGCCGAGGCAGAAGTCCGTGTGGATGTGGGTTCCCGGCAGCTTACGTCAAAAGAAAAAGAACTGCTGGCAGACGTCATTAGCAATTACAGCAAGATGAAGCTTGCAGCAATTCAAACATTGTCTGATCGGCAGTCAGCTATTACAGCTGACAGGGGTTCTGCCAGTGCTGCTGACGCAATGAGGGAAGGATACAGAGAAGGACGCTCTTTAGTAATTAAAAGAACTCTTCGCTCGGGTCAAAGTATTCATTTCCCAGGGCATGTAATTGTACTTGGCGATGTAAACCCCGCAGCGGAAATTGTGGCTGAGGGTGATATCTTTGTTTTTGGGACGATGCGGGGGAATGCTCATGCAGGAGTAAGCGGAGATCGCAGCGCTTCTGTGGCTGCTCTGAAATTAGCTCCGACACAGTTACGTATTGCTGATGTGATTTCCAGGTCACCGGATGAGGATACGCTTCCGGACCATCCTGAATACGCTTTTATTAGTGAAAACAGAATAATGATTGCATCAGTTACCACAAAATTTGGTATGTAGAGAAAAAGGGGTTGAGATGAATGGGGGAAGTAATTGTTGTTACCTCGGGTAAAGGCGGTGTCGGGAAGACAACTACGGCAGCTAACCTAGGGGTAGGCTTGGCCCTGCTCGGTAAAAAAGTGGCTTTGATTGATGCTGATATAGGGTTAAGAAACTTGGATGTGGTAATGGGTCTTGAAAACAGGATTGTTTATGACCTTGTGGATGTGGTGGAGGGTCGTTGTCGTTCAAAGCAGGCTCTAATCAGGGATAAGCGATACGATAATCTTTTTCTGTTGCCTGCAGCGCAGACAAGAGATAAAAGTGCTGTTACCCCCGAGCAAATGAAGGCGTTATGTACAGAGCTTAGTGAAGAATTTGACTTTATACTGGTTGATTGTCCGGCAGGAATTGAACAAGGCTTTCGTAATGCTATCGCCGGTGCTACCAGGGCATTAATCGTTACGACCCCGGAGGTTTCAGCTGTACGTGACGCTGATAGGATTATCGGATTACTTGAAGCGGCGGAGCTAAACTCTCCACAGCTTATCATCAATAGGCTGCGTCCGGACATGGTAAAGCGTGGAGATATGATGGATATCGATGATATATTAGAAATCCTTGCTATCGGACTAATTGGGGTAATTCCCGATGACGAGCGGATAATTATTTCCACAAACCGTGGAGAACCGGTAATAGCTTTGGATAAAGATTCGGCTTCGGGACAAGCATACCGAAATATTGTTCGCCGCGTAATGGGAGAGTCCGTCCCATTTATTGATTTTGATGAGAACAAATCTGTATTTAATAGGCTGAAAAAAATGATGGGCCTTGGCGGCTAGGAAGGGAGTGTCGACTTGAGCCTACGCACATTTCTCAATTCCATAACTGGAAAACAGGATAGCAAGGATGTTGCAAAAGAAAGGCTGCGCCTCGTTCTTGTTCACGACCGCGCCAGTGTTTCGCCAGAGTTTCTGGAAAAGATAAAAGAAGACTTGATTAAGGTTATTTCTAAGTATATGGAAATTGATGAGGAGAACACTAAGGTTATTATGCATCGTATGGATGAATCGGCAGTGCTTGAGGCAAACTTGGCTATTAAAGAGATTCGTCGTGTCTAGAGCCTTTTCTTTCCGCTTTACCTATATACAATCATGTCTTATAATATAAGTGCCGGGTTTTCTCGCGCGCTTATTTTTATTTTTGCTATTTTTGCTTGGGGGGTGGAGCACAGTGTTTGATCGACGACTGTTTAGAAATCTTGACTATCTGCTTCTCATAGCTGTTCTAGCTATTATGGCTGTTAGTTTAGTAATTATCACCAGCGCTACATTGGCAAACCCCTTTGGCGACCCAATGTTTTATGTAAAAAGACAAGCAATTCGTTTTTTAATAGGATTTATTGTGCTTATTGTTGTAATTAGCATAGATTATACACAGTTTTACCGCTTTTCCCACTATCTTTATGGTTTGAACTTGGTATTATTGGTAGCAGTTCTTTTTGTTGGCAAACAAACCGGCGGAGCTCAGCGTTGGATTGACTTGAGGGTTTTTGAACTGCAACCGTCTGAATTTGCCAAAATAATTATAATAATATCGTTGGCGCGTCATCTGGCTTCACGGGAAGGGAATTTTGACAGTCTATTCAGTGTTGTTCCTTCGTTTATCTATGTTTTTGTGCCTATAGGACTTATTTTTTTGCAGCCGGATTTGGGTACCTCTCTTGTTTTTATTGTTATCTTATTTGGCATGCTCTTTCTGGCGGGGGTGAGAATGCGGCACCTATTAACTTATGCAATAGGTGGAGCCGCCATTGGCTTACCGCTACTTTGGTTTAAGCTGAAGACTTATCAAAAGATGAGGCTGATGGTTTTCCTTAATCCGGATACAGACCCCCTGGGGCATGGCTATCAGCTTATGCAGTCTATGATTGCCATTGGCTCCGGAGGATTGAGGGGCAAAGGAATCTTTGAGGGGACACAGAATCAGCTAGAGTTTTTGCTTGAACAGCACACCGACTTTATTTTTTCCGTATTGGCCGAAGAAGCGGGTTTCATTGGAGGAGTAGTCTTGATACTGCTGTTTATGCTTCTTATTTTTCGTGTTATCCGCACAGCTTACATTGCTAAGGATACTTTTGGAGCTTTGATTTGCATAGGAGTAGCTACCATGCTTACTTTTCAAATATTGGTAAATATAGGTATGACCATAGGCATAATGCCTGTAACAGGTCTGCCGTTACCCCTTATGTCGTACGGCGGCAGCTCTCTCTTGATGAACATGATTGCCATCGGCCTTGTGCTGAATATTGGCATGAGACGCCATAATATAATGTTCTAGCTTACCGATAAAAAGCTTGGAGAAAATTTTACTTTAAGAACGGCTTAGAGGTTAGCCGTTCTTTTTATTTTGTTCGTTATCGTTATTTTTTAGCATATATTTCTTGTAGTGAAAATATAATCTCACAAGGACAAACTATCCGGGGGGTGTCTCTTGTGAAGAAAAAAATGAAATGGCAGTTGCCTAAAACTACTCTTCGGGAGCGGCTTCAGCAAAGAGCTGTAAGAAAAGAAGATTTCCTGTGGAGTGAGCCGAACCCGGATGGAAAAAGAGTAAGTTTAGAAAGCTTATCGTCCCAAATAGTCCGGCCAATGAACCAGCACTTTTTTGAAAAATCAATTGCTGCTATTCTTGTAGTTATTTGCTTGGGTTTATTTAGTTTGTTGAACTTCCCGTTGGCAAACCGTCTTGTCGATGCTGCGTATTATTTGACTATTTATCAAGCAAGCCCTGCTGAATTGCTGGAAACAGCTCGTCCGGTAATGCAGAGTGTTCGAGACTTTAGCTGGCGCAGTACATCAGAAATTGCTGAACGAAGCTTAAGCGATTCGGTGCAGGATACTATGGCGGTACCTGTTAACGGAGTTCTTGTCAGTCCCTATGGCACAAGAATCAATCCATACGAAAACCGAACAGAGATGCACTATGGTATTGATGTGGCCGCAGATGACGGTTCTCCGGTATACGCTGCTCTTTCCGGCAAAGTATCCTTAGTTCAGGAACATCCGGTTTTCGGCAAAACAGTCTATGTGGAGCATGACAATAACATGGTAACAATTTATGGGCGTATTTTATCTCAAGTAGCTCCGGGTGAGAAAATTATTCGTGGCCAGGTGCTTGGGACAGTTGCTTCTGCTTCAGGGGGAGATAGTCATTTGCATTTTGAGGTATGGAAGGAAGGCCAGCCTGTGGATCCGCTCGAGTTTTTAGATGAACCCTAATGCTAAGGAGGTGGAGCTTGAAGGTTTTCAGCTTTGAAGGGATTTCTGTCAAGTTTCACTGGGTCTTTATACTGCTTTTGTTTATGTTGTCCTTATACGGTTATTTAGCAGAGACATTAATACTATTCGGGCTTGTTTTTGCACATGAAATATCTCATGTGCTGGCCGCCCGTGCTCATGGCCTCGAAGTAGGGGATGTTGAGCTGTTTCCTTTTGGTGGAGTAGCCAGAATAGAGGACGTCTTGGAGTTAGACCCGCAGGTTGAAAGTAATGTTGCTTTAGCGGGGCCATTATTTAACTTTGCTCTGGCTGCTTTGGCTGTTATTGCTTATGCAAATGTGCCTTTTTTGCAGCAGCATGAAGCATTTCTCTTTTTTATCCGTTGTAACCTGGTGCTGGGCTTGTTTAATCTGCTGCCAGCTTTGCCGCTGGACGGCGGCAGAATTTTACGGGCACGTCTGGCCGGGACACTGGGATTTCAGCAGGCAACGGAGTTGGCTATTCGCATAAGCCATTTAATGGCCTTTATTCTCCTTGCTTTAGCAGTATTTCTTTTTTTTCATGAGCATTATCATATTACATTATTCGCCGCATCATTTTTCCTTTTTTATGCTGCATCCAAGGAGCGGACTGTGGCCATGTATTCTTTCATCCGCAGCCTTGGACGGAAGAAAAAGATATTCTTTGAACAGGGCGTTATCCCGCTTGCAACTCTCATGGCACTGGAGGATACTCCGTTGAAGGAAGTGCTGCGCAGATTTGCCATGAAGAAATATCATAGAATAATTGTTGTCTCCCGTGATGGCAGGGTTTTGGGAGAAACGCTGGAAAATGAAGTTATAGACACTATTCTATGTAACGGGATTTATGCAACTATGCAGAGTGTACTGCAACGCAAATAATTGTCTTGTTTTAAGCTTTGGAAACATCCTCAACTCACAGGTGTATTTATTCTGCGCCGAGTGTGTTGGGGTTGTTTGCTTTATGGGCTCAGTTTATTTGAACATCGTAATCAATTATTAGTCTTTTAAAATTTCGAAATAGTGGTAAAATAGGGTAGTCAGGTATTTTACAGAGATAATGGAGGAAATATGAAAAACTATCGCAGTATTTTTTGGGATAAAATTTTGCCACGTGTGCAAAAACCTACGCGTTATCTGGGAAATGAAATAAATTCTGCAAATAAAGACCATCAGTCAGCTTCAGTTAAAATAGCGTTGGCTTTTCCGGATTTATATGAGATTGGCATGTCTCATTTGGGATTAAAAATTCTTTATCATATTGTTAACAGACGCCGTGAATGGGTGGCTGAGCGTGTGTTTATGCCGGATGCTGATTTGGAAAAAATTATGAGGGATGAGTCTTTTCCCCTCTGTTCATTAGAAACAGTTACGCCTCTGGGCAGCTTTGATTTGGTGGGCTTTACATTGCAGTATGAGCTTTCATACGCCACAATTATTCAGATGCTGGACTTGTCTGGTATTCCTCTGTATTCTGCGGAGCGGGGAGAAAATGACCCGCTTATAGTGGGAGGTGGCCCCGGGGCATATAATCCTGAGCCTATAGCAGATTTTTTTGATTTTTTCATTATTGGTGACGCGGAAGAAGCACTGCCCCGAGTGTTAGAGATATTCGAAGGGGCAGAATCTGCTTCGCGGAAAGAGAAGCTGATTTTGCTTGCTGAGGTGGATGGCGTATATGTGCCTGCTTTTTATCGTGAAAAGTATGACAAGGGACGTTATCTGGGGACACACCCCATATCTGAGGACTCTCCAGCTAAGGTCAGTAGAGCTGTGGTGGCCGACCTGGAAGCCGCTGATTATCCCACAGATTTCATCGTGCCCTACGGCGGCATTGTCCATGACAGACTGGTTCTGGAGCTTTTTCGCGGCTGTACCAGGGGGTGCCGCTTTTGTCAAGCAGGTATCATTTACAGGCCTGTTAGGGAACGTTCCCCCGAGAGCTTACTGGAGTTGGCAAAGAGGATGGTATCCAGTACAGGGTATGAAGAAATAGCTCTTAGTTCATTAAGCAGCGGCGATTACGGATCTATTGAGCAATTGGTTGAAGAATTGGGCAGAGAGATGGCATCTCTAGGGGTTTCATTGTCTTTGCCCTCTTTGAGGCTTGATTCTTTTTCCAGCGAGTTGGCTCAGCAGGTGCAAAGAGTTCGTAAAAGCGGCCTGACCTTTGCTCCGGAGGCGGGTACTCAGCGACTGCGAGATGTTATAAATAAGAATATAACAGAGGAAGATTTGTTAAAAGCGGCAGCAGATGCGTTTTCTGCCGGTTGGACCAGTGTCAAGCTTTATTTTATGGTTGGATTGCCTACGGAGACGGATGAAGATTTGCGCGGAATTGCAGATTTGGCGCGGAAGGTTGTAAGGGTATACAGGCAAGCAGGGGGCAAGGGCCGCCCCCGTATAACTGTTTCCACTTCTGTGTTTGTTCCCAAAGCGCATACTCCGTTTCAGTGGGTGGGGCAAATTCCGCAGGATGAAATAGTGCGCCGTTTAGAGCTGTTAAGAAATGAAATTCGCGGCAGTGGGCTGCAGTTTCAGTGGCCTGATGCAGAGACAAGTATGCTTGAATCAGCTTTAGCTCGTGGCGGACGCCGCTTGGCACCTGTTATCGCCACCGCTACAGCTTTAGGCGCCAAGCTGGACGGCTGGGGGGAGCATTTTTCCTTCGAACGCTGGCGTCAAGCTTTTGCTGACCATGATTTAGACATATTCCAGTGTGCCGGCCTGAGCTTTGAAGAAGACGAAGCTCTGCCCTGGGACCATTTGGATTCTGGTGTAACTAAGCGCTTTTTGCTGCGGGAGTTCAAACGGGGCCTTGCTGGCAAAGTAACCGAGGATTGCCGCCATAATTGCCTGGGCTGCGGGATGGCTGTCTTACTTGAACAGGAAGAAAAAAAAGGAGACTGCCGCCATGCGACTATGGATTCACTTCGTTAAAGATGCTCCGGTAAGGTTTCTTTCACACTTGGACTTGATGCGGGCGTGGCAGCGCGCCATACGCCGGGCACGGTTGCCCGTTTTATACAGCGCCGGGTTTAATCCTCATCCCAAAATGTCTTTTGCTTCGGCGTTGCCTGTGGGAGTAATAAGTGACGCGGAATACCTGGATATCCAGTTTGAGCGAACACTTTCAGACATAGAGCTTGAATGTTTAGCCGCAACTGTCCCTCAGGGGATGACCATTGTTTCACAGCGTACTGTGCCTCCTGAAACTCCAGCGTTAATGTCTTTGGTTTTTGCGTCTGAGTGGCGTGTGCCTTTGTCTCAGAGTGAACAGCTTGCAGCAGCGGAGCATATAAGCTTGTTATTAGCTTCGGAATCGGTGCCGGTTTTAAGGCGGGGCAAAAAGGGTGACAAGACTGTGGATATCCGTCCCTTAGTCTTGCGCCTGGAAATTACAGACTCAAATGAGTTGTTTATGCTGCTGTGTTCCGGGGGAGACGGAGGCGTTAAACCGCGGGAAATTCTTAATCTGCTGCGACTTGAGCACAAGGAGTTTTGTTTGTGCAAAACAGGGGCATATTTAAAGGCAGGGGACTTTTTACAGTCACCGGATAATGTGGTGTTAAAGGGAAAAGAGGTGATGTTTAATGCAGAAAAAGATTGTTATAAATTGTGATAATAAACAGACTAGGGTTGCGGTTCTTGAAAATGATCAGGTAGTGGAGATTTACTTGGAGAGGCCGGTACATCAACGTGTGGTCGGAAATGTCTATAAAGGCATTGTGGCTAACGTACTCCCAGGTATGCAGGCAGCTTTTGTAGATATTGGCCTGGAGCGAAATGCTTTTCTCTATGTGGATGATGCACACCTTACTGATGATGAAGAGAATGATGCTAAGAAAAGGTCAAAAGCTAAAATTGAGCAGTTGCTGCGTCCTGGTGAGGAGATTATGGTTCAGGTTGTTAAAGAGCCGTTTGGCAGTAAAGGAGCGCGCTTGACGCGGCAAATTACTATTCCCGGCAGACATCTTGTTCTGATGCCCACTGTGGAATATACCGGCGTGTCCAGGCGTATTGAAGATTCGGAGGAGCGGGAAAGGCTAAAGGAAATTGTTTCCGCCCTGCGCCCAAGCGGAAAAGGGTTAATTGTGAGGACGGTAGGGGAAGGTCAGGCTGAAGAAGCTTTTAGTCAAGATTTAAATTTTCTAATGCCTCTTTGGGAAAAAGTACAGGCTCAATACTTACAAAAAACAGCTCCTGCCTTAGTTTATCAAGATCTGGATTTAATTTATAGGATAATTCGTGATTTGTTTACAGAACAAATTGAGCAGCTAGTTGTGGACACGCAATATGAGTATGAAAAAATAATTGAAATATTAGAATATGTTGACTCCGCTCTTATTAAAAAGGTAAAGCTTTATGCCGGAGATATACCAGTGTTTGATATATACGGAGTGGAGAGCGAGATAGAGAAAGCTCTTTCACGTACTGTCTGGCTAGATTGCGGCGGCTATCTTGTTTTCGACCATACTGAGGCGCTTACTGTTATTGATGTAAATACCGGCAAATATATTGGAAAAACCAACTTAGCCGACACCGTTTTAAAAACAAACATGGATGCAGCAGAAGAAATTGTTCGGCAGATTCGTCTCCGTGATATTGGCGGCATTATTATTATTGACTTTATTGACATGGATTCAGAAGAGCATCGTCGACAAATATTAGAGAAATTAGCTGAAAAGACTAAGGAAGACAAAACGAAATCACATGTGTTAGGGCTTACCGGCTTGGGGCTTGTTGAAATGACTCGTAAAAAAGCGAGGCAGGGCTTGGACGCAGTATTGCAGCAAACCTGTCCGTACTGCGGAGGACGGGGCAAGGTGCTTTGCTCCGATGTTGTCAGCGCAAGGACGGAGCGGCAGCTCAAAGAATATATGGAGCACCTTGATGATGAGGCGCTGCTTGTTGAGATGCACTACAGTGTCGCCGGGTTATTAATAGGTCCTGGGGGCTCTTATCTTAAAAAAATGGAAGAAGAAACAGGAAAAGTGATTTTTATTCGCGGCAGCGATACCATGCACATAGAAAAGTACAGAATTATTGCTTCGGGAAGTTTGGCTGAAATGGAGAAAATAGCATTCCCCGTATGCCTGGGAGAGCAGCACATAGTTAAAATCGAAGAGCCCCATGCAAATAACCCCTATGACGGCATTGGAAGAATTAGCGGGTTTGTTATTGACGTTCAAGGCGGCGGTGCGTATGTGGGAGAAGATGTTAAGTTGGAAATTGTAGAAGTATCCAGGACATTTGCCAGAGCCAAGATAGTATAGCAGCCATTGCGCGTTCGTTGACAAAGCGGAAACTCCTATGTTACAATACTATAGCGACCAACGTAACCGCCCGGATAGAGGTCTAAAATCCTGCGAGGGTACCTTTGCCGGCGAGTCTTAAACTAGGAAGGTGAAACTATTTTAATGTACGCTATTATTGAAACAGGCGGTAAGCAGTATCGTGTTGAGGAAGGCTCTGTTCTTAATGTGGAGCTACTTTCTGCTGATGCCGGCTCCGAAGTTGGATTTGACAGAGTATTAGCAGTAAAGAAAGAAGACAGGCTTGAAGTTGGGCAGCCATTTTTAGACGGAGTTTCTGTACGCGGAAAAGTTCTTGATCACGGCAAAGGTAAAAAGATTATAGTTTTTAAGTATAAGGCAAAGAAAAATTATCGCCGTAAGCAAGGTCACCGTCAGCCGTTTACCAGAGTTCTTATTGAAAAAATCGAGGTCTAAACGGTATGATTAGAGTCCGTATAAAGCGTGATGCCAAAAGGGTCGCACGGGTCACAGTAAGTGGCCACGCCGGTAGCGCGCCGAAAGGTGAGGATTTAATATGTGCTGCAGTTTCTGCGTTAGCACAAAGTTATATTTTCAGCTTGCGACGGCTCTTAGACATTGATATTGATGCTGATGTCAGGGACGGTTATTTATCGTTAACCTTGCCTGATAATTTGCCGGAACAGACAACAGAGAAGGCAACCTTATTAGCGGAAAGTATGCTGATCGGTTTAGACGAAATTAACCGGAGTTACCCCGGTTTTCTTGAGGTGACAGAGGAATAGGAGGTGAGCTTACATGATGCTGATGAATTTACAACTTTTTGCTCATAAAAAAGGTGTGGGAAGCTCCCGCAACGGACGGGACAGCAATCCTAAATACTTGGGTGTTAAAAGAGCCGACGGCCAGGCAGTTTCTGCCGGTAGTATTTTAGTGCGCCAGCGGGGCACCAAAATTCACCCTGGCAATAACGTGGGCCGCGGTAAAGATGATACCTTATTTGCTCTGGTAGACGGCGTGGTTTCCTTTGAGCGCAAAGGTCGCGATAAAAAGCAGGTAAGTATTATGGCAAACGGTACTGCTGTTTAGTTAGTTAAAGCTGTTAATAAAACGTGCTGACCGGAGGGTAACCTTCGGTTATTTTTTTGGGAAAAAAGGACTTAAGTGGCAAAAAGCGAATA
Source organism: Firmicutes bacterium UBA7523 (assembly GCA_002479415.1). GTDB lineage: Bacteria > Bacillota > Dethiobacteria > Dethiobacterales > Dethiobacteraceae > UBA7523. The sequence goes on from DLMZ01000055.1 coordinate 19,709, forward strand.
TATATCGACATGTTGACGGGAAAAAATGGTACAAAGGAGCGTTTGCTAATGCATAGTGTAAATGATGCGGCTCTTAAAATGCTTAGCATTTACCGCCATGAATTTTTAAACTATCTACAAGTTGTGGCTGGGTTGGCTCAGCTAAATAAAACTGAACGTTTGATGGATTATATTCGCAAAGCCAGCGAAGAAGTGCAGCAGTTTGGCCGATTGGCTGAATGCGGGGATTCGCGGCTCGCGTTGCTAATTCATGAAGCATTTTTTCAGGGAACTACGGAAAAGTTAGTTTTACAGGTTCAAGGAGTTTTGCCCATAATAAATGAAGAAATACTTGTTGAGCTTTCCTCAATGTTTATTGAGCTAAGCTCACAATTAAATAAAGAAATGCAAGGTACGCTGGCTATATCTATTGATGCCGGGGAAAAGCCGTTTATCAGCATACAGTTTATTGAAGCCCCTGACTTATTTAATTCGATAGTGTTATCTGCAGAAAAGAGCGACGTAATTTGCTATGATATTAATAAGGCAAAAAATATGATAAAAATAGACCTGGTATAAAATGTTGGCAATATTGACACCAAGGAGTGATAAGCTTGTTTGTGGATAGAGCAAAAATATTTGTAAAGGGCGGGGACGGCGGCAACGGCATTGTCTCTTTTCGCAGGGAAAAATATGTGCCGATGGGCGGTCCGGACGGTGGGGACGGCGGACGTGGCGGTGATGTTATTTTTGTAGTTAACACAGGACTGCGCACGCTCCTTGATTTTCGTTACCAGCAGCATTTGCGGGCAGACCGTGGGGATCATGGAAAAGGAAGTAACAAGCACGGCCGTGGAGCAGATGACTTACTGATTTCCGTACCTCCGGGCACACAAGTTAGTGATGAGGAGACAGGGCAGCTATTAGCCGACTTAACAGAAGAAGGACAAACTTTCATTGTGGCTAAAGGAGGACGGGGCGGCAGAGGTAATGTACGTTTTTCCAGTGCCGCTGACAAAGCTCCCAAGTATGCGGAAAAAGGAGAACCTGGGCAGGAGCGTTGGGTAGTTCTTGAGCTGAAAGTGATTGCGGACGTTGGTCTGGTAGGATTTCCAAATGCAGGCAAATCAACATTTCTTTCCCGTGTTTCCGCGGCAAAGCCAAAAGTTGCGGACTATCCGTTTACTACGTTAGCTCCCAATCTGGGCGTGGTAGAAATGGAAGGAATTACTCCTTTTGTAATAGCAGACATCCCCGGCCTAATTGGCGGAGCGCATCAGGGAGTAGGGCTGGGCCATGATTTTTTAAGACATGTGGAGCGGACTCGTCTATTAATTCACATTGTTGATGCGGCCGGTGTTGACGGACGCAATCCTTTGGAAGATTACAGGCAAATCAATGAGGAACTGCGGCTTTATAACGCCCGTTTAGCCGGGCTAACACAGATTGTTGTGGCCAATAAAAAGGATTTGCCTCAGTTTGATGAGGGGCTTGCTCTTTTACGTCAAGAGCTTGGAGAAGAGAATGTACTGCCGATTTCTGCAGTAACTGGTGAAGGAATAAAAGAGGTGTTGTTCCGCACTTCAAAGCTATTAGCAGAACTTCCGCAAATTCCTGTGGTAGAAGATAATGCGGTGTTTACACCTGCTCCGGTTGAGGGAGAGGATGAACGTATTTCAATTAGCCGGGATAATGAAACATTTATAGTTAGCGGAAAACGGCTGGAAAAGCTTGTGGCAATGACCGACTTTAATAACGAAGCTGCGGTTAAAAGGTTTCAGCGTATCTTTCGCGTATGGGGGCATGAAGAAGAGATTAAAGCGGCTGGAGCAAAAAATGGGGACACAATCAAAATTTGTGATTTAGAATTTACATTCTGGCAAGAAGAAGATAAGTAGCGGGGGGTATAGATGTGCAACTGTCAGACGAAAAAAAAGAATTATCCATAGGCTTGATGGGAGGCACATTTGACCCCATCCATCTCGGGCACTTAGTTACTGCGGAGGAGGTTCGCATTCAGTTCGGGCTTGATCGTGTAATATTTGTTCCGTCCGGTCACCCGCCGCATAAGGATGTTCGCAGTGTGAGCGACCCCGAACACCGGTATTTGATGACGGTGCTGGCAACTATTACAAACCCTTTTTTCACAGTTTCACGGGTGGAAATCGATAAGCCTCACGACAAGCTCACTTATTCAATTGATACTATTCGTTACTTTTATAATTATTTTGACAAGCGTGTTAAATTATTCTTTATTACCGGGGCGGACGCTATTCTGGAAATATTGACATGGAAGAACTACGAGGAGCTTTTGTCCTTATGTTCTTTTGTTGCTGCAACCAGACCGGGATATTGTCTAAGCAAGCTTGAAGAAACTATCGGTTCTGTTTGCCCTGAAGCCCTTTCCAATATACATATTTTAGAGATACCTGCTATGGCAATTTCATCAACATTTATTCGCAGGCGTGTATCAGAAGGCAAGCCAATTAAATATCTCACTCCCGAATCTGTTGCTCAGTACATTATCAAAAACCGTCTTTATAGTGATTGG
>DLMZ01000055.1:22377-41698 GCA_002479415.1 Firmicutes bacterium UBA7523
TCTTTATAGTGATTGAAGGGTAAAAAAGTATAAAACCTGGATTTCTTCAGATAATAAAGACAGGATTTGAAAGTGAGGTGAGGGCGAACGTGCCAAAAACTGTTTATGTAGGGAATATCCCTTGGTCTGCCAGCGAAGATGATTTGAGAGCATTTTTTAGCGAGCATGGTGAAGTTATCAGTGCTAGAATTATCACCGAGCGGGCGACCGGACGCTCCAAGGGGTATGGTTTTGTAGAAGTGGCCGATGATGATGCTGAAAGAATTGTAGAGCTAAACGGCTCTGAGTTGGAAGGGCGTAAGCTAGTTGTTAACGAAGCCAAGCCTCGTGCCGACGAATAAAACGTGTGGCTTATGTTTGTTTAGTAAACTACGCTTCTTATTTTTTATTTATCGTGCAGAAAGTTTCCGCTTAAAGGCAACACTATGTTGCCTTTTTTGAGTTATTTCTTTAAAGCAGGAAAAGCAAACAAGCTTGTCGAAAGAAAGTCTAAAGGTGGTTATCTATTTGTGGAGTTAATTAGGAAGCGACTTGCCAAGGAATTGACATCGCAGCTTTATACCCATTGCGACGGTGTGGCAGAAACTGCCGCACGGCTTGCTGTACAGCTAGGCTGCGATACGGAAAAGGCCACTTTAGCCGGGTTGTTACATGATTGTGCCCGTGAATGGTCGCCTGAAAAGCTTCTGCGGTACGCCGCAGAGAACGACATTGAAGTTGATATTTTATTAGAAAGTAATCCCATGCTTCTGCATGGTCCTGTAGGGGCTCATCTTGCCCAAAGCATGGGTGTCTCTGATGATGATATTTTATCAGCTGTTCGTTGCCATACGCTAGGATGCCCCGGCATGTCTCTATTAGCTCAAATTATTTATGTTGCTGACAAAATAGAGCCGGGACGCTTCTATCCAGGCATTAAAGACCTGCGTAATGCTGTTGCACGTAATTTTAATGAAGGATTAATACAGTGTGCATCCAAGTCCATTTTTTATGTTGTTCAAAATAAGCAAGCAATTCATCCGCTAACGATCACTTTTTATAACTGGCTTGTGAGAAAGACAGGAGAGTGAGGAATGTGGCTCAGGGACAGTTTTATACAGTAAAAACGAAGCGCCGTAAAATAAAAAAGGGCAGGCTTATGTTTCTGCTTATTCTCTGTTTATTTTTTGTAACCGTCTTGGCTAGTGTACGATTTATCAATGCGTTGAACAGCTTCCAGGACACTTCACCATGGACTGCTTCGCTTCCTAATCCTAAGGATAGTGTAAGGGAACATGCGGTTCTATATACGATATCCGACTATGAGGCCGATGGGCTCATAGCCGAACTGGCACTGGCCGCATATCATCCGGGGAAAAAGGATGTAAAAATCATTCATATCCCTACTGACACTTTAGTTGCTGTGGAAGGCCAAGAATCTGTTCACATTAATCAGGTATATAGTATAGGTGGTTCAGAACTTACGCTGCAAACAGTATCTTCTCTGCTAAATGTCCCTATTCACTACTTCATAGAAATTAATGAGGATTTCTTGCCGGCCGCCATTGACCGGGTGAACGGCATTTCACTCCCTTCAGATATAAATCTAGAAAATGGCAGTGAGCTGCTTAATCTGCTTCACGAAGAAGGTTTAACACCATCACAGAGTCTGGAACGCCGCCGTAATGTGCTTGCAGCGGTGGCATCAAGGGTAGTGCAAGGTAACCCGCTGCAAAAGCTGAAATATTTAAACTCATTGTCCTCCCTAGTTTCAACCAACCTCCCTTGGAGGAAGCTCCTTTCAACCATGGAAGCATTAAAGAATACTGAGTTTGGGGATGCTGCCAGCATAGTGTCTTTGCCGGGAACAGAGGAGATTAAGGCTAATGGGCGCAGCTGGGTTGTTGATGCCGGGCAGATTCCATTGCTTGCAGCTTGGCTTGATGATGAAAAAGCCTCTTTACCGCGCACTCAAGTAACGGTAGAGGTATTAAACGGGTGCGGAATCAAAGGAATTGCTATGGAAGTAGCAGACATGCTTACTTTAAAAGGCTTTAAGGTCGTAAAAATAGGCAACGCCGACAGCTATGATTACGAAGTGTCCCAGGTTATTAGCAGGGTAGATAACGTAGATGGGGCAAAAGAAATAGCAGTATTAATACCCGGAGCACAATTATTAAAAGATGAGCTGGAGTCAGAAGCGTTTGTTACCGTTATTATCGGAAAAAACTATAGAATAGAATAAAAGGAGGGTTCCGGTTGCCCCAAGAAATTGAAAACTTAGCTATATTGGTGCAGGATCTTGCCGCTGATAAAAAAGCACTTGATGTTTTGGCTTTGGAAGTAGGCAAGGTTTCAACGGTGGCTGATTACTTTATTATTGCTACCGGCGCCAACAAATCTCAGGTCCATGCTATCGCAGACCACATCCTATTAAATCTAAAAGAAGAAGGGCACTATGCTTTACATAAAGAGGGTTATAGCGAAGGGCTATGGGTTTTGCTTGATTACGGTTCCGTTGTAGTTCATATTTTTCAGCCTGAAGAAAGGGACTTCTATAACCTGGAGCGCATCTGGAATCACGCTCCCCGAACGACCAGCATTTCCCGTCCCGATTAGTGTTGACAATGCTTATGGTAATAGTTATAATATACAATGTCACCAAAAAAACGTACACGGGGATGTAGCTCAGTTGGGAGAGCGCTTGAATGGCATTCAAGAGGTCAGGGGTTCGATTCCCCTCATCTCCACCAAATATTCTACCATCTATTGAGAAAAGTATTTTATCAATAGATGGTTTTATTTTCCTTAAAAAGTTTAGTAATAAAGCCGTTCCTGCAATTCTTGTGGGGCGGCTTTTGTTATTTGAAACAAATATTTCCTGGTGATAAAGGAATTTCAGGTCTATTTTTTGTGTTGATCCGCCAGGTCGGCTATACGGCTCTATTATGTTGATAAATTATGGTTCATTAGGTATTATAAAGCAAGATGATAAAATATGCCAAGAAGTGCGAGACTGAAATATATTATATTGTTCGAGGAGGATGATATGAGTATGACGAAAAAGACAGTATTGCAAGTAATGAACCTGCTGGGATTTTTTTCAATGGTTTCCGTTAATTTTGTTGCCAATGCTTTACCTTTGAACAACATATCAACAGGAGAGGTGTCTAACTTATACCCAAACCTTTTTACCCCGGCGGGCTTCACCTTTTCTATATGGGGCCTGATATATATTATGTTATTAGCCTTTTGTGTGTATCAGGCCCGGGATCTTTTCACTACACGCAAGAAAGACTCCCCGTTTTTGAATAAAATCGGCTTTTTGTTCTTTGTTTCCAGCTTATTGAATGCAGGCTGGGTCTTTGCCTGGCATTACCTACAAGTTACCCTTTCCATGTTTATTATGATAGCCCTTTTATTGGTGTTGATAAGAATATATTTAAATCTTGATGTTGGTAGAGCAGAGGGTTCTTCCGTGGAGTCCTTTTTGGTATACTTGCCTTTAAGTATATACCTGGGATGGATTAACATCGCCACCATTGCGAATGTATCTGTTTTACTGGTCCACCTTGGATGGAATGGTTTCGGCTTTAGCGAGGTATTTTGGACTATTGTGGTAATAGTAGCGGCTACACTGATTACCCTTGCTTTTTTGAAGCTGCGTCAGGATCTGGCAGTGAGCCTTGTATCCATATGGGCTCTGGTAGGTATATTGGTTAAAAGACTGGACGCCGAACCGATAGCCATGCCAGTGGTTATAAGTGCTATAGCAGCTATTTTACTCATAGTAATTTCTGCTGCTTGTCGTATTTTTCGGCCTATTAAAGCTGATTGATGGTAAATAGTATGCTTTTCAAAGGGGGAAGTAATCGCTATGACACTGCTGGGGGTTTTTACGAGTGCATTTCTAGTAGGGTTTTCCGGGGCGATGATGCCTGGGCCTATGTTAGGTGTCACGATCCATGGCAGTCTAAAAAAAGGATATATAGCAGGGCCCCAGGTTGTCTTAGGGCATGGTATTTTAGAACTTATTTTATTGTTTGCCATGACGCTTGGGTTGAAAGATTTCTTTGCTAATGCGACAGTTGCTGGGTATATTGGTGTCATAGGTGGGCTTTACCTTGTATGGATGGGTTATGGAATGATAAAGTCTAGTATTCAAAGAACAATCTCTTTAGAAAATCATGATGTAGGTAGGTTTGAGGGAAAAAGTTTAATTCTTGCAGGGGGAGTTGTTAGTGCGACTAATCCCTATTTTATTCTATGGTGGGCAACAACTGGGATTGAACTAGTACGTCAGTCTTATAATCTAGGGTTGGTAGGAATTTTGTTGTTTTTTATTGGTCATATCTTTGCGGATTTTGCATGGTACTCTGCCATTTCTACTGCCTTTTCAAGAGGTAAAAATCTGATGAGCGATGCGATTTATCGTCGGCTCATCTTATTATTAGGGCTGTTTATTATTGGGTTTTCAACCTACTTTATCAGGAATGGGTGGATTGTACTAATCAGAAGATAAATTTAGTTTCGCATTATGAAATTATGTTCCATTATAGCTGTATTTTCATTGACAGCATTTCTGCATAGTTGATATAATCAAAAACTAGAGGAAGTTTCCTATAAATCTACTTAAAAGGAGTGTCAACGGTGACAGAATTGTTAAATCCTTTTCAAATTGCACAGCAGCAGATACATGAAGCAGGTAAATACATTGACCTGGATCCTGCTATTGAAGCAATTATTAAAGAACCAAAACGTGTACTTATTGTTACTTTTCCGGTAAAAATGGATGATGGAAGCACGAAAGTATTTACAGGTATTCGCTCCCAGCATAACGATGCAGTTGGGCCTTGCAAAGGGGGCATCCGCTTTCATCCTGATGTAACTATTGATGAAGTTAAAGCGTTGTCTATGTGGATGACATTTAAATGCGGCGTAGTCGGATTGCCGTACGGAGGCGGCAAAGGCGGCGTTATCTGTGACCCCAGGGAAATGTCCCAGGTTGAAATGGAACGTGTCAGCAGAGGTTTCATTGAAGCAATTTCCGCTATAGTAGGTCCGGATAAAGATATTCCTGCTCCTGATGTATATACAAATGCACAGGTTATGGCTTGGATGATGGATACCTTCAGCAGAATTAAGGGCAGTAACCAGTTTGGAGTTATTACAGGCAAGCCGCTTATTGTCGGTGGTTCATTGGGCCGTAACGAAGCAACAGCGCAAGGCTGTATTTATACTATTACAAAAGCAGCAGAAAAAATCGGGCTGGATTTAAAAGGTGCAACCGTGGCAGTACAGGGATACGGCAATGCCGGTTATATTGCAGCCCGCCTGTTGGCAGAGCTCGGCTGTAAAATTGTGGCTGTCAGTGACTCACGTGGAGCGGTATATAGTGAGGATGGAGTTAATCCGTGTCATATGCTGGAGCACAAACAAAATACAGGGTCATGTGTGGATTTTAACACATGCAGCTTAATCACAGGTGAAGAGTTGTTGGAATTGCCGGTGGATATTTTAGTTCCGGCTGCTCTAGAAAACCAGATTACCGCTAAAAATGCTGAAAATATTAAAGCAAAGATTGTGGCGGAAGCAGCCAATGGCCCTACAACCCCTGAAGCCGATAAAATTCTCTTTAAAAACGGCATTATGGTTATTCCCGATATTTTGGCAAATGCCGGCGGTGTTACTGTATCCTATTTTGAATGGGTGCAAAACCTAATGAACTATTACTGGACAAAAGAAGAAGTAAATTCAAAGCTGAAAGCGCTGATGTTTGACGCATTCGATAAAACCTATATAACCAGTAAACAATATAATGTGGACATGCGTACCGCCGCATATATCAATTCAATCAGCAGAGTTGCTGAAGCTATTAAAGTCAGAGGTCATGTTTAAGATTAGAAAGCCTTTCAACATATCCAACAGAAAGACGTTGCCATTTACATTCAGATGGAACGTCTTTTTTTATGTGCGCCGTGAAGGTTTAGAGAAAGCTGATGTTTTAGTCAGTTAGGATTAGCCTTGACATAGCCTGAATAGCATCACGGCGTGTCACTATTCCTATAAGTTTATTGCCTCTGACAACCGGAATACGGTTAATGCCCAACTCAACCATGAGGCGTGTTATTTCGGCCAAGCTTGTGTTCTCGGTGGCTGTAATCACCTTTTTAGTCATAAAGCCGGTTACAGGCATTTCTAGCGCTTGTTTAATGTCTGTATCAAAATCCTCGGGATTTGCGTTGTTGAGTAAGGTTTCCAGCAGTTGCATATAGTCCGGCATATGTATTCTTCGCCTTAAGCGAATGACATCCGATTCGCTCACAATTCCTTTAAGCTGTCCGTTTCCGTTTATAACGGGGATGCCGCTAATACTTTTTTCAAGCATTAGTTTAATAACTTCCCTCAGTGTCGCTTTCTCTGTTACCGTTACCAGTTCGGTTGTCATCATTTGCTTTGCCTTCACTCTTCCATTCGCCTCCTTCATGAGCTTTGCAGTGGTTTAACAAACGGGGTGCCAGCGTTTTAATAGCAATGGCTCCTGCCGGAGCCGTTATAATAATTGAAAGTACGGCAATGGCCAGCATTAATTCCCCGCCAGGTATTCCCAGAGCCAGAGGTATCCCTCCGATTGCCGCCTGAACTGTAGCTTTCGGTATATAGGCGACGGCACAGAATTTTTGTTCCTCCCATGTTAACCCTGATTTCCAGGTGGCAAGAAATACGCCTAGCGAACGGGCAATAAGTCCTACGGCAATAATGATAATCCCAGTAAACCCTGCTTGAAGTGCGACTTGTATATTTACCGCCGCTCCGATTAGGATAAAGAGGAAAAGCTGAGCTACAAGCCAAAGGCTATTTAAGCTGTTTGCCAGCTGGGAAGCATATTCTTGGCCTTTTTCTAAAATAACGAACCCCAGTGCCATTACTGCAAGAAGGCCAGCCAGTGAAGCAGCCTGCCCGATTAAAGTTATTAATATTCCTGTGCCTGTAACTATCAGCAATTGTTCCACACGACCCAGGTCAAGCCGTTCAAACATGAGGGTAAGGAGATAGCCTGCTGCCACTCCTAAAGCTATTCCTCCGGCTATTTCCAACGGAACCAGGGCAAGGCTCATAAAGGAAGAAGCGCTAACGCCGGTGTTTCCCACCATGCCTAAAAACGCGGTGAAAACTGTAATGGCAAAGACATCGTCAATTGAAGCTCCTGCTAAAACTAATGCTGGTACATTTTTATCCATTCCTAATCCGCGGCTTCTGAGCTCCAGCATGGAAGGAACGACGACTGCGGGGGAAACTGCAGCGATAATAAAGCCAAGCATGCCTCCCTGCACCCAGGTGAAATTAAGCAGTAATCGTGATAAGACCATAATTGTTAAACCTTCAAAAAGTCCTGGTATCGTGCTCATTTTAACTGCAGACACGCCGATTTTCCTTAGAACTGACATGTCAAGCCCCAGGCCGGCACGGAGCAGGATAATGATTAAAGCGAGCAGACGTATTTCTGTTGAAAGAACTATTACGTTAGGCTCCAAAATGTTTAATACGTAAGGTCCGGTTGCTATTCCTGCGAAAATTAATCCCACCAGGCCGGGGAGTCTTAGTTTTTCGAAGATCTTTTTTGTTCCCAGGCCCAGAAAAAAGACTATTAAGAGAGTGCGCAGCATAGGTATCCTCCTGTTGCATGCAAAAATAGCTCCTGCCGGAATAAATCGGGCAGGAGCTGCATTATAGTTATACTCTGCGGTTTGGGCAATGCTCGGGCGAGCTCCATCACCTTAGTTTTATTATATGATAATAGTATTTCGCAGTCAATCGCTCAAGCGCTGCTAGGCGCAGCAGGAAAGGAGAGGTTTGCTTTAAACAAATTATATGTTAGTATAATGACATAATACAGGTTTGGCTGCCCTGAACTAAGGAGGTAACATGGTTAAAAAAGAAGTTGATGCCCGTGGATTGAGTTGTCCCATACCTCTGATTCAGACGAAAAAAGCACTGAAAGAGATGGATGAAGGTATTGTCTGCGCCGTAGTAGATAACGAGGTTGCCAAGGATAATATCAGGAAATTTGCAAAAAGTATGGATTATTCTTTTTCAGTTGCAGAAGCTGATGGGGAGTTTGTTATCGAAATTGCTAAAGGAGATAATGATCAGGCAGAGGACGCTCCTGGCGAGGAACGGGAATTAGCACCAAAAAGTGATTTTGTAGTATTGATTTCTAAGGAGACTATGGGAGAAGGCCCTGAGGAGCTTGGCCGAATTCTCATGAGAGGTTATCTCTATACGCTGACAGAGGTTGCGCCGTCGCCAAAAGCAGTGGTTTTTGTCAATAGCGGCGTTAAGCTTGCATGTGTGGGGTCTGAGTCTCTGGGGAACCTGCATAAGCTGGAAGGGCAGGGAGTAGAGATTATATCCTGCGGCACTTGCTTAGATTATTTTAAGCTTAAGAACAATCTCGCAGCAGGAAGTGTCAGCAACATGTATACTATTGTGGAGTATCTTAACAGATCAAATAACACAATTACGATTTAGGGTTAACAAGTAGACAAAAACACAGTATAGCTGTGCCTGCGGAGGTCATATGTCTGATTATATTGTAAGAGCAACAGCTGCAAACAACCAAATTCGCGCATATGCAGCAACAACAAGAGATTTGACAGAACAAGCGCGTTTAATTCATCATACAAGCCCGGTGGCAACTGCCGCACTGGGAAGGTTGTTAACTGCGGGAAGCATTATGGGTTCAATGATGAAAAACGAAAAAGATATATTGACATTGCAAATTAAGTCCCAAGGACCAATAAGGGGGCTTTTGGTCACAGCAGATGCGGCTGCAAATGTAAAAGGCTACGTTTACAATCCTAATGTGGACGTGCCGCCAAAAGCGAAAGGCAAGCTTGATGTAGGAAAGGCAGTGGGCTCCGGGGTTTTGAGAGTTATTAAGGATTTAGGATTAAAGGAGCCTTATGTCGGGCAGACGGAGCTGGTGTCTGGCGAGATAGCCGATGATCTTACTTACTACTTTGCTGCGTCTGAGCAGGTGCCTACTTCGGTGGCCTTAGGTGTGTTAATCGATACGGATTATACTGTTAGGCGGGCAGGTGGTTTTATTATTCAGGTTATGCCAGGGCTCGATGAGTCTGACTTTTCTATTCAGTCTTTAGAAAAAAAGATAGGTGAGATTACCGGCATTACCAACCTTTTAGATGCAGATATGTCTCCGGAGATGATGCTGGAGCAAATACTGGGCGAATTTGGCGTAGAGATTTTAGATAGAGTTTCGACCAAATACCACTGCAGCTGCACAAAAGAACGTGTTGAAAAAGCAATTCTTAGTATTGGAAGGAAAGAAGTTCAGGAAATGATTGATGAGGGTAAAAAGGTCGAAATTAATTGCAATTTCTGCAATTCAAACTATATATTTGAAGTAGATGATTTAGTTCTTTTGAGTAAATGTTGACTAAAGTAGCTCCTGCCAAATAAGCTTGGCAGGAGCTATTGCATTATCGGGTTTGTGAAAAAACTAACTTGCTGGCATGCAGGAATGTTTAACTAACTATAGAATAGATTAACTATCTATAGTTTAACTAAATAGATAATTAACTTAAATTGAATTAATATTGCTAAATGTCTGAATTTTCGGACTGTAGTCTGTCGTTGTGTGAGGTGGTCTATTATTGAGAAATAGCTTAAGCCTTGTTTTGTTTTAAAATATATGATAAAGGGGAGGCAAAGAAGGTGTCTAATGAAGTAGCGGAATATCCGGTGATTTGGTTGCAGGCGGCATGCTGTACCGGCTGTTCGATTTCTGTTCTTAATACTGTTAGTCCCAGTATTAAGAATGTGCTTATTGACCAACTGGTACCCGGAAAACACGTAAGCATGCGAGTTCATCCCAATGTTATGGCCGGCAGCGGGGAAATGGTAATTGAATTGATGGAAACTACGGCAGAGGTAGATAAGGGGAAATATATTCTTGTCGTAGAAGGAGCAGTGCCCACAGCTGATAACGGAATTTATGGAACGCTGGGTGAAAGAGACGGCCACCCTGTTCCCATGAAGGAGCGTATAAAGGAATTGGGAACAAATGCGCTGGCAGTTGTTTCTGTAGGCACATGTGCTGCTTTTGGCGGTATTCCTTCAGGCAATCCGAATCCCACAGCGTGTAAAGGGGTGAAGGAGTATTTTGAAGAAGAAGGGATTGCTACTCCGGTAGTCAATGTGCCCGGCTGCCCTCCTCACCCTGACTGGTTTGTGGGAGTGCTGGCTCATGTTCTTGTGCTGGGGCTGCCCGGCGCTGAAGATGTTGATGATGTGGGTCGTCCATTGCTTTTTTACGGAAACTTGATACATGAAAATTGCCCGCGCCGTGCTTACTTTGACGAAGGCAAGTTTGCCAAAAAGCAAGGAGAGCCGGAATGCTTGTATTACGTGGGCTGTAAAGGGCCTATTACCTATAGCGACTGCCCTACCCGCAGATGGAACAACGGGAAGAACTGGTGTATAGGCGTAGGCGCACCATGCAACGGGTGCACACAGCCTGAGTTTCCAGATAATGTAGCACCGTTTTATGAGAAGATTACAGAAGATAACTTGCCTAAAATTGGCGACGAATAATTCTTTGTTAGTGGAAAGGAGGCAATGCAGTGGGGAGAAAAGTTAGTATTGACCCGGTAACGCGTATTGAGGGTCATTTAAAAATTGAGGCTGACATAGAAAGCGGTGTGGTTCAAGAGGCAAAGAGCTCGGGAATGCTCTTCCGCGGCTTGGAATTAATCCTAAAGGGGAGGGACCCCAGGGATGCTCAGGTTATTACACAAAGGATTTGCGGTGTCTGTCCGCAGCCACATGCTGCAGCATCGGTGTTTAATTTGGACAGTGCTTTTGGCATAGCGGATAAAATTCCTCCCAACGGGAGAATTGTTCGTAACCTTATTCAAGGGATTCACGATGTGCAAGATCATATTCTGCATTTTTATCATCTGGCAGCTCTTGACTATGTAGATATTGCTCAGGTAGCAAGCTACCAAGGCAACGACCCGGAGTTAAATTCTATTAAGGAGTTTATTGGCCGGGGAGAGCTGGGTCCGTTCCTGCCCAGGTACGAGGGAGATTACCGTTTACCTGCTGATGTTACACATGAAGTGGTTACTCACTATCTAAAAGCTTTGGAAATGAGAAGAAAAGGCCATGAGGCTGTTTCCATGCTAAGCGGGAAGATTCCCCATAGCAGAGGGGTAATCCCAGGAGGCGCTACAGAACTGCCGCCTATAGATAAAATAGCTGCCTTGCTGTGGAGAATAAACGAGCTTAGAGACTTTATTAATACAGTTTATTTGCCTGATGTGGTGGCGGTGGCAGGCGCATACAGTGATTACTTCAGCATAGGCGCTGGCTGTAAAAACTACCTGTCATATGGTCTTTATGACCTTGAGGACGGCGTGGCTGATGTGACTAAAAAGAAAAAGCTCCTTGACCAGGGAGCCACTTCTTCCGATCTTGTCTATCGTGAATTGAATCCCGACAGGATTGCGGAGCATGTTAAGCATTCTTGGTTTGATGATGCCACTACCGGCAGACATCCTTCACAGGGCGAGACTAAGGTTAGCCACAAGGAAGGAGCTTATTCATGGCTGAAGTCGCCTCGTTATGACGGCAAGGTATATGAAGTGGGGCCGCTGGCTTCCATACTGGTTAGTTATGCCCGCGGCAACCCCACAGTTACCGGCTTGGTTAATACCTATTTGCAGAAGCTTAACGCCAAGCCTGATGTTCTCTTTTCTGTGCTGGGACGACATTTGGCTAGGGCGTTGGCTACAAAAATTACAGCGGACTATCTGGCGGATGCAGTTCTGCAGTTAACACCTGGTGAGCCGGTAAACATTGATTATGAAATGCCTAAAGAAGCGTACGGTATGGGCTTGACGGAAGCGTCTCGCGGAGCCTTAGGCCATTGGATAGAAATTAAAGATAGAAAAATCGCCAACTACCAGTGCATTGTGCCTACAACCTGGAATGCTTCTCCCAGGGATGATGAAGGCCGCCCCGGACCTATTGAACAGGCTATTGAAGGAACAAAGGTAAGAGATGCGGACAATCCCTTTGAGTTGGTAAGGATAGTGCGTTCTTACGACCCTTGTCTTGCTTGTGCCGTTCATATCATTTCCCCAAAAACCAAGAACTTGTCTAAGTTCCGTATAACTTAATCAAAAGGAGGGGTGGACAATGATTTTATCTGAAACAAAGCCTTTTGCGGAAATATTAACGTCGTTGGAAAATGACGATAAAGTATTCTTGCTTGGCTGTAAGGGATGTGCCGAAGCCAGCAAGACCGGAGGCTTGCAGCAGGTTAAAGAAATGAAAGAAAAGCTGGAAGCCGAAGGCAAAGAAGTGACTGGTTCCACAGCGGTAGATTTCCTTTGCCAAAAGGCGCTAGTTAGATCCCGGCTTACCCCGCTGAAAGAAAAAGTTCTAGCCGCCGACTCGGTGCTAGTTATGTCATGCGGTATTGGTGTTCAGGCGTCAGCCGCATCAATAAGCAGGGTTTGCCGTCCCGCCTGTAACACTATTCCTTTGGGCGACAGTCGGGGAGAGTGGCCGAGCCGAGAGAGATGCCGTGAATGCGGAGATTGCGTGCTTGACTTTACAGGCGGCATTTGTCCTCTTACTAAGTGCTCAAAAAGCTTGCTTAACGGAGCATGCGGTGGAGCTTCCGATGGCCGGTGCGAGGTAACTCCTGAAAAGCCTTGCGGCTGGGAGCTTATCTACTATCGCTTAAAGGGTTTAGGTCAGCTTGACAGGCTAAAAGTATATATTCAGCCAAAAAACTTTGCTAAAATGGAGATACCGGAAAACGTAATTCCTTCAACCCTGTATGATATTGAGTTTACCGAAGATGGGAGGGCTAAGTAGCATGTTAAGTTTTCAGGAGTCTCTGGGAAAGTTTACTGTAACGTGTGAAGTAGGCCCTCTTAAAGGGTGTGACGTTTCTGAGATTATAGAAATTGCTGAGGTTTTAAAGGGAAAGGTCCATGCGGCTAATGTGACTGATCAGCAAAGCTCCGTGTTAAGGCTGGGCTCTATGGTGACCTGTCATATTTTGAAGAGCAACGGCTTAGAGCCGGTACTGCAGGTAACAGGCAGAGACCGTAACCGGATTGCTATTCAGTCAGACTTGCTAAGTGCCGCCGCGTTAGGAATTAATAATGTGCTGGCGCTAACCGGTGATTACCAGACACATGGTGACCATCCAGAAGCAAAAGGAGTTTTTGACCTCGACTCAGTAAATTTTTTGGCCACACTTAGTACGCTTAACAGCGGTAAGGACCTGGCGGGCAAAGAGCTTACCGGTGTGCCCAACTTCTGCGGAGGTGCGGTAGTTAACCCCGGAGCAGCTAAAGAAGCCGCCTATCAGCTGCAGTTAATTAAAATGGAAAAGAAAGCTGCAGTAGGCGCAAAATTCTTTCAGACCCAGGCAGTTTATGACTTAAAGGCTTTTGAACAGTTTATGAATGATACAGCGCATATTGGAGTGCCTATCTTGGCCGGTGTAATACCGCTTAAGAGTGCTGGTATGGCCAGGTATATGAATAAAAATGTTCCTGGAGTTTCCGTCCCCGATATCTATATCGAAAGGATGGCTCAGGCGGAAGACAAGCGCAGGGAAGGTATGAAAATTACTGCCGAATTAATAAGAGGCTTGAAAGACTTGTGCCAGGGTGTACATGTCATGGCTATCGGTACGGAGAAAGATGTTCCTGAGATTTTAGCGGATAGCGGAGTTTTATAAATTACAGAAGAGTGAGAGAATATGCTAAAAACCGTGCCTGCCACTGAAATTGAAGAAAACAAGGAAATACTGGTGCTTGGAGTAGGCAATATCCTGATGGCCGATGAGGGAATAGGGGTCCATGTGGTAAGAGAGATGTCTTTCTTGGAAGAGCTCCCAGAAAATGTTGAACTCCTTGACGGGGGTACTTCTGCCCTGGATCTTATTCCCTATCTTCAGGGTAAAAAGAAAATTGTTATAATTGATTGTGTGGAGACAGATGACCCTCCTGGAACAATTTATAGGTTGGTGCCGGAGGATTTGGAGGATATTAAGACATTTACCATTAGCTCCATGCATCAAATAGCGTTGCCGGAGACTATTAAGTTCTCGCGGCTGCTGGGTAATGATGCTGAAATAGTTATTATTGGTGTGGCGCCTAAATGCTACAGTGAGTACCGCATGGAGATTTCTCCTGAACTTGCGGCAGTTGTTCCTAGAATAATAGAGATAGTTCTTGAGGTTATTAAGGAATGAACGCATTAATAATGGCTGGAGGAAAGAGATGCATGAATTTGCCCTGGTAAGAGGGCTTATGGAAGCTGTGTTGACGGAAGCGGAGAATAACGGCATACAGAAAATAAATATAATAAAAATTGTTGTAGGTGAAATGACAGCAGCTCTTCCCGATGCTCTAAGGTTTTCTTTTGAAATATTAAGCCGGGATACGCCGGCTCAAGATGCGGAGCTGTTAATTGATAAACAGGCTCTGCAGCTTGATTGCCGGCAGTGCCGGTTTTCTTTTCCCGGGGAAAGCTTGAATTATAACTGTCCGCAGTGCGGCAGTGGTAATACGGAGATAGTTAAAGGGCAAGAGCTTTACATCGAATATTTTGAGGGAGAATGAAGGGTGGGTCTGATATGAAAGTTTTTATGGCACAGGATTTGTTGAAAGCGAATGTGGGCATGGCCGTAAAGAATAGGGAAATATTCAGCAGCAACGGAACCCTGGTTGTCAATATTATTGGTTCACCGGGAGCGGGGAAAACTGCTTTGCTGGAACAAACACTGGACCTGCTTGCTCCCGAGTTTAAAATAGCCGTTATTGAAGGAGAT
The DNA here is from genome assembly GCA_002479415.1 of Firmicutes bacterium UBA7523. Classification (GTDB taxonomy): domain Bacteria; phylum Bacillota; class Dethiobacteria; order Dethiobacterales; family Dethiobacteraceae; genus UBA7523. Next base: position 37,241 of record DLMZ01000055.1, read on the forward strand.
ATTTATACCAGCAGAGATGTTGAGAGACTTGAAAATAAAGGCGCTGAGCTTATTCAAATAAATACAGCAGGAGGCTGCCACCTTGATGCGGGGATGGTAGCCGGAGTGATGGGCGCACTGCCTCTGGATGAGATTGATATAATTTTCATTGAAAACATAGGGAACCTTGTTTGTCCGGCTGAGTTTGATTTGGGTGAAGATTGCAAGGTTGTAGTCCTAAGCTCCAGTGAAGGAGGAGACAAGCCGGCCAAGTATCCTGTTATCTTCAGGAAGTCCGAGGTATGCGTGATAACTAAAACAGACCTTATCCCATATACTAACTTTGATTTATCACAGGTTACAGCAGAGATAGAGGGTATTAACGGAAATATTAAAATATTCCCTCTTGCAGCCGTTAAGGGAGAAGGGCTAGGAGCGTGGACGGGTTGGCTCAAAATGAAGCTGGCGGAAAAGAGAGGCTTGCCTGCTGCAGAATAACAATTAGAGGAACAGTTCAGGGGGTAGGTTTTCGACCCTTTGTTTATGGCTTGGCAAAAAAGTACGGCCTGGCAGGAAATGTGACAAACTCAGGGCATGGTGTGATTATCGAGGTGGAAGGTGAAAACTCAAGTTTGGATAGCTTTTGCCGTGAGCTGCAAAGCAATCCTCCCACGCTGTCGGAGATAAACAGTTTTGAAAAAGAAGAGATCAAACCGCAAAATTATGGGGATTTTGCTATTTTATCCAGCAAGGACAATAAAAGCAAGGATGCACTTATCCCTCCCGATGTTTCAACTTGCGCTCAATGCCGTGATGATATTTTAAATCCAGAAAGCCGCTATTATCTATACCCGTTTACGAACTGCACCAACTGCGGCCCGCGCTTTACAGTAACAGGGGGAATTCCTTATGACAGAGCGCTGACATCCATGGCCGTTTTTCCCATGTGCAGCCATTGTTCCAGTGAGTATTACGACCCTGAGGACCGACGGTTCCATGCGCAGCCTACTGCTTGTCCCTCGTGTGGTCCCCAGGTTTCTCTGGTGGACAGCAGCGGGGCAGAAGTAGAGGGTAATTGGCTACAAAGCTTTTTTGATTTTATTAAGCAGGGGAAAGTTGTGGCAGTAAAAAGCTTGGGCGGCTTTCATTTAGCGTGTGATGCCAAGAACGAACAGGCTATTGACACATTGCGGAGGAGGAAGAGCAGGCCATACAAGCCCTTTGCGGTGATGATGAGAGATGCGGCAACAGTAAAGAAGTATTGCCTAGTTAATCCGGATGAGGAAGCGTTACTCACATCCCACCGGGCTCCTATTGTGATTTTAAGAAAGAAGCCTGAATCCTGCTTGCCTGACATCATTGCGCCCAACATCAGTACAATGGGAGTTATGCTCCCCTATACCCCTCTGCATCTTTTGCTTTTTTCCCGCGGTTTTGATGCTTTGATTATGACCAGTGCAAATCCTAAGGACTTGCCTTTGACCAGGGATAATAAAGCGGCTTTAGAAGATTTAGGGGGTATCGCTGATTACCTCCTTTGGCATAACCGCGAAATAGTTAATCGCTGCGATGATTCACTGGTATCGGTAATAGAAGGTGAAGAACAGCTATATCGCCGTTCGCGCGGCTATGTCCCGCATCCCTTGGACGTAAGTGGTTCTATCCCTGGTGTGGACAGAGATTTCGGGGTGGTTTTGGGCTGCGGCTCTGAAATGAAAAACACTTTTTGTATTATAAAAGGCAGCCAGGCAATTTTAAGCCAATATATCGGCGAATTAAGCAGCATGGAAGCGGAAGAAAACTTTCGCGAGGCTCTTGCTCATTTTGAACACTTTTTTGAGATTAAGCCTGAAATCTTGGCTTATGATATGCACCCTGGCTACTTTTCAGCACGTTTGGCAGGAGAGATGGCAAAAGAAAAAGAGATAACAGCATTTCCTGTGCAGCATCACCATGCTCACATGGCAAGCTGCATGGCTGAAAACGGCATTAACGAGCCTGTAATTGGCCTTATTCTGGACGGAACAGGGTACGGTCAGGATGGACATATCTGGGGCTTTGAAGTCCTGCAGGGAGATTATTTGAGCTTTGAACGAGAGTTTCATCTTGCTTACCTGCCTATGCCCGGTGGTGAAAAAGCTATTGAGCATCCTTGGCGAATGGCTGTTTCTCACCTTATGGGCTGCTTTGGCGCAGAGGGGGAAAAGCTGGCAAGGAAGAGGTTTGGCGTTTATAGCCGTGAACTGGACATAGTATTTTCCTTGCTTAAGAACGACTTTAATGCTCCCCTTACTTCAAGCTGCGGAAGATTTTTTGATGCTGTTTCCGCTTTTCTCGGTGTTTGTGAAGTAAGCACTTATGAAGGGCAGGCGGCCGTGGAATTGGGTGAGCTGGCTATATTACCTGCCGACGATGCTGATAATCCTAGCCCTTATGATTTTAAGCTGGCAGAAGGAAAGATTTTTCCTGAGCTTATATGGCAGGGGATAGTCGATGATTATCTGAATGGTTATGATGCTTCATTTATTTCCCGCAGGTTTCATCATACACTGGCAGCAGTGCTTCAGGAAGCAGTCCGCCTCACCGCAGCTAAAAGCGGCTTGCAAAAAGTTGTTTTAAGCGGTGGAGTTTGGCATAATCGCTGTTTACTGCAGTTGGTTAAAGGATTGCTGATAGCAGATGGGTTTAAGGTGTATACGCAATGCAAGGTTCCGCCAAATGACGGAGGAATTTCACTGGGACAGGCTGCAATAGCAAAACGGAGGTGGGCTGAAAATGTGTTTGGGAGTGCCGGCTAAGGTTATCAGTATTCAAGATAAAATGATTGCACAAGTTGATTCTTTTGGTGTTTATAAAAAAATCAATATAGCGCTGGTGCCGGATATAGCTGTGGGGGACTATGTGCTGGTTCATGCTGGCCATGCGCTGGAGAAAATTGATATGGCGGAAGCCAGAGAACGCATGAAGCTTTGGGATGAACTGCTGGCAAAGGAAGAAGAACTATGAATAAACGACCGGAAGAACTGACGAGCTACCAGAATAAGAAGGTTGGGCGCTTGTTGTTGGACAGGGTAAAAGAAAGCGCTGAAAAGCTTAAAGAGAAAACGGGAAAAAAACCGCTTTTAATGGAGGTTTGCGGCACCCATACAATGGCTTTTTCCCGTACAGGATTACGCAAGGCTCTGGAAGATTTGGTTGATTTGCGTAGCGGCCCAGGGTGTCCGGTATGCGTAGCCGGTCAGAGCGATATTGACATGATTATTGAGCTTAGCAAACAAGAAAATATAGTTATAGCCACCTTTGGCGATTTGTTGCGTGTGCCCGGCAGCAAATCATCATTAGAGCAGGAAAAAGCCAGAGGTGCAAAAGTGGAAATCTTTTATTCTCCGGCAGATGCGGTTGCATATGCCAGGGAGAATTCATCGCAGCAAGTTGTTTTTATTGGAATCGGCTTTGAAACAACATCGCCCATGGTTGCTTTAAGTGTAAAAGAGGCTGCGGCATTAAAAGTTGGCAACTACTCCGTGCTTTCATTGCACAAAGTGGTGCCTCCGGGTCTGAGGGCATTGCTGGCAGATGACGACATAAAAATAGACGGTTTTATTCTCCCTGGCCATGCCAGTGCTGTTACCGGCAGAAAGGCGTTTGCTTTTCTTGGAGAGGAATATCTTATCCCTTCAGTAATTGCAGGCTTTGAGCCTTTGGACTTAATTGAAGTGATAGATAATTTGGTATTGCAGTTGCTGGAAGGTTCTGCACGCGTAGAAAATAACCATAAGCGCTTGGTGAAAGAAGAAGGCAATATTGCCGCTCAAGCAGTTATGGCTGAATGCTTTGATATGGCTGATGCATTTTGGCGCGGGGTGGGAGTAATCCCTGGCAGCGGGATGGTTTTTAAAAAGCACTTATCCGGTTTTGATGCAGCAAAACGTTTTCAGGTGGAAGTGCCGCCGCCGCAGATTCACCCTTCTTGCCGCTGCGGAGAAATAATATCAGGAAAGATGGTACCAAAAAACTGTCCGGCTTTTGGCCGTGCCTGTACTCCGGCGCAGCCGCTTGGACCGTGTATGGTTTCATCCGAGGGCGCTTGTGCCGCGTATTACCACTACGAAAATATGCAGGACTAAGGAGAAAACTTCATGTCTGAAATAATAACACTGTCTCATGGAGACGGAGGAGCATTAACGCACGACTTAGTAAAAAACATTTTTATGCGGCATTTTAATAGCGATTTTCTTGCCCAGCTTACCGATGCGGTAAGCATTGATTCCGCAAACAAAAAGGTTGTTATATCCACAGACAGCTTTGTAGTTTCACCTATATTTTTTCCTGGCGGCGACATCGGCAAGCTGGCGGTTTGTGGTACTGTTAATGATATTGCTGTAAGCGGTGGCATACCCCGCTTTCTTACAGCTGCTTTTATTTTGGAGGAAGGGCTGGAGCTTGCCGAATTAGATAGAGTTGTTGCATCTATGGCGG
>DLMZ01000055.1:41796-43022 GCA_002479415.1 Firmicutes bacterium UBA7523
GGTTGTTGCATCTATGGCGGAGGCCGCAAAAGACGCCGGGGTGCAAATAATAGCCGGAGATACAAAGGTGGTAGAAAAAAACCACGGCGACAAGATATTTATTAATACCACTGGGGTAGGTTTCCTCCGGGAAGGTATAGATTTGGGATATCATGCTGTTTCCGCCGGCGACAAAATAATTATTAATGGTACGGTGGGCGACCACGGCCTGACAATTATGACGAAGCGTCAGAATCTAGGGCTGGAAATGAACACAGAAAGTGACTGTGCTGCGTTAAACGGCATTATTGGCGACCTTATGGAGAGATTCAACGGCATTAAATTGATGCGTGACGCTACCAGGGGAGGTTTGGCCACAACATTAAAAGAAATAGCCGACTTTACCAATATGGACTTTTTTCTGCAAGAAGAAGCCGTTCCTCTGCGGGAAGAAGTAAAAAGCGTGGCGTCCATGCTGGGACTGGATCCTCTTTACCTGGCCAACGAAGGAAAGTTCATTAGCATTGTGGCGGCATCTCAAGCCGCGGAGCTTGTTGAAGAGATGCGTAAAAATCCCTTGGGCAAAGACGCGGAAATTATAGGCGAGGTAAAGGAGGGTAAAGGCAGAGTTTGTCTGCAGACTTTTTTTGGCGGCACAAAATACTTGAATTATATGGCGGGAGCGCCGTTACCACGGATTTGCTAATGCTGTAAATTGATGAAAAGTTGCGAAATAAGGAGAAATAGTAAGCAGAAAAGACAATATGTTTTCTCTCCAGATATTATAGCAAACGCAGGATATATTTGTTAATTATTAGCCATTGACCTTGAGTGTGTTAGAATGTATTATAAAGATGACAGATAGTGTATTCAGCATAAGTTTCTAAAATTTAATATACGGATTGGGATCTCCTTTCCGACAAAGGCAAACCTGCTGAAAGGCAGGGACGCAAAGCCATGGGTCTAAGGGCAATATTGCCTACGATCGCCAGGTCGCCGAAGAGCAGGAGTTTTTTGTGTAGCTTCAGCTTCCGGCTGAAGCTTTTATGTTCGGCTGTCGCAGGATCCCTCCCGGAAGGGGGAAGGGAAATGAAAAAGAGATTTTTTGTTACGTTCTTCACTTGCTTGGTACTGGTAGGCAGCGCATGGGCTCTGAATTTTGGTCTAATGGCACAAACGATGGAACAGGTGGCAATTGATTTTCAGGAAACGGACAAGCTTGTTGAGTTAGTTGCCCAAGTTATTGT
>DLMZ01000055.1:43199-44167 GCA_002479415.1 Firmicutes bacterium UBA7523
TTGCTGCAGAGAACGCGGCTGTTCTTATCGAGGAAAGGGTTGCCCCGGCAAAGCCTTTCCAATTAGGAGCAGCCAGGGAGCAAAAGCTTGTCACAAAGATTACTGTTAAGAATACCGGTAGCGATACTTCTAATAATATTCGCTTGGAAATTCCTCTGCTATCTGCATCTTCGCTGTATCAGACACAACTAGGAGAAAATTTTTCTCTCAATCCAGTAGAAATTAAAACTGTAAATGGTACACGGGTTGGTGTTTTCAACATCGGAACCTTAGCTACAGGTGCTGAAACAGTTCTTGAACTTCGTTACAATCTGAGAACTTTCACCATTGAGTTCCCTAGAAATATTGCATTGTTAACCGTAGGCGACAAGCCTACACAATATCTGGGAGCAGAAAAAGGCATCGAAAGCGACAATGCGCAAATTGTCAGCTTAGCTGCCAGAATTGCTCAGGATAAGCATACTGATTGGGACAAAGCTAGTGAAATTACCCGTTGGGTAGCAGCCAATATAACTTATGACAGAACAGCAGCAAACCGCAATAGCGGAGCGTTTGCAGTACTTCAGACTAAAAAAGGAGTTTGTGAAGATTACGCGGCTCTGACAGCAGCAATGGCTCGCGCCCTTGACATTCCGGCTCGAATTGTGTACGGCTACACCGATAACGGAAGTTATTGGCCCGCTGGTGGTTCCTTTCCTCTTCGTGGCTATCGCCATGCTTGGGTAGAATTCTATCTGGAAGGAAGGGGCTGGGTGCCAGCAGAACCAACTCACAGCACAGCTGCAAAGCTGTACTTCGGCACATTACCTCATAATAGATATATTGTACAAAACTACAACGACATTTCCCTTAGAGGGAGCTACAGAGGCGGCAAGCTGGCTATTAGCTGGGCTGAGTCCTTAGAGTAAGTGGTATCCCTATCACCCCCCAAGTGATAGAACCAAAATTGAGCCGGACATTTAAATGTC
>DLMZ01000055.1:44294-67930 GCA_002479415.1 Firmicutes bacterium UBA7523
GCCGGACATTTAAATGTCCGGCTCAATCTATTTTATCAGTATTTTTATTCTCTTCCTTGCAATTAGCCATTTTCTGCGTATATAATAGATAGAAGGCCTGCGGACAGGCCTTTAGATTGTTTGAGTCATTACTATTTTACAATTATAGGGGGCAGTACGGTGGCCGAGTATAATGCGGGTATTATAGAACCAAAATGGCAGAAATATTGGGAAGAAAATGACTTTTATAAAACTGATGAGAATGGGAAAAAGAAATACTATGTATTGGAAATGTTCCCTTATCCTTCAGGTAAGCTGCATATGGGGCATATGCGTGTTTATTCCATTGGTGATGTGCTGGCAAGATTTTTGACCATGCGGGGTTACAGTGTGCTTCATCCTATGGGTTGGGATGCGTTTGGGCTTCCTGCGGAAAATGCTGCCATTGAAAACAATGTTCATCCCGCTGATTGGACATATGCTAATATTGAAGCAATGAAAAAGCAGCAAAAGGCGTTGGGTATCAGCTATGATTGGGACAGAGAGGTAACTACCTGTTCGCCGGACTATTATAAATGGACGCAGTGGCTTTTTTTGCTTTTTTATAAACGGGGTTTGGCTTATAAAAAGAAGGCTTCGGTAAACTGGTGCAATAAATGTGCCACCGTACTGGCCAATGAGCAGGTGGAAAACGGCGGCTGCTGGCGCTGCGGAGAGGAAGTAATCGTAAAGGATTTGGAGCAGTGGTTTCTGCGGATTACCGATTATGCGGAGAGGCTTCTTGAAGACTTAAAATTGTTGGACGGATGGCCGGAGCGGGTACGCATTATGCAGGAGAACTGGATAGGCAAAAGCGAAGGGGCGGAGATTGAATTTACCGTTTCCGGCAGCGGCGAAAAGATACCGGTATTTACTACCCGGCCAGATACGCTTTTTGGCGTAACCTATATGGTATTGGCTGCAGAGCATCCGCTGGTGGATAAGCTAACACAGGGAACTGAGCGTGAAGCCGAGGTACGTGCATTTGTAGAAAAAACCCGTAAGCTGACCGATGTTGATCGTTCATCTACGGAAATGGAAAAGACGGGCGTATTTACCGGGGCATATTGTATTAATCCGCTTAACGGCGAGGAAGTCCCCATACTTGTCGGGAATTATGTCTTAATGGGCTACGGTACCGGTGCCGTTATGGGTGTGGCTGCCCATGACCAGCGGGACTTTGAATTCGCAAAAAAATATAATCTGCCTGTTAGAATAGTTATTACTCCCAAGGATCATTTGCTTAAAGCTGAAGAAATGGATGCTGCATATATTGATGATGGTGTGATGGTTAATTCCGCTCAGTTCGACGGCTTGGCCAATGAAGAAGGAAAGCGGGCTATTACAGCAGAACTTGAAAATAAAGGCTTCGGACGGGCAAAAATAACTTATCGCCTGCGTGACTGGTTGATTTCCCGCCAACGCTATTGGGGTGCGCCCATTCCCATTGTTTACTGTGAAAAGTGCGGTACGGTGCCGGTTGAAGAGGAAAGCCTGCCGGTGGAGCTGCCTAACGATGTGGTTTTTAAACAGGGCGGGCAGTCACCTCTGGCCTCCCACGAAGGGTTTTTACATACAGCATGTCCGCTATGCGGCGGTTCGGCCCGGCGGGAGACAGACACAATGGATACATTTATTTGCTCATCGTGGTATTATCTCCGTTATACTGATCCTCATAATGACAAGCAGGCATTTAACCGGGAGAAGAATGATGCCTGGGTTCCCGTGGACCAGTATATTGGCGGGATTGAGCATGCTATATTACACCTTTTATATTCCCGTTTCTTTACCAAGGTGCTCCATGATGCAGGGATGACTGAGGCTGTGGAGCCTTTCACCCGCCTGCTAGCGCAGGGAATGGTTAATAAAGATGGCGCGAAAATGTCCAAATCCAAGGGCAATGTTGTCAGCCCCGATGAGATTATTGCCAAGTACGGCGCCGATACCGGAAGGTTGTTTATTCTCTTTGCCGCACCTCCGGAGAGAGATTTGGACTGGAGCGACCGCGGAGTAGAAGGCTGCTACCGCTTCTTAAAGCGTGTTTGGCGCTTGGTTGACCGCTACGCCGATGTGGCAACGCAAAAGGGAGAGATAGGCAACATTGAAGGGGCGGAACAGGAATTGCGCCGGGCTATTCACGGTGCCTTGAAAAAGGTGACTGAGGATATTGAGGAGCGGTTTAATTTTAATACCGCCATATCTGCGGTGATGGAAGCAGTTAATGCCGCTTATATTTATATGAATGAAAAGGAAGACAATATTCACGCCGGTGTTATGGCAGAGGCGCTCAATATTTTAGTGTTAATGCTTGCTCCCTTTGCGCCGCATCTCGGTGAAGAAATGTGGCAGCGTCTGGGCAATGCCGACAGTGTCCATCATCAACCTTGGCCGTTATACGACTCGTCTGCATTGCAGCTAGCCGAGGTGGAGATTGTGATACAGGTGAACGGCAAGCTTCGTGGCCGTCTCACAATTTCAGCCGGGTTAAGCAGCGAGGAAATGCAGGCAATGGCTATGAGCGACTCGCGTATTGCTGAACTTATTGAGGGGAAGCAGATTGTAAAAGCTATTGCCGTTCCGGGCAAGCTGGTTAATTTGGTTGTTCGTTGATATTATAGGAAAAATTAACATATAAAAGCCTCCAGGCAGGAATTAGGGAGTTATCTGGCGAAAGCTCCCCAGGGAAATCTTGTCTGGAGGGTTTTTTTATGCTGCAAATTAGCCGACGGGAAGAAATAGGCGCTTTTATCTTGGCTGTACTATTGACTCTTGGCTTGTTGTTCAAATATGTTATCCTGCCTCGTCCGGCGCCGGAAATCATTATTGAAAGTATTGAGGAAAAGTCAGTTGCTGAAAATGAAGTTATGGCGGAAATCGTTGTCCATGTTTCCGGTGCGGTTCGTCGTCCCGGCGTGTATGCTTTAAAAGAAGGGGCTCGTGTAGTGGATGCGGTGGAGGCGGCAGGGGGAGTTACGCCGGAAGGAAACGTTGACGCTCTTAATTTGGCGGAGCGGCTCTATGACGGCAGGAAAGTAACTGTACCCTACATATCGCCTCAAGGAGAAACAAGCCAGTCAACAGACGGTCGGGTTAATATAAATGAGTCGTCCTCCGCCGAGCTTGAAAAGCTGCCTGGTATCGGGCCGGCTAAAGCAGCGGCTATCGTTTCCTATCGGGAAGCAAACGGGCATTTCCGCAGCATTGACGACTTAGTCGCGGTGAGCGGCATCGGCTCCAAGACTGTAGAGGCGTTGCGTGACTATATAACTTTGTACTAACTGCGTAAGCGGAAGATGGCATTAATAAAGTGGGTGGGGTTTGGCACCTCTATGCCGGTGACAATGGCATAGGAAATATATGAGCCCAGCAGCCAGAGAGAAATAAAGACGGCTAGCTCGCGCCACATTTTTTTCATTACCAACCGTGGTGCCTCTATTGCTAGGACCGATAATAAGCCCATGATTAACAGGATTAAAAACAAATATTATCACCTCGTTGGCTTAATGTTCCGGAATGGGCTTTGCTAGCTGGCCGGTACGCCGGATATTGGCTTCCACATGGACTTGAAAAGTTAAATCACTAAATATTTCCGGCCATTGCTTCTTGATTTTTTTGAACTTCTTAGGATCCTTGCGGTAAATACTATTGCCGAAGCCAACTAAATCGCTTTCCAGCTCCTGCATTTTCTGCAGTGAGCCTTCAATTTCTTTCTTTACGACTGCGGACAGCGCACTGTTAAGCTTTTCAGACATCTCCGTTGCAGATAGATCGCTTAATGAGGGCTGGTGATAAATATTACCCTCTGTTTTGACATCTATCAGAAAGGAAATGTTGTCATTTTTTATCACGGGAGTTATTCTTGTTTGCGAATGGGTAATGTACACGGATACAAACTCCGAGGGCTTCAGGGGGTCGGAAATTGCAAGTGTGGTATGGCGGACATCACCGTTTAGCCAGAGCAGCCCGCGCGTTTCGGTTTTATCGAGATAACCAGCCAGCTTGTCGCCGCGAAAAGCGGCGGTGCCGGAGAGGTAAAGGATTTTGGCAGTATTTGTAGCGTTATTGCCTTCCGCCGCTGCGCCATTGTTTTGTGTGGCAAATTCAGCCGGTTTTTGGCGAGGTACAGCATTTATTACCGCCGCAAACGCATCTTGCCCAGGCTTGCTTAAACTTCGCATAATCTTGAAAAATTCAATGGGGTCTGATTCCGATGATTCATCTGCTTGCGCTATCATCCCCAGTATTTCTTCACTCAGTCCCGTTTCCAGTTGTTCCCGCTGGGCAAGAATTTCATGAGCGGCGCCGGGAACAATCAAGAGAAAATTTGTTAAGCGAAGTTCATTGTCTCGGAGGACAAAATCCATTGCCGGGTAGATGCCTTGACGGGCGGCTTCTTCACCCATGAGAACAAATTCATTATGTGCCAGGAATATACGACGGGAAAGAAAGAAGGTTATGTTTTGCAGAGCCAGGTCTATTGTGGCGCCTGTTGCGCTGAAAATCCTATCAGGTGATTCGCTGTCGCCTCCTCCTGCACTTTCACTGCTGCCTGCGATACCACCTGGACGCACTACATGTATTGTGACAAGGTAGGGAGAGCGTTCTCCTTCCACATAATCTACGGCAATAGCGCGTATCAGGGCCATTTCTTCGATTTCCGAGTGGTCCCAACAGCCGGGAATTACGGAAAGGGAGGCTATAAAAAAGCAAATTAGAACAAGTTGCCAGCATTTAAACACCGTCTTTGTCCTCCTGAAATGAGTGGCCGAAAACTTTTTCACGGACTATAGCTACAATTAACAGCAGTAAGGGGAGCCCGAGGGAAAAAAGGGAAATACTATAGAGAGGCCAGCTGTTTGTCAAAAAGTCAACTAATTCCACAACATCCTTAAACAATAAAATGCTAAGAGATGCAATGATAATACCCAGGGGCAGCACTGCCGGTCGGTATTCCCGCAGATTAAAAATCTGCCCGATGCCCATTGCCGCACAATAATAAAAAACAGATGTTTTAATAAATACGCTTGACACCCAGGTTGCTACCACGATAACTTCGAAGCGTGTCAGTATTTTGCCGAGATTAATCGTTCGGACAAGCAGATTAAAAGGAAACCGGAAACTTGCAGTCATTTCCGGACCAAAGATTGCCAGTGTTCCCGCTATGCCCAGCGTCAGAAACAAGGCGGAGCAAATAACTGCCGTACTGCCGCAGGCAAAAGCTCTTTTGGGACGGGTCATAAAGGGCAGGATAACAGCAAGGGCAATTATTTGACCATGCCAGGAGGCAGGCACGGCTGCTGCTGCAAATACAGGTGTAATGCCGTCTGTCAAAAAAGGCAGCAAGTTAATGAGCTGCCAGTTGTTGAAGGTGAGCGTTATCACCAGCAAAAAGAACGATATAAAAAGGATGATAATAAATTCATTCATACGAGCTATAACCTCAAGGCCTCTTATTACTGCCAGCGCAGATAAGGCAATTATGCTGATGGCAAAAAAAGAAAGGGGCGTTAATACCATGATTGCGGTGGTCATAAAGTCACCGAATTCCCGTACTACTATGGCGGCAATGTGCAAAAAAAACCAAACATAAGCCAGCGAGGCCAGCTTGCCGGGATATTTGCCGAGAATCGATTCCATATATTGATAGATTGTTTTGTCCGGAAATTTATTGCCCAGTTTAATAGCCAGATACAATGTAACGATTCCGAATAAAGAGCCTATGAAAGCTGCCAGCCAAGCATCATGTCCTGCCTTGTCGGCGGTGACTGCCGGGACAATAAGGATTGCGGTTGCAATAATTGTGATAAATATCAGTTCTACGACCTGGCGTGGGGAGATTTTGCCTTTTTCCAGCATGGCTTATTCCTCCGTATTTTCGTGAGTTAATTCCCTCTCAGCGGCGGGAGCCGCCTCAGGCGGGCTAATTCCAGGCTGACGTTGTTTGTTTTTAACGGCCAGCAGTGAAGGACGGCGCAGCATAAACCTCCAGTGCGGTCGGACAAACGATTCCGCCATGTCCCCGGCAGAGCCGTGTACAAGCGGGGAGAGGTAAGGCACGCCGAAGGACTGCAGGCTGCAAAGGTGAATGAGGATAAATACAAGTCCCCAGAGTACGCCGTAAAGTCCCATAATGGCGCCGAGAATAATTAAGGGGAAGCGCAGCAAGCGTAAGGCGATGGAAGCGTTAAATGCAGGAATAGCAAACGTTGAGATGGCTGTAGTTGCTACTACAATTACCATGGCAGGGGAAACAATGCCGGCGCGGATGGCGGCGTCGCCGATAACCAGCCCGCCGACAATGCTAATAGCTTGACCCACAGTTTTAGGCAGCTTTGTCCCTGCTTCACGCAGTATCTCGAATGTAGTTTCCATAATTAGTGCTTCTCCCACAGCCGGCAGAGGAATACCCTCTCTCGCGGCTGCCACACTAAGCAGCAGTGCGGTGGGCAGCATTTCTTGGTGAAAGGTCGTTACCGCCACGTAAACGGCAGGCAGCATCAAGGCGATATTTAAAAGGAAAAGGCGAAGAAGCCGTAGGAAAGTGCCAATATAGGGGCGCTCGTAGTAATCCTCGGCTGCCTGCAGGAATTGAAAAAAGTTCGTCGGGACTATCAGGACAAAGGGCGTGTTGTTGACGATGATAACAACTCTGCCGTCCAGGGCGGCAGCTGCCGCTTTATCCGCCCGCTCGGTATGCTCGATTTGCGGGAAGAAGGAATAGGGGTTGTCTTCGATGAATTCCTCTATATAGCTGGAATCAAGGATACTGTCGGTGTCAATCGAGGCAATTCTTCTGCGCACCTCCTGCAGCAAGTGTTCATTGGCGATAGAGTGGATGTAGGCAATAACAACTTCTGTTTGCGTATAACGCCCGACAAAAAAGCTTTCCAGGCGTAGGTCGGGATGGCTGATGCGGCGGCGCAGCATAGAGGTGTTTGTCCGCAGCGTTTCGGTAAAGCCCTCCCGCGGACCGCGGACGGCCGCTTCAGTTTCAGGCTCCTGCACGGCTCTCTGAGCGAAGGAGCGTGTGCCGTATACAAGGATTTTGTTTTCGCCCCCGATAAGCAGAGCGGTATCCCCGCCTAACACCAAGGAGATAGCCTGGTCGATATCGGGGACAACAGCGATTTCACTGCCGCTGGTAATATGTTCTTGTAAGAGCGACAGGGCGTTTTGCGGGGTTAGCTTGTGAGCAAAATTGCTGATAATATCCGACTGAGCGGGACGGATAATATTGTCGTTAATTGTTTGCTTATCAGCCATCCCATCAATATATAAAACTGCGAAATGCACTTTATTGTTGCTGCTGGAGAATTGGCGGATAACCACATCATTGGTATCGTAGCCAAGCTTTTCTTTAATATAATCAACTCTTTGTGATAAGCTGCTTATGTTGCTTTGCTTTTCTTTAGTTTGCGGATGCTTTTCTTGTTCTTGCTTTTTTGTTTTTGTTTTGGGAAGTAATTTTTTGAGTATTGAAAAAGCGTTTTTCATATGCGCCTCCGCAAAGAAATTTCAGCAATTAATTAAAATATTTGCATAAAGAACAAAAAATATTCCAATGTGGCAATCATAGCTATTAATAGTATTTAATATTTGGGGAGGATTTACGGCTGAATGAAAGAACTTTAAAAGAAACGGGAGGGATTATTATGAGAATGATAAAACTATTAGCTGGAGCTTCAATTGTAATACTAATCATGCTTGCTTCTCTGGGATCCAGATTATATATAGACTGGGTTTGGTTTGCTGCACAGAACTTGACGACGGTATTTGCCGTAATGCTATCTTCATACTGGGGGGTACGTTTGGCAGCTTGGCTTATTTTTTTCATATTTCTATTTATTAATTTGTCTTTTACACAAAGAGCACTGTTGGAGATGCCCAACCTGACACTGAGGCATGCTTTAATGAACAGCCCCGCAGGCAATCTGCTGACTAAAGGGCGGCTGCGCACTTTCTTTTTGCTGATATCGCTGGCTATTTCTTGGCTGCTTACTGCTCACTTTGGAGAGCAATGGCTCCCAGTCCGCCTTTTTTGGGCCGGAGGGGAAACGGGGCTAATCGACCCGATTTTTTCCTTGGATACGAGCTTTTATTTATTTAGTTTGCCTTTTTGGCAGTTAGTTTACGGATATGCGATGATGGTAGTTGTGTTTTCTATTCTGTTTTGTGGCGCCGTTTATTTTTTTGTAAACCCGCCGCAAGAGCTCGGCTTGCGCAGTATTTTTTCCCGCCGCGGCCAAGCACATCTTTCTGTGCTTTTGGCGCTGATGTTTTTGCTGCGCGCTTTGGGATACCTCTTGCAAGGATACACGCTTATGTTTTCAACACGGGGTGCGGCTTATGGCGTGGGGTATACGGACTATGCCGCCCAACTGCCTGCGCTGCGTATTATGCTGCTGCTGTCACTGTTTGCTGCGGTCGCTCTTTTACTCAATGTGAAGCTGCGTAATTCAAAAATGATTACAGGAAGCATTGGGGCGTTAATTGCAGCATCTATTCTAATCGGCGGAGTGTATCCAGGGCTGGTGCAGAAATTTATTGTGGATCCCAACGAGTTTGAGCGGGAGAAGGAGTTTTTAGCATATAATATTCAATTTACACGTCATGCTTATGGCATTGACGAAGTTGAGCGCCGCGATTTTCCTTTGGGCGGCACGCTGAGCTACGATGAGCTTTTGGCGAACGAAGGGACTATAAATAACATAAGGCTTTGGGATTGGCGTCCGCTTAGGCAGACCTTTGACCAGCTTCAGGGTTTTCGCCGTTATTACCGTTTTAATGATGTTGATATTGACAGATATGTGGTGGACGGTAATTACACACAGATTATGCTTGCGGCCCGTGAGCTGGTGGCAGATGAATTGCCGGCCCGCAACTGGATTAATGAGCGTTTAATTTACACCCACGGATACGGTGCTGTGGCCAGCCCGGTCAATGAAGTTACCAGCCAGGGGCAACCGCAGCTGCTTGTACGGGATTTACCTATGAAGGTGGCAGAGGGGCTTCAGGTGGATGTGCCGCAAATTTATTACGGTGAGCTAACTAATAATTATATCTTTACCGGAGCGACCACTGATGAGTTTGATTTTCCTCTGGGGGATACCAACGCTTTTAACCGTTATGAGGGAGACGGAGGTGTTCTGCTTGGGGGACTTGCCCGCCGTGCGCTTTTTGCGCTACGTTTTTCTGATTACCGTATTTTAATTTCTCCAGAGCTGCAGCAAGAAAGCCGGGTACATTATTACCGGAATATAAAAGAAAGAATCAGTAAAATAGCGCCGTTTTTACGGTATGATAACGACCCATATCTAGTCATTGACGAGGGACGACTGTATTGGATGGTTGACGCTTACACCGTGAGCAGCCGCTTTCCTTATGCTCAGCCTGTGGGTAATATCAATTACATCCGTAATGCGGTTAAAGTTGTGATAGACGCTTATAACGGAACAGTGGATTACTATGTCTTTGAGCCGGAAGACCCACTGATTCAAGCTTACGCTAAGATATTCCCCGGCTTATTTAAGCCGGCCGACCATATGCCTGCCGGTATCCGTCAACATATTCGCTATCCGGAAGAGCTTTTTAAGATTCAATCCCGCATGTATGGTGCTTATCATATGGAAAATATTCAAGTGTTCTTTAATAAGGAAGCTCTTTGGGAGTGGCCCAAAGAAATATACTCAAGCAGCCCCATTACTATGGAGCCTTATTATACAATTATTACGCTGCCCGATGAGGATGAGCCGGAATTTGTGCTGATGCTTCCCTATACGCCTTTTAAACGTGATAACATGGTGGCTTGGCTTGCCGGGCGTTCAGACGGCGAAAAGTACGGAGAGCTAATTGTTTATGAGTTCCCCAAGGGACAACTGCTCTATGGTCCGTCCCAAATAGAAGCACGCATCGACCAGGACTCGAGAATTTCTGAACAATTGACTCTATGGGACCAGCGGGGATCTAATGTTATTCGCGGCAACTTGCTGGTATTGCCGGTAGACGGATCTGTGTTGTATGTGGAGCCGGTTTTCTTGCAATCGGAGCAGGGACAGCTGCCTGAGCTGACTCGTGTGATTGTGGCTTACGGTGAGCGTGTAGTTATGGAAAGAACACTGGAGGAAGCTTTGGCTGCGGTTTTTGGTTTGCAGCCCGGTGAGCGGCCGGACAGACCGGCCGCCGATGACCCATTGCCTGACTCTTCGGACGCTACCGTACAAGAGCTTATTGACCAAGCAGGCAGGCTATACAACCAAGCTCAGGATGCTGTGCAGCGCGGTGATTGGGCCGAATATGGCCGCCTTCAGCAGCAGTTGGGCGCTACTCTTAGTCGCCTTAAGCAGCTGACTAATTAAAAAGCTAAGCAGGTGTGGAGATGAAAAAAATAATAATATATACGGACGGTGCTTGCTCAGGCAACCCGGGCCCGGGCGGTTATGGTGCAGTTTTGAGCTATGGAGGACGGGAAAAGGAAATCTCGGGCGGTGAACTGGATACTACCAACCAGCGTATGGAAATGCAAGCGGCTATTGCAGCTCTTGAGCAGCTAAAGGAACCTTGCCATGTACTATTACACAGTGACAGTGCTTATTTAGTCAATGCCTTTAAACAAAACTGGTTTGGCAAGTGGTTAAAAAACGGCTGGCTCAACAGTAAAAAACAGCCGGTGGAGAACCGTGATTTGTGGGAGCAATTATTAGCTTTATCTCAAAAGCACGAAATTGAATGGATTAAAGTAAAAGGCCATGCCGATGATGAAATGAACAACCGCTGTGACCGATTGGCCAGAGATGCAGTGCCTCGTTAGGGAACAAATTATAGCCTCCTTCGTCTATAAATATAGCAGACGCTAAACTGCGGAGTATGCAATATGAAAGCTAATAAGGGGGATTTTTATGCGTAAAACGGTATTTGTTCTTTTGATTTTTGTCTTTTTATTAACGGCAGTTGGGTGTGGAGTAAGACAGAGCGCGACTTCTAATGTAAGCCTTTCCGAAGAGCGTTCTTATAGCATCAACGGGGTGTTTTTTGACGCCAAGGCTTCCACCACTCATGCACTTACCGCCGAGGAGAGTGGCTTTGCAGAAGATGCTGTTCAGCAAAGGATTATCCGCAATGCGGAGTTGTCGCTGGATGTGGAAAATTTGGATGTGGCTTTGGAGGAGCTTGAGCGACTTATTAAACAATCGACAGGCTTTGTAGCCAACTCCTCAGTGAGCGGCAGAGGGGAAAACAGGACGGCATGGCTAACAATCCGTGTGCCGGAAGCCCGACTAGATTCTTTTCTAATCGAAGGGAAGGAACTGGGGAAAGTTCTTCATACGAATATTTATACAAACGAAGTTACGCTGCAATATATCGATTTGGAAGCCCGCATTAGTAATTTGGAAAGACAGGAGGAACGGCTGCTTTCTATTCTTGACAAAGCGGAAAACATTGAAGATATTCTTCGTATAGAACAAGAGCTGGGCCGTATTCGCGGTCAGCTGGAAACCTTGACCGGGGAGTTTCGTTATCTCCGTAACCAGGTTGAGTATTCCACAGTTTCAATGACACTGCGTGAAACGCCCACGGCCAGTCCGGTTATTACAGGTTCCGGCCTTAAAGGGGTTTGGCAAAGAGGGACTGCAGGCTTGGTTAATACTGTGAATGCCATGCTTACCGGGCTTGGTAATCTGCTGGTGTTTCTGCTGACATTCTTGCCGCTTTTTGCATTGCTTGCCGCTATTGCCGCCGCAGCAGCCTATATTGGGAAGAAGACAGGTAGGGGCGGTCCTCGCACACCGGATGCTGAATAATTGATGGAAGGAGAAGCGTAATGCCTATAGCGCTGCCTTTGGTAAGTGCCGCGTTCATTGCCGGAATATATCTGGCTCGCGGGACAGCACTTTCTTTGCCGTGGCAGCTGCTCTTTGCCCTTATGGCTGCAGGCGTTGCGCTTCTTTTGTTTGTTCGTAAGCAAACGTCTCTCGTTGCTTTGGTAGTCGTTTTTATATTGCTTGGCATGTTATCGCTGCGTATGGCGGAGCATGCCATTCATGCTCCGTTGAAGCCGTATCTGGGAAAAGAAGTGTCTTTACAAGGCTATATTCATCAGGTGGAGTCCGTTTCGTCCGAATCGGTCTCTTTCCTTTTTCGCGCAGAAACAGTTTCCATATCGGGTTCTGCCGACGAACCGCTCCCTGCGCTGCTGCGAATCCATGTTTGGCGGTCAAGTATTGATTTGTCATCATCTTACGGCCGGCGTCTTGAGCTTAACGGCTTAATAGCAGCACCGGCTCGCCTCACCGCACCAGGCGGCTTTGATTATGCTTCTTACCTGGAAACTTTGGGGGCGGGGGCGGTTATGTCGCTGAAGGGCAGTGATGTGAAGGAGCTGTCGGACTATGGCGGTTCTAAGCTGCTGCGTGCAGCCGAGTTTGCGCGCATAAATATCAGGCGAGGTCTTGACCGCCATCTGCCGGAACGGGAAGCTTTGTTGGCTCAAGGATTGCTGCTAGGGACATGGCAGCAGATGCCTGCAGAAACAGTTTTTGCGTATAGGACGCTGGGAATTGCTCATTTGCTGGCTGTTTCCGGCTTACACGTGGGATTTGTTGCGGCATTTATTATGTTTATCGTGCATCTCGTTTTTCGGCGAAATGAAACGCCTGTTGCTTTGGCTTTAGTTATTCTGTTTGTCTGTGGGTATGCTATTTTAACTGGGGGGAGGGCTCCAGTATGGCGCGCCGCATTGACGGTGTGCATGGCTTTATTTGCTCGGAGGCTGGGCCGGGAAACAGAGGGCATGCAAGGCTTGGCTGCCGCGGCATTACTGCTGTTATTTTTCCGTCCGCACTGGCTTTTTAGCCTTTCTTTTCAGTTTTCTTTTCTGGCAACTGGAGGTTTTTTGTTAATTGCTCCACGTCTCGAGCCATATTTATCCAGGTTTTCGTTTCTTGCCGGTCCTTTGTCTGTTACGCTGGCGGCTCAGTTTGCGGTTTTGCCGCTCCAGGTTACCCATTTTTCCTCTTTATCTTTATTGTCGCTTCCTGTTAATTTATTTTGTGTGCCTCTGGTGGGCGCCGCCATAGTTTTAGGATTGGCAGGGATTATTGTCGGTTTTATAGCTTTGCCGCTGGCGGCACCTTTTTATTTGGCGGCGCTTCCTTTGCTTACTGTTCTTGAGACGGTTCCTCGTTTAATAGCTCAACTTCCCTTTGCCTCCAAAGATGTTTTCACAGTACACCCTTTATTTTGGCTGGGTTATATTTGTTTGCCATTATTTTTATTTCCCGAAGTTAGGAAAAAGATAACGCCAGTACGCTCAGCTCTTGTTTTGCTTGTTGCTCTTAATCTGTTAATCTGGTGGAATGTGCCTGGTGCCGCAGTAGGAAAGCTGGAAGTGACATTTTTGGATGTGGGGCAGGGTATGTCAGTGTTTGTGCAAACCCCGGAAGGGACATCGGTCTTGATTGACGGCGGCAGCGGCGGCTCTTTTAACAGGGGGGAGCGGGTGGTGCTTCCTTTTTTGCATCAATCTAAAACAGCATCTCTTGATGCAATGATATTAACTCATCCTCACGAAGACCATTATGGTGGATTGACTCCAGTAGTCGATAAGGTAAAAGTTAAAAGGTTTATAAGCAGTGGAGAGAAAGAAGATTCCACTGCTTTTGCCATGCTTTTGGACGCTTTGCACCATTCATCCGTTCCTATGTCTGCAGTTAAAGCCGGTGACCGAATAATGCTGGGAAATTCTGTATTTATTGACGTGCTGTCGCCGCCTGAGCAAAAGTTTTTGTATACTGTTGATAATGTTAATAATAATTCTTTAGTGCTGCGTGTTGTGTATAAGGATTTTTCTGTCTTAATCACCGGAGATGCGGAAAAAGAAGCTATAGCTTGGCTGGTGAGTGATAATGAGTCAAAGCTGCAAAGCTGTGTTTTGCAGGTTCCTCATCATGGCAGCCGCAATACTCTTTCATCTCAATTTCTTAAGGCGGCAGGGTTTGAAGCTGCGGTAATCCCGGTGGGTAAAAACAACTTTGGGCATCCTCACCGGGAAACGCTGGATCTTTTGGCTGAATATGGTGTCACGGTTTTTCGTACGGACAAGCACGGCTCAGTTTCTGTTATCAGCGATGGCAACGGATATTGGATAATACCTTTTTTGCCACAGTAAGCAGAAGTTATTAAATGCTTCGCGTTTTTGCAGATTTATAAACAACCCCACTCTCAGACATGAGGATGTGGGGTTGTTTTGTTTTTGTGCTTGCCCTAGCTCGCTTTATTTAATCGCTTTCCGGGGTATAGCTTTAGACTGTATCTGGATATAATACCATAATAACTAACTATTTATTTAGGGGGTGAGTTGTTTGCGTGTGCTTATGTTCTCCTGGGAATTTCCTCCACGTGTTGTTGGCGGACTGGCACGTCATGTCCATGATCTTACGGTGGCTTTGGCCAACAGCGGTGTTGAGGTAGATCTTATTACTGTTGATGAGGATGGGACAGCCCTTCCTTTTGAGACAATGCAGGGCGTAAATATTTATCGAGTTAAACCATATCATCTAGTGCCGCGTGATTTTATTTCAGGTATTTTGCAGTTAAACGTGGTTATGCTTGAACAGGCTCTGTCTCTTTTACAGCAAGGAGAGACTTATGATTTGGTTCATGCTCATGATTGGCTGGTTGCTTATGCTGCCAGAGCGGTAAAACATGCGGTTAAGTTGCCGTTGATTGCCACCATTCATGCTACGGAATACGGAAGAAATCGTGGATTACATACTGATGAACAGCGTTATATCAGTGATGTGGAGTGGTGGCTGACGTACGAGGCATGGAAGGTGATTTGCTGCAGTAATTATATGCAGTATGAGCTGAGGCGGGTCTTTCAGCTTCCTCCAGACAAAATTGAGGTTGTGGCCAATGGAGTTGATCCGCGGCAGTTTCGTGCCGGAAGAAACAGCAAGGAAATTGGCCGTCGCTTTGCTGCCAAAGGTGAAAAGATTGTATTTTTTGTAGGCAGGCTTGTTCAGGAAAAAGGAATCCATATTCTGCTGGACGCTGTTCCGCGAATTTTGGCGGCCGAGCCTGAAACAAAATTTGTTATTGCAGGAAAAGGTCCGGTTTTAGATGCTCTTCGCAGCCAGGCAAGGAATTTGGGAATTGAGCAGCATGTTGTTTTTACCGGTTACATAGACGATGCTACTCGTAATGCTTTGTATCAAGCATCTTCAGTAGCTGTTTTCCCCAGTCTTTATGAGCCGTTTGGCATTGTGGCTTTGGAAGCGATGGCGGCAAATGTTCCTGTAATTGTTGCTGATAACGGCGGATTGTCTGAGATAGTAGAGCATGGCGTGGATGGGCTGAAGTGCTACACAGGCGATGCCGGCTCCTTGGCAGGGCAGGTTATTGCAGTTTTACAAAACGAGCGCATCGGCAGGAGGTTGGCAGAAAGAGCTGCGGCAAAGGTACAAACGCTGTATTCCTGGCAAGAAATTGCCAGGCAAACGAAAAACATCTATCGCAATGTATTGGCGGAATCTGGTGAGAGCAGTTGGGCAGTTGAAGATGCCGCGTTTAATATTCTTACTGCAGCTGAAGCAAAATATCATGAAAAGGTAAGACCGAGTTAGAATCTTATTATGGCAAGGAGGAGAACATGAAAGTAATTATCATGGCAGGAGGCGAAGGCTCCCGGCTTCGACCTTTGACTTGTGACCGGCCAAAGCCGATGGTGCCCATTATGAATCGCCCGATGATGGAGCATATAGTTGCTCTTCTCAAACGGTATGATTTGACCAATATTGGTGTCACGCTACAATACTTGCCCGAACAGATAAAAAGCTATTTTGATGACGGTCGTGAGTTTGGTGTTAATATGCAGTATTTTGTGGAAGACAGTCCGTTAGGCACGGCCGGCAGTGTTAAAAATTCAGGAAACTTTTTAGATGAAACATTTCTGGTCATTAGCGGCGATGCGTTAACAGACTTTGATTTAAGCAAGGCTATAGATTTTCACCGTCAAAAAGGAGGTGTTGCCACTTTAGTTTTGACGTCTGTGGAGAAACCGTTGGACTATGGCGTGGTAATTGCCGAAAAGGACGGACGGATTACTCAGTTCTTGGAGAAGCCAAGCTGGGGGGAAGTTTTTAGCGACACGGTAAATACCGGTATTTATATCCTGGAGCCGGAAGTGTTAAATTTTTTTGAACCCGGAGTAAAGTTTGATTTCGCCCAAGACCTTTTTCCATTATTAATGAAGAAGGGTTTTCCCTTGTATGGGTATATTGCCGAGGGATATTGGTGCGATATTGGGAATATTCAGCAGTATCATCAAGCCCATCTTGATATTTTTCAAGGCAAGGTTAAAACTCAATTTGCGGAACGGCAGGTATCTCAAGGAGTGTTTGTGGGTGATGATGTAACTATTGAGCAGGGTGCAATCATCGGTGCTCCGGTTTTGATAGGCAATGGCGCAAGGATAGGCAGTGGTGCCCGCATTGAGGATCACACAGTTATCGGACCTAATGCACAGGTGGATGCATGTGCGTCAGTTAAGCGCGGTTTGTTATGGCGCAATACACATATTGGCCGCCGCACAGAAATTAGAGGCGCCATTCTTTGCAATAGAGTCCAAATCCAGCAGGGTTGCTCTGTTTTTGAGGGGGCAGTCATCGGGGATGACACAGTTGTGGAAGAAAACTCAACAGTAAAGCCCAATATTAAAATATGGCCTTTTAAACGGGTAGAAAGCGGCAGTATTGTTTCTGAGAGCCTTATTTGGGGAACAAAGCCCGCTAAGAATCTCTTTGGCTTTGACGGGGTCAGCGGTGCAGTTAATTTGGAAGTAACACCGGAAATGATGGCAAAGCTAAGTGCAGCTTATGGTTCCCTTTTAGGCGAGGGCAGTCAGGTAGCTGTGAGCAGCGACGATTGGAAAGCATCCAGGATGCTAAAGGATGCGGCTATTTCCGGTTTGCTTTCAGCGGGAATTAAAGTTTATGATTTAGGTGTGACCGTAACCCCTATTACCCGTGAAGCGGTGAAACAGTTGGATGTTAAGGGAGGAGTCCACATTCAGCTGTCCCGTGAGGACAATAGCAACACAAAAATTAAGTTTTTTGATGCTGCGGGCTTGGATTTAGCTAAAGGCTGGGAACGTAAAATTGAGCAAGCATATTACAGGGAAGACTTTAAGCGAATCCAGGGAATTGATGTGGGTGAAACAATTAAGCTGACAAACTACAGCGAATATTATCTGGAAAATCTGCTTCAGACTGTTGACTTGCAGATATTCAAAAACATCCGAAGACGGGTTCTGCTGGCCTATCCGACTGCTTGGCTCTACTCTTTGCTCGTTCCTCTTTTGCAGCAGTTAAATTGCGAAGTATATACGGTTTCTGCTCCAAGCGGGGAATCTCTGACGCTAGCAAAGCTGGAGGAGCATTTTGCAGAAGTAGCCGATACAGTGCGTAACCTTCATTTGGATTTAGGTGTCGTTATGGATCCCAATGCAGAAAATATTGTGCTCTTTGACAGTCAGGGAAGGAAGGTTGCTGATGAGCTATTCTTGGCGTTGGCATCCTTATTAGTATTTCGCTCCACAGCAGGCGGAACGGTGGCGGTTCCCGTTACCGCTCCTGATGTTATAGAAAAGCTGGCCGGTCAACATAAAGGACGAGTAATTCGCACAAAAACAGCGCCGCGGTCACTGATGGAGGCTTTATCGGTTGAGGGGATGCAGGGAGAAAAATTCAATTCTTTTGATTTGTCCTTTGATGCCATTGCTTCATTGGTGAAAATATTGGAATTCCTGGTTAATGAGGATACAAGCCTTGCTGCTTTAATTGACAGCATTCCGCCTTTTCATGTGAATAAGAAAGATGTGGCTTGCTCCTGGGCGAGCAAAGGTACTGTAATGCGCCGCTTAATTGAAGAAACACAGGGTGACGACGTTGAATTGCTGGATGGCGTTAAAGTAAAGCATGCAGAGGGCTGGGCGCTTGTCTTGCCTGATTCGGAAAAACCAGTATACCGTGTTTACAGCGAGGGTTTTTCTGAGGAAACGGCGGAAGAATTGACCGATATGTATGTGAAGAAGATACAGCAGTTTAGGGATGAAACAGAAAAATAAGAGTAACCCCTATCGGGGTTATTTAGACCGTTGAAAAAAGCGCATTGCTTTGTTGCCGCGCAACCCCGACATCCTCAACGTATATTAAATACGCCTGCGCGTCGGGGTTGCTTGCTCCGCGCACTGCATCTTTTTTGAACGGCCTATAAGAATTGAGAACGTTGTCTAAAGTCAAGAAGAACCTCTGGGGTTCTTCTTATTTATTTTGCGTGTATAAGCAAAACAACCCCACGGTTATGGGGTTGTTTGTATTTAAGCTTAGCTTACAGCTTGTCTTAGCTGTACTTTTTCAGCAGGAGTGAAGATGCGGTAGTCCAAGTTGGGAAACAGGTTGTCTTTTACCTGTAACGCTTGTAGCCATGATTCATCTATGGTGTTATTGCGAAGCTGTTCATGAAGCCTAAAGAAGCGTACCAGATGGTCTTCAATCCTTTGCTTTGCATAAGTATCCATAGTGCCGCTCGTTATTATAAAGGGCCAGTCACTTGCTTGAGCCAGAAACAGTTCCCGCCCCATTTGAGTGAGTGCTGCTTTTTGTATGCCTGTGGCCGCGGGAAAATCTCCTGCCGCACTAATCATGCGCTCTGCAGCCATATGCAGATGGCGGTAGAGCCAATCATTATCTCTGTTTAACCAAACGTCATGGTAGCCCTTATTGCCCCAGCTTGATGAACTGGGTTCGGCTTCCTGTAAAGGCAGTCCCAGCTTTAAATATTCACTGGGGGTAATGGTGCGAAAGACATCCTGATCACTTGCTGTCTTGCGCAAGAAATCCTCAAGCCATGCAGGGCCTTCATACCACCAATGGCCGAAAAGCTCCGCATCATAAGGTGCCACAATAATGGGCGGCCTGTTAATTTGACCGGCAAGGTATTCTATTTGTTTTTCTCTGTTAAACATGAAGTTGCCGGCATGCTCTGAAATCCGATTGCGAGCTATATCTAGATTATATGGTTCCTTATGGTTTGTTTTGCCTGTAATTCTATGGTACTTAAAGCCTGTATGAAGCCGAATGCCATCAGGGTGTATGTAAGGGCCGATATAATCAAGGGGCAGGTCAAAGCCTATATCTCTGTAAAAGTCGCGGTAATAAAAATCGCCGGGATATCCTTCTGTTTTGCTCCATACCTGCTTGCTGGACTCCTCATCCCTTCCGAATACGGCCACTCCGGCCGGAGTAAGCAGCGGGCTGGCTACGCCAAAAACAGGGCGAGGCTTAGCAAACAAAACACCATGTGTATCAAGAAAGAAATAATGAATCCCTAATTCGCCAAGAATACTGTCAATACCGTATTCAAACGCGCATTCGGGAAGCCAAATTCCGGCTGGTGGTTTTCCAAACAGGTCTGTATGCTGTTCAACAGCTTGTGCAAGCTGAGCATAAGCAGCTTCCGGCTGTGTATTAAGCAAAGGAAGGTAGCCGTGTGTGCCTGCGCATGTAATAATCTCAACGCTTCCCGTTGCAGCCATTCTTTTAAATGCGCCTACTAAATTGCCGTGATACTTATAGAAGAAGCTTTGATATGCATTTTGGAAACGATTGCGGTAATCCTGAGCCAACGGGGCAAAAGCAGGGTCGCCTGCTGTTCTTGCAACCTCCTTATCTGCCAAGTCAAGCAGCCTTTCCAAATAACCCCGGTATTTTTCCTTTAAATACTCGTCCTGAAACATTGCAACCAATGTTGGCGATAGTGAAACTGTTAAACGAAAATGAACACCGTCCCGGTGCAAATTTTCCATTACACTCAATAGAGGTAAATATGTTTCTGTCAGCGCTTCAAAAAACCACTTTTCCTCAAGTGAATAAGCATGCTCCGGATGTCTGACATAAGGCAGATGTGCATGAAGAATCAGTGATAAATATCCTTTGGCCACTTTGTGCCTCCTTCTGTTTCTTTAATGTTTTTCACGGTTAAACAGCTCATATGAAGATAAACCGCTAATCATTCGATAGTATCTATGCTGCCAGAAGGGAAACATCTTCCAGCGGGGATCGATGATGGATGACAAGCTGTCCCTTGGGGTGCGGACAATATTAGATGAAAGCATAGAAATAAAACGGTTATCGGGAAGAAGCCGTCCAAGCTCAGCTTTATAGCTGCAGTCAGCCATTTCAACGTTTACATACCAGTTATCTGTGTCTGCGGCAAGGTCGATAGTTTTAAAGCTCTTAAAGTCAAGATTGAAAGTGCGCAGCACAGTCCGGCCTGCACACCAAGCTTGATGCTGTGCAGCCAGACTTTCTATGAGACCGGGGGTTGTTTCCCAATAAGCAAAAAGCCAGTGTGGATCTTTTGGTAACAAAACCAGCCGGTCGATGCCATAGGCTTTTGGCAGTGTCCAGCCTGCATTTAATTCATGGCGGTCCGGTATGTGCATAATAACCTCCTTGGAATCCAATATTTTAGCACAACCTGTAGTATTAACGAAAACAGCTGCAGTTATTTATGCAAGCTGCGATAATATACAAGGTTGTATAAAAAAAGCGCTTGAAAGGGAAGCTAGACTCAAAATTATTAATAGTTTTGACTGCGATACCCTTAAAAATATTGTTCTTAATAAGAAGTATTTTCCCGAAGCGCTACGATTATTCAATAAGGATACAGTATAAAGCTGTTTTTATATGGAAGGGGAGATAATTATGGAAGAACAACAGCAAAATAGAATCAATCTGGTACTTGCTTTGCATAATCATCAACCGGAAGGCAATTTTCACGATGTTTTTTTGCAGGCATTTAATAATGCCTATGAGCCTTTTATCCGAGAATTGGAGGCGTTTCCAGAGATAAAAGTTGTTTTGCACTATTCCGGCATTTTGTTTCGCTGGCTGCAGGAAAATCGCCCTGATTTTATGGAGAGACTGCGCAGGCTTGTTGCTGTTGGTCAGGTAGAAATGATGGGAGGCGCTTTTTTTGAGCCTATTTTAGTTATGATTCCGGATGAAGATAAAATAGGACAAATAAACAAACAAAGCGAATTTATTCGTGAAAATTTCGAAGTAGATGCAAAAGGAGCATGGTTAGCCGAAAGAGTTTGGGAACCGCACTTGGCTCGACCTCTTAATCAGGCAGGTATTCGCTACACAGTTTTAGATGACGCCCACTTTCATAACGTGGGATTTTCGGAAAAGGAAACGCTGCGTTACTATGTTACCGAAGAGGAAGGCGCGCCGCTTTCTATTTTTCCCATCAGTGAAAAGCTGCGCTATATGATTCCCTTTGCCGAACCTGAGCAGACCATTGAGTATTTAAGGGTTATGGCTACTCCTGAAGGTGAGCGGGTGGTGGTTTTAGCAGATGATGGTGAAAAATTCGGTTCGTGGCCTGGTACGTTGGAGCTTATTTATCAGGATGGGTGGCTGAAGCGTTTTTTCCAGCTTTTGCGTGATAACAGTCAGTGGCTTAATGTTACTACCTTTAGTGAATATATGGAGAGGGTGCCTGCTGCTGGACGAGTTTATTTGCCCGCTGGTTCTTATCGGGAAATGATGGAGTGGTCCGGCGGTTTTTGGCGGAATTTTTTTGTGCGTTATCCAGAAAGCAACCAAATTCACAAGAAAATGCTTTACGCCGGTAAAAAGATAGCGTTGCTGCCGGAGGGTGAAGCAAAAAAGAAAGCTACCGACCTTCTTTGGTCAGGTCAATGCAACTGTGCCTATTGGCATGGTGTGTTTGGTGGCATTTATTTGAATTTTTTGCGGTCAACGCTTTACAGCAGATTGATTGCTGCCGAAAATTTAGCAGACAGGGCTCTTCATTCTGACGATACCTGGATGGAGCTGGAAATGGTGGATTATAACTTTGACGGGGCAGAAGAAATATTGTTGAATGGCCCTGATTTAGGCGTGGTTATATCTCCAAAAGAGGGTGGTTCTTTGCTTGAACTGGATTTTAAACCGCGTAATTTTAATTTGCTTGATACGCTGAGCAGGAGGCCCGAATCGTATCATTGCAATATATTTGAGCTGGCCGGTAGTCAGTGTGCGGATAATGAAGTGAAGACTATTCACCATATTACCCGTGTCAAAGAAGCGGGACTGGAGAATTTGCTTACTTATGATAATTACCGGCGCGCATCACTTATTGACCACTTTTTTGCTCCAGAAACTACATTTGAACAATTTTCCGCAGGCAACAGCGAAATTGAAGTCGGGGATTTTGTAAACAAACCATATAATGTGGTTGAAGCAGCTTCAGAGAACGGGTTAGCCCGTGTTGTTCTTAGCAGGAATGGAGATGTGCGCGGATGCGGCGGTTCAGCCAGAGTTAAGGTTGAAAAAACTATTGGATACATGAGCACAAGCAGGGAAATCAGCTATTCATATAGATTAGAAAATTTATCTGATATGCCGCTGATATCTAGGTTTGCTGTTGAGTTTAATATTAACTTCCTGGCTGGCAGTGCGCCTGACCGCTATTACAATTTCCCAGGGTATTTCGGTGACCGATTGCTTAATTCTAAAGGAGAGGTAAAAAAGGTACAAGAATTCGGCATGGTAGATGAGTGGCAGGGTATAGCTACATATTTTCAATTTAGCAGAGATGCCGATGTCTGGCGTCAGCCTTTGGAAACCGTTTCTCAATCAGAGGGCGGAATGGAGCGTGTGTACCAGGGTTCAAGTATTTTCCCCAGCTGGACAGTTAACCTTGCGCCGCAAGAGCCTTGGACAATATCGTTTACTCAGAAAGTTGATGGGATGAGTAAGGAGGTGGATTAGCTATGCAACCGTTAAATATCGCTTTTGTTTGGAATCAGCATCAGCCGTATTACCAAGATACGGCTAAAAAAGAATATATTATGCCTTGGGTCAGGCTGCACGCCACTAAGGATTATTACCAGATGGCAGCTATTCTTAATGATTATCCGAAAATTAGGCAAACCTTTAACCTTACTCCCTCGTTGTTAGCTCAACTGGAAGATTATTTGCGTGGTGCTGATGACTATTACCTAAGAGTTATGAAGCCTGTGGCAGAGCTGACTTTGGATGAGAAGCGGTTTATGCTTCAGCATTATTTTGACATCCACTGGGACCGGGTTGTGGCCCGGTGGCCCCGCTATCATCAGTTGCTGGCAAAGCAAGGACGCTGTAAAGAGCCTGCTTCGGTTAATAAAGCTTTGGAGCAATTTAACGATCAGGATTATTTGGACTTGCAGGTCTGGTTCAATCTGGCTTGGATTGATCCTCAGTATCGTCAGAAGGACGCCCAGCTAAGCGCTCTGCAAAGAAAAGGAAAAAAGTTTACGGAAGATGATAAAAAATTGGTGTTAGATAAACAGTGGGAAATTATCAGCCGGGTTGTTCCTGTGCATAAAGAATTATTGGAGCGAGGACAAATTGAGATGATTACCACGCCCTTTTACCACCCCATCGTACCCTTGCTAATTGACAGCCGCACTGCGCTGCGTGCTTCACCCGGCTTGCCCTTGCCCGAGACTTTTTCTTATCCCGAAGACGCATCGGAACAAACGGTGCGGGCAATTAACCATTTTAACCGCT
>DLMZ01000055.1:68026-139749 GCA_002479415.1 Firmicutes bacterium UBA7523
ATTTAACCGCTCCTTTGGCGAATATCCCCGCGGGGTTTGGCCGCCGGAGCAAGCAGTAAGCCCAGAAGCAGTTTCTATGTTTGCCGACCTAGGCTTTTCTTGGACGGTAACCGATGAAGATATTTTAGCTCGTTCTCTGCATACGGAAATTTACCGTGATGTTTTCGGTCACGTTCTTAACGCCGATGTGCTTTATCGACCATACAAGCTGAATGTGGGGGGAAGGGAGATGGCTGTTATATTTCGTGACCATCACCTTTCGGACCGTATTGGATTCGTTTACCACCAAATGCCTGTGGAAAATGCTGTGGACGATTTGCTTCACCGTCTGCATAAAATACGTGAAAGCGTGGCTCATTGTCAAGGGCCACACCTGGTTACATTGGCTCTGGATGGGGAGAATGCGTGGGAGTGGTACCATAATGATAAGCAGGATTTTCTGCACCGTTTGTATTCCTGCTTGTCTCAGGACAAATTGCTGCGTACAGTTACAGTTTCCGAGTTTTTGGAGTCTTACCCGCCCACATCTCAGTTAAACAATTTGCATTCCGGCTCTTGGGTTGACCATAGTGTGACACGCTGGATTGGCAGTCCGAGTAAAAACAAGCTTTGGGAAATGCTTTTGGCCGCAAGGAAAATGATTGAGGATGTAAGGGGCCATATTTCGGCTGAACAGCTCCTGCGAGCAAAAGAAAATTTATATATAGCCGAAGGCAGTGATTACCCCTGGTGGGTAGACAGTATGCCTTATTATCTGGCGGCACCTTTTGAGTCGCTTTTTAGAAAGCATCTGCAAAACGCATATTATGAATGTGGCAAAACGCCGCCTGCTTATTTAGATAAACCAGTGCTTCATCCTCAGCATGGAGAGCCGGCCTGGGTGGATGACCCCTTGTCCGGCCCCACTGCAATGGTACAGTCAAAAACGACATAAACTCTTCCTTTCGGTGAAACAATTAGAAAGTTTTCAGTTATTCAGTAACTCCTAACATATGGACATGCAGGAAATAGTATTGTTACAGAGAATCCTAAGAAGAGAGACTTCTTAGGATTCTTTTTGGAGGTTTAGAAATGACAACAAGAGGACAAGAAAACGATTACCTGCGGTGTAAAAAAGAAGTACAAGCTAGACAACTGAGAAATGTTTACATTTTTTCCGGCAGCGAAGACGTATTAATGGATGAAGCAACGAACGAGATATATCAAAACATGCTTCCTTATGATGAGGAAAGTATAAACTTGTCCCGGATTGACGGACGCCAATATTCACTTACTCAAGTATTGGATATGGTGGAAACTATCTCCCTTTTCGGCGGAGTGCGTTTCATAACTGTAACAGATGCGCCGTATTTCGGCAGGGAAGGCGATACGGATAAAGATGCGTTGGAACGCCTGCTCGCTCTACATAATTCAAAAGAAGTCGAGTCCTGTGTAATTTTCTATGTCACAGATTTTTTGAAAACAAAAAAAGCACACAAGGAATTGGCAGCGGCAGGTGTTCTTTATAAATTCGACCCTTTAAAGGGGGGGGAGATTAACGCATGGTTGCGTGAGCGGCTCAAGCAAGCCGGCAAAACAGCTTCATCTGATGTACTTGCTTTATTGGTGAATAGGGTTGGCAAGGATTTACGCAGCTTGTCAACAGAGCTGGATAAGCTTGTAACATATCTTGGCCCGCAGCACGAGTTGGATGAGCAAAGCATCATGCAGGCTACAGCTCGCTCTTTGCAGGGAGATATTTTTGCATTGACAGACGCGGTAGCATCGGGGCGTACAGCTAAGGCGCTAAATCTTTTAAAAGAGCTGCTCGGTTCGGGAGAGCCTGCCTTGCGTGTTCTTGCTATGCTTGTTCGTCAGTTTCGCTTATTGGGGGAGACTATGGAGCTGCTGTGCAGGGGCTGTGCGCCTAAAGATTTGGCGGTAAGGTTGAATATCCATCCTTACGCAGCCCAAAAGCTTGTCGCACAAGCGCAGAAAATGAATGAGGATAAATTGGACAGAGCGGTGGAATTGTTGCTGCAGACTGATTTAGATATCAAGAGAGGCAGAATTGACCAAAAACTTGCATTGGAAACCCTTGTTGTGGCATTAGGGGAAAAAAGTGCTTGACAGCACGCTCCTTTCCCTTTATCATTAGAAGTGAGAATGAATCTCAGAGTCACTTCTTTTTTTAATAAAAAGTGAGAATAATTATCAACTAGGAGGTTGCTATGACTACATTAGATCAAGTAAAGAGAGGACAAAAAGTTGAGATTTACAGTATTCCTGATGAATTAATTCGTGCCCAGGCTATCCGCTTCGGTGTTGCGGAAGGAGTAATAGTAACATGCTCGGAAAAACTCCCTGCCGGTCCAGTTGTTATCAGCAAAGGTCATCAGGAATTAGCCATCGGCAGGGGGCTTGCCAAAAAAATTACTGTAAAAGTCGCATCTTAATACGGAGGAGTTTATGCAACGTCATTGTCATGATTTAACAGCAACTATTGAAATACCGGCTAATAAAAAAAAATTAGTGCTTGTTGGCAATCCCAACGTCGGTAAATCGGTGTTTTTTAATGAGCTTACAGGCCTCTATGTGGATGTGTCCAATTTTCCTGGAACTACCGTGGAAATTCATAAAGCACCGTATGGAGAAGACATACTTATTGATACTCCCGGAGTATATGGCGTTTCGTCGTTTAATGACGAAGAACGGGTTGCCCGGGATATTATCCTCCATGCTGATGTGGTAATTAATATCGTAGATGCTCTGCATATAGAGCGTGATTTATTTTTGACGCAACAGGTTATTGATATGGGTATCCCTGCTGTTGTAGCGCTTAATATGATGGATGAAGCTAAAGACAGCGGGATAATTATTGATGTGGAGAAGCTTAGCAAGCTTCTTGGGGTGCCTGTTATTCCTACGGTCGCCGTGGCAAGGGAAGGCATAGCAGAATTAAAAACGGCTATAGGAAAAGCTTCATGCGGTAATGCCGACCCTATGCTTGAGGATGAGTTTAAAAGAATATCTGCGGATGGAATAAGTCGTGCGGATGCGCTGCTGGTTCTTGAGGGAGATGAAGAGGTGGCGCTTTGTCATGATACGGCTCCGCAGCCGTTGCGTGAAGAGATATATTTGCGTCGTCGCCTCCGTGTCAACGAAATTGTGGAGCAGGTTTGCAAAGATGTAAGCGCCAAGAAAAAGTTGAATAAGACGCTTGGCCAGTGGGCGGTGAGGCCGTTTACAGGAATACCTATATTATTTGCGGCTCTCTATGCCATGTATTGGTTTGTTGGAGTCTTCATTGCTCAGACTGTTGTTGAAATCACCGAAGAATTGATTATGGACGGAATGTACAGGGAATTTATTACTTCTTTTATCTTTCGATTTACAGCAGAAGAGAGCTTTTTAGGGGAACTGTTGGCTGGAGAGTTCGGTGTACTGACTATGGCTCCCATATATCTGTTTGGCTTGCTTCTCCCGCTGGTTATAGGCTTTTACTTAGCTCTTTCAGTGATGGAGGATTCAGGATATTTGCCTCGTTTAGCTACATTGGTGGACAGGATGCTCACTAGTCTTGGCTTAAATGGACGGGCCATCATTCCTATTATCCTCGGCTTTGGGTGTGTTACCATGGCGGTAATTACTACCAGGCTGCTCGGCTCCAAGCGCGAACGTTTTATCGCTACTGTGCTTCTTGGTGTTACTGTCCCTTGCTCGGCGCAGATAGGTGTAATTATGGGTTTAATTGCACCGCTCGGCTTTAATTACTTTGTAATCTACTTTTTAACCATCTTTATAATTTTTGTTGCTATCGGCACTTTTTTAAACAAGGTGCTCCAAGGTGAATCAACTCATCTGTTAATAGATTTGCCCCCTTTGCGTTTGCCGCGCTTTAGAAATGTGGTTGCCAAAACATACACAAAGTCGCAGGCTTTTATGAAGGAGGCTGCACCGCTGTTTGTTCTTGCCGCCGTAGTTATTACACTGCTGCAGGTATCTGGAGCTCTTTCCTGGCTGCAGGATGTGATTTCACCCCTGACAGTTGGGTGGCTGTGGTTGCCCCGTGAAGCAACTGTGTCGTTTATTATGGGGATTATGAGGCGTGATTTCGGTGCGGCCGGATTATACAATATGTCTCTCACTCCGGCACAAACGCTTGTTGGTTTAGTCGTGATTACTCTCTTTGTACCGTGTATTGCTACAATTATGGTTATGGTCAAAGAGCGTGGCTGGAAAGAAGGAAGTTATATCTGGTTTGGGTCTCTTGTTATTGCGTTTTTTGTAGGTGGCATCCTTGCCAGAATAATCAGCTAGGAGGTTAATATGGCTGGAGGAAGTGTTTGCCCGAATTGCGGTTATCGTACTGAGCAGCTGCTTGTCGCTTGCCCGCGCTGTCGGCAACAATTAAAGCATGAGCATTGCAATAAGTGCGGTCGATGTCCGGGCAAGGCGAAAAGCCGTTGAAAAAAGCGCATTGCTTTGTCGCTGCACAACCCCGACATCCTCAACGTATATAAAATACGCCTGCGGTATCGGGTTTGTTAGCTTCGCACACTGCATCTTTTTTGAACGGCTTAATAAGGTGAAAAGCCGTTGAAAAAAGAACGACGGCTTAGTATATTGGCTAAAGTAAAAAAACCCGGATTATCCGGGTTTTTTTGCGTTATCACTTAAAATTATTCAGCAGCAACAGCAGCTGTAGCTTTGTTTAATCGCTTTGCCAAGCGAGACTTTTTGCGGGCGGCGGCGTTTTTATGCACAACCCCTTTGCTGACAGCTTTATCCAAGGACCTTACTGCGGATTGCAATGTATTGCCGGCGTTCTCCAGGTCTCCCTGTGCCAGCGTCTCACTAAAACGGCGCACAGCAGTTTTAACCGTACTTTTTACAAAGCGGTTGCGTGCATTCCGTTTAGCGCTTACTCTTATTCGTTTTAAAGCTTGTTTTGTATTGGGCATGCGTTCACCTCCTTCATACATGCTTAGAGGACACAACAATTTTACCATGGGTTAACTTTAAATGCAACAAAAAGGTCAAATCTCCGGCAAAAAAGTCTGTTAGCGATCCATGTATAGCCTAAAAACGTTTGGTTATCCTATATTTAGAATAAGAAAAGGAGGGTTTTTAATGATTGGGTTAATCGTTCGCTTCATCGTTTCCGCCATAGTTCTTATGCTGGTAAGCTTTCTTCTCCCAGGGTTTGCCACGCTTGGGTTCGTTTCTGCGCTGGCAGCAGCTCTTGTTATCGCCCTTTTGGGTTTCATTGTGGAAAGCGTGCTTGGCAAAAATGTTTCTCCTAATAACCGGGGCGTTGTCGGCTTTATCGTGGCTGCCATCGTGATATTTGCAGCTCAGTTTCTTGTGCCGGGAATGAGTGTTACCATTATCGGCGCTGCATTAGCCGCTTTGGTTATTGGAATTATTGATGCCTTTGTACCTACGGAACTGCGCTAAACTGGAGGGCTGCTTGTGCCGGAGAGCATAAGATTTAAAAGAAATATCAGGACGGATCTGGCTATTGAGGCCAGAGAAATGTTGATGGGGGAAGTTCAGGATGAAATCCCCGGTATAACAGCCGTAACGGAAACCTTTGGTGAAATAACTGTTACCAGAGTTAGTGTGGAGACAGCCGAAGCGGCAGAGAGAATAGGCAAAAATCAGGGGCGTTATGTTACGCTGGAGGTGCCGGGTTTGCGGCAGAAAAACACACCGCTGCAGGACGAAGCATCCCGGTGCTTTAGCAGGGAATTGTCGGATTTGGCCCAGTTGCGTCCGGATAGCTCGGTATTAGTC
Source organism: Firmicutes bacterium UBA7523 (assembly GCA_002479415.1). Taxonomy (GTDB): domain Bacteria; phylum Bacillota; class Dethiobacteria; order Dethiobacterales; family Dethiobacteraceae; genus UBA7523. Next base: position 73,805 of record DLMZ01000055.1, read on the forward strand.
ATTGGCCTAGGAAACTGGAATGTTACGCCTGATGCTTTAGGGCCGCGAGTTGTTGAAGACCTCTTTGTTACCAGGCATGTTTTGCAAATGGAGCCGGAAACGTTGGGAGAAGGCTTCCGTTCTCTGGCAGCAATTGCTCCCGGAGTTTTGGGCATAACAGGCGTGGAAACCAGCGAGATTATTCAGGGGCTGGTTGAAAAGGTTAAGCCGGACATCTTAATTGCAGTGGATGCATTGGCTGCCCGCAGCCTAAACCGACTGCATACCACAATTCAACTGGCCGATACGGGGATTACCCCCGGATCAGGAGTGGGAAACAAACGATCTGCCATTACACGTGAAGCTATTGGTATCCCTGTTATAGCTGTAGGTGTCCCCACAGTAGTTGATGCGGTTACTATTGCAGATGATTTAATTAATCACCTGCTGGGTGAGATTATGCATGAAGCGGGAGAAAAATCTCCGGTTCATGCTGTGGTTCGGAGCATTGCCGAGGGCGATAAGCGCAGTGTGATGGAAGAAGTTTTAAAGCCTTACGGCGGCAGGTTAATGGTTACGCCTAAGGATATTGATACCTTGGTTGAGGATGTATCCAGGCTTATTGCCGGCGGTATTAACGCTGCAGTTCACCCGGCAGTAGAAAGTAATGAAGCAGGGAAGTACCTTCATTAGAAGTAAAGTTCTTGCAAAGAATTGCAGAGGGTAAGGGCCGGCTAAAAAAGATGCAGTGGAATGCATTTTTAGTCGGTCTTACTTTATTGTTATAACTTAGAACATGTCGTCATATCATTTATATATACAGATGATATAAAAGGAGGTGCTGCCATGGCTAAGGGCGCTTTTTTTTCTGTTCGCAGCAAAAAAAGATGGAGCGGAAGAAAGAAAATGAGCAGGCTTAAGTTATTTGTATTTGCTGCCCTTATGATGACACTGTTGATTATTGTTGGAGTATCCCGTCACCTGGGCCAAGCAGCAGTGCCTGTGATGACAGGAGCAGCCGATTCAAGAAGTATTGTTTTTTTACCTCAGGATAGGCAGACGATGTTTTTAAATATTCTGTGGCAGGTAATTCCAGGGTTTGAACAGCCTGTCTCCGGAAGGAATGTAAATAATAATACCAATGATGAAGGCGGTGCGGGGTTGTATGCGGCGGGACTCTTTGACCCGCGTGATCCCCGGCGTATTTTGTCTGCTCAAATACCATACTTAGGAAATATAGATTACGCGGTACAACCATTATTATCGCAGTCGAGCAGCGACATAATAGATGAAGGGGACGAACGTAAAATTATTATCCCTTCACGCATAACTAACGGTTCTGGAGAAGGCAAGGTGGTTATTTATCATACCCATACCACAGAATCATTTGTTCCTACCTCCGGCCAAAAATTTACTGAGAATTTAGATCTTACGGTTGCAAAACTAGGTCATGAGCTGGCAGCTATTTTGCGGAAAACATACGGCATTCCTGTGGTTCATAACAAAGAAATCCACGATATACCACGTAGTACATCGTATGAAAAGGCTTTGCCAACAGTTAAAAAGCTTTTGAAGGAAAATTATGGAACAAAAATACTGATTGATTTACACAGAGATGGTGTGGATAAGAAAATATCCACAGCACAAATAAACGGACAAAGCATGGGCAGAATTCTTTTTGTTGTTGGCTCCCGTCATGCCAATTGGCAGGAAAATTATGAGAAAGCTATGTTTCTGCACAACGTTTTGGAGGAGATGGCACCGGGTATTTCGCGGGGCGTGAGAGAAAGGCCCCTTGTTTATAACCAGCATGTTCATCCAGGAGCGCTGCTAATAGAAGTGGGCGGTCACGAAAATTCACTGGAGGAAACTCAAAGGGTGCTTCCTTTGCTGGCTCGTGCCATTGCTCTTCTTTATAATACTAATTAGAGTGGTATAAAGAAATAATAGTATAGGGAACACTATTTGGAAGACTATTCCCGGAGGGTTTTTATATGGCCAGACAAATATTTTATTCTTCTTTCTTTCTTGTTTTATTATTTTTTATAGTCTTGTTTTCAGGATTAACTCTGTGCGAAAGAGGATTGCAGGAAATAACCGGTGTGGAAATGGCTCCGGGAGCTTTTACACTGGTTAAGTCGGAAAACATGTGGACTTTAACTCTAACCGGTCACCAATACAGCTTTGACTCCTCACGGATTTATTCCTACCTTAAAAAAAGTTCACTGATGAAGCTGCGTAAGAATTCATTGAACAGGGGGCGGTCTTCTGCCACAAAAGAACAATGATGCTTCAACATATGTCACAGAGACTGTGCCTGTAGCATATGCTTGTCAGCCTTAAGGCCAGGTGCTATAATGGATTGAAGATGGCAGGAGGATGACAATGAGTCAGGAAAACATACGAAACTTTTCAATTATTGCTCATATTGACCATGGCAAATCTACACTGGCTGACAGGCTGTTGGAGTTTACTGGCGCGTTGACACAGCGGGAAATGTCTGATCAAGTTTTGGATCAGATGGATTTGGAAAGGGAGCGGGGCATTACAATTAAGCTGCAGGCTGTTCGGTTGTTTTATAAAGCAAAGAATGGCCAGGAGTATATGCTTAATCTAATTGATACTCCCGGACATGTGGACTTTACATACGAAGTGTCCCGTAGCCTGGCGGCATGTGAAGGAGCGCTGCTTGTGGTTGATGCGGCTCAGGGTATTGAGGCGCAGACTTTGGCTAATGTTTATTTAGCTCTGGAGAACAACCTTGAAATTATTCCCGTTATTAATAAGATTGATCTTCCCAGTGCTGATGTGGAAAAAGCTAAAAAAGAACTTGAAGATATTATCGGTATTCCGGGTGATGAAGCTATTCTTGCTTCAGCTAAAGAAGGTCTTGGCATTGAGGAAGTGCTAGAAGCTGTGGTTCAGCGTGTTCCGGCACCAGCAGGCGAGAGAAGTATCTCGCCAAGAGCACTGATTTTTGATTCTCATTATGATGCGTACCGTGGTGTAATCGCTTATGTCCGCGTTATGGAGGGCGAAATTAAGGAACGCATGAAAATTAAAATGATGTCTAACGGCAAAACATTTGAAGTATCTGAGGTGGGTTATTTCCGTCCGTTAATGACTCGTTCTTCGTCTTTATCGGCCGGAGAGGTTGGCTATGTTATTGCCGGAGTTAAAAATGTAAAAGATACGCGGGTAGGAGATACCATTACCTCGGCAGAGCGTCCGGCAACTGAGCCCTTGCCCGGCTATCGCAAGGCAAATCCCATGGTTTATTGCGGGCTTTATCCGGCTGACAGCGGCGAATATGAGGATTTGCGCGATGCTTTGGAAAAACTGAACTTAAATGACGCGGCATTAACATATGAGCCGGAAACATCGGCAGCTTTGGGGTTTGGTTTCCGTTGCGGCTTTCTTGGCCTGCTGCATATGGAAATAATCCAGGAGCGTTTGGAGCGGGAATATAAGCTTGATTTGATAACGACTGCACCTAACGTTGTTTATCGTGTAAATATGAATGGTGGCAGCGTGATACAAATTGATAATCCGGCGTTGTTTCCTAAAAGTGCTGACGTAGAATCAATTGAGGAGCCGTTTGTTACGGCCAGGATAATTGTTCCTAACGAGTATGTGGGTGCCGTAATGGAGCTTTGCCAGGAAAAACGCGGCAGTTTTATTAATATGGAGTATCTGGATGCAAACCGGGTTATGCTTACATATGAAATGCCCCTTAGTGAAATAGTATTTGATTTTTTCGATTTGCTTAAATCGCGTACCAGAGGGTATGCTTCTTTTGATTACGAGCTATTAGGGTACCGTGCGGCAAAGCTGGTGAAGGTAGATATTCTGCTAAACGGGGAGCCTGTAGATGCTCTTTCATTTATTACCCATATTGACAGAGCGTATGCGCGAGGTCGTGAGTTGACGGTAAAGCTGCGGGAGATTATTCCGCGTCAGATGTTCGAGGTTCCGATCCAGGCAGCCATCGGCAGTAAAATTATAGCCAGGGAATCAATTAAGGCTATGAGGAAAAATGTGTTGGACAAGTGTTATGGCGGGGATATTACCCGCAAGCGCAAGTTGCTAGAAAAGCAAAAAGCCGGAAAAAAACGGATGAAGCAGGTGGGCAGCGTGGAAATCCCCCAAGAAGCGTTTATGGCTGTCCTGAAAATAGATTAATATGGCTGTTTCGGTTTATATCCATATTCCTTTTTGCTTAACTAAGTGCCACTACTGCGATTTCCTTTCCTACCCTGGCAACCGGCATCTATTACGCAAAGATTATTTAATGCTGCTGGAGAAAGAGTTGTTATTGCGCGGACATGAACTGCGGGATGCCGGGCATAATGTGCACACTATATATGTGGGCGGCGGTACGCCTACTGTTTTAGATGCGGGGGAGCTGGATCGGCTGCTGGAAGCGTGCCATAGGCATCTTCCCTTGGAAAAGCCGGAGTGGACTGTGGAAGCTAACCCGGGAACTCTTGACAGCGGGAAAATTGATGTTCTTGCCGCCTTTGGGGTAAACCGGCTTAGTTTAGGGGTGCAGGATTTAGATGACCGCCGGTTGGCAATTCTAGGCAGACGCCATACTGCGGCGGATGCTTGGCGGGCTTTTGTTATGGCACAAAAAAAAATATCTTCTATTTCAGTTGATATTATGTCCGGTTTGCCGGAGCAGGAGTGCGGTGATTTTTTAAATACACTGGCTGCTGTGGTTAATTGGGGGCCGGATCATGTTTCCGTGTATGGACTAAAGGTAGAAGAAGGCACTGTTTTTGCTGAACAATGTAACTCCGGCAGACTGTGCTTACCAGGGGAAGAAGAAGTACTTAATATGCTCCTTGCTGGTAGAGAGCTTCTAATAGAACAGGGTTTTGAACATTATGAAATTGCAAATTTCGCCCGGCCAGGATGTGCCGGGCGTCACAACATCACCTACTGGCGCAATCTCCCTTATATTGGGGTGGGTCTTGGCAGCCATTCATACTGGATGGGCAGCAGGACAGTTAATGTTTCCGATCCGGTCGCGTATGGCGGCATGCTCATGGACGGCAAGCTGCCCATAGCAGAAACAGCGGCTGTTTCGTTGAGGCAGGAGATGGAAGAAACTATGATGCTGGGGCTTCGTTTGCTGGAGGGTATCAAGTTTGAAGATTTTGCTTGTCGGTTTGGCGAAGATCTGCGTGATGTTTTTTCAACGGAAATACTTTTTCTGCAGCAAAAAAAGCTGATTATTACTGATAATTCACGTATTCGCATAAGCGAACGCGGATTCCCCGTGGCAAACCTGGTTTTTGCAGAATTCATTACTGCCTAACCCTTGACAAATACCAGAGAGAATGGTATTTTTTTATTAGTTTAGCACTCTAGCTTGAAGAGTGCTAAATAAGGGGGATATAAAAGTGACGGCTTTAAATGAGAGAAAACAGCAAATTCTCCGCGCTGTAATTACGGATTATATCGTAACTGCTGAACCGGTTGGGTCACGCACAGTTTCCCGCCGTTATCATACCGATTTGTCAGCGGCTACAATACGCAACGAAATGGCGGATCTGGAGGAACTGGGTTATCTGACTCAGCCCCATACATCAGCAGGTAGAATCCCTTCTCAGCAAGGGTATCGTTTTTATGTAGATTCTTTGATGGATGCTATGCCGTTGTCTGCGCAAGAGGAAAAATATCTTTCTCATTTTTATTTGCAGCTGCAAAAAATGAAGGAAATTGATCAAATTATTCAACATACGGCTAAAGCTCTTTCAATGATTACCAAATATACTTCCCTAGTGTTAGGTCCTCAGCTAAGACGCAGCAGATTAAAGCAGCTTCGCCTTGTGCCGCTTAATGAGAAAAGAGCTTTGGTTGTGCTGATTACCGATACGGGTTTTATTAAAAACAAAATTATAGAGCTTCCCCAAGCATTAAGTGAAAATGAGCTTTCAGGAATAATGAGCTACCTAAATGAACAATTGGCTGGTAAAAGTATAGAATTATTATCTGCTGCTCAACTGCGGAAATTGCGCAGTGAGCTCTGTAACAAAATTGACCTTCTGGAGCAGATGCTGCTTTTATTAGATGAGTCCTCGTCTGAAAGCGAGAGCCGTGTGTTTCTGGGAGGAGCTTCAAACATTTTAAACCAGCCTGAATTCAAAGATATTGAAAAGGTTAAGCACTTGTTGGCTCTTTTTGAAGAGGGGGAGCGGCTGTCGTTTATGCTGGAAACTACAATGGCAGGTGTTTCAATTCGTATTGGGACTGAGAATAGAATAAGCGAGATGAATGAATGCAGTTTGGTTACCGCCACGTATATGCTTCATGACCGTCCTGTGGGGGCAATTGGAGTATTGGGCCCAACCCGCATGGAGTATGCCAAGGTTGTCACAGTTATTGAAAAAATATCTAACAAGCTTAATGGCTTGTTGGATATGCTCTGAGAGGTGAGGAATTGAAAATGAGTGAACATGAATTGGTAAATGAAAATGAAGACCTTCAGGAAGTTGCTTCGGATGTAACACTTGAACAGCTAAAGAATGAAAACTCGCAGCTTTTTGCCCGACTCCAGCGCTTGCAAGCTGATTTTGACAATTATCGTAAACGGGTGAAAAGTGAGAAGCAGGAATGGACAGAACAAGCTGTTTATGATTTGATGAGGGAACTGCTTGCAGTAGTTGACAATCTTGACCGTGCTTGTCAGGCAGGCGGTTCCTCAGAAACGTTGCTTGCGGGAATAGAGCTTGTTTATAAGCAGCTTTTGTCTGTTTTAGAAAAACAGGGGCTTAATGCTATTGAAGCTTCTGGAATGGAGTTTAATCCTAATTATCATCATGCAGTAATTCAAGTGGATAGTGAGGAGCCGGAGAATACAATTGTTGAGGAGTTGCAGAAAGGCTATCGTTTACACGAGCGTGTCCTGCGGCCCAGTATGGTAAAAGTGGCAAAATAAATAATTAAGAAGATAAAGATAGGGGGTAAAAAAATGAGTAAAGTTATTGGCATCGATCTTGGAACAACAAACTCCGTAGTAGCTGTGATGGAAGGCGGCGAGCCGGAGATTATCGCTAACGCGGAGGGTGATAGAATTACGCCGTCCATTGTGGCTTTCAGTAAGACGGGGGAGCGGCTTGTGGGTCAGGTGGCGAAGCGTCAGGCGATTACTAACCATGATAAAACAATTTCTTCAATTAAGCGGTATATGGGTACAGACCATCGCGTAAAAATTGATGATAAGGAATATTCTCCTCAGGAAATTTCTGCGATGATTTTGCAAAAGCTAAAGCAGGATGCAGAAGCATATCTGGGTGAAAAAGTGGAAAAAGCAGTTATTACTGTTCCTGCTTATTTTACCGATGCGCAGAGACAGGCAACAAAGGATGCAGGGAAGATTGCCGGGCTGGAAGTATTGCGTATTATTAATGAGCCTACGGCTGCAGCGCTGGCCTATGGTATGGACAAAGGAGAAGACCATACAATTCTTGTCTTTGACCTTGGCGGCGGCACCTTTGATGTATCAATCTTAGAGCTGGGTGACGGTGTTTTTGAGGTGAAGTCCACCAGCGGCAACAACCGCTTGGGCGGAGATGATTTTGACCAAAGGATTATAGATTATTTGGCGGACCAGTTTAAAAAGGAGCAGGGTGTGGATTTAAGAGCTGACCGTATGGCTTTGCAGCGCCTTAAAGAGGCGGCGGAGAAAGCTAAAATTGAGTTGTCAAGCGTTACCACTGCCAATGTTAACCTTCCCTTTATTACGGCTACTGCCGAGGGTCCGAAGCACTTAGATATGAACCTTACCCGCGCTAAGTTTGAAGAGTTAGCGGCTGATTTAATTGAGGCTACCATGGCGCCCACAAGGAGGGCGCTGGAAGACTCTGGGAAAAAAGCCGCTGAGATTGATAAAGTTATATTGGTAGGCGGGTCTACCCGTATCCCCGCAGTTCAAGAAGCAATCAAAAAGCTAATTGGCAAAGAGCCTCATAAAGGAGTTAACCCTGATGAAGTTGTGGCTTCTGGAGCCGCAATTCAGGCAGGTGTGCTGGCCGGAGAAGTTAAGGATGTTTTGTTGCTTGACGTGACTCCGTTGTCTCTGGGCATAGAAACTCTAGGTGGTGTTTGCACAAAGATAATCGAGCGAAACACTACTATCCCTACATCCAAGAAACAGGTGTTCTCCACAGCCGCTGATAACCAAACGCAGGTAGAAATCCATGTCCTTCAGGGTGAGCGTCCCATGGCTGCGGATAACAAAACACTGGGCCGCTTTGTGCTGGATGGTATTCCCCCGGCTCCCCGCGGCGTACCCCAGGTTGAAGTATCTTTTGATATTGACGCCAACGGGATTGTCAATGTTTTAGCAAAAGATTTGGGAACAGGCAAGGAACAAAAAATTACTATTACTGCTTCCACCGGTCTTAGTGACTCTGATATTGACGAAATGGTGAAGAACGCCGAGAAGTTTGCGGCTGAAGACCAGAAGCGTAAGGAATTGGCCGAAGTTCGTAACGAAGCTGACTCTATGGTTTATAATACAGAAAAGATGCTTCGTGACTTGGGAGAAAAAGTGGATACCGCTAAAAAAGGTGAAATTGAATCTGCTATTGCAGAACTTAAAGAGAAAGCTCAGAAAGACGATGTGGAAGCTACTAAGAAAGCTATAGAAAACGTGACAAAGTACTTGCACGAATTGTCTGCTCAATTGTATCAGCAAAATGAAGAAGCACATGCACAAGAGCAATCCGGCAATGAGGATGCATCAGGCAGTGAGACGGTAGATGCAGAGTACGAAGTGGTTGATGAGGAAGAAAAATAAGCAAGGAATGATGGGGGAACTATGGGCAAACGTGATTACTATGAGGTTTTATGCTTAGCAAGAGACGCCTCCGCAGAAGATATAAAAAAAGCCTATCGTAAGCTGGCCAGGCAATACCATCCTGACGTTAATCAAGATGATAAAAATGCCGAGGCAAAGTTTAAAGAGGTCAAAGAAGCGTTTGACGTGCTAAGTGACCCCAACAGGCGTGCTCAGTATGACCAATACGGCCATGCTGCTGAGGAAGGTTTTAACGGTTTCGGAGGGCATGGCGGCTTCGGCCAAGGTGGTTTTGGCGGCTTTGAAGATATCTTTGATACATTCTTCGGCGGCGGAGGCCACAATCGCCGCTCCTCCGGACCGCAGCGCGGCAGCGATTTGCGCTATGATATGGAAATAACGCTGGAAAATGCCGCATTTGGCTTGGAGACAAGTATTAAAATTCCCCGTATTGAACAGTGTGATGCTTGCCAGGGCAGTGGAGCTAAGTCGGGCAGCGATGTAGTTACCTGCCGGCAATGCAATGGAACCGGTCAGCAGCAAGTTGTGAAAAACACTGCCTTTGGCCGCTTCGTTAGCGTTAAAACTTGTGATGCTTGTGCCGGTGAGGGTAAACAGATTAAAGACCCTTGTCCCACATGTAAGGGAGCCGGCCGACTTCAGCGCGAACGTACCATAGAAATTAAAATTCCTGCCGGTGTAGATACCGGTTCAAAGCTTCGAGTATCGGGTGAGGGCGAAGCAGGGTTGCGTAATGGCCCCCCAGGCGATCTTTATGTAGTCATTCGCGTCAGCTCCCATAAGCTGTTTAAGCGGGAGGGTAATGATATTATTGTGGAGGTTCCCATTTCCTTTGCACAGGCAGCTTTGGGTACGGAAATGGAAGTGCCTACGCTGGACGGTAAGGCTCGGATTAAGGTGCCGGAAGGGACGCAGCCTGGAACCTTCTTCCGCTTGCGAGGGAAAGGTATTCCGCATTTGCGCGGATATGGACGTGGTGACCAGCATGTTAAAGTTACCGTCAATATTCCTAGGAAATTGTCGGGCAAACAAAGGGAGCTAATACGCGAATACGCAGAGCTTTCTGGAGAAGATGTTTTGCCGGCAGAAAAAGGCATTTTAGATAAAATGAAGGATGCCCTGGGAGGCAAGTAGGAGGCGTTAGCTTGCGTTGGCTTGAATTAACGGTAACAACGCTGCATCACAGCAGCGAGGCTATAACTGAAAAGCTGTTGTCACTCGGTGCCAACGGAGTTTCCCTCGAGGAGAATTGGGATTGGGAAAAAGCCCACCGTGACGGTTTGGGTGATATTTTCCCGGCTCAAAGCGAAACAAAAGAACAAACAGTAATTATCCGGGGGTATTTACCCCTTTCTTTTTTAGGTTCGGAAAATGAAAAGCTTTTCCGTGACTTTTTAAGTGAATTGCCCGGGTATGGACTGTCGCCGGCAGCGCTTTCCTGCCGGGAGGTAGACGATATTGACTGGGAAGACTCTTGGAAACAGTATTGGCAGGCTACTCCTGTGGGTAATAAACTGCTGATTTTGCCGGCATGGCTTGAAAATGAGGCGCATCCCTCCCGTACTGTGATGCGCCTGGATCCCGGCCCTGCTTTTGGTACCGGCACCCATGAAAGCACACGTTTATGCCTGGAGTTGTTGGAAGAACAGCTGCAGGGGAAAGAAGCTGTGCTTGATTTGGGTTGCGGCTCGGGGATTCTCTCTATGGCAGCCCGTATGCTTGGCGCTAGTACTGTTTTAGGTGTCGATAGTGATGAAGCTGCTGTTCGTTTCAGCCGGGAAAACGCGCAGTTAAACGGGCTAGACCATACTCGCTTTTCTGTTGTTGATTTGCTGAAGGAGCAGTCATGGAACAGTTTCCCTTGTGCCGATATCATTTTAGCTAATTTAACTGCTGATCTGCTTATTATTGTAAAGGAAATGATGCCACAGGCGCTTCTTCCTGGCGGACGTGTTATTGCTTCAGGCATTATCATCCAACGGGCGGATGAAGTTATTTCATCATTCCAAGCTGCGGGCTTTACTTTGGTGCAGCGTAAAGATGACGGCGCATGGACTGCGCTAGTGCTGGAGATTTAATAAATGAGCAGATTTTTTTATGCAAATAGTCAGCTTATTAATGAAGAGGTTACGCTCATCGGTGACGATGCTCGTCATCTCTCCCGTGTACTGCGCGCATCCCCGGGTGATTTTATTGAGCTTTGCAGCGATGCAGGTCAATGCCGGACTGCGGAAGTAATCTCTATAGGCAAAGAAACAGTTACATGCCGTCTGGCAGAGATACTGCCCGACCGCGAATCGGCTGTTCATGTAACTCTGGCATTTGCTTCACTAAAAGGTGAAAAAACTGATTTTGTATTACAGAAAGCAACGGAGCTTGGTGTATCTGCTTTTATCCCATTTTGCAGCTCACGATGTGTTGCTCGTATTGATAAAAAGGCCGGGGACAAGCTGATTCGTTGGGAGAAGATTGTCCGGTCGGCTGCCGGTCAGTCTTTGCGCAGCCGCATACCTAAAATATTTTCACCTTTGGATTGGACGCAATTGCTCCGGGAGTTCTCCAATTATCAAAAGACGGCATTTTTCTGGGAAGGGGCGGGTGAAAGGCCTCTAGCTCCTGTATTAAAAGGAATTTCACCAGGAGATAATATTCTTCTGGTAACCGGACCCGAAGGCGGTTTCAGCCGTATAGAAGCTGAAGTAGCAATGGCAGGCGGCGCTGAGGCTGTAACTCTAGGTCCCCGTATTCTCCGTGCAGAAACTGCCGCTTTAGCTTCTGTAGCCGTTGCTCTTTATGAAGTCGGTGAAATGGGAGGAAGATAATGGATACTGTTGCATTCCATACACTTGGCTGTAAGGTAAATCAAACTGAAACTGCCGCGCTGCAGAATCTTTTTGAGAGCGTTGGTTACCGAACAGTTCCTTTTTCTGCTCCTGCCGACGTATACATTATTAATACTTGTACTGTTACTCACTTGGGAGACAGGAAATCCCGTCAGATTATTCGGCGGGCCCGCCGTATTAATGCCGACGCAGTTATTGTGGTGACCGGATGTTATGCCCAGGTTTCAGCCGACGATGTAATGGCCATTCCAGAAGTAGATATTGTGGTGGGAACCCATGCCCGTGAAAAGCTGCCTGAGCTGGTTTTGGAAGCAAAAGAGACGGGGCGCTTCAGCAGTGTTAAGCCGATAGACGAAAAAACCGGTTTTGAATCACTGCCTGCAGCGCAAACAGGCAGCCGCACCCGCGCTTTTCTCAAGATACAGGAGGGCTGCCGCCAGTATTGCTCCTATTGTATTGTACCTTATGCACGAGGGCCACTGCACAGCCGCCATCTCGATGATGCACTGGCTGAAGCTCAGCGCCTGGCCGAATCCGGCTTTCGTGAGCTGGTTCTCACCGGCGTTCATCTAGGTTCCTACGGTGTGGATTTGCCCGGCAACATTGCACTTAGTGACCTGATATCACGTATCTCGCCGCTCCAGGGCATTGAAAGAATTCGTATTTCTTCAATCGAGCCAACAGAGATTACTCCTGATTTAGTGGAAACAATTATGCAGCATAAAAAAGTATGCCGCCATCTTCATATACCTCTGCAAAGCGGCGATGACCAAATACTGCGCAGGATGAACAGAAAGTATGATTCCGGTGAATTTCTCTATTTAATGCACTGGCTGCGGGCCCAAATTCCTGAGATTGCCTTGACAACAGATATAATGGTTGGCTTCCCCGGAGAAACGGAAGAGCATTTTGCCAACTCCGTTAGATTGATTGAGAAAATCGGGTTTAGTCGGCTTCATATTTTTAAATATTCTCCCAGAAAGGGAACGCCTGCAGCAAAATTCCCCGACCAGGTGCCTCCTTCGATTAAAGAGGAGCGGGCGCGCCATTTAGCACAATTGGGGGATGAATTGGCTGCTAGCTATCGAGAACGTTTTTTCGGCAAAACTGTAGGCGTCTTGTTTGAGGAAAAAGCAGGCAGAGGTAAGCTGGCTGGGTTGACTGAGCATTATATTCGGGTTGCTGTTAAAGCGCCGGAATCCTTGCTTGGAGAGCTTATTCAGGTAGAAATAACTGCCAACGGAAAGAATGAGCTTGCGGGAGAAATAATATAATACTGCAGTGACGTACTCAAAATTAAAAAAGCCGCTGTGCACAGCGGCTTTTTTAATTGCTATTTTCTTAGTGCTTGAGGAAGCTCCGGCTGATAGAGAAGTGCTACGCAAGCGGAGGCGGCGCCGGACAAGGCGACTAGCGTTAACAAACCGGCAACCAAGGATAACAGTCTTCTTTTCATTTTGAAAAACTCCTTTCATTTATAGTGATTGCTACTATTTCACTATAAAAATAAAAATTCCCTTTTACTGTCGAAACATTACAGCAAGCGACAACAAAAGGGAATTAGTTTTTAGTGGCAGTAATTCTGTTGGGACTAAACAGTAAGCTTAATAATGCAATTAGCTTGTAGCCCGGCGGTGTGAGGAGAAAGGATTGCCAAAGTAAGCTAAGGTTGCCTGCAATATACAGATGTAATAAAGTGTGATTCTGGCTTAGCCAAAGATAGTTGCCCGAGATAAACCAGAGAAAAACATACAAGAAAGAAAACCGCCTTAAAAATGTGCGATGTGTCGGTGATGTAATGGGTTTTTGAGGCACATCGGCAGGAGCGTAGAAATAGGCTGCCGCCGCAGCCAACAGGGAAGGGAATATAATTAGCAGATATGCGGACATAACGACCGGAGCTGCGGCTTTACCGAGCCAAGCTAGGGAGATGGTAACAAAAGTGCCGACCGTCAAGCAGCGGAGCAGTGTGTGGCAATGTGCGCCGCCGCTTAATTTGCGGTAGGACATACCTACAAAAAAAACAGCCATAGCTTCGGGGAGGATGCCGGCAGCTGCAGATAGAGGCAGGACTGCCAGCAATGCTAATAATGTTCCAATAAATGAGTGCAGCCCATAACGGGCAATATCTGTTTGGTCCTGTGATAAATTCAGTTCTGCGGCGATATATTGAATAAATTTTTCCTGCAATTTTGTATCCCCCAGTTTATAATTTTAAGCTTTCGCTGAATTATAAAATTATTCTCGCTGAAATATAAAATCCCTATAATTGTCGTAAGTTTACACTAAACGACAATTACAGGGATTAAGGGCAAATGCAGAACGACGCTTATCTGCTTGCTTCTAAGAAGGCAGGGGATCTATGGAACCCGCGAGCACGGTAACTGATTATGAATATGATGAGCATAAAAAGCTTTTGGGGAATAGCTACCAGAATTCTCAGCCAAGGGTCGCTTAGAATCATTTCAAGGGTAACGGGAAAGACAGATATAATTAAGGGCATAAATAGAATTTCCGCTGCTACTACAAATAAAAAGCTGAGAAAAGCAGCAATCAGAGCTTTCTTATAAGAGATATTGCAGACTAGAAAAATATGAATTGAAAATAGGATTAAGATGATTATAGAATGGGCGCCCATAGGCAGGGGGAGTTTCCTGGCAAAAAATGCGGAAATAGCAAACAGTAGAGAGAGATATATAGTAGTCTTTAGCTGTGGCTTGATACCGATTAAAGTTAAGCCAACTGCTGCTAAAAGCATTCCCTCGGGGAAGGCGACTAAAAGTAGTGTTATTAGCGGCATAGTATCCATTTAATTACCTCCGTAAATGTATTTGCCGTTGCCTACAATGGGATGGCCAAGTATTTCAAAGAAATTAGTCTGGGCTTGTGTCCGGCGCGGGTAATTCTATGGTGAACCTGGTGCCTTGGCCGAGGACGCTCTCTACGCCGATTACTCCCTTATGGGCTAAGATAATGTTTTGGCAAATTCCTAAGCCAAGCCCGGTTCCGCTTTCCTTTGTGGTGAAAAAAGGGGTAAAAAGCTTTTCCATTACTTCCGGGCTGATTCCTGTGCCGCTGTCGTTGATATGAATAATAGCCGTTTTCTTGTTTTTATCCCAAAGGGTGGAAACGGAAAGCGTTCCTCCGTTGGGCATGGCTTGAACTGCGTTGTTAAAAAGGTTAAGAAAGACTTGAATAAATTGATTGCGGTCCAGATATAGCGGAGGTATATCTAAGGTAGGATAAAAGCAAATATCAACGTCTTTTCGCATACCTTCGCCAGATATGAGAGAAGAAACTGTTTCTAAAACCTCATTTAGTTGAACGTACTCTTTTTTAGGTGTGTCAGGTCGGCTGAAGCGGAGAAAGTCAGTAATAATTTGGTTGGTACGCTTAATTTCTTCCAGAATTAGCTTGAATATCTCTTCGCTTCCGCTTTCCTTGGGGCATTTTTTTTCCAGCAGCTGTACATATCCATGAATCACAGTAAGGGGATTTCTTATTTCATGTGTAATTCCCGCTGCAATTTCACCGGCCAATGCCAGTTTTTCTATTCTTCTTGTTTGGGCGTGCAGCTCCTCGTTTTCTGCTAGCTGTTTGCGCAGAGTTTCAATGTTTTGACGGAACCAATCTACAGTTATGACAATTAAAAAGTAGACTGCGATAAACGGAAACAGCTCCATCTCAGCAATAGAAACATTAACAATTTCCCTAATTTCCGGCACAAAAACTTTAACAGCAAAAGAACTGCTTAATACAGCAAAAATAATGCCGGGTATAAAGCCGGAAAAAAAAGTCACACTGAATACGATTAAATATAATACATAGAGAAATAGCCTGCCTTCGTCATGAGAAGTTTGATGAGCATAGTTCAAAAGCAGAAAGGCTGCACATGAAGAAAAAAAGATAAATGCTTTTGTGGGGAGAGAAAATGACCTCTCAGAAAAGAAATGGTTAGCTAGAGTTTTTGTATTCATCTATTTAATCCGCCTTAAGGAATAATAAATCGTCATACCACTTATTGGTTGATTCGACAATTCATTTTTTTTTCCTTCTTAAAAATGTTAGGACATATTTATTCTCAGGGCTGAATAGGATGGAAAGGAAAGACAGGCGGAAAAGAGGTGGGAGTATGGGCAAAAAACTATTTGTGGTGGAAGGACGGCGGTTATTACCGCTGTTATTTCTCCTAGTGCTGATGGTGTCCTTGTCGGTTTATGATTCTTTGAGGGCCAGTCCCACGGTAGTCCCGCAGGATACGGCCAAGGGCAGTGAAGTGAACTTTACCACGGCAGACAAGGGTGAAAGAAAAGAGCGTCCGGCCTTTCGTCTGGCGGTAGATCATCAAGGCTGGAAGGAAGCGGCGGAGGCTTGGTCTGTTAATTTGCCCCAGTACCCTTTCCAGCCCCAGCATGAAATTGCTTTGTTTGCTTTACATGCTGAAGTGCAGAAGATTCAAAGCACTTTCAAGGGGGAAGGGGAGCAGGAAGTTAAGGTTTTGGTTGGACCGAAAAAGGATTTCTTCCATGCTGTAACCATGCCTTTAGCTGACGTGATGCTGGAAGCGGGGGAGACAACGTGGATATTCGTGGACAAAAAAGGGACAATTCTGGAGCAGTTCGCAGTGGGAAGAGCTGCTGAAACCATAGCTGCCGACACTCCTCAAAAGTAAGCCGGGGTTTTCAGGGGTAGCTCAGCTTTGCCGCACAACCCCAATTTCTCGCCGTATTTTTAATACGCTAGCGAGAAGGGGTTGTTTGGCTTTGCCTGCAAATATTCTTATATTATGCCGGGTTGTATTGACCTCAGCCTGTTTCAGTCAAGCTCGGGATAATGCTTCTGATGGTTTCTTCCTGTAATGAGTCAATTTTGTTAAAGTCCATTGCAGGAATGTAGTACTCCTCTAGTTTTTGGTGATTTTTTTTTGCTTGTTGAAATTTTTCTATTGCTTTGCCCAGTAAGAACCAGAATCGTTCCATGTTTTCTGTGCGTTCGGCTGCAGTACTCCTTAGGGAGGACAGACGGGTATGCTTGTTAAGCGATAGTGTGAGTTGAGATTGGAGCTTTTGCGTAGCGGGCAGAGAAAATGAATGAGGGTGGTTTCCTTTTACGAACGCTGTTTGCAAAACAGGAATTACCACAGCATCAAGGCGTTCAGGTTCAAATGGGCAGCGGTATGCTTCCAAATCATGGCCGGCTCGCCGGACAGTATCATATATTTGCTGCAGCAAATAAGATTTGCCTGTGCCAGGATCACCGGTTAACAGGTATAATGTGGTACAGTCTGCTAAAATTGACGGGTAGAAATTTATTAAGCCTTCGGAGGAAATGGCGCCTGCAAAAAGGTGACGAACAGTCGGTTCTTTTTTTGCCGGCGGTAATTCTGCCGCCAGTTCGCCAAGAAGGCTGTGGCTCATCTGAGATAGGCCGGAAGAATCCAAGGACAGAGACATAAGGTATCGAAGCTTTTCCATAACAACACTGGCTTCTTTCAAGTATTGATAAGCCTGGGGATAAATTGTTTTGCCTTGTTGAATAATAGCTGTGATTTCCTCTTTATGCTGTTGCAGCAGATATGTATCCCAAAAATTGCCTAAGTTTATGATTTCATCTCTGGCTCCGGGGTACACGGGGTCTACAACATGAGGTGCTGTACCATCGATAATGGTAAGATTGAGCGATGGAATTGTCAGTCCATCCAGGGAGCTGGGATCAGAAGAGCAATAGAATTGCTCGATGTCAAAACCATGCTCCATTGCTCGCTTGCCAATTTCTTTCATAAAAGTTGACTTTCCCGTACCCGGTCCACCCTTAATAACAATAATTCGGCCATCGATTTGTGTGTGTATGTAGTTAAATAAAGAATAGAAGCCGCAGACTGTATTGCCGCCGGCAAAAAACTGTTTTTTGCTTCCTTTTTTCATGGCGTCTCCTTTCACTTGGCTATTAGTGTTTCTTTATTTTATGATATGTCTAAAAGAGTGTGCGTCAGTTTAGGCTGTAGTTTGCCGATTGCGGAAGAAGATGGTATAATTGGGAGTGTAGAAGCAACAAGGGGGTTAAGCAATGCAAGATTGTATCTTCTGTAAGATTATTGGGGGAGAAATTCCCGCAGATATTGTTTTTGAGGATAACTTAACTATTGCTTTTAGGGATATTCAGCCGCTTGCGCCGACCCATGTTCTTGTGGTTCCCAAAAAGCACTATAGCTCACTGGATGAACTCCCTGATGATCCGCTTTACACAGGGAAGGTTTTGCTTGCCGTTAAGGATGTGGCTGAGAAGCTGGGGGTATCCGGCGGGTATAAACTGATTACGAACTGCGGTGCACCGGCGGGTCAGGTTGTTCCTCATTTGCACTTTCATGTATTAGCCGGCAAAAAGTTTGTTCCTTAGGGGTGACTGTGTCCCTGCGGCCTGCAGTTGACAGACAGTTATGAAAACGATATAATCTATTAAGTATTCTTGGTATAATTCGTCGTAGTATTCGACAGCAATTCTTCCATGCAAGGTAGTAGTGAGGGGAGGGAAAGCAGTTGACACAGATTAAGGTTGGGAAAAATGAGACTCTTGACAGCGCGATACGTCGTTTTAAAAAGCAATGCGCTAAAACAGGAATTTTAGCAGAAGTCCGGAAGCGTGAACACTATGAGAAACCTAGTGTGAAGCGCAAAAAGAAATCCGAGGCCGCACGTAAAAACAACAAAAAAAAGTTTAGTTGAACATACAAAACCCGGATAAGCCGGGTTTTTATGCGTCTATAGGGCAACAGCGAGTATGGGTTTCCACTAAATTATAGAAAAAAGCAGGGTTATGATACTTTTTGTAGAATTAAATCAAAAATAGTAACAGATAGAATTAACTAGAAATCCTGATGGTGAAAGAATGAAAGGGAGGGATTGCTATGAAGAGTACAAAGGTTTTGGTTGCTATTGTGTTTTTGCTCTTTGTTGCGGTTGTATTAAGTATGACAGCGTTTAACCAAGTAGAAATAGACAGAGATATTACCGCCACCGTACTATCTGATGTAGATGCAGATGTTGCTGTTCGTTTTGAGCTTTTAAACCATGAGCCGGAAGGGTTTGACTACACAGTTCTTGGAAATGTTGTTGACGGTAAAATAACGATAAATCTTGAAGGAATGCTTAACGTGGACAGCGGTTTCAATCCTGATGCGTTGTTTGTTATAGGCACAACAGCGCAACCTGTTTTGAAAATAACGAACAACACTTCAGTAAGCATTGACGTAAACGTTGCAGCAACCCCTGAGGGTACAATTAAGATGTATGATTTAGAAGATTTTGAGGCAAATCCAAGCACTATCGCTGCATCAGGAAGCGAATCTTACTACTTCGAAATTAATACACCGCAATCAACAGATAATTTAACAGCAGTTTTAGAGGTTAGGAAAAGCAGTTAGTTGCATTAAACAAAGAGAAATTGCATGCAAATAAGCTTTGAGTGAGGGTGTAATATGAAAGGCTACAACTCTAATACCCTCGTAATTCTGTTTATATTTCTGATAGCAGGGATTCTTATATCCGGCATATCGGGCTATAGAGTTTTAGGACCGGCATATGTGTCTTCCGGAAGCATGGAATCGGCTATCCCTGCCGGTTCCATTGTTTTTGTTTTGCCATCCCGAAATTTAAGGGTAGGAGATGTAGTCGTCTTTCGTCCTTTAAAAATTGAGTCTAACAGAGTGGCTCACAGGGTAGTAGGGATAACCGAAGAAGGGTTAATAACAAGAGGAGATGCCTCTTTAGGAATAGACCAGGAAATCGCGGGCGAACTTCCTGTAGCAGTTGAAAGGATAATGGGAAAGGTTTTTTCAATAAATGGCTATTTCCCCCACATCAAAGGCGCACATTATATATTTGCTATAATCGACAATATAAATATGGATAAGAGACTAGTACTTCTTATACTGCTAATTATTAGCAGTATATTGGCAAGCTTAAAGCCTTATAGGCAGAGAGTTGTTGAGAAGCGCTTAAGGGTTAAGCATCTATATCTAACGTGCTTAATCTTTTGCATTATGGTTTTTTTCGCTTCTTTTATGTTAAGCTCCGGAATTAAGACGGTTAATTACAACTTACCTGTACCACAACCAGGGCAATTTTCTATACCTGAGCCAGCCGCTTCCCTGGATTTAAAAGTATACAATCGTTCTCTTATTCCCGTTTTTCATTTTATTGATGCTTTCTCGCCGCTTGTTGTTAGGCATGCACCAAGAATGATTGCTCCCTTATCATCTTTGAATGCATCACTTACTATACAGGAGACAGGTATTTATGGTTGGCAGCGATCGTATATAAGGGTTTACCATTATCCTGCCATTCTGCCTTATGACATTGTAGTTATGTTGCATGCGTATAGCCCTTACTTGGTTATTTCAGTTATGGCTATGCTTTTATCCGGGGGGTTTCTTCTCTTGCTGCAAATGATAGACGGCTGGTTGCCTCTGAAAGTTATTTGGAGAAAGCCCTTATTAAAGCGGCGTAGGCTTAGAAGGATATTTGCTTTCTTCATAATGCGTTTTATACGCAATAAAAGAGGTGAGGCATAGTGCAGAAACTTGCTAAAATAGCTGCATTGCTATTTATGGTTGTATTTGTAGCTATGTACCAGTACACTCTGTCCTTAGATGAAATAGTTTTGGATAGGTATGGCAATGCAGCCGTGGTAGCAGATGCAGCTGGTGGGGCGTTGGGTATTGTAGGTTTGGCCGGCAACACCTACAATGTTGACGATGAAACAAAAACTCTTATTGGCGGAATAGCTAATAATACGGTGCTTAATTCAGACTTATACGCCACAGCTTATCTGAATGTTACGAGGGCGCGAAAGAGAACCCTTATTATTCTCCCTTCAAATGCTGCTTGGACGTTTAAGGTTTGGATTGGTGATGAGTCGGTCACCTTTTCTGGGGTCGGGGCAGCAAGCAATTTGCATGAAGAATTTGGACCAGTATATATTCCCAAAATGAATCTTGTAAATATATCGGTAGAAGTAGATGTTGAAGGTTATACAGGGCTTGGAGCAGCTTATGCTTTTGAGGGCAAGCTAATGTTTGATTTTGCCGGATTCGGAGAAGATAGCTTATATTTTGAGCTTACAGATATGCCCTATCCCAGACACTGTTATGTTAACAGTAGCGAAGGAACACTTGAACTTTAAACGTCAAAAGTGTTATTCGTGCTTGAAGGAGGGAAGATTTTGGCGCGATTGAGGAAAAGTCAAAAAACAGAAAGAAAGCCTGCAAAAAATACGGCTGTATTATTGCTTTCCGTTATTATTGCTTTAATGATAAGCTATATTGTTTATTACTCAATTCTATATCCGCCTATGATTCAGACTGAGGAGATGTTTGATGACGAACTTTTTTTGCTAAAAGCCGGGTTTGACTACGAAGTGCAGGCGTCACAAAAAACATTACTGTGGCCGGCAGAAACCATTTTCCCTGCCGATAGGCCCGTTTATTTTTATGCTACGGATCCTGTTTTAAAAGTTTTTACCTTCGCTGATTTTGTGCCTTTAAAGGAAGACGATTATAAGACAGAAATAGCGGTTCGGGCGTTTATAAGCACACTTAATCGTTCAAATAAAGAACTTTGGGCTGAAAACATCAGTCTTGATTTGCCTTCTGAGATAATAACGGGCGACTTTGTATATGAGCAATCCTTTTCTCTAAATATTGTTTCTTTAAGGCAAAGACTAATTGAAATAAAAGAGAACTTAAGCTTAAGGCAAGAGGGAACAGACATTATAAGAATTGTTTTGGCTGTATCGGTAGCAGGGGAGGGCGGTGAACATCTCTTGCGGGAATATGAAGCCACCTTGTTGTGTACTTTGGACAGAGAAGGGTTTCATCTAACTCCTGCTGCAAAAAGGAGTTTTCAGGACAAGGCAGTTATCAAAGAAATTCAGCTAGGTGAAAGGCGTGCAACAATAAGGGAGGCGCTTGCTAATCAGAGCTCTCTAATATTTATAACTATATTGTTTGTTGTTGCTTGGTGGTGCCTGATGTTTAGTGAAAAGTGTACTAAGCAATACAGCCCCTATAACCGTTTTAAAGAGTGGATTACTGAAGGGTATGTACCGCTGGAAGGAAGAACAGTAGTTTCGGTAAGCTCGTTGGAAGGGTTGGTGGATGTGGCCATCGATATGAATAAACGAGTTATTCGTAATCAAAGAGCAGTAGCTGCGGAAGAAACAGGTGGAAATCCCTCATTAATTGAGGAGTATTACGTCCTTGACGGAAATACAGTATATAGGCACAGGATTGTTAATAGGCTTGTTATTAGGAAATAGATGCCACATTTGATTAACGTGTCTTATTTGCATAAGAGTATTTTCTATAGTACAATTTAAAATATGGGTACGTTGCCTAATACCATGTTAGGGAGGAAATGCCGATGAAAAATAGGAGATTTATTTTAATATTATTGTTAGTCATTTCTCTTTTGCCAACAGCAATTGGATCATCGGCAACGCCGCAGCCGTCGGTGTATGTTGTTCCCGTAAGCGGCCTGGTGGAAAAAGGACTCTACCGTTATCTGGAACGTGCATTTGCTGAGGCGGCAGATGCCGGCGCTTCTGCAATTATTCTAGAACTTAATACTCCCGGAGGCACCCTTGATGCTGCTTTTGGTATTAGTGATTTAATTTTGGATTCACCTGTCCCTGTTTACGCATATGTTCGTCATAGTGCACTGTCTGCCGGCGCTTTTTTGGCATTGTCTTGCCGCCGTTTGTACATGGCACCGGGCAGTACTATTGGAGCCGCAGAAGTTAGGACATTGACAGGGGAAGAAATTGATGATGTAAAAACTCAATCTGCGTGGGAAGCTAAAATGAGGGCAGTTGCCATACAACAAGGCAAAGATCCGCAGGTAGCCGCCGCCATGGTGAACCGAGGAATTGAAATTGAGGGCGTTGTTGGCGAGGGCAGTTTATTAACGCTTACCGATGCGGAAGCTTTAGATCTGGGCTTTGCAGACGGAGTATATAATACCCGCAGCGATTTGCTGGTTGAGCTTGAGCTGTTAGGCGTTGAAGTAAGGACGGTGGCTACCAGCCCTGCAGAAACTTTGGCACGCTATATTACAAATCCTGTTGTCGCCACACTTTTAATTACTATTGGGCTGGCAGCTTTAGTGATTGAAGTAATGACTCCGGGCTTTGGTGTTGGCGGTGCTATTAGTATTTTAGCGTTTTCTCTCTTTTTTGGCGGACATGTTTTTGCAGGCCTCGCCGGAAAGGAAGTAATTTTTCTCTTTGTCTTGGGGATTATATTGCTATTAGTGGAAGCGTTTATCCCTAATTTTGGCATTGTTGGCCTTACAGGGCTCACAGCAGTTATTGCTTCCGTTGTTCTTTCTGCGGCTACAACCGGGCAAGGGCTGCGCATAGTTGTGGCAGCCTTATTCTTAGCGTTAATAATTATTGTGATATCCTTACGCTTTTTAAAGCGAACGGGGCTTTGGTCACAAATTATCCTTCAATACGCGGAAACTAAGGACTTAGGGTACGTGGGCCCTGGAGATTCATCACATTTGGTGGGTTTGAGCGGCTTAACATTAACGCCTTTGCGGCCTGCGGGCATGGCTAAAATTGACGGCAAGCGGGTTGATGTAGTAAGTGAGGGGGGCTTTGTAGCCCAAGGAACAGAGGTTAAAGTTGTTGGTGCTGAAGGAAGCCGTATAGTTGTCCGGCAGCTATAGTATAGTCGTAGACAATATGGTTTAATATTGTGGCTGCCAATAGACAAAGGAGGTTCGTGAATGTATTATATTGAGTTTTTAATTCTTGTTGGCTTAGTAATTTTAGGGTTGTCTTTACTTCTAAGTATCATTCCTATTGGTTTGTGGATTTCGGCGTTGGCTGCAGGTGTCAGAGTTAGCATTGTTACGTTGATTGGAATGCGTTTACGGCGTGTACCGCCGGCCAAAATTGTTAACCCCATGATTAAGTCTACCAAAGCAGGGTTGGATTTAAGCGTAAATAAGCTGGAAGGTCATTTTTTAGCGGGCGGGAACGTGGATCGTGTCGTAAATGCTCTCATTGCTGCGCAGCGGGCCGGTATTGATTTAGGCTTTGAGCGGGCGGCGGCTATCGATTTGGCCGGGAGGGATGTGCTGCAAGCAGTGCAGGTTAGTGTAAATCCCCGTGTTATTGAAACGCCTACAGTGGCAGCAGTTGCCAAAAACGGCATTGAGGTTAAAGCGAAAGCTCGTGTGACTGTGAGAGCAAACATTGAAAGGCTAGTTGGCGGCGCCGGCGAAGAGACGATTATTGCTCGTGTTGGGGAAGGAATTGTTACCACCATAGGTTCTGCCGCCACTCACAAAGAAGTTTTGGAGAATCCCGATTTGATTTCCCGCACTGTGCTGAATAAGGGGCTTGATGCTGGTACTGCTTTTGAAATTCTTTCCATTGATATTGCCGACGTTGATGTGGGTAAAAACATTGGGGCTCAGTTGCAGACGGATCAGGCCGAAGCCGATAAACGTATTGCTCAAGCCAAGGCAGAGGAAAGACGCGCAATGGCAGTGGCTAAAGAGCAGGAGATGGTGGCTAGTGTTCAGGAAATGCGCGCCAAAGTAGTGGAGGCCGAGGCAGAAGTGCCGAAGGCGTTTGCGCAAGCTCTTCGCGACGGCAAATTAGGTGTGGTTGATTTTTATAATTTGCAGAATATAAAGGCCGATACACAGATGCGTGATTCTATAGGTAAAATGAGCAGCTTAAAAGAAGGCGAGGAAGGCCCTGGAAAGTAAGGGGGAGTAGTAAGTGGAAAACCTGATAATTTTTGTTATCTTCATCATAGTTTCAGTAATTCGATCCCTTGGCAGCCGGGGGCAGGCCCCTATGGCTCGGCCTATGCCTCCGGTTATGCCTCGCGGCGCCACATCAGTAAGGCCGCAACAAGCTCCTAAGCAGAAAAAGGTTGCTGTGCCGCGATACAGCGAGCACGAATTAGATTTGCTTGCTTCTTCTCACCGTTCAGTGACGGAGTTGCCTGCAAAGAAGGAGAGTTCGCCAAATAGGGATAAAGGTATTACGCAGCCTAAGATTTTTCAAAGTACGGAAACAAAGATACCACAAGAAGAAAAAACGCGTCAAAATCCGTTGGTTGCAGGGATAATTTATTCTGAAATCTTGGGGGCGCCCAGGGCAAGAAAGCCTTGGAGCCCGCGACACTAATGTGTAGCGCAGTTTATAGTGGCTGGATTAGGATATACATCAAGGAGGATAAAAGGTGGCGGTTACTGTAATGGGAGCAGTTCGTCAGAATAAACTGTTCGTAGGGAAAAAGGTACAAGTTAAAGGCCAGGATGCAGACTTAGAAACTGCGGCCGTAGTAGTTCAGTGTAATGCGGATACGCTAATGCTTGAGCTGTATGCTTCGGCCATTTATCCTCATGACAAGCTGAGAAACCAGGAAACGATGACGGTTAACTTTGTGGTTGCCGATGACGGACTTTATTCGTTTGAGGGATCCGTTATCAGCTATAACGATGCAGCGCAGATTCTTTATCTTGAGCAGGTTGCGCCGCTCAAAAGGGCGGAGCAGCGGAGTAGTTATCGGCTAAAAACTGCAAAGGTGATGCATATTTCCGTAAATGAGGAAGGTGGATCAGGGTTATCTGTTACATCTTGGCAGGAAGCGGGCTTGCTTGATATTTCCCGCAAAGGAGCCAGTATATTGTCACCCGTACCTGTTTCGGTTCAAGCCAGCGTAAATGTGCTTATTCCTCTTGCTGAAGTTGACTATACTTTGGAGACTAAAGCACAAGTTGTTCGCGAAAAAAAGGGCGAAGAGGGACAGATTATTTTAGGCACCATCTTCCCGGAGTTAACGCTGCTGGAAGAAGAAAGGATCCTGGATTACATTTTGAAGGTATGGCCTAATAATGACAAAAGCTGAAGTAGTGCTAGTATATGAATGGCTCATAAACCATGGGAATTCCCGTGGCTTTGGTGACTAATTCATTTAACGACATCAGATCGCTGCGGTTAACTTCTTGCAGACTGGTTTTCCCCAGCGCTTTTATTCCGTCGGCTATTTCTTGCTTGCAGGCCGTTAGGAAATTGTATAAAGCGTCAGCGGCTTCGCTGACGTTTAGTTTTTTGCTGAAATGACCTTCGTACCACACTACCTGGGTAGGCGGCTCAAAGGGCAACGCTTTTAGTGCCTGGTTGTGGGTCAGGGCGAATAAGGCTATGGCGCCGATATAGCAGGCGTCTGCGCCCAGCGCGCAAACTTTTAACATATCACCTGGTGTCCTGATTTTACCGGAGGCAATGAGGCTGACTTGGTTTTTAAAGTTTTTTTTCTCAAGCCAGTCTACGGTGCGGCTGATGGCGAAGAGCAGCGGGACGCCAAAATCGTCCTGAAGTATAGGGGCAGACGATTTTGAGGCCGCTTCTGCTCCTTCCATCACTATATAATCTATCCCTGCGTTGCATACCCACTCTAAATCGGCCTCAAGGTGTTTACCCGCTGCCATTTTTATGCCAACGGGAATTCCCTCTCCGATATTTTTAAGTTTGTGCACCAGTTTTTCCAGGTGTTTTGGGTTTGGAACTTCAGGCTGACGGGAGTGGGCCACCACGTCTTTTCCTTTGGGGTATTTGTAAGCGTCTCTCAACTCTTTGTCCAGCTTGTTGGCTTTTAGAACGTGCCCCAACCCGGCCAGCGCTCCTTGACCAATCTGAATTTCAACGGCGTCACACTGGCCAATGATTTCCGGTGTTTTACCCCAATCTCCCCGATTATACTGATAAATTAGCTGCTTAGCATGTTTTCGTTCACTAGAAAGGAAAGGCCCTTCGCCTGTGTTTGTGGCCGTGCCAGCTTTTGTCGCTCCTTGCGCTAAAGCAATTTTAGCTTTCTCGCTTAGCGCAACTCCGTAGGCCATTGGCGCGAGAATTACGGGGAAGTCAATGGAAAAAGGCTTTTTTGCTTGTTTGCCAATAGTTACCTTTGTGTCTATTTCAGTATCATACTCAGTTGGCATAATGTGCATCTGAGCAATAGAAAACATAAGGCTATCCAGCCCGGTGAATTTTTTCGGTGAGCCCATGGGACGGTTAATTGTTTTTCCCTCGGTGGCACGTAAATTGGTTTCAATAACTGTTTGTACGCCGATGCGGCCGGTGGAGGTAATCAGCTCCCAGATATTTTCGTCATACAAATCCTCCATCAATATTTTCACTGCTCTGTCATGGGTTTTGTCAATTATTTTGCGCGTGACTAGCTTTGCTGTGAAAGTGCCTGCCAGTGCGGCTGCGCCCGTGGCTAGCGCTTTTTTAATTATTCTTTTATTCATTAGTATCCTCCGTGCGTCGGCAGTTATTAAGCACTATTAAGTTGCCCTATGTAAGTTGCTGTAAAGCAAGATATATTTGGAAAACAAAAGCATAAAATCCCACATGAACAAATTAGTAAGGATAAGGAAACAAACTTAACATAATATTAAGATTATTTAACAGTTTGCTTTGCTGATAGATAATAGCAAGGTTGCTTGCCTGCCTCTTTTTACTCTATAATGATTTTGGTTGACATAATACAAAAGAGTATGAGAGGGAGGTACATACCTTGAAAAAGAAGCTGCAATTAATTATTGTTATTATGGTTCTTGTTTTGTTTGGACAAGCTGCCCAAGCTTCGGGAAGTTATGTGGTGCAGCGTGGAGACACGCTTTGGCTGATAGCGCAGCGCCATAATACCACTATGGGAGCGTTAATACAGGCCAATAGCTTGAGCAACCCTGATGTAATTGAAGTCGGTCAGGCGCTGGTTTTACCTGGCTCTGGCCTGCGGACTCATGTGGTGCGCCCCGGCGAGACAATGTGGCTAATATCAAGGCAATATGGTGTTACTGTGAATGAATTAAGCAGGCAGAACAATGTTGTTAATGTCAACATGTTATTTACGGGAACTACTTTGATTATTCCCGGCAAAGGAACAACCCCGGCCGCCCCGCCTGCGGCTGTCCCAGCCGTCAGCAGTCGTGCTTTCTCCGCAAGCGAATTAGATTTATTTGCTCGCATTGTTCATGCGGAATCTGCAGGAGAGCCATATATCGGACAAGTGGCTGTGGCTGCCACCATTTTAAACAGAATGGACAGCTCACGTTATCCCAACACTCTATCTGGAGTTGTTTACCAGATAGAAGGCGGCTACTATCAGTACAGTCCTGTTCTTGACGGACGCATTAATTTGCCTGCCAATGAAACCGCCAGAATGGCTGTGCGAGACGCAATCAGCGGGCAAGATCCCTCCTTGGGGGCAACAGGGTTTTATAATCCCAGAAAAACTTCTAATGTATGGGTACGACAGCAGCCGGTGACTACAGTAATAGCTAATCATGTGTTTTTCAAATAATAAGAAAAGCGATTGCACTGAGCAATCGCTTTTTTTATTATTATGGTGCGCCCGCAGGGATTCGAACCCCGACTTCAGGCTCCGGAGGCCTGCGTGATATCCCTTTCACCACGGGCGCAATGCATAGAATATGATAACATCTTTATAGGGAAAAGTCAAACTGTTCTCTGTGGAGGAATGTTAAAAGCGGGGAGTTTTTGGCATACTAAATAAAAAGCTTGGGAGAGTTTATGTTAAGACCTAAAGTTCTTGCGGTAGTGCGTCCTTCTGAGGGAGGGATTCGCATTCATTTGAAAAATGTGCTGGAAAACTTGTCAGATGAATTTAGCTTTTGTGTGGCCTGCCCGCCTGAGATGGCTCGTGATTTTGCTGGGTTGCCGGCGGAAATTTTGCCTGTTGTCATTGAAAAAGGACTTAGCCCTGTTAATGACTTTACAGCTACATGCAGAATGGCAAGCAGGCTTGCGCGTGAAAGGTTTGACATGGTTCATGCTCACGGATTTAAAGCGGGGCTGGTTGGACGGATGGCAGCTAAGCTATGCCGTGTACCGTGTCTGGTTACCGTTCATAATGATTTTGCACACGCTAACGCATCAAACCTGCGTTCGCTTTATCTTTTTGCGGAAAGGCGGATGTCCAGGTGGACTGACCGGTATATTACGGTTTCAGCATGGTTGGCCGAAGAGCTTCAAGCTCTTTACGGCATTAAGCCCGAACAGATAACCGTGATTCCAAACGGCGTTGCCGTGTTGTCCCGCAATATACCGTTAGCGAAGGAGCTTCCCTTCCCCGATGAGATGCCTCTGGTTGGAACTGTGGCCAGATTAGCTCCGCAGAAAGGAGTGGAGTTTTTTATTCGTGCCGCTGCCAAATTACAACATCAGTATCCTGGGATAGCTTTTGTTGTAGTAGGGGACGGTCCTTTACGCGGAGAGCTGGAAGCGCTGTCTGCTCAATTGGGCCTGAAAGAACGGCTTTGTTTTACCGGGTATCGCCAGGATGTATCGGCAATATTAAAACGTATGCAAATCTATGTCCAACCCTCTTTAAGTGAGGGACAGGGGATTACAGTTTTGGAAGCGATGTCGGCAGATTGCCCCATAGTTGCCAGTGCTGTGGGAGGGTTAAAGGAGCTTATTAGCCAAGGAGAAAACGGCTTATTGGTCGAGCCGGGAGATGAGGAACAGTTGGCGAAAGCAATCAGCTTATTACTGGATGACAGCGAATATTCGAGGAGTTTGGCAGAACAGGGCGCTATTGCTGTAAAGGAGTATAATATGGGAAGTATGCTGGAAAAAACGAAGGATGCTTACTATAATGTGATAAAAGGCGGTAAATTAATTTGAAAACGGCTTTCCGGACATTACTGGCTGTTTTGTTGTTATTGCTGCTAACAACTGAGTGTGCTGCTGCAGGCAAGGTAGTAATTGTTGCGGTAAACCGCACTAATTTGCAGACTGTGGCTGCTGACAAATCCCTCGCACCTTTGTTGTCGCAGGGTGCGGTATCCCTTGTTAATATTTCTACCGCAGCTCGCCCTGCCCCGGAGCATGTTTATGTTACTTTGGGTGCGGGGTCCCGGGCTGCGGGGACAAGCAACTCTAAGCTGGCGTTTAATGCCGATGAGGAATGGTTCGGATTGACGGCCGGGGAAATTTACAGCAGCCACCAGGGGATTGAGCCGGATGCCGACGTTCTCCATTTGGCTTTTGCTGAAATAACGCGCCTAAATTCTACTTTTAAGCACCCGGTTACTCCGGGGATGCTTGGAGACAAGCTGCGTGGCGCGGGGCTGGTAACGGCAGTTATGGGTAATGCCGACGGGTATTCGGTTTCCCGTGAAGCTGTTACGTTCCTTGCTGATAGCTCAGGTAAAGTTGATTTGGGGGAAGTTAGTAAAGATATAATAAAAAAAGATGTGCGCTTTCCGTTTGGAATGCGGATAGACCGTGATAAAGCCTGGCTTGAGTTTAACAGATTATGGCCTCTGGCAGATGTAATACTTGTAGACTGGGGTGACACTGTGCGGCTAGATAATTACCGGCCGCTGCTGAGTAACTCAGTGGCAGATAATTTGCAGAAGGAAATTTTTTCTGATATATCCTGGTTTATCAGTCGTGTGCTTCCCTTCTTTTCGCCTGAGGATATATTAATTATATTGGCTCCGTCACCGCCTGCCGGGGAAAGCGGCGGCGGGCTGCTTAGCTTTATAGCTGTATTAGGGGAGCGGTTCCCTGCGGGAAATTTGCTTATATCGGCGACTACCCGCCGTCCGGGTATTATCGCTGTCACAGATGTGGCGCCTATGATTATTGAAAATACAGGGCTTTATGGTGGCAAGGTCAGTCGTCCGGTGGACTTGTCTGTTACAGGCGGTACAGCAGAGCTGTTGCGCATGCAAAGAGAAATTGACAGCGTTCATCGCTTGCGACCGCCGTTAATGAAGACATATGTATTTTTTCAGATTGTTTTTGTGCTTGGCGCATTATTGAATTTTTTCGTGCGGATTATTCCGGTTAGAAGATTTGAATCACCTCTTTTAGCATTGCTAATTATTCCTGTTATTCTTTTGTATCTGCCCCTGCATAAAGTTTCAGTTTATGCAGGGTTTGCCTTAACAGGGCTTGCAACAGCCGCAGCAGTAGTTCTTTTGCATAAGCTTGCAGGGCTGACGGATAAGCTGGCAGCTGCAGGTTTGTTGACATCAATGTCGCTAATTATTGACTTATTACGTAATGCACCTTTGATAAAAACATCTGTTCTTGGATACGATCCGGTTTCGGGTGCCAGGTATTACGGCTTGGGAAATGAGTATATGGGTGTGTTGGTCGGTTCCTCAGTTTTGGCTTTAACAGCTTTGATGACACTTTTCCCCCGGCTGCGCCTCAAGCTGCAATGGCTTTCAATGCTGTATTTTCTAAGCCTTATTTTTCTCATAGTAGCACCTGCAGGCGGCGCTAACTTTGGCGGGACGGTAACGGCATTTACCGCATTTATGGTAACGGCAGCGTTCCTTTGGCAGCTTCGACCAGGATGGCGAAGCGCAGCAGCGGGACTGCTTATATTTGTCTTTGTGGCAGTAATTGCTGTGCTGCTTAATGTTCTTGTCGGTGCGGGCGAGCAGTCTCATTTAGGCAGGACGTTAGCTATGGTGCAGCGGGACGGCTGGCAAGTAATGGGGGATATAATTTCACGTAAAGCGTCCATGAATTTGCGTCTCTTCCGCTATTCGCAGTGGAGTCGTGCATTTCTTACCTTTCTAACAGCAATGGCTGTACTTTTTTACAGACCACATGGAGTGTTCCGGGATATTCACCTTAATTATCCGCAGCTAACAGCCGGGTTTTTAGGCATTATTACAGGCAGTGTTGCAGCGTTCCTGGTAAATGATTCCGGGGTGGTGGCGGCCGCAACAACCTTGCTTTATGCTGGTGTGCCCATCATTCTATTTTCCGGAAGAATTATTGAAGTAACATAATTTAGCGAGTTTCCGGGAAAATATTTGTTAAGGCAGGAAATCAGCGGGATAAATTGAATATAGTATTTTGTCCATTTTATGGAACGCATGTGGAAAGCATTAAAGGAGGAACGATTTTGACCATATTCAAACAAACACGCTTAAGCAACGGGATTAATCTATTTGTTCATCCCACCGATAAATTTAAAACTGTTTTAGTGCAATTAATTTTTCACCGCCAACTAGCGGAGGATGATGTGACAGAGTGTTCTCTATTGCCGGCTGTGCTGCAAAGAGGCAGCAACAGTTACCCGACCAGGCAGCAGCTGGCACATAAACTGGAGGAGTTATACGGCAGTGAATTAACAGCCGATGTATCGAAGAAAGGTGAGCGGCTGTTTGTCGTATTTAATCTGAATTTAGTGCATGATCAGTATTTGCCTGATGAAAATGAACTGTTACGAAAAGCGATGACTATTCTAAAGGATGCTATTAACAATCCAGTTATGGAAGGGGAAGGCTTTAAGGCTGAATATGTTGCTCAGGAAAAAGAACAACATGAAAAAGTTATTAAAGGTTTAATTAATGATAAAATTGCATATTCGGTAGAAAGATGCCTGCAGGAAATGTGCAAGGATGAACCTTTTGGAGTTTTTAAATATGGCGATGTGGAGAAGCTGAGGCAAATTGACAATAAGTCGCTCTACAGCTTTTACAGGAATTTTTTAGAAGTAAGCCCTGTTGATCTTCATATTATCGGAGATGTAGAGCCGGAAAAAGTGAACGCGCTTGTTGAAGAAGTACTGCAGTTTGACAGGGGAGATGAAATGTCTATTCCTGATACTGTGATAAAAACAGAAAGCGGAGAAGTAAAATATATTTCGGAAAAACTGGATGTAAATCAAAGCAAACTGGTTTTAGGCTATAGAACTGGATTGACATATGCGGATGATGATTACTTCGCCCTTCTCATGTATAACGGGATACTGGGCGGCTTCCCCCATTCAAAGCTCTTTCAGAATGTCAGGGAAAAAGCCAGCTTGGCATATTACGCATATTCCCGCTTGGAAAAGCATAAGGGTTTGATGCTTATTTCAGCAGGAATTGAAGGGAAGCAATATAAGCAAACTCTAGAGATTATTGAGAAGCAGGTTGAAGATATGCGCGAAGGTGATTTCGGGCAGGAAGAGTTTAACAATACACAAATCGGCCTGCGCAATCAATTTTTAGTAGAAGAGGATAGTCCCGCATTAGTTATTAACCGTGCACTTGACGGTATGCTTTCTCGCCGGGTTGAAGATACCGGCAAGCTGTTGGAAAGGCTGGCTGCCGTTACCCGTGAAGATGTGATAAGGATTGCGGAAAATGTTAAGTTAGACACGGTATACTTTCTTTCGAATAAGGGGGCTGAACAGGCATGAACAAAATCGTTGAAAATACCCTGCTGAAAGAAAAAATTGTGTGGCGTCGCATTGAGCCGGGCCTGGAGGTTTTTGTCCTCCCCAAGAAAGGGTACAAGAAAAAATATGCTACCTACTCTGCAAATTTCGGCTCCATCGATTCCCATTTTGTTGTAGAAGGTGAAGGCGAGGAGCTTATTGTTCCGGATGGTGTGGCCCATTTCCTAGAGCATAAATTGTTTGAAGATGAAGAAGGCAATGTCTTTGACCGCTTTGCAAAGCTTGGCGTGTCAAGCAATGCTTTTACCAATTTTACTAACACCACATATTTATTTTCGAGTACAGATCATTTTGAGCAATGCTTTGAAATTCTGCTGGATTTTGTGCAAAATCCTTATTTTACCGAAGAAAGCGTGGAGAAAGAAAAGGGGATTATTGAACAGGAAATCCGGATGTATGAGGATAATCCCGGATGGCGGATATTCTTTAACTTGCTTACTGCTCTTTATAAAGAGCACCCGGTTCATAAAGATATTGCCGGAACGGTGGAAAGCATCAGCCATATTGATAAAGAAGTGCTTTATAAATGCTATAGAACATTCTATCATCCCAGTAACATGGCTGTGTTTGTTGTCGGCGATGTTGATGCGGACAAAGTGTTTGAGCAGGTGGCCGCAAATCTTGGCCGTCGCAATTATAGCTCTCAGGGAGAAATAAAACGTATTTACCCCAAGGAGCCACGAGAATTAGCGAACGAGAAAATTGTTCAGGAATTGGTAGTTTCTCAGCCTATAATGAACTTGGGCTTTAAGGACTTAGATGTGGGTTATGGAGGAGAAAAATTATTTCAGCGCGAATTGGCTACAGCGCTGGTGCTGGATGTTGTTTTCGGCTCCAGTTCTAAGCTCTACAACGAGCTGTATGAAGAGGGCTTAATTGATGATGAGTTTGATGCCGGGTACGTGGCGGAAAAGGAATATGGGCACACCATTATCGGCGGTGAAACGGCAGATCCGGAAAAGCTGTTTGAAAGGCTGACGGCAGGAATAAAGCAGGCTCAACAAAACGGTATCAGCGCCGAGCAGTTTGAGCACCATCGCCGAAAAATGACGGGAGATTTTTTGAAGAGCTTTAACTCACTGGAGTTTATCGCACACAATTTTTTGGCATATCATTTCAAGGGGATAAACTTCTTTAACTATTTAGATGTATTGCAAAGCCTGACGCTTGAAGACGTTAATCAGCGGCTGCGGGAACATTTTGGCGAAGAGAACAGGGCACGTTCTATTATAATGCCGAAAATTGGGTAGGTTTATATACGTTTGCGGTGTCGAGACCGCTTGCTTCGCGCACTGCATCCATTTTAAGCGGCCTGGGTTAGCGAAATGGCGCATTGCTTTGTCGCCGCCGTTTATTTCGCTTATTGTTTGGCCCGAGTGCTTTGTTGCAGGAATTATTTGTTTATTGTGGAATTGAAGCAGTAACGCTTTTCTAGGAGTGGTTATTTTGAAAAAAGAGCTAATAAAAATTACTGATTTACAGCACTTAACAAGGACTCAGGTAAAGGAAAACTTTAGAAATTATATGAATCCCGGTTTGCATACCTATTTAGGGCTTTTGGATTTTGACAAGCTCTATGTCCGTGCCCAGGGGGTTTATGCTTGGGATAGTGAAGACAATCGATATATTGACTTTTTAGGGGGATACGGCTCGTTAAATTTGGGACATAACCATCCTCGGATAATTGAGGCTTTACAGCAGGTAAGCACAATGCCCAACCTTATCCAGGCTTCGATGAACGCCACAGCCAGTGCTCTTGCGTACAATCTGGCGCAGATTACCCCCGGCAAGCTAAACAATACTTTTTTTTGCAATAGCGGAGCCGAGGCGGTGGAAGGCGCTATCAAGCTTGCCAGGATTGCCACGGGACGACCGCGGATTGTTTCATGCGGCAGCGGCTTTCACGGCAAAACAATGGGCTCCTTGTCTGTTACCGGCAGGGAGAAGTATCAAAGAGGATTTGAGCCCATGCTACCCGCATGCAGCACTGTTACTTTTTGCCGTTTGGATGAACTGGAAGAGCAGTTGCGGCAAAAGGATGTTGCCGCATTTATTGTCGAGCCTATTCAGGGCGAGGGGGGGATTATAGTCCCCTATGAAGGGTACTTAAAAGAAGTCCAAGATTTATGCCGCAGTTACGGGACACTGCTGGTTGCGGATGAGATTCAGACTGGATTGGGCAGAACAGGAACAATGTTTGCTTCCGAGCATGAGGGGATTGAGCCTGATATCCTTTGTTTGGCAAAATCTCTGGGGGGCGGAATTATGCCCATCGGGGCCATGATTACTACCCAAGAGCTGTGGAACAAAGCATATGGCGGCATTGAAAAATGCTTGCTTCATACTTCTACTTTTGGCGGCAACACTTGGGCCGCCGCTGCCGGCATTGCTACTTTGGAAGTGTTGGCTGAGGAAGAACTTCCTGCACGGGCTGCTGAACTGGGAGAATATTTAATGAACGGACTGCGTGCCTTGCAGCAGACTTATCCTATAATTCGCGATGTTCGCGGACGCGGCTTATTAATTGGCATAGAGTTTGAGCAGCCTGCCAAAGGTATGCTTGGTAAAGTAGCGGGTGCAGTCAATAAGCTTTCTGCTGAGTTTCTGGGAGCTATGGTCGCCGGTGTTCTGTTAAATAAGCACCAGATTATAACGGCGTACACTTTAAATAATCCCAACGTGATACGTCTGGAGCCGGCGCTCATTGTTACCAAAGAACAGATTGACGTAGTATTGAATGCTCTAAACGACACATTTGAAAAGAATACTTCTCTCTTAGGATTTGGCTTGGCGTCGGGCAAGACCCTGCTTTCTTCCGTATTTTCAAAAAAATAGCAGTTATCGCAAAATAAATCTTGAAATATATTTTCATATAGCGTATTATAACTGTAAAGAAGTTTTTTAAAGGAGCTTGGCGTGCCTAATACAAAAGGACAAGTGGAAGACGAAATTACAAAGGCGCTAGTTCGATGGGAGCGCGAATACCTGGGTAAAGGGCCTACTGAAGCTAAAACTGATATCTTGCGTAATATGATTATTGTGACTTTAAAGGGAGTTCTGTCTCCGGCAGAATATCATCTTGCACAGTCAGAAGACGGGGCGGCTCTGATCAAGCGGTTGAGGCATCAACTGGTTGGGCAGGGACGGCATCAGCTCGAAGAAATTATTTATAAATGCACAGGTGTTAGAGTTGCAAATATGTTTACCGATATTAGTACAAGTTCGGGTGAACGAATTTTCCTTTTTATACTTGAACGTGAGTTTTAAAACTAAATATTAGCGGAAGGTATTTAAGGGGTAGAAATATCGATTATAATACAGTCCGATGAGTGCGTTAAAGCGCATTCATCGGATTTTATTTTTGCTATTAGTTTGCGTACCCGGAACTTTCGCCGTCATGACGGACGGGATTCCCTCCCAGCCCTGTTGGCAGTGGCCCGTTTCGGGGCGCATATTCTTATAAAATAATTATTGATTTAAGCATTCGTCAAATGTTACCATATTATCAGAAATACATATTGTGATACACATATAAATAATAATTCAATACAAAGGAGGAGTATAGATATGGAGTTCCAGATCGGCTATGTTATAATTCCTGTGGTTTTTATCGGATTCACCTGGCTTGTTAGGTTCATGCTTACTTCGAGCCTAGGTAAAAAGGAAAAAGAGAATAATAAACAATAGTACAGTTGACGCTATTATTGTCAGAAAGCTTGTGATTTTGGGCTCAATATAACAATAAAAGGGAGGAAAGAATATGAACTTTCAAATTGGCTATATTTTAATCCCTGTGGCCTTTATCGGATTTACTTGGCTTGTCCGCTTCATGCTTACTTCGAGCCTTGGTAAAGAAAAGAAAGGGGATAAGGGGCAATAGTCAAGATTAATTTGTCAAATGTGGAGGTGCTCTGTGATTTTGACGGCACAATCACCAATGATGACATTGGCTTTAAAATAATTAAAACATTTGCCGGGCAAGGATGGCAAGAAGTTGAGGATGCATATCAGCGGGGAGAGAAAGGGTCTAGGGAAGCGTTGGCAGAAATATTTGCACTAACCACCGTTTCCGAAAAAACATTGCGCCGATTTGTTGAGGAGCAGTTTTTTGTAGACCCTTTTTTCCCTGCTTTTTTATTGTTTTGTCGTCATAAAAAGGTAAATGTGACAGTGTTAAGTGACGGCTTTGATTTCTATATTGATTTAATGTTTGAGAAATATAAAATAGATGTGCCTTATTATGCTAACCGGCTTAAAGTAGTTGATTGTGTTTTGTATTCCCACTTTCCCAATGCCAGCCTGCAATGCGGCTCCTGCGGCACTTGTAAGCTTGACTATGCAAAGCGGGTTAAGGAAAACGGCAAGAAAATCATTTATATCGGCGACGGCCGTTCAGACCGCTGTGTCAGCCGTATGGCCGACATCGTTTTTGCCAAAGGATTCCTAGCTAATTATTGTGATGAGCACAGTATCCCGTATCATCTTTTTGAGAGTTTTAACGATATCTTAGAAATATGTCGCTTTTGACCTTGCCGGCAAGGCGTGGTATAATTCTAAAGTAATGCAAGATAACCAGCTTTTTCCGGCAGGAGGATGATTTTTTAATGGCAAAGCAAGATAAGGAGTTTGTTAAAGAAATAACGCCCCAAGCTCAAGATTATTCCCAGTGGTATTTGGATGTCATTTTAAAAGCGCAAATGATGGATTATTCCCCGGTTAAAGGGTGCATGGTTATCCGTCCGTACGGCTTTACGCTATGGGAAAATATGCAGCAGGGGTTGGATAGGCGCATTAAAGAAACAGGCCATAAAAATGCTTATTTTCCGCTTTTTATTCCCGAAAGCCTATTACAAAAGGAAGCGGATCATATAGAAGGTTTTGCGCCGGAGGTGGCCTGGGTCACTCACGGCGGCAATGAGAAGCTAGCGGAACGCTTAGTTGTTCGCCCTACTTCTGAGACAATTATCTGTGAGATGTACAGCCGCTGGATACAATCCTATCGCGACCTTCCCGTATTAATTAATCAGTGGTGCAGCGTTGTTCGCTGGGAGAAGGTTACCCGGCCTTTTTTGCGTACTTCAGAATTCCTTTGGCAGGAAGGGCATACAGCCCACCGCAACGAAGAGGATGCCGAGGAGGAAACGCTAAAGATGCTTGAAGTTTACCGTGATTTCGTAGAAAACGATTTGGCGGTTCCAGTAGTTACTGGCAAGAAGACAGATAATGAAAAGTTTGCCGGAGCGCTGCGTACTTACTCAATAGAAGCATTAATGAGCGACGGGAAGGCGTTACAGGCCGGGACTTCGCATAACCTGGGCGAGCACTTTGCCAAAGTATTTGATATTACATATTTGGACAGCGACGGAGAGCTCAAGTATGTTTGGCAGACTTCCTGGGGTGTTTCTACCCGATTAATAGGTGCTATTATTATGGTTCATGGTGATGACCGCGGGTTAATTCTTCCGCCTAAGGTAGCTCCAACTCAGGTAATCCTTGTTCCTATTGCGCCCAAAAAAGTTCGGGAAGAAGTGCTGCCAAAAGTGGCGGCTGTATACGAAGAGCTGAAAGCCGCCGGCATCCGTATTGAAATGGATGACAGAGAAGAATATTCGCCGGGCTGGAAGTTTAATGAATGGGAAATGAAAGGTGTGCCGCTTCGTATTGAGATAGGGCCCCGTGATTTGGAAAGTGGCCAAGCTGTTCTTGCCCGCAGGGACAACGGTGAAAAAGTAACGGTAAGCTTGGCAGAATTAAAAGACAGTGTAAGCTCTTTGTTAGTTGAAATCCAGTCTAATATGTTTGCAAAAGCTTTGGCTTTCCGTGAAGAAAACACTCGCCGGACTGATGATTACGAAGAGTTTAAGAGGATAATTGCAGAAAAAAGGGGATTTGTTGTTTCACACTGGTGCGGTGACAGTAGCTGTGAACAGGCTGTTAAAGAAGAGACTAAGGCTACTATCCGCTGTATTCCTTTTAATCAAGAGGAAGGCTCGGGAACATGCCTGCGCTGTGGCGCTAAATCGGACAGCCTGGTCTATTTTGCCCGCGCTTATTAAAATATGATGGATAAAATGCAGGAAAAAAAAGTGCTGCGCAAAGAAGTATTATCTAAGCGTGATGAGTTGAGTTGGGATGAGATTGAGGCTAAGAGTAAAAAGATAGCTGATTTCCTTTTTGCTTTGCCTGAGTATATTGAAGCAGATACAGTTATGTATTTTCTTAACTTTGGGAAGGAAGTACAGACACTGGATATGGTTCCCTTAACGTTGAACCATGGCAAGGTTGTAGCAGCTCCCAAAACTGTGCATAGGGAAAAAAAGATGCTTCTTTCACAAATTACCGACGTGGATGATGATTTAGCCCCAGGACTTTGGGGCATACCTGAGCCTAAGCCGGAAAAGATTAGAGCTGTAAATCCTCTTGATTTAGATTTTGTTGTTGTGCCCGGCGTCGCTTTTGATGAGCAGGGCAACAGGCTGGGATACGGCGGCGGCTATTACGACAGGTTTTTCCAACAGCTCCGGCCAGGCG
This sequence comes from Firmicutes bacterium UBA7523, assembly GCA_002479415.1. GTDB lineage: Bacteria > Bacillota > Dethiobacteria > Dethiobacterales > Dethiobacteraceae > UBA7523. The sequence goes on from DLMZ01000055.1 coordinate 113,298, forward strand.
TGCCGCTGGTTGCCGCAGTTTTTGAAGAACAGATTCTTCCTGCAGTTCCGGCAGAGCCTTGGGACTGCAAGGTTGATTTAATAATAACGGATATAAGAATTATTGATTGCCGAAATAAATAGTGTTATTATAAGCTTATCAAGCATTTAAGAGCTTTCCCCTGGAAGAGCAAGCGCACTTCTGGGGATTTTTTTCCTTTTTTTTTAGCGGTGAAAAAGGGAATTGTCAAAATTGCGCGAATATTTAAAAGGGTTATTTTTATTGCTTAGAGCAAAAAGGAGGCTCGGCCAAATTGAAAGAAGTATTAAGGTGTTACGCAGAAGATCCCTTTGATTATAAGCCTGTAGAAGAAGTTTTAGTTAAATTTCAAGGGGTAAAGGGAGCTTTAATCCCCATTCTGCAAGCAGTTCAGGAAGCTTACGGATATCTGCCCCGCCAGGCGCTGGAATATGTTTCGGTGAAGCAAAAGGTGCCTTTTAGCAGGGTATTTGGTGTGGCCACATTTTATGCTCAGTTCCATCTTGAGCCTCGCGGCCGGTATATCATTCGTGTTTGTCAGGGTACTGCCTGTCATGTTCGGGGCGGAGCCAAAATCATGCAAGCTTTAAAGGATGAGTTGAACCTGGAAGTAGGCGGGACTAGTGAAGATTTGAAGTTTACACTGGAATCGGTGGCTTGCATTGGCGCTTGCGGTTTAGCTCCCGTAATTATGATTAACAATGACACTTATGGTCGGTTAACAACGGAAAAAATAGCAGAGATAGTTAGGGCTTACTGAACAAGCCACTTTGTGGCTGATGCGGATAGTGTCTGCACCGGATATAAGGAAACGGAATTACTTAAGATAGTTTTTGGCAGGAGGTTTGCATTATGTCACAAAAGCGGATTTTGCTCTGTGCTGGAACAGGCTGTATATCTTCAGGAGCCTTAAAGGCCAGAGATGCGCTTATTGAAGAGCTGAATAAGCGAAATATGGCGAATGACTTTCTGATTGTCGGGTCCGGTTGCCATGGTTTTTGTGAGCAGGGCCCCATCTTTATAGTTTATCCAGAAGAAACTTTCTACTGCGGTGTGCAGCCGGAGGATGCTGCGGAATTGGTGGAGGAGCATTTAGTTAACGGCCGCATTGTAGATCGGCTGCTTTTTAAGGACCCTATCAGTGGGGTGAGGGTTCGCAATCACAGAGAAATCGGATTTTACGCAAAACAGATGCGGAAGGTTTTAGGCAACTGCGGAGTAATCGACCCTGAGAATATTGATGAATATATTTCCGCTAAGGGTTATGAGGGTTTAAAGAAAGCGCTGCTTATGGAAAAAACCGCTATTATTGAGGAGGTTAAAAGCTCTGGATTACGCGGGCGGGGAGGCGCAGGTTTTTCCACGGGAATGAAGTGGGATTTTACGTATAAAGCGAAAGGCGAAAAGAAGTATATAGTTTGTAATGCCGATGAAGGAGATCCAGGCGCTTTTATGGATCGCAGTGTTTTGGAAGGGGATCCCCATGCTGTCATCGAGGGGATGCTCATTGCCGCATATGCTATTAACGCCGACGAAGGGTATGTGTATGTACGTGCCGAATACCCACTGGCCATTAGCCGCTTGCGGATTGCCATAAAACAAGCTTTGGAGTACGGCTTTTTAGGTGAAAATATATTAGGCAGCGGTTTTAGCTTCGACCTGAAAATTAAAGAGGGGGCAGGGGCTTTCGTTTGTGGTGAGGAAACGGCACTTTTAGCTTCTATCGAAGGGGAGCGGGGGATGCCTCGTCCGCGGCCGCCTTTTCCGGCAAACTCCGGGCTATGGGGTAAGCCTACATGTCTGAATAATGTAGAGACATTAGCTAATGTGCCTCTGATTTTGCGGGAAGGTGCCCAGGCTTATGCTGCTATAGGCACGGAACGCAGTAAAGGGACAAAGGTTTTTGCTCTTACCGGAAAAATTAACAATACCGGCTTGGCCGAAGTGCCTATGGGTATGACTATGCGGGAGATTATTTTTGACATTGGCGGCGGCGTTAAAGATAATAGGGAGTTTAAAGCTGTACAAATTGGTGGTCCCTCCGGTGGTTGCCTGCCTGCTGAACAGTTGGACTTGCCTGTAGACTATGACTCCCTTGCTGTGGCCGGCGCCATTATGGGTTCCGGTGGTTTGGTCGTTATGGATGAAAAGACTTGCATGGTTGATTTAGCACGTTTTTTTCTAACATTTACTCAAAATGAATCCTGCGGCAAATGTATTCCCTGCCGTGAAGGCACCAAACGGATGTTGGAGATACTGGAGCGTATTACAGAGGGTAAAGGGGAAGAGGATGATTTAGATACGCTACAGGATCTGGCGATAGCAATTAAGGACAGCTCGCTTTGCGGACTGGGGCAGACAGCTCCCAATCCGGTTTTAAGCACATTGCGTTATTTTATGGATGAGTATAAGGAACATATCCTTGAAGGAAAATGCCGTGCCGGCAGCTGTACTAATCTGATAACCTACTATGTTTTCGCAGATAATTGTATCGGCTGCGGTGTCTGCAAAAAGGTGTGCCCCGTAGACGCTATCTCCGGGGAGAGGAAAGTGCTGCATGAAATTGATACCGCTTTATGCATAAAATGCGGTGCATGTATAGAAAAATGTAAGTTTGACGCTATTAAAACCAGATAGCAAGGAGGGAATGACATGTCCAAGGTGAGTATCACCATTAATGGCCGAGCGGTTCAGGTTGATTCAGGTACCACTATCCTTGAAGCTGCAAAAGCTGCGGGAATTGACATTCCAACCTTTTGTCATGACCCGGAGCTAACTAAAGCGGGTGCTTGCCGTATTTGTGTTGTAGAAGTGGCCGGAGCGCGCAATTTGCCTGCATCTTGCACTACTCCTGTGGCTGAGGGCATGGTTATTGAGACCGAATCGCAGCGAGTTATTAACTCTCGTAAAACAGTGCTTAAATTAATTTGGGCTAATCATCCGCAGGATTGCCTGGTTTGTGAAAAAACTGGTTCATGCAGACTGCAGGATTATAGTTATCGGTATGATATCACCGGCTCCACCTATAAAGGCGAACGAAAAGAAATCGAATTTGATGATACCAATCCGTTTTTCTTTCGCGATTTGAATAAATGTATTCTCTGCGGTAAATGCATTAGAAAATGCCATGAGGTAAACGGAGCAGGCGCTATTGACTTCACATTCCGCGGTTTTGATACTAAGGTAACGACTGCATTCGATGTGCCCATCGAGGAATCATCCTGCGTTTTTTGCGGCATGTGTGTTGATATTTGCCCTGTAGGTGCGCTTACTCCTAAACAGGGACTGCGTCAAGGCAGGAGCTTCGAGGTAGATAGGGTTCTAACGACTTGCGCTTATTGCGGGTGTGGCTGCACCTTTTATCTGAAAGTAAGCAATGATAAAATTATTGGTGTTTCTCCTAATTTCGAAGGCTCTCTTGACGGCCACATGTGCGTGAAAGGCCGCTTTGGCTGGGATTATATCGACAATGACAATCGGCTGAAAACACCGATGATTAAAAAAGACGGGGAATTTGTGGAGGCTACATGGGATGAAGCTTTAACTTTGGTTGCCAATAAGTTTAAGGAGGTGGGGGCTCAATACGGCGCGGATGCGCTGGCCGGCTTAAGCTCGGCTCGTGCTACCAACGAAGAGAATTATCTCTTCCAGAAGCTGTTTCGTTCTTTAGGAACTAATAATGTCGATCATTGTGCCCGTCTCTGACACGCTCCCACTGTGGCCGGTCTGGCCACCGCATTTGGCAGCGGCGCAATGACAAACACTATTGGCGAGCTTGAAGATGCCAAGATGCTTTTTGTCATTGGGTCAAATACTACAGAGAACCACCCTGTAATAGGCTATCGCGTAAAAATGGCGGTTAAAAAAGGGGCAAAGCTGATTGTTGCCGATCCTCGTTATATTGAGCTTTGCGATTACGCCAATATCTTTTTGCAGTTAAAGCCGGGCAGCAATATTGCTCTCTTAAACGCCATGGCACATGTTATTATTAAAGAGGGTTTAGAAGACAAAGAGTTTATTAACAGCCGCACAGAGGGTTTTAAGGAATTAAAAGAGGCTGTTGAAAAATATACTCCGGAATATGCCTCAAAAATAACAGGCTTACCGGCAGAAGATATTGTGAGAGCTGCCCGTATCTACGGAGAAGCTGATGCAGCCTCTATTTTATACACCATGGGTGTTACGCAGCATACCACAGGCACAAAGAACGTAATGGCCATTGCCAACCTTGCTTTGCTTACCGGAAATATGGGTAAGTCCGGTGCGGGTGTAAATCCGCTGCGCGGTCAAAATAATGTTCAAGGTGCTTGCGATATGGGGGCATTGCCTAATGTATTTACCGGCTACCAGCGGGTGGCTGATGATGAAGTTCGCTGCAAGTTTGCTGCAGCTTGGGGAACGGAGTTGTCCGCAAAACCCGGGCTGACTGTTACCGAAATGTTCAGCGGCGCTGAGAATAAAGATATTCGTGCCATGTATGTTATGGGTGAGAATCCCTTTATCAGTGACCCGGATACGGCTCACGTCGCTCACTGTATGAACGCTTTGGATTTTCTGGTTGTTCAGGATTTGTTTATGACTGAAACGGCTAAGTTTGCCGATGTTGTTCTTCCCGCAGTTTCCTTCGCTGAAAAAGAAGGGACCTTTGTCAATACCGAGCGTCGCATCCAAAAAGTAAACCAGGCGCTTTCCCCGCGCGGAGAAGCAAGGCCTGATTGGAAAATTATTCAGGGTATAGCACAGAAAGCAGGGTTTGACTGGAACTACACATGTGCTGAAGATATCTTCCAAGAAATCGTCTCGCTGACACCAAGCTACGCCGGTGTTAGTTATGACCGGCTTGGCAAAACAGGAATCCACTGGCCGTGCCCCACTGAAATCCACCCCGGCACACCGGTACTGCATATGGGCAAGTTCACCCGCGGCTTAGGTAGGTTTACCGCAGTGGAGCATGCTGACCCTGCTGAAATGCCGGACGAGGAATATCCATTTATGCTCACTACCGGCCGTATCCTTTATCACTATCACACAGGCACGATGACACGGCGCAGCCGTGGGCTCAGTGAAATTCATAAGGAAGAGCTTATGGAGCTGAACCCGGCAGACGCCGCAGCATTGGGCTTAAAAGAGTGTGACTTGGTTAATGTTATCTCCCGGCGCGGCTCTGTAAAAACTAAGCTGAAAGTAACAAACCGTGTGCCCGAAGGGGTAGTATTTATGACCTTCCACTTCGCAGAAACAGCAGTCAATCTGCTCACCAACTCTCAAGTTTGCCCCACAGCAAAAATCCCCGAGCTTAAAGTCTGTGCCGTACGCCTTGAAAAAGCATAAAGACAGCGTGGTTTTAAAGTATTCGCGTTGACTATACGAAATTTTGAGTAGTGGAAGACAGGGGTTTTTTAAGAATACTGTTAAATAGCCAGACTGACCTGGAGGTTTTATGGACGATAGAATGCAGCTGGAAAAGATTCTGCGCATAGATGCTGAGGGAGCAAGAGAAATAGATGATCCGGTGATTGTTGAAAGACCTTTGACTATTTATATAAATGGCGATGAATTTGTTACGCTGTTATGCACACCAGAGTTTACCGATATGCTGGCGCTAGGGTTCTTGCGCTCTGAGGGCTTAATAGGAAATATAAACGATATCTTGTCCCTTCGTGAAGATAAAGAGCAGGGTTTTGTCTATATAGAAATAAAGGGCAGCGGGTTGGCGGAGAAGCTTTACGGGAAACGTACTATCACTTCCGGCTGCGGAAAAGGCACAGTTTTTTTTAGTGTGTTGGACTCGCTAAAAGCTAAGCCGGTGTCTTCTCAAGTATCGGTGAGCAACTTACAAGTATTGGAGCTTGTTCAGATGCTTCAGGAAAAAGCAGTGCTCTTTAGGACTACCGGAGGAATTCATAGTGCTGCGCTTTGTACTCCGGAAGATGGAGTATATTTTTGCGAAGATATTGGCAGGCATAATGCAGTAGATAAAATTGTTGGATTGTGTTTGAAAAACGGTGTTACTATCGAAGATAAAATATTAGTTACCAGCGGTAGAATTTCTTCGGAAATTCTAGTGAAAGCGGCTAAGCTTAATATCCCTATTTTGATTTCCCGTGCGGCGCCGACTACGTTAAGCATCGAGTTGGCGAAAAAGCTGGGCATAACTTTGATAGGATTTGTACGTGGCCGACGCTTTAATGTCTACAGTCATGCAGAGAGATTGTCCTAAGCTTAAAAAGAAGCTTTGTCTAAAAAAAAATCAGCGAGGGATATCCCCCGCTGGGTTTTTTAATGCAGCTCAATGCGTCTGGCAGTTACCTGGATTGTATGGATAGTGAAGCCGGTAATATGCTCCAGAGAGCTTTTTACGGTGCGCTGTACGTTTTGGAGTACAAGGGGAATAATTTCCCCATAAAAAATATTTACTTCTATTTGTAACGATGCGCCGTCCGGTTTGGATATGACCTCTACTTTTCCTACACGCGATATGCCCTGTGTTTTAGCAGCAACATAGGAAACTATTTGAATAATGGCAGCCTCGGCAATAAAAAAGTTTCCCAGAGAATTAAAGATTGGACGGACAATAGAACGTTCAATAACGACTTTTCGTTCATCTTCACGATGGCTTTTCCCCCAAAAGGAACGTAATGGGTCGACGAGGTAGCCGGGGAAATCTTTTTTTATGGCAAAAGTTGGGATAGGAATAACATGCCTGTTTTCTTTATTGCGCATCTCAAGTGCTTTACTTATGGCACGGGGAGAAGCAATTTCCTCAATTTTAATTATCCTCTCTGGCGGAGGGAGTTCAAGCCGCTGAGCGATGCGATAAACCATTTTATCAGAGGTTCCGAGGATTAAGACTTTTTCGGCTCCCGATGCGGCAATCTCTGCTTTGACTTCGGATGCATGCTTATCGTCATGGAATACTGCGCGTTTTACGGCACCTATTCTGGTGGTTTCCCGTTTAGCAGATTTTCCGGCCAAAACAGAACAGCCTTGTATTAGCAGCCCATCGTCAACAATGAGATTGATATGGTATTTAAAAGCCAGGTAGGAAGCTCTGTGAGATTTTCCCGTTCCGCTTGCCCCAACTAAAGCGTAAACCTGCATTTATTCCCCTCCGGCAAAAGTGTTATTGAAAAATATTATAACATAGGATTAGCATTATACCAAGGATGAAGAGCAAATATGTCTTTGCTCTTAGGCTTTAGACAATGCCTAAATTCCTATAGGCCGTTCAAAAAAGATGCAGTGCGCGGAGCAAACAACCCCGACACCGCAGGCGTATTTAATGTACGTCGAGGATGTCGGGGTTGAGCAGCAACAAAGCAATGCGCTTTTTTCAACGGGCTAAGAGCAAAGGATTATTTGCTCTTGCATGAATTATTCGTTGATGATATTGTCAAATATAACTAAGAAAGGTTATAATCACAGAGTAGGAAGTGGTAAATACATATTGAACTGTGTAAACGTGAAGATTAGGAGGGCTATACATGGAAGACAAATTAAAATTATTGCATGAACGCAGAGCACTTGTAGAAAAGGGCGGCGGAGAGAAAAGAATCTCCGACCAACATAATAAAGGGAAGCAAACGGCCAGGGAGCGCATCCAGTCATTAATGGATCCCGGCAGTTTTACCGAATTGGATGTTTTTGTGCAAACAGGTTTGGATGACGCTGATGAGGTAGGGTTTAACAACCCAGGAGAAGGAGTGGTAACCGGATTCGGGACTATTGCCGGCCGCCCAGTTTATATCTATGCTCAGGATTTCACCGTAGCAGGCGGTTCCCTTGGGGAAATGCATGCTGCAAAAATCTGCAAAGTAATGGATATGGCAATGAAAACAGGTGCTCCTTGTATCGGCTTGAACGATTCCGGCGGTGCGCGGATTCAGGAAGGCGTAAAAGCACTTAACGGGTACGGTGAAATCTTTTTCCGCAATACTATTGCCTCCGGTGTTATTCCACAAATATCCGTAATTATGGGGCCATGTGCCGGTGGAGCAGTCTACTCTCCAGCTATTACCGATTTTGTTTTCATGGTTGAGAACACCAGCCAAATGTTTATTACCGGACCTCAGGTAATTAAGGCGGTAACCGGCGAAGAAGTTTCTGCGGAAGCGCTGGGCGGAGCCCAAACTCATAATCAGACCAGCGGTGTGGCCCATTTTAAGGCTGCTGATGAAGCTGATTGTTTGAATAAGCTAAAAGAGCTTCTTTCGTATCTGCCTGACAACAATCTGACAGACGCGCCACTTGCTGAGACTCAGGAGCCTACTCTTGACGCTTCCGAGCTTGTTGGCTTAGTTCCAGATAACCCAAATAAACCATACGATGTTCGCGATATTATCGCACGGATAGTAGATGGCAGCCGCTTTTTTGAAGTGCAAGAAGCCTTTGCTCAGAACGCAGTTATCGGCTTTGCCCGTCTTGGCGGCCGCTCGGTTGGTATTATTGCTAACCAAGCTAAGGTTATGGCTGGTTGCCTTGATATCGATTCCTCTGACAAGATTTCTCGTTTTGTCCGCTTCTGCGACTGCTTCAACATTCCTCTTATTACTTTTGTGGACGTGCCCGGGTACCTGCCAGGTGTCAATCAGGAATACGGCGGTATTATCCGTCATGGGGCGAAGTTGCTTTATGCCTACTCGGAGGCTACAGTGCCAAAAATCTCCGTGATTCTTCGCAAAGCATACGGCGGTTCCTATATTGCCATGAGTGCCCGCAGCCTTCGCGGTGATTTAGCATTAGCTTGGCCCACGGCAGAAATCGCCGTTATGGGGCCGGAAGGCGCGGCCAATATCGTCTTCCGTAAAGAGATTGACGCCGCCGCAGACTCTGCCGCAGAACGGGCGAGCCGCGTCCAGCAATACCGCGATAAGTATTCTAATCCCTATATTGCAGCATCCCATGGTTGGGTGGACGATGTAATTGACCCTCGTGAAACTAGAAGGTATTTACTTAACGGGTTGGCAATGCTGGCCAATAAGCAGGAGGATAGACCGCGCAAAAAACACGGGAATATCCCCCTTTAATAAAACATTGCCTTGTTATTGCACAACCCCGACATCCTCCGCGTATACTGATACGCCTGGATGCGGGGTTGTTTGTTTTCATATTGACTGCAATTTTATGATTAGCTGTTGCTGCAAAAAAAAACCATCCCTTACGGGATGGTCAAATAGTTATAGAATTAATCCACCATTACACTTGCCAGTGTCTGTCCCCTTTGTTCATTGTTTCGAACAGTAACGCCATAAACATATACTCCTCTTTTCCATGTTTCTGAGGAAATTGGGACAACGCTAACATTATAAAGCCCGGCGGGACCTCCCGCTACATGTTGAATTCTAACTGATGCTCCACACGGAGCTACTACCATCGCAGCTATTTCGAAGTTACTTGCTTTTAGCCCTGTAACAGGAGCGCCGTTAACATCGGTTACAGAAACAACAATGTATGTAGGCATCCCGTTACCCGGTGCCGCAATGGCATCCTCCGCTATAGCTGTGACATTAAGCCTGTTTGCACCCACTACCTTACCACCAAAGATTGACAATATGTGCACCTCCTTTCTTTATATTATAAAAGCTCTCGGAAAACCGAGCGCATTTTTAAAGGCTCAAGTCGGACGAAGGAAATATGTAGCAGTATAATAATTTGCTTCGAGGAAACATTTTCTATATTGTATCATTTTCGTAACAAGATTACTACTTTTATATAACGCATATATATTCATATCTAGTACAATACTTGATAAAGCTTTAATATTTTTTCCAGAAAGCTTATCTTTTTTTTACATAGTTATTGACTTTTATTTTTAACGGTGATAATCTATATGGTAAGTTATAATAATTAAGGTAATGATGGGGAGAGTAAGCGTACCGGAAGGTAAAGCGAGCCGGGGGCGGTGGAAGCCCGGCACGGAACGTATGCCCAAGCGCACCCCTGAACTGCGTGCCAAACGGTTATGCTTAGTAGGCCACGCCGGGTTAGCCCGTTAAAGCAGCCGTTGAAAACGGGTTAAGTGGGTCTTTTGACCAATGAAGGTGGTACCGCGAGAGTCTCTCGTCCTTTTAGGATGGAGAGGTTTTTTTTGTTTTTTAAAAGATTAACTGTATAATGCAATTAAAGGAAGGTGTTGTTTATGCTAAAAGCGGCTATTGTGGGGGCAACAGGTTACACGGGAAGGGAGTTAGCCCAAATACTTGTACGCCATCCTCACATACAACCATTTTATCTTACATCGGAGAGCTTTGCCGGTCAGCGGTTTGATGAGATATATCCCCAATTTCGCTCTGTTTTGGAGCTGCCTTTGGATAAGCTGGATTACTCTTATCTAGATAAATGTGACTTTATTTTTAGCGCATTGCCTCACGGTTTGTCTATGGAAGTTGTGCCCCGTTTACTGGAGACAGGCAAGAAGGTGGTAGACTTAAGCGGTGATTTCCGCTTAAAGGATGTTGCTTTATATCCAGAGTGGTACGGCTATCCGCATAAAGCGGAAAGCTTGGTGGCGGATAGTGTCTACGGCTTGCCCGAATATAACCGTCAAGCTATTAAAAATGCAATATTAGTAGCAAACCCGGGTTGTTATCCTACCAGTGTGTTATTACCTTTAAAGCCTTTATTGGCTGCGGGGGCTATTGATACTGAAGATATTATTGTCGATGCCAAATCCGGGGTTTCCGGCGCTGGACGCTCTCCTAAGCTGCCTTTCCATTTTCCCGAATGCACGGAGAATTTTAAAGCGTATAAAGTGGCAGGGCATCAGCACACACCGGAGATTGAACAGGAGCTTTCAAGTGTTGCGGGGCAACAGGTAGTACTAACTTTTACACCCCATTTAATTCCTATGATTCGCGGTATTCTCTCAACAATCTATCTGAGAGTTAAAGTTGATGTGAATGAGGAAGCTCTGTGGAATATTTACGAAGAGTTTTACGGCAACGAGCCATTTGTCCGGCTTTGCCGTGAATTGCCGGAAACTAAGTTTGTCAGCGGCAGTAATTTTTGCGATATATCTTTCCGGCTTGATAAGAGGTCAAAAAGATTAATAGTTGTTTCTGCCATTGACAACCTGGTTAAAGGGGCCGCCGGCCAGGCGGTACAGAATATGAATATTATGCAGGGATGGCCTGAAACGGCCGGACTATTATAAGGGGGCAATACCAATGAAATTTCAACATATTAGCGGTGGTGTCACGGCAGCCAAAGGATTCACTGCCGCCGGCATACACTGTGGCATAAAGAAAAGCAAAAAAGACTTATCGCTGATTCTTTCGGAGGTTCCGGCAGTTGCGGCCGGTGCTTATACAAAAAACCGCTTCCAGGCTGCACCGGTAATAGTTACTAAAGAGCACGTGAGTAGCGGTTCTGCCAGAGCCATAATTTGCAACAGCGGCAACGCCAACGCCTGCACTGGAGAACAGGGGATTCTGGACGCCAAGCGTATGGCTGAATTGACCGCCGAAGTATTGAATATTAAGATTGACGATGTCGTTGTTTCTTCCACCGGTGTCATTGGCGAGTACTTACCGATGGATGCAGTGGAGACAGGAATCCGGGATATTGCGGCTAAGCTTTCCACGCAGGGCGGTCATGATGCGGCCGAAGCAATTATGACTACAGATTTAGTCAGTAAGGAAACGGCGTATACTTTGGAAGTTGAAGGGAAAACAGTGACTGTAGGCGGTATGGCCAAAGGTTCGGGGATGATTCACCCCAATATGGCTACCATGCTGGCGTTTATTACCACCGATATTTGCATTAGTCCAGAGCTGCTGCAGAAAGCGTTAACATACACTGTTGAACGTTCTTATAATTTGATTACAGTGGACGGTGATACCAGTACAAATGATATGGTTATAGTTCTGGCTAACGGCGCCTCTGGGAATAGTATTATTACTGAAGAGAACGAAGACTATCATTGGTTTGTTACGGTTTTGCAGAAAGTAAATACCGAGCTGTCACAAATGATAGTCAGGGACGGTGAAGGAGCTACCAAGTTTCTTGAGGTTACTGTAAAAAACGCAGCTTCTTTTATTGACGGAAAGAGCTTGGCCATGGGAATTTTAGGGTCCAATCTGGTAAAGACCGCTTTTTTCGGAGAAGACGCTAACTGGGGGAGAATTGTTTCGTCCATGGGTCAGACAGATGTGGAGTTTTTCCCGGAGCGGGTTGATGTTTTTCTCGGTGATTTGCAGGTAACACAAAACGGCCAAGGCCTGCGCTTTGATGAAGAGTACGCAAAAAAGATTTTGCAGGAGAAAGATATTAAGATTACTGTTGATATAAAGATGGGTGATGAGTCGGTAACTGCTTGGGGCGCGGATTTGAGTCATAATTATGTGACCATCAATGCGAGCTATCGAAGCTAAGCGGGGGGCGGCTGTTGAAAAAGCGCCATCTGCTTCGTTGCTCCGGCGACTGCTCGCGTCAACGTATATTAAATACGCCTCCGCTCGCAGTCTTAGTCGCGTCTCGCATCTAGCACTTTTTGAACAGCCGCCTGGTTGTTGAAAAGCGCCATCTGCTTCGTTGCTCCGGCGACTGCTCGCGTCAACGTATATTAATTTTTAATTCTAGGGGGGATTGGGTTGACTAAGGAAATGAAAGAGTTGATTGCCAAGGCGGAAGTGTTGATTGAGTCGCTTCCTTACTTGCGCACTTTTGCTGATAAAACGTTTGTTATTAAGTATGGCGGTCAGGCTATGGTTTCGGGAGAATTAAAGAAATCGGTGATGATGGATATTATTCTGCTAAAATATATCGGCATTAATCCGATTGTTGTTCATGGCGGTGGCGCAGAAGTAACGCATCTGATGGAGCGGTTAGGTAAAAAGGCTGTGTTTGTTAACGGTCTTCGTGTTACAGATAAAGAAACAATGGATATTGTTGAGATGGTTCTGGTCGGCAAGGTAAATAAAGAAATCGTAACTCTCGTAAATCAGTTTGGCGGTAAGGGTGTAGGATTAAGCGGCAAGGACTCCAACTTATTGGTAGGCTGCCGCAGGCCTCCGGAGAAGGTAAACGGCAGCGGTCAGGTTATTGACCTAGGGTATGCGGGTGATATTACCCAAGTTAACCCTGGTGTTATTCATACATTAAGCGCCCAAGGTTATATCCCTATCATTTCTTCTGTGGGAGTAGGGCCGGAGGGTGAAAGCCTCAATATTAATGCGGATCATGTGGCCGGAGAATTGGCGGCGGCTTTATCGGCGGAGAAACTGATATTGCTAACCGATGTGGAAGGTATTTTTTCTGATCCGTCCGATCCGCAATCTTTAATTTCATCGTTGCCTAAGGAAAAGGCGCTGGCTATGATAGAAGAGGGCAAAATTAATAAAGGGATGATTCCGAAGGTTGAGGCCTGCCTCACGGCTCTGGAGAGTGATGTTAAGCGTACACATATTATCGACGGACGCTTGCCGCACTCGTTACTTTTGGAGATTTTCACGGATCATGGTATCGGTACTATGGTTACCGGATAGGAGGCTGTAAAATGAGCGTTAAATCGTTGGAGAAACAATATATTATTAATACTTATAACCGTCAGCCTGAGAGCACCCTTTCTCTAAAGAGAGGCGAAGGTGTTTATGTTTGGGATGATGGGGGAAATCGTTATCTTGACTTTGTAAGCGGGCTGGCTGTAAATAATTTAGGCCATTGTCATCCTAAAGTTGTGGAAGCAATCAGTTCCCAGGCGCAAAAGCTGATGCATACATCAAACCTGTATTACACGGAGCCGCAGGCTCGTTTGGCAGAGACGCTGGTAAATCATACCCCGGCGGATAAAGTTTTTTTCTGCAACAGCGGCGCTGAGGCAAACGAAGCGGCAATTAAGTTGGCAAGAAAGTTTGGCAAACAGAACCGTGGTGAGAGAGCACATGAGATTATTACTGCTGAACGTTCTTTTCATGGGCGCACTTTAGCTGCTGTTACTGCTACAGGCCAGCCGAAGTACCATCAAGGGTTTGAACCCATGGTTAGTGGTTTTTGCTATGGTAAGTTTAACGACCTAGATTCCTTTGCCGCTTTGGTAAACGAAAACACATGTGCCATTTTAGTAGAGCCTGTTCAAGGCGAGGGCGGAGTTTATCCTGCGTCTCACGAATTTTTGGCCGGCTTGCGGAAGTTGTGCGATGAGCATAAATTGCTGTTGGTTTTTGACGAAGTCCAATGTGGTATTGGGCGGACAGGTAAGCTTTTAGCTTGGGAGCATTATGGTGTGGAGCCTGATGTTTACACGTTGGCAAAAGGGTTAGGGGGCGGATTGCCTATCGGGGTAATGGCTGCCCGCGGTGCGGCGGCAGATGTTCTTGTGCCTGGTGACCATGCTTCTACTTTTGGCGGCAATCCGGTGGTTTGTGCTGCAGCTAATGCTGTGCTGCAAGAAATCCTTGACAATCAGTTTTTAGCGCAGGTCGAGCAACTAGGGCAGTATTTTAAAGGAAAGCTGAAGGAGCTTGATAATCCTGGAGTGGTGGATATCCGGGGGCTTGGTCTGATGATAGGTATGGAAATTAATGGGGACGGAGCCGCAGTGGTTAAGGCTTGCCAGGAAAAGGGCCTGCTGATTAATTGTATCGGCGGTAAGACATTGCGTTTTCTCCCGCCTTTGGTGCTGGATGAAGAACATATTGACATTGCCGTTACGGTTTTGCAAAAAGCGCTGCAAGAGTGCTTATAAAATGCAGCTTCAGTTTGCGCTTAACTGGAAGGAAATACAGGGCTTGCGGTGAATACTCCTACGTACGGGAAATTATGGAGCTTTTCACTTGCAGATTGTAACTGCAGGAATATCTTGGCGGCGGTAAAGGAACGCTAAGCTTTGTAGATAAGGAGTGTGACCAATGGATAAACTGAAGGGCCGAGATTTCATAGCCGTCAATGATTTTGACCAAGAAGAGCTAAGATATTTATTGGATTATGCTATACGGCTAAAAGCTGAAACCAAGGAAGGAAAGGAAAATCATTTACTTCGCTGTAAAACACTGGGGATGATTTTTCAGAAATCATCTACGCGAACTCGCGTTTCGTTCGAGGTGGGTATGTGGCAGTTAGGAGGGTATGCTCTTTTCCTTAGTGCGCAGGATTTGCAGATTGGTCGTGGTGAACCTATTAAAGATACTGCAAGGGTGCTTTCGCGCTATCTTGACGGTATTATGATTCGTACTTTCGACCATGGCGAAGTTGAAGAGCTGGCTGCTTTTGCAGACATTCCTGTGATTAACGGATTAACCGATTTGCTACATCCATGTCAAGCCATGGCTGATTTACAGACCATTCTTGAGCATAAAAAGCGCCTTGAGGGGTTAAAGCTTGCTTATGTGGGGGATGGAAACAATGTGGCTCATTCCTTGCTTCTGGCTTGCAGCAAAATGGGTATTAATGTGGCTGTGGCTACACCGAAAGGATACGAGCCTCACATAGATATAGTGGCTGCTGCCAAATTGAATGCTGAGCAAAGTGGCGTACAGGTTTTGCTAACTGCTGATGCTAAGGAAGCAGTTAAGGGTGCGGACGTAGTCTATACCGATGTTTGGGCTAGTATGGGGCAGGAAGCGGAGCATCTGGCAAGAGTTCGTGCTTTTGAGGCATACCAGCTAAATAATGAGTTGTTGAAAAATGCAAATTCCGAAGCAATAGTAATGCATTGCCTTCCTGCGCACCGAGGCGAAGAAATTTCAGCTGATGTTCTTGAAGGACGGCAATCGGTTGTTTTTGATCAAGCTGAAAACAGACTGCATGCGCAAAAGGCCATTCTTGCTGCGCTGCTTTAAGAACAAGGTGAGATGCGTTGGATAAATGTGTGGAGAAACACAAGCCAATAGCAGTTTTAGACTCCGGAGCAGGAGGTATTAGCGTGCTGGCGTCGGCCGTGCGTATTTTACCTTATGAGAATTTTATTTATTATGGTGATACCGCTCATGCTCCTTACGGAAGCCGTAGTGTGGGAGAAGTAAGAATGCTTGTTACCTGCGCTGGAGACGAGATGTATAACCGGGGCTGCAAGGCTTTGGTTATAGCTTGCAATACGGCGACAAGTGCGGCCATAAACATATTGCGGGAAAGATATCCTGTTCCTGTTATTGGTATGGAGCCGGCAATTAAGCCTGCTATGGAGCGCAATGGCGACGGCAAGGTTTTGGTAATGGCTACTCCTCTTACTTTGAAAGAAGAAAAATTTCGAAGCTTGTGCCATGTTTGCGGTGTCAATAACGATAATGTTATTGTTCTCCCCTGTCCCGGCCTGGTGGAGTTGGTCGAGCGAGGACAAGTTGCAGGCCCGGAGGCTCACGGTGTGTTGAAGAAGCTCTTTGCCGACATTGATTTAAGCCATGTCAGAGCTGTGGTGCTGGGCTGCACTCATTATATCTTTTTGCGTGGCGAACTAGCAAAGATAATGCCTTCGCAGGTGGAGTTTGTGGACGGCAACTTAGGTACGGTGAAACAACTGCAAAGAGAGTTAGATAAGCGTGGTCTTCTACTTACAGACTGGGAGTCGGCAGATAAATCTTCGGTGGAGTTTCTCTCCAGTGCGGGAGCCGCAAGCGTCAGCCTCTACCAGGAATTGTACAGGTGCGCTTTAAATCTGTAGCAAGCTAATATCTATACAAGCATAATAATGGAGGTCGGGACTATGAAGAAAATTGTGTTGGCATATTCGGGAGGTTTGGATACATCTATTGCCATTACGTGGCTCAAGGAGAAGTACGGCTGCGAGGTTGTTGCTATGGCTGCTGACGTGGGGCAAGGGGAGGAATTGGAACCGCTTCATGAGAAGGCTATTGCTTCTGGCGCAAGCAAGCTCTACATAGAGGATGTACGTGAGGAATTCATCTGTGACTTTGTTTACCCCATGCTAAAGTCCGGCGCGCTGTACGAGGAAAAGTATTTAATGGGAACTGCCATTGCTCGTCCGGCCATTGCTAAAAGGCTGGTAGAAGTGGCTGAAAAGGAAGGCGCCGATGCCATTGCCCATGGCGCTACAGGTAAGGGTAATGATCAGGTTCGCTTTGAGCTGACGGTGAAAGCGCTGGCGCCCCATCTGAAAATTGTGGCACCGTGGCGCGAGTGGGATATTAAATCACGGGACGATGCTTTTGACTACGCTGAAAAGCACGGTATACCAGTTCCTGTGACAAAAGAAAAGCCATACAGTATGGATCGCAATATTTGGCATATTAGCTATGAGGGTGGAGTTCTGGAGGATCCCTCAGCAGAGCCGGAAAAGGAGATGTTCCTCTTAACTGTTGATCCGGCTGATGCTCCGGACACTCCGGAGTATGTGGAGATTGGCTTTGAGCGTGGTGTTCCTGTAAGCATTGACGGACAAACTAAAGGCCCGATAGAGCTTTTAACAGAATTGAATAGTTTAGCCGGAAAGCATGGCGTCGGCAGAGTGGATATAGTTGAAAACCGCTTGGTCGGCATGAAATCCCGAGGCGTTTATGAGACTCCGGCTGGCACATTGCTCTTCTTTGCCCATAGAGAGCTTGAGTCTCTTACTTTAGACAGGGAAACTATGCACTTTAAAGAAATAGCCGGTGTAAAATACGGGGAATTAGTTTACTATGGCCAGTGGTATACGCCTCTTCGTGAAGCTTTAGATGCTTTTGTTGACAGTACTCAACGCAATGTTACCGGCTCTGTTCGATTAAAGCTGTTCAAAGGCAATATCACAGTGGCCGGACGGAAATCGCCTTTTTCATTATATCGTGAAGATTTGGCCACCTTCGGCGCAGACGTAATATATAATCAGCAGGATGCGGAAGGATTTATTAACCTTTTTGGTTTGCCCCTGAAAGTGCAGGGACTGCTGGAAAAGAATAAAAAGTAGGTGGACTTGTGAAGCTTTGGGGCGGAAGGTTTAATAAAGAAACAGATGCTTTGGTGGAAGAGTTTACAGCCTCGATTTTTTTTGACCGGCGTTTAGCAGAAGAGGATATTCGCGGCAGTATGGCTCATTGCAAAATGCTGGCTGCAAGCGGTATCATTGCCGAGGAGGAAGGGGCGGCTATTCTTGCCGCTCTTGCTGAAATTAACGAAGAAATAAAACGGGGAGAAATGGAGTTTTCCTATTCTCTTGAAGATATCCATATGCATGTGGAAAAGAGACTGATAGAAAAAATCGGGCCTGTGGGCGGCAAGCTGCATACAGGCCGGTCACGTAACGACCAGGTTGCTTTAGATATGCATATGTTTGTTAAAAAAGAAATATTGGCAACAGCTTCTTTGCTCACAAATCTGCAGCAAGCCATTATTGAAGCGTCAGAAGCAAACATCGACGCGGTAATGCCCGGCTATACTCATTTACAGCGTGCTCAGCCGGTGCTGTTCGCTCATCACCTGATGGCTTACTTCTGGATGCTGCAGCGAGATAGGGAGCGATTTATGGATGGCTATAAGCGTGCAGACTGGCTTCCTTTGGGAGCGGGGGCCTTAGCTGGAACCACTTTCCCTATAAATAGGGAGATGGTGGCGGAAGAGCTGGGCTTTGCCAAGCTTTATGAAAACAGCATGGATGCGGTAAGCGATCGTGATTTTGTGGCTGAATACCTGTTTAATGCATCGCTTTTGATGACTCATTTAAGCCGCTTAAGCGAGGATCTAATTCTTTGGAATTCTGCAGAATTTGGCTTTATTGCTTTAGACGATGCTTTTACTACCGGCTCCAGCATTATGCCGCAAAAGAAAAACCCGGATGTGGCGGAGCTGGTCCGCGGCAAAACCGGACGTGTTTTTGGCAACTTGCTGGGATTGCTAACTGTGCTGAAAGGCTTGCCTTTAGCTTATAATAAGGATATGCAGGAAGATAAAGAAGGCTTGTTTGATACTGTTGATACTATAAAAGTGAGCCTTACACTATATGCAGCTATGCTGCGTACCATGGAAGCGAATAAGGAGCAGATGTACGGAGCTGTGGCGGGGGATTTTGCCAGCGCCACTGATTTAGCCGACTACCTGGTGAAAAAAGGGCTGCCGTTTAGGGATGCTCATGCCGTGGTAGGCAAGCTGGTCGGAAAGTGTGTAGCGGAAAACAGGCGACTAGTGGATTTAAGTGAAGCTGAATTAAAGGAAGCCAGTCATTTGTTTGCTGCGGAAGCACTTGCTCTGCTGCCTCCGGAAGCTTGTGTGGCCGCCAGGAAGTCCCGCGGCGGTACGGCAAGGGAAGCTGTTGAAGAGCAGTTAGCAAGAGCTAAAGCTTTGCTGTAGCTTATAAATAATGTTATAAAGCAGCGATAATTGGTTCAGTCCAATATCGCTGCTTTTGCCATATGCGTGGATTACTAGAAAAGCAATTGAGTCTTTTAAGGCAAAAAAAATAGATTTTCAGATTTTGAGTTTGTTAATCATAAGAATTGCCTTACTTTCTATCAAAAAAGGGTTCTTAGCTATTTCCTGTTAGCTAAAAACCCTTAAAATTCATTGGTGCCGAAGGCCTCGAACTGGCACGATCAGAGACCGCTTATAAAACAGGCGTCTTCTTGCCGGTCATAGAGCAATACCCCTTCGCTTTTGATTTCAATATAGATGGGGGAGTCTTGTTTGATTTCGGTGATTTCAAAAAGGTCAACCTTTTTACCCAGTGTTTCTGTAATGTCCTCCAATACACCGTAAAAGTCAATGTTGAGAAGTTCGCCGCGGCTGTCGATGACAATATCGATATCGCTGCTCTCAGTGGCCTTGCCTTTTGCGTAGGAGCCAAACAGCACAGCACGGTAAACAGGTGCCGCTTCAAAGACCGGTTTCAAACGGCTGCGAATCTCATGGAGGGGATAAACAGCACTCATCATCATCACCCTTTCGCTTATCTTATATGATAACTAAAATGGCAAAGAATTGCAATCATTAACACCTGTATTAAATTACCGAGAGACCGTGTGAAAGCGCATTGCGGTCTTTTTTAAAAAGCTTGATATAAAAAAATAATAAAATATCTTTGCAGGAATTAAGGATAAGTTCACGAATAGCATATAGTGTTACAAATATAAAAATCGTAATACGCATTAAAGAGAAACCATGAGAGAGCAGGAGGCATATTACCGTGAAAAACAAATCAGTTGTGTTTTTAGTGATTGTAATGATGTTGAGCAGCTTATTTAGTATTGTTGGCTGCTCACGGTTATCTACCAGCCAGGATGACAGAAAAGACGAGCTTATTTTGGCCGTGGGGTATGAGAGTGACACCGGCTGGGATCCTGTTACCGGCTGGGGTAGGTATGGGTCTCCTCTTTTTCAGAGTACTTTGTTTAAAAGGGACAGCAATTTGAATATAGTTAATGATTTGGCTACAGGATATCAGATTAGCGAAGATGGACATGTCTGGACCGTTAGCATTAGGGATGATGCGAGGTTTTCAGATGGCGAGAAGCTTACAGCAAAGGATGTAGTTTTCACATATGCAACAGCTATGGAAAGCGGCTCCGTGGTGGATGTAACTGTTGTTGATAATATCCGGGAAGTAGATGAGTACACTGTAGATTTTATACTTAAAAAGCCTCACTCCGCATTTATGGCATTGCTTGTTTCTGTCGGCATTGTGCCTGAACATGCTTACGGAAGCGATTACGGCGAAAAGCCTATTGGGTCAGGCCCGTTTAAGCTAGTGCAATGGGACAGAGGACAGCAGTTAATTGTTGAGGCCAATCCCGAGTACTATGGGGATAAGCCATATTTTAACAAGATAACATTTTTATTCTTGGAGCAGGATACGGCCTTTGCCGCTGCAAAAGCAGGCAATGTGCATATTGCAGCAATTAACGCTACACTTGCAGGCCAATCAGTACAGGGAATGACCTTGGTAAACCTTGAAAGCGTTGATAACCGCGGCATTATGTTCCCTTACGTTAAATCGGGCGGGACTACAGAAGACGGTAAGCCAATCGGTAATGATGTAACTGCTGATTTGGCAATTCGCAAAGCTATTAATGTGGCAATTGACAGAAACCTGCTGGTAGCCGGTGCTCTAAACGGGTATGGAACTCCGGCATACACTGTTTGTGACAATATGCCTTGGTGGAATCCCGACACTGTAATTAGTGACGGAGACATGGAGGAAGCAAAAAAGATTCTTGCTGAAGGTGGCTGGTCAGACACAGACGGTGACGGAATACTTGAGAAAGACGGTCTTAAAGCCACATTTTCAGTGATTTACCCAGCGTCCGATCAAACCAGACAGGCTTTGGCTCTCGCGGCAACAGAGATGATTAAGCCGCTGGGTATTGATATAATAGCTGAAGGAAAGAGCTGGGATGATATTGAAAAAATGATGTACTCTCAAGCAGTGTTATTTGGCTGGGGAAGCTATGACCCGCTGGAGATGTATAAACTGTATAGTTCTGGAATGGCTGGAGTCAGCTGGTATAATACCGGACATTACGGGAATGTGCAAGTAGATGAGTATATGGAGCTTGCCTTGGCTGCCACCAGTGAAGAAGAAGCTAATGAATATTGGAAAAAAGCTCAATGGGATGGGCAAACCGGGTTAAGCGGCCGTGGTGATGCACCATGGGCTTGGCTGGTTAACTTGGGCCACTTATACCTGATTGATGAGAACCTGGATATGGGACAGCAAAAAATACAACCACATGGACATGGTTGGCCCATTACTGATAACATTGTTGAGTGGAAATGGAAGTAGCTAAAGGCAAATCTAATTCGATTAGGTGGTAGCATGCAATTAAAACAATTGATATTATTTATATTGGGGAAAATGGTTAAAATGTTCATCCTGTTAGCCGCTCTGTGCTTACTATCATTTTGGATGGTTAGTAATTCCCCTGTTGATCCGGTGCAAGCTTATGTTGGAGCGGATATGATGCTGGTAGGTCCGGAGCAGTTAGAGAGAATTTCTGCATACTGGGGGGTGGACAAGCCCCCGATAGAGCAGTTTGGCCGTTGGGCCTCCGCTTTGCTGCAAGGCGACCTGGGGACTTCAATGATTTTCAGGCGCCCCGTAGCTAGTATAATTAAGGAACGATTTTTCGCTTCTCTGATTTTAATGGGTTTAGCCTGGACACTTTCAGGGTTAGTGGGTTTTGCCTTAGGGATTGTGGCCGGCATGAAGCAAAACACTTGGGTTGATAAGGCAATAAAATCATATTGCCTTATCCTTGCTTCAACTCCAACTTTTTGGTTAGGGCTGATTTTACTAATTATCTTCGCCGTCTGGTTGAATTGGTTTCCCTTGGGATTGGCTGTACCCGCCGGTGTGTTAACTGAAAACGTAAGATTGATTGACCGCATACATCACTTAATATTGCCGGCACTTACTTTAAGTGTATTAGGGGTGGCAAATATTGCACTGCATACCAGGCAAAAGCTGGTAGAAGTGTTGTCAAGTGAATACGTTCTGCTGGCAAGAGCAAGGGGTGCCAGTGAAACAGAAATATTATGGAGGCACGGAATTCGAAATATTGCGTTACCCGCGATTACGCTGCAGTTTGCTTCTTTAAGTGAACTGTTTGGCGGCTCTGTGCTTGCGGAAACAGTCTTCTCATATCCCGGCCTTGGCCGAGCAACTGTTCAAGCCGGGCTTAGAAGCGATGTCCCTCTTTTGCTAGGCTGTGTTATTTTCAGCGCGGTATTTGTATTTTCCGGAAACCTTATTGCGGATACAGTTTATCGAGTTGTGGACCCACGCATTAGGCATAAGGATGGTGCGGTATGAAGAGTGCTAACAGCTTGCCGATACGTACTGCAAAAGACACGGCGCATAAAAATATGCTGCCAAAGTTAAGCCGTCGGCATCGAACTTTGATTGTTTTGGCATTAACGACATTGCTTCTTTTGAGCATAGTGACGGGAAGCTATATTTTAAGCGACAGCGGGTTGTCTGTAAATTTTGAAATAAAAAACCAGGCTCCCTCTATGAATAATCTGTTTGGAACGGACTGGCTGGGCCGTGATATGTTTACGCGGACAGTTAAAGGTCTTAGCTTAAGCTTAGGTGTGGGTATGATGGCTGCTTTAGTTAGTGCAGTCCTGGCGCTCTTTCTGGGGATTTGCGCAGCTACTCTAGGGAAAACGGTCGATACTGCAGTTACCTGGTTAGTTGATTTATTTTTGGGTGTGCCACATTTGGTTATTATAATTCTCATCGCCTTCTCAGTAGGCGGGGGAATAAGAGGTGTGATAATAGGTGTCGCAGTTACTCATTGGCCCAGTTTGGCACGAGTAATACGCGCAGAGGTGATGCAGTTGCGTTCAGCAGAATATGTGCAGGTATCGCGTCATCTGGGCAAGTCTCGCTGGTGGGTTGCTACACATCATCTATTGCCGCATTTAATTTCGCAGTTTTTCGTAGGTTTGATTCTCTTATTCCCTCATGCAATTCTTCATGAAGCCGGGATTAGTTTTTTAGGTTTTGGGCTGTCTCCTGATACTCCGGCAATCGGCATTATTTTATCGGAAGCCATGCGCTATTTATCAACGGGCATGTGGTGGCTGGCGTTTTTCCCGGGAGTGTCCTTGTTAATTATGGTTCGTGCTTTTGATATTTTAGGAAATAACATTTTGCTGTTGTTAGATCCTCATAAAGCTCATGAATAAGGCTTTAGTTTTAAGACATATCAGGGAAGTGATAATATGGCTTTAAATCAGTCCGTATTAAGTGTTAATGAATTAACAGTTTCCTTTAGACAGTACACCAGAGGGCTAAGACAAATTGAGCTGACTGTAATTACTGGGCTTAGCGCTGAAATTCAACCGGGTAAAATTCTTGCGGTTATTGGCTCAAGCGGATCGGGCAAAAGCTTGTTGGCTCATGCTATTTTAGGGATACTGCCAAGTAATGCGCGTGTAACAGGAACAATGGCTTATGACGGAGAAGAGCTTACTGCAGAGCGGCAAGTAAAGCTACGGGGCAGAGAGATAGCTTTTATTCCCCAGTCGGTCAATTATCTTGATCCCTTGATGAAAGTAGGCGCGCAAGTGCGTGCTTCTATTAAAGACAATAAAAAAGAAGTCCAAAGAGATATCTTTGCACGCTATCATCTTGACAGTCAAGTGGAAAACTTATACCCCTTTCAGTTGTCAGGCGGGATGGCCAGGCGTGTACTGGTGTCAGGGGCCATGGTAAGTGATGCGCGCCTGATTATTGCAGATGAGCCAACCCCCGGATTACATCCGGAAATAGTAGAAGAAGCTTTGACGCATCTTAGACAGCTGGCTGATGAAGGTCGTGCAGTCATGCTGATTACTCATGACGTTGGCGCAGTTTTAAATGTCGCCGATTATATAGCTGTCTTTTATGCAGGGACAACGGTTGAAACTGCGCCGGTCAAGGATTTTGCAGGTAAAGGTGAGGCTTTGCGACATCCTTACAGTAAAGCTTTATGGAAAGCACTTCCTCAAAATGATTTTATCCCGGTATCCGGCTTTCAGCCATCTCCCGGGGACTTGCCTTTGGGGTGCTTGTTCTCTCCACGCTGTCCTATGGCAAGCAGGGAGTGTTTTGAGAGCCGTCCTTTAGAGAGGGAGCTGCGTGGGGGAAAGGTAAGGTGCTATCATGCCACTTGAAGCAAAGGGAATTAGCTTTCGCTATGGGAATTGCCCGTGGATATTAAAGGATTTTAGTTTAACCGTAAACCGCGGTGAGGTTGTTGGTATTTCGGGCCATAGCGGCTGCGGTAAAAGTACATTGGCGCGAATTCTCTCAGGCTATGAAGAACCACAGCTTGGAACAGTGACTCTGGATGGCAAGCCGCTGCCGAGGCATGGGTACAATCCTGTGCAATTAATCTTGCAGCACCCGGAAAAGGCTGTTAACCCCAGGTGGAGAATGGATAAAACCATTAATGAAGGCTGGGTTCCCGACCAAGAGATGCTGGACGCCTTCGGAATAAATGATAATTGGTTAAAGCGTTGGCCAAATGAACTTTCCGCCGGAGAGCTTCAACGGTTTTGTGTGGTAAGAGCGCTTAGCTCCCAGACTAGCGTCCTAATTGCCGATGAGATGACAACAATGCTTGATGCGTTAATTCAGGCTCAGATCTGGCATGTTGTTACGGAAATTGCCAAAAAGCGAAATCTGGCCCTTATTGTGATTAGTCATGAAAAACACTTAATTAAGAGGCTTTGCCAGAGAGTAATAGAAATGTAAATAACTCAAAAACTAACTGCGGCTATGCAGCTAAGCAGTTTTTGAGTCTTTTAGTAACCTAATTATTTAGGGGGTTTCTAAGCTACAACTGCCGAATTATCCACTCCACGCACCATGGAGTCCGAGTTTAGCAAATTCTGTTTGAACTGTCTGAACAGTTGTGGGTGTTGTGCTAAAGCGCTCTGCTGTTTCAGCTACTGTAAGAGGTTTTCCAAGCGATGAGTCGGATGCAAGCAAAATGTTGGCCCGGCTAATTACCTTTGCTGGAGAAGTCCCTGTATTTTTTCTTTGGCATTAAAAACCTTGATTTTTATTCAATTATTAACCAATTAGTTGTGATTATTGCTTTCTTCCTAATAACTTAAAGCGATGTGGGTATTAGGCGATTGATATTTTCTTGGAGAAAGCATATAATATAGGTAAGGAAAGTAAGGAAATGGGGGTGTTGAAAGTGGAAGTCGCAAAAATTACGAGTAAGGGTCAGATTACGATCCCTATTGATATTCGCAAAAAGCTCAATTTAAAAGATGGTGATAAAGTGGTTTTTATTGAAGACGGTGATAAGGTTATTTTCGCTAATGCTGCCAAGGTTGCTTTTGTGAATATTCAAAAAGCATTTGCCGGTGAAGCTGAACGACTGGGACTAAAAAATGAACAAGATGTTGTGGATATGGTGGACGAAGTGAGAGAAGAATTGTGGGAAGAACGCTATGCGGATAATGATTGATACAAATGTCCTTGTGTCAACTTATCTTTTTCCCACACGAACTATGCAGCAGTTGGTTGATATCATTACCACCCATCATACGATTGTATTGCCGTCTTATGTGATTATGAACTCAAAATAGTAGTTAAGCGAAAATTTCCGACAAAATATCAGGCTTTGGATGCATTTCTTTTGGAGTTGCCTTTTGAATATGTTTACACGGCTGAGAGAATCGATGCCAATAAATTCCCAGATATTCGGGATAGAAAGGATCTGCCTGTTCTTGTGTCGGCCATAGCAGAAGACGTAGATGTATTAATTACAGGTGATAAGGATTTTTCCGATGTAGAGGTTGAAAAGCCGGAAATACTTACACCCACACAATTTTTAGAGAAACATAGTTAATAGCTGAAATATCTAATAATTGTCCCTTAATAAGGGTTTTCTTTTTAACTAGGGTTGGTGCACTGAATTTTCAAAGTACGTCCAGACACCACTGCCACAAGGCACTCGCGTAGGTAGAGTTCTGTTGAGTTTTACGAGAAAAACACTGATAAAATAGTGAGCTACTGATAAAAGTTCCCTCTGCCTATCCACTTTGTTTATTTTTTACCTCAATGTAAATC
>DLMZ01000013.1:0-8718 GCA_002479415.1 Firmicutes bacterium UBA7523
GAGCCAGGATCAAACTCTCCGTAAAGTATTTAAGGCATATGCCTTGTTTACGAATGTTGATTGGCTCCAATTTTGTTCTTGAAGCGTTGTTCGCCCGGTTCAAGCACTCTCGCACTTGCCTCGACGAAACGTTTTTACATCTTACCGATGTGTACTTCGCTTGGCGTTTCCTGTTCAGTTTTCAAAGAGCTCTTAAGTCGTTTGCCGCATCACAGCGACCTTCTTATAGTATCACAGTTTTGAGCTGTTGTCAAACATTTTTTTGATTCTTTTTTTTCTCATCTCTGGGAAAGAAGGTGCTCGTTCAGGCGACTTGACTATCTTAACACATTACACTTGGTTTGTCTAGCACTTTTTTCAGTTATTCTGTTGCATTTATTTTGTTTCATGTTCGCTGGAATATTCAGCATTCCAGCGAACATAACTATATCACTTTAAATAGTGAAAAACAAGGCGTAATTAACATGAATATTACTAATATACTGTTTTCAACACACAATAATCAGGCATTCTGCTGTTATTCTACGTTTTTCTTCAAAAATTACTGGCATTCATTACCTTCATTATTCCTTGTGACGCATAGTGGGAAAGAGAATTACATCTCTTATTGACGGAGAGTCGGTCAGCATCATTATTAAACGGTCGATTCCAATACCAAGCCCTCCTGTAGGAGGCATGCCGTACTCAAGCGCCATTAAAAAATCTTCATCCAGCATTTGAGCCTCTTCATCGCCGGCTTCTCTTTTTGCAACCTGCTGCTCAAATCTCCGCCTTTGGTCGTCCGGGTCATTTAATTCGGTAAAGGCGTTGGCAATTTCACTGCCGGCCATAAATGCTTCAAAGCGATATGTCATAGACGGATCATCTGCTTTGCGCTTTGCAAGAGGAGAAACTTCAATAGGATAGTCTACAATGAATGTGGGCTGGAATAAGTGCTTTTCCACATATTCTTCAAAGATTTCGTTCATTAATTCTCCGCGTACAGCGCCTTTCTTAACATCCATTCCTTTTTGCCGTGCCGCATTCTGAGCTTCTTCATCTGTGGAGATTTGATCAAAATCTATATTGGCGTACTTCCGTATTGCCTCAATCATAGTCAAACGGGGCCAAGGCGGAGTCAAGTCCAATTCTTTCTCCATATATGTAACAGTTTGCACACCCAAAACCTTCTGGGCTACAGTAGCAATAAGCTCTTCTGTTAAACGCATCATATCATTATAATCAGCATGCGCCTGATAAATCTCTACAGAAGTGAACTCCGGATTGTGCTTAGTAGAAATCCCCTCATTACGGAAGATACGTCCAAGCTCGTACACCTTGTCCATTCCACCCACAATCAAGCGCTTTAAGTGCAGCTCCGTAGCAATTCGAAGATATAGATTCATATCTAATGCATTATGATGCGTAGTAAACGGACGAGCTGTTGCACCGCCGGCGATGGAATGCATCATCGGCGTCTCAACCTCAAGGAAATCTTGTTCATTTAAATAATTGCGGATTTCTTGCACAAGCTTACTGCGCAACACAAACACTTTTTTTACTTCCGGGCTTACTATTAAGTCCAGATAACGCTGCCGATACCGCAAATCAACATTGGTAAGGCCATGCCACTTCTCCGGCAAAGGACGCAGAGCTTTAACCAAAGGCCGAAATGTCTTAACTGCCACCGTTATCTCGCCGCGTCGCGTACGAAACACTTCTCCGGTTAGGCCAATAATATCGCCAATGTCAAACAGCTCAAAAATTTCGTATTCACTTTCGCCAATATCATCTTGCCGGACATAGATTTGAATTTGACCACTCTTATCCTGCAAGTTCGCAAAAGAAGCTTTGCCATGTGCGCGTATTGTGATTAAGCGTCCTGACAGCGCTACCTGTTGGCCCTCGGGAATATCCCCAGACGAGCCAAAACGGCCGAGTATATCGGCCGCATAATCAGTAACATCGTACTTTTCACCATACGGTTCCACACCTAATTCTTTTAACTTAGCCAGCTTTTGTCGGCGAATAGCCTCCTGCTCACTATAATTCTCCATAATTACACCACCAAACTTATACTATATACTACTTAAAGTATTTTCACTATTTGATACTTCAGCATGCCGGCCGGAACGGCAACTTCAACAATATCACTGATTTTCTTGCCTAAAATTGCTTTGCCTACCGGCGATTCGTTAGAAATTTTATTTTCCGTGGGGTTAGCTTCTGCAGACCCTACAATAGTATAATGAAAATCCTCATCATACTCTATATCCTTTAGCAGCACAGTAGAGCCGATGCCAACAGTTTCTGTATTTACGTCACTGTCATCGATTAATCGCACGTTTCGCAGCATTTTTTCAAGAGTTATAATTCTTCCCTCAATAAATGCCTGCTCATTCTTTGCATCCTCATATTCGGAGTTCTCTGAAATATCCCCAAAAGAAATTGCCGTCTTAATCCTGTCAGCAACTTCACGACGCTTAATAGACTTCAAATGTTCCAGCTCTTTTTCCAGCTTTACGAGGCCCTTCTGTGTAAGGATTACTTCTTTGCTAGGCATTGTTGTTCGCTCCTTTGACGCATTTTGAACACTACACTCTCCAATATATTCTTACCCACAGCGATACATTCTCCTATTTAAGACGAGAACGAATCGCCCCTCGGCGATTCAAGATTCAAAATAACAACATTTGTTTTCCCTATTATGGCTTGTAGTGTTGCAAATATAAGCTGTGCGGACTTGCAATTTTTTCTAGTCCATTATAAATCACGTTAATGCCTTTGTCAAACTGATAATATTACCAAGATATTTACACCCGGCTACTCAAAAGGCACTATTCTTTCTGCGTTACGTTTAGCATTTTGCTTAATGGCAGCAATCTGCTCTTCTGAAATAGCTCGCTCAAAACTACGGAAGCCTGCCAGTTTAAACCCGTGCTTTTCAGCTAATC
This sequence comes from Firmicutes bacterium UBA7523, assembly GCA_002479415.1. GTDB lineage: Bacteria > Bacillota > Dethiobacteria > Dethiobacterales > Dethiobacteraceae > UBA7523. The sequence continues at coordinate 2,934 of DLMZ01000013.1, forward strand.
GTGAAATCTCATCAACTTGCGATACGGAAAGATCTCTGCCAAGCGTAAAAGACTCGAACTTTCCCTCTAAAGCAAGAATCATTGTTTCTGCCATACAAGCATATGACGTTTTAAGGGGGAACCCGAAGTTTAAGCCAAAGTCCACATCACCGGGAACCTCAACAACTCCTCCCTCAATAACCAAAATGTCATTGCGAAAAGCTGCACGCTTAGAAACGTCACGGGGCCGGGCTACATCACAGACAACAGCCCCTGGCTTAAGGTCATCCACATCAATGACAGCCTCTGCTGACCCTGTAACCGCAATAATAATATCGGCGCTTTGCACACAACGCTTAACATCCGAGGAAACCTTAGCAGCAAGCCCATTCTCATTTAGAATACGTGCTGCCAAGCTATCTAATTTATTTTTATCTCTGGCCAAAAGGGTAAGGAAGCGCACATCCCTGGCAAGTATCCTGGCACAGACACTGCCTATGGCCCCTGTGGCTCCTACAATTAATACTTCGGCTTGCTGAAGGTCGATTCCCATCATCTGCGCAGCCTTTTTTGTGCCTTGAATCGCCGTAGCCACCGTATAGCTATTTCCGGAGGTAACTGCTATATTTAAGTTTTTTGCAACTGTTATTCCCGCATCTCCCACAACCGATGTCATAGCTCCGAGGCCAACGATTTTAGCCCCTAGCTTTTCCGCAACTTTTCCAGCTTTAATAATTTTGCTTATCACTTTATCTTCCGGCATGGACACCATCTGCTTCGAAGTTAAAGGGCAAGAAACGAAGTGCCCTGTTACTTCCGCATGCTCGGAACGCACACCGGTTATCTCTGACACTACAAACGGTGGCAACGCTTTAACAATTGCTTCTGTAACAGGAGCAGGCCAGCTACGCATAAATTTCAGCTTTCTAAATACGTCGTCTAATTCAATGGGGTGAATAATAAAAGCAAAGTCGCCCATTATATCCTCCTAAGTGTTTAAGTGTGTAATTCTTGGCGTAAAATCTATAATACTCAATAGATGTTCATATTCTTGCGCCGTTAACTCTTTATCCTTACCGGATACGGCCACCAGCAACGCTTCCATCACATTGGTGCCGAAAGAACGTCCGTTTAATTCCGGTGTAGTTGTAATTAATGTTTTTACGCCTCGAGATCTTAACATAGCAACATCATCAGGCGTTGTAGTGTTAGTAATAATAGACTTTCCTTTCATATTATCCGGCATATATCGACGAATAAAATGAAAATCACCGGCAATAATATCCGCCTTGGCAAAAAGCTCAGGCGCTTTCGGTTTATTCTCCTCTTGCTTTTTACCAGTGGGATATATCATCGATAAGGGCAGCTGGCAAATTATTGGAGCTAGCCAACGGGCCATGTAATCCAATGCTTTTAATGAATGAAGAGGAATTGGAATTCCTACGGTGAAAATCAAATCGCCGTATGTTAGCCGGCAGCCTGCTTCATCCAGCGCCTCCGCCATGCCGAAGCGGTCTGCTCCAGACATCATTAGCACTCGGGGGCTATTATGTAAGATTTCGCTATTGTCCTTCAGGTAGCGAATAACTTTCCGTTCCAGCGTATTTTTTAAACCGGAGCCATCAACTATAGGAGTCTTTTTTGCGGCAAGCACCACCTTTTTTGCCTCGCGCAAGGTATACCGCCTCTTTCCGGCATAAACATAAAGATCCATACCGCCAAGGCCAAAAGCATCTACTTTTCCGTCAAGCTCTGAAATCATTTTAATCATCTCCGGCATGTTTCCGTCTGTACCAATACGTTCAACACGGCAACTAAACCCTGCAACATCGATATCAACCGCATGGTTGCGTTTAGAAGAACCAAGGCTGATGCTAACAACTCTTTTCATGCAAGCCGCTTCCTCTCTTTATACAAATTGCAATATAACCTCTTCGGCAGCCTGCGGCTCAAGGTAAACATCCCCCCGAATTGGAGTCTCCCCTATATCTACAGCAAACACTTCACTGTCCAAAAGCGCCTCTGCCAACCGGCTCCATTTTGAAGAACAAAACATAATCACAGTATCACACTCTCTAAAACGCTCAACTATTGCCATCACTTGATTAAAAAAGTCCAGGCCGCTGCGCTGCTCAACCAGCTGCCAGCGCTCTTCATCATTTAAAACTACATACTGCTCTATACCGTAACGTTCAATTAATACCAACAATTCTTCCTTATTGGAAACAGGAAAAGCAAGAAGGCCTATTTGGCCGCCTTTTCTGATACAGCCAATGGTTTCCAAACGTGAAATAAATGTTCTGTCCAAATTCATCTTAGCCGCAACTTCTTGTTGCGAAAAGCCCTCATTACGCAACTCCAAAATCTTGCGCACAGCTTCATGAATTTTAGCCAAATTTATTAATTTATCACCGATACGAATTAAATTCATTAGCTCCACCCATAATGTGCACAGATTTGTATACAAAATTTTACCCTATATTTACTTAGAACACAAGAGGCATCCGCTTAATTTTGACAAATACTCAACAATATTCCTCTCATTTCCTCTCTTCGTGAGGCCCGCATAACTTGATTGCGTATTTGCGCCGCACCTCTTACCCCTTTTAAATACCAAGCCACATGCTTTCGCATTTCTCGAACACCAATATATTCACCCTTAGACTCTATAACCATATCTAAGTGTCTAAGTACTAAAGACACTTTATCCTTAATATCCGCCTCAGGCAGCAATTCACCTGTTTCAAGATAGTGAATTGTTCGCTTAACCAGCCAAAGATTGCCTAGAACTCCCCGGCCTAGCATTATGAAATCACAGCCTGTTTCAGCAAGCATGGCAGCTCCGTCTTCCGGCCGCCATATGTCTCCATTGCCGATTACCGGTATTTGCAATCGCTCCTTGACCTTTGCAATAATGGACCAATCAGCTCTGCCGCTATAACCCTGCTCCCTTGTCCTGCCGTGCACACTAACTGCCGCTGCGCCAGCTTCCTCCAAAGCAACAGCCAACTCCACTGCGTTAACAGATGAGCTGTCCCAGCCTTTGCGAATTTTAACTGTAACAGGGATACTAACTGCACTTTTTACTGCTTTTGTAATAGCAAACGCCTTTTCAGGATCGCGCATCAAAGCGCAGCCTTCACCCTTCCCGGCCACCTTTTTTACAGGACACCCCATGTTAATATCAATTATATCAGGAGCTAGCTCTGCTGCCACCACAGCACCCTGGGCCATAATTTCCGGATCACTGCCAAACAACTGAAGAGCCAAAGGCTTCTCGCCACCGGTAAAAGAGGCTATTCTCAACGCTTCCCGCGGAGCGCATATTATACCCTTTGCGCTTACCATTTCCGTAAACACCAAAGCACAGCCCATCTCTTTAGCTAGTATCCGAAACGGACTGTCTGTAACTCCGGCCATAGGAGCCAACACCACTCTATTTTTTAACGAAACATTCCCTATCTTCATTTCATTCCCCTTAACAGCTTTTCTGGCTATAGTATACACGATAAACGCAGCAAAGGAGCCGGCAAATTGTCCCAGCTCCTGTGATGAATGACTTTACAAAATTCGCTTAGGAAGAGTGCTCTTGCATGGGCTCCGGCAAAATAAAAAATTCCTCCACAGGCACATTGAGTACCCGAGCAATTTTTCTAATCAAATCTACTCTAGGATATTTTCCACCACGCTCGATTGAGGACAGCATACTAACTGAAACTCCAACCTGGCTGGCTAAATCCTGTTGAGTAAAACGCTTTAGCCTTCGCAAGGCACGCAGTCGACGACCCAATAACTCCGACACGCGAACCCCTCCTCCCAATAAATTTAATGACTTAATTCGACAAGAAGTTAAAATAACCCTCTTTTTCTAATATTTTTAGCAAAAAGGGGTTTAATCTTTTATCAAGAATATACTATCTAAAACTACTGTCAAGAGGAGGAAGCAATATGAGCAACAGCTGGCAACTGAAGACCATTTATCTTTACCTTATTTCGTTTGTTACACTAATGATGATAATATTTGGCTTCATTTCCTTTGTTAACAATCTGGCCCGCTTTGCATTCCCTACAAACTACAACTATTACCCAACACTTATGGAGATTGAGCGTGAGTACATCAACAACAAGCAAGAAACACCTCCCATATCGGAATTAGAGCAAATCCGAGAAGAAAGAATGGCATATGACCAAAACAGGGATAGAATCTACCTTCTCAGAGACTTAATTGGCTCAATTACAGTATGGTTAATTCCCATTCCTTTTTACCTCTTCCATTGGCGCAAAATAGAAAAGGAATTATTCCATCAGGAAGGAGATGCCAAACTATGAGATTAAAATGGGGCGTTGACCAACTCTATTTTTATTTAGTTTGCTTTGTTATGCTGATAACAATGATTATTGGCATCACAAGTCTTGTCCAAGCAGGTATAAACATTGTCCTGCCCTTGCCTGACGCTCCTACGAGCAAGTATATTTATGAGTTTGAAAGACAAAATACCGACACTGACAAATCCCAACTTCCTGCAGATATTATCGAAAGAGAAATCAACGAACAAAAGGAATTCTCAAAAATTAACGAACAAACTAACCAAACAAACCGAATAATCCTGCAGCTTTTACGCGGCTTAGCTCAAATATTAATAGCTTTTCCCGTTTACTTGTATCATTGGAGAAAGATACCCCTTCTGGAAACGCCATAACATAAAAACCCCAACATCGCTAACGTATTCACAGCTTAGGATGTTGGGGTTTTTCTTTTATATCTTTATCGCCGTACCGTAAACATAAATCTCAGCCATTCCCGAAGAGATGGTCGAAGAAGAAAAACGAATACCAACCACAGCATTAGCTCCCAGCGTTTCCGCTTCAGCAACCATTTCTTCAAGGGCGGCATCTCTAACCTCACTCATTAAATCTGCGTATTCAGAAACATCTCCGCCAACGATATTTCTGAAAAAAGCTAAAAGGTCTTTTCCCAAATGAACCGCCTTTACTTTATTGCCCCGCACAATACCCAAAACATCATATTGAACTTTTACATCTGTCGTCGTTAATAACATTAAATCTACCTCCCTAAAATTGTTTCTTTTCAAAAATTACTGCCCCTGCCATCCAAAGCCCCATAGTTGCTCCCATCATTACTAACACAGGGATAACCGGGAAAACTCCCTGAAATATATATTGGCTTCCTGAAATATGAGCAAACAACGAAAAGCTGCGTGTAACCGGTATCCAGCCCATAAGAGAAGACACAAGCAAAACTAAAAGCGTAGCACCTCCGGCTTTAACAGCGTCGTCAAATATCGTGGAGAAAAACACCGCCAAGGAAAAGATTAGCACCAGCCCGAAAGCAGTAATTAACGCAGCCGTAATAATTCTTCCGTACTCTATCGAATAAGAAGAGAATAATGATGCTGACATGAGCAAAGCAAAGGTTGAAAAGCAAATAATAAATAGAAGCGACAAAACACCGGCTGTTACTTTTGTGCCATATACTTGCTTCCTTGATATTGGCCGTGTCAACAGAAAGGAAATGGTTTGCCCTCCTGTCTCACCGGCTATTAAGCTCATTCCCAGCAAAACCGCCAAAATTGCACCTATCTGATAAAGGTTTTTGCCGTTCCATTGACTCCAAAGATAAAGCGAATAATCTTGCAGTATATTAATAGGCATAAGTTGCTCCAGCCATCCCATCTGCTCCTCTGGGATTTGTGAGATAAAGCCTCCGATAAAATCAAACAATAAAGGAATGGCAAGCGCAAGAGCAACCATAACCAGTGTCCCCACAACAGTTTTCCATAGCTTT
>DLMZ01000013.1:8754-13433 GCA_002479415.1 Firmicutes bacterium UBA7523
ACATCTCTCGGATTTCTTTGCGAAACAAAGCAATTATCACTTTCCTTCACCCCTCACTTTTTCTATAAATATCTTCTCCAGGCTTTGGTCAATTATATCTAGAGTAAAATGAGGATACTGCTTAATTTGATTAATAACTTCCGTCAAGTTGTCTTCCACATCGATCAAATAAGCACTGCCTTGCTTTTCTGCCTTCACAATACCCGGCTGTAAAAACAGGCTCCCGTCCGGTTCCCTTTGAAACACAACCCGGATTTTCTTAACAGTAGACTTTAATTCATCCATCTTCCTAGTTTCAATAAGCTTGCCGTTATTAATAATACCAATCATATCTGCTATTTTTTCCACATCGTGCAACTGATGAGAAGAAAAAAATACTGTTTTCCCTTGTACGGAAAGCTCCTCAATTATTATTCGCAGAAACTCCTGCCTGCTTACAGCATCCAATCCTGAAGTAGGTTCATCCAGAATTAATAAGTCCGGGTTATGGGCAAGTGAGATAATAAGTGCTAACTGAGTTTTCATGCCTTTAGAAAGATTTTTTATCTTTTGTTTCTGTGGAAGCTGAAATATATCTAAATATTTTTCAACTGTGTCTTTGTTCCATTGAGGATAAAAAGAACGGCAAAATCCCATAATCTCTGCAACTGACATATACCCGTACATGCTTTGCGTTTCCGCCACATATCCGATACGCTGCCTAATCTTAACCGAATCCTTAACAATATCCATGCCAAAAATACTGCCCCGCCCTTGGTCCGGGGTGAGTAAGCCCAGCATCATTTTTATCAATGTTGTTTTCCCTGCTCCATTCGGTCCGATAAACCCAAATATGCTGCCTTGAGAAACTTTTAAGGATAACTGATTAACCGCTGTCTTTTCAGCAAATGTTTTATGCACGCCATCCAATTCTATTACCCAGCTCATGCTAAACATCTCCTTCTTTTTTTAGCCTGTCTCTCCAAACATCCAACTTTTTCTCAAATTTTATACGTAATCTTTCTTGGTCAACCCCCAGCTGATAAGCCTCCACCATTAAGCTTTCCAGCGCACGCTCCAAGATATCTTCCTGAGCCGCTCCATACTCTTCCCGCCGCCTGGCAACAAATGTTCCCAGCCCTCTAGCCGTCTCAATTATTCCTTCCCTTTCCAGCTCCTGATAAACCCGCGCCACTGTATTAGGATTAATAGTCAGCTTAATAGCCAGCTCTCGGACAGAAGGAAGCTGCTCGCCCTCTTTCAACAAATTACTCGCCACAGCCTTTTTAATTTGCTCTTTTAGCTGAATATAAATAGGAATCCCGCTATGCGGATCCACATGATACCACATATTACATCCCCCGTATCAGTGTACTAGTTCACTACTACACCTTAATAATAACAACACATAGCGTCTTTGTCAAACAAAAAATAAGCCCGCTCGCGCGGGCTTATACCTACTCTATAGCATATAAATATTCACCTGAAGTAGCAAACAAAACACCATCATAAATTTTAATATCGCTGATTTCCTCACTCAGAACAATGCTTCTAGCAATTTTGCCGGTGCGTAACTCTAAAGCCCAAATATTATCACTAGCGCTGCAATACACATACTTGCCTCTGGCAATAAACTGAGATATATTATCCTTCACCCACAACAGCTTTCCGCTGCTAATGTCTAGTGCTATCAGACGCCCTTTTGCGTCAAGAGCCAGCACTATTTCTTCAGAGACTTCTATCCATTTATCCTCAAGGAAGTGCCCGGCCTCATAAAGATTATAGCCTTTTATTCCAGCGTAACGCCATTTAGTTTTGCCGCTTTTTGTATCGATAGCCACCAGCGTACCTATTGCATCAGCAAACACCTGATCATCTGTATCTAAGGTTGAATCGAGCTCCAAAACCCTATAAAGGATTACGTCACCAACGTTTATAATTCCATCTGTCCATTGATAATATCCGGTGGGCACAGAAAGCTGCCAAAGACGAGTGCTTGTCTCAGCATTTATTGCTACCAAGCTGCTTCCTTCGAGAAAAACCAGCACTTCGTCTTTCATGGATAACTGTCTAGCCATGTCATTTATTTCTAAGACAAACACTGTTTTGCCACTCCTCAAGTCAAGTGCATACAAATCTCCAGCACTGACGAGCAGCAATCCATTTTGGCATCTCATAGTATCAGCTGCCTCGGGAAGCTCTCTGCGCCAAACTTCCTTTGCCGTAATTGCGTTACGAGCAATCACTGTTCCTTCTAGTGTACTATACGCCAAATCCTCAAACCACAAGTCTTCTTGGGAAAAGCTTGCACTCTTTCTCTCGCCTGTTTTAGCATTTAATAAGTACAGGTTTGTGTAGTTTCCACACAATACATACTCATCCAACGAATACAAACGATGCACATCCTGGACTAAATCTTCAATCGGATAGCGCCAACTCACACTTCCCGTTTTCAAGTCTAATGCCACCAACTCTTCGCAAGCATAGTCGTCACCTGAAAAAGCGCTGAAAAAGAGACCATCTTTATTTACCAACACCCCGTACTCACCTAATTCACCGTTATAATTCCAGCTAAAATTGTTTTCAGTATGCCGCCACAATACACGGCTCAATAAAGGCATACTAAACAATTCAGAGTCAACAGACAACCTCTCCGCCAACCCCAGCGCCTTTTCCTTTTCATTGTTTTCAAGATAGCAGCCTATAAGAGCTTCATGTATATACGGATGCTCCTCCAATTCACTCCATACTTCCTTATCATTTTCGTCCTCAAGAAGATGAAAGAATAAACTAACCGACTCAGATGTGTTTCCTAACTCAGCATAAAGCCCAGCCAAAAATATTTTCAAGCTGTTTCCTTCCACATGCTCTAACCCTGGCAATAAAGCTTTATTAATGGCTTCATCAGGGGAATCTAACAGCAAATAAATCTTGGCAAGCCCAAGGTAGGCATCTGTCAATGACGGATCTATTAATAATGCGTCCTTATAGGCTATTACCGCTTTGTCATAGTTTCTTTCTAACACATGTTCCTCCGCCATAACCATCTTTTCAACTGCCGAATCTGCACTTAATTTACCACACCCGACCATCGCTACCGAAAACAACAGAAGCAGCGAAATAACCCTTACTATACTTTGCCGCATAAAAATTACATCTCCCGTTCTTAGCTTGCAAACAAGATATTTTTTACGATTAGTCTATTCAACTATAGTGCCAATTCTTCCTGCATTTGGCATATTATTGGCTCCACCGTCTAGCATAAACAGAATTCGTATAGCTTAGAAACCTACTCTTTGCTTATAAAAACCATTATCATCTATAAAGTAAATGTATTTATTATCATAAGACCATATATATTGTCGTGCTAAATATGCATTTAGCCTCCTAGTAGTTTCCCTGCCATTCCTTAAATTCACTTTTATAGCATAGTACTGATACGGTTTAAACCATATACATCTTCTACCAACTGCCGGAAAAATAACTTCGTTTTCAGAAATCCATTTAATATATCTATCGTCAATGCCTCCTTTGTCCGTAAGGCTTATCGAACTCCATTCCGACTTGGTAATATCATACATTTCAATATTATAGCCAAATTCCCCCAGCTCTTTACTTGTAAAATAATATATATATTTCCCCTCAGGAGTCCACTCTAGATAAGGAGTATCCCTTTCTATTATTTTAGTTTCGTTTGTGTTCAAATACCATATAAAAGTTTTAACATCAATTTTGATGCCATCAACTTCTAATGGTATTCTTAGTATCGCTTTTGTATCATCTGGAGACCAATAAATACTACTAACCATACCCTCAACTGGAAACAGTTTTTCTTCCTTTCTTTCAATGTCTATGAGTTTGCTTTTTTCTGCCAAGAATGAATACACATATAAATATTTTTGTGTACTCGACCATTTTAAATTTACTGGAGTATTTTCGTTTATTCCCCATTCCTTTCTTAAATCAGCAGCTAATATTTTTTCATTATCTAAGAGAGCATACACTTCAATAATATCATTTTCATTTCTAACGGCATTATATCTGTCACCTAGAAGCAGCATATTTTCCTCAGCTGCATCTAATAATATCTCGTCTTTTGTATCAAATACATACTCATCAATGACTCCATCATCGTCTTTGGCTTTAACCAATACATATTTACCATCAGCAGATGATTCTCCTATATCAACTATCCTTAAACTGTTCCCCTCATGCTTTATGGTGAACTCTTTTTTGTTTGAAATATTACCAAAATTCATAACTAATACAGCCAGCACTAACAGTGTAATGATTCCGGTTTTAACTAGCTTTATCATACCTATCCCCTTTCAAAAAAGCCTACCCAAAACCCATAAGGTTAGTCCCAAAGACATTGCAAGCTGTTTCATTGCCGGCAGCATCGGTTTCCAAGATTATCCTATCATGTTTGTAGAGGCATCTCAAGTTTGGTTGTTGACTGTTTTGGCTACTCGCAGGCCCTCGCCGTTGTAGGTGTTTTGGGCGGTGACGCCTTCTTGGTTATGGATAAGGCGGTTGCATCGCTAGGCGAAGAAAAGGCGGTCGCCGTGTAGACAACCGCCTATGTATATAAGCACAGAATTTATACACTATCAATAGGCTAAATGCTTAAAAACATCTCCTGCATAAGTCCTATATAGTAGTTGATCCTATGACCTGCTGACGTTTTCCCGATAAAACGG
>DLMZ01000038.1:0-271 GCA_002479415.1 Firmicutes bacterium UBA7523
CTTTTAAGCTTGAATTAATTGAAATTACTAAAGTTCTTATTTCTTTATTTGTTTCAATATTCCTACTATTGTTTTAAAAAAATTGTCACAATTTGTGATTTCGGCAACTTATATGGAGAAAAAAACAGGGAACCCTAAAAGAACTGGTAATTTTTTAGATCTTCTAGGTCTTCCCTGCTCTCAGGACGCCTGTATCCCCCGACGCATCGTCATTATTACCGAACGTATTGCGTCAGACTTCCCTTTGATACTATTTCAACATATTAGCAAG
>DLMZ01000038.1:368-12925 GCA_002479415.1 Firmicutes bacterium UBA7523
GAACAATAAAAATCGCCCCGAAAATAAAAAGCATAATTTTCAGATTTTTTTTACCGATTTTTGACATGATAAACCTTGTTTTCGGATTGCCTTCAAACATAATTGGAAACTCAAATATTGCGCCAAAAATATAGAGTGCTGCTAGAAGAAATAAAATTATTGACCAAGTTGACACTCTTTTAACCTCCTCCTAAATATTATTTTTCCTTTTGAAAATCTTGTACGACGCTGCAATTAACAACAGATTATACAATATGCCAATCCCTAGATATTGATAAAAATCCAAATTCATCTTAACAAAGCCTGCTTCAATATGCACCCGCAGCATGGAATACTGCACTGCTTTAGCTGCCCAGTGGGCGGGGGCCAACGAAAACAACCACTCCTTTGTGTCGAGGAAGAAAAATCCGCCAATCGGAAACAACAGCAAAAACCCGGTAGCCTTCATCGTAACGAAACCCTCTACCTTATTATTTGCAAAAGCGTTAACAAGAAAAGCCACAATTGGGACCTGCAAAGATGACAGAGCAGAAACCATCAAAATCTCTCCGAAGGACATGTCAATTGCCCCCGTAAACCAAATCAGAAAAAAACTAGCCAGTACAGCAAGAACATATACAAAGAGCACCTTAAACCAAACATAGAGTGAAAGAGATATTGGTGATATCTGGATAGAAGCGAACACCTGATCATCACGGTCATCCAACAGCGAAAACCCGGCCATCGCGCCGTATGAAAATCCTGCAATAAGCGCAAGCAGAATAGCGATGACCCCTAGTGCCTGACCTTCTACTGCTTCGTTCTCGATAGCATACCTGCCGATACCACCGAGCACTAGCGGATACAGGAACATAACCATGGTAATTTTTTCACGAATCAAGTTCTTAATTTCAAACTTAACCATTGCTGAAATCATGTTCACACCCCCGTTTCCCGCATGATGTACTCGTTAAATTTAGGTTTAATCATAAACCTGTATAAAACAAACGACAGTACAGACAAGTACGTATAGCCAAACAGAAGTTTCCAGAGTTCCACATCCCTTGCAAGAGCTCCAATAAGAATACTGGAGATCTCAGGCGGAAGTACAATTAGATATTTCGCCAAGTTCGCATCAATAATTCCAAGCGTGGCAAAGACTGTCGGAAGCAAAAACAGAAAGATGTACACCATGAAATTTACCAGCAAAGAAGAAAAGCTCTTGGCGTGGTAGGAAAGCCTTATGCCTATCATCGTATGCACAACTGTCACAATGATAATAGCAGGGATCAGCAATAAATAATTATATATGACCCCTTTAACAAAATAGAGCGCTGCCGAAATAAAAATAACTGTAATAAGCGAGTTTAATACGCCCACAATAACCTTTGAAAACAAGTATTCGTCTTCGGTAACTGGAGAGATCATTATAGAATTCATTGTATGCTCCTGCTTTTCATAAAACAGACTAGCGCCTACAAGCATGATTGTCATCATCGTGCTGTCCATCAGGAAGATGACCGGCACAAACATTTTCAACTCCTCGCCTTCGAAAAAAAAGGCCAGCCCCACCCAGAATAGCAAGACAACGAAGTTAGCTGTAAACAGGTTATACTTGTTCAGCCGATCGAACTCTCCCTTAACTAGCGGAAGCAGCCTACCCACGCAACGTCACCCCCGTTACCTTGATGAAAATCTCTTCAAGCGTTGTTTCTCCGCTGTGGAGAGTCTCAATATCCTTATCCCGCAATAACTCACAGAATGCTGAGGTTTTAATCTCATTCATCGAAAATTCCCTGACGATCAAGCTCCCTTCTTCCTTGTATTCCACTTTAACCATGCGTTTGCCATACTTGATTTTCAGATTGCGGGGGGTATCGACTTCACGCAGTTTGCCGTCGGCAATGAAAGCTACTCGGTCACACAGCTCATCTATATCGCTCATAATATGGCTTGTTATAAACACCGTACCACCCTGTTTTTTGAACTCCAGTATCATGTCTTTCATAATACGAGCGTTGCCGGGATCGAGGCCGTTAGTAGGCTCATCTAAGAAAAGCATCTTCGGCTTGTTGAGCAGCGCCCTGATGAAATTCAAACGAATCTTCATCCCCTTCGAGTATTCGCCCGCTTTTTTATCACGATCATCCCACAAGCCTACGCGTTTTAATAGTGGCTCCACATCCACTGTTTGCTTATAAAGCTTCTTAAAGAAGTCAAGATTCTCCATGGCCGTGAGTTTAGAGAAAGAAATGGGCATCTCAAATGATACGCCAATATCCTGGTAAAACTCATCATTATAGCTTAACAATGGCTTCCCGTAGTATTCAATTTCTCCCTCAAATCCCTTTAAGAGTTTGATAAGGATTTTCTGCACCGTACTCTTTCCTGCAGCACTAGGGCCGAGAAAACCAAAAATTTCTCCATTCTTGATTTCGAAGTCAATACCATTAATCGTGTATTCTTTGCTGCTCGGGTATTTGAACCTAAGATTCCTTACTTTAAACACACACAATTCCTCCCTTAATAATATCATGCATATCTGCTAACCGTTTAAGTAGATCTTCTTGATCATGTAGAGATAAATATCCTCTTTATCATTAAAATACTGATAAAAGCTGCCCGTGGATATTGATGCTATTTTAATAAGATTAATAGATGCCTCGCTGAACCGCCAAGTTAAAAACTCCTGCACGGCAGCGTCAAAAATGCTCCGTTTCTTTTTGTCACTTAGATTATTAAACGTATCTTTTGGCACACTATCTCACCTTCAATGGGCTTTAGTAGCTATTATGTATGTTTTAAAAGAACATTATTAAATATGGCAAAAATGTCATGTCTTATTGCAAAACAAAACAACACCACGTAGTATCCCGTGGTGTTGCCTATTAGGTTTTAATGCTGTTGTTTATTATTGCGTATTACACGTTTGAATTCTGGGTAGTATCGCCACATCAGCAGTGGAAGCATTGTCGTGGCAAGCAGAATAACCGGCAGATAGCTGCGCTTGTTTTCAATGTCAGAAGCCTCTGCCAATGCAGTCATTTTTTCGCCGTCGGCACTGCCGCGAAGCATCATGGTGTCTTCCATGGTAGTGTGCAGGAATTCTTCAAAAACAGCAGCTACAGCAGACATTTTTGCTATTTCATGGATTTGAGCCACTGACAGGTCAGCCGATATAGAAGTAACGTTATCACTATAAGGGATGCCCATACCTTCCAAATATGCCCGAATTTTCACCAGTGAAGGTGTAGTTGCCAATATTCGGATCTGCTCAATCTCTTCCCAAAAAGCGCCGAATTCCTTTCGGTGTTCTTCGTCAGACAGGATATCATCAGTAACCGGCATATCCATGTACTGTAATGACTCAGTTTTTTCAACGGATCGCTCTGAAACAGAGCCGTTGCCTGGGTCAGGGAATGAGTAGCCATAGGTATCTGATAGAATCCCATTCAGAGTCATTCCCCTTGACTGTTCTGGGTATTTACTCTTTAAAGCCGCAAAGTATGCCTTCAGGTCTTCAGTTTCCACAGGTATCGGCTTAATCCAAACCGATACAATTTCTGTCACAGACAATCCCTGTAGCTTTTGATATAGCGAAATATCCAGCTTGCCAGCTTCCTGCCGCAGACGCTCCCATTCTTGTTGCCCTAAACGCCGCTCGGCCTCAAAGTATATATTCATCTGATCCAGCTCCAGAATCTCACCCGTCTTTAGTCGTATGTATACTCCACCGTAAAGCTCACCCATGATATCCCGAGGCGGTGATGGTAGAATATTAGACCTCGTTGACCCGGCATCAGCATCTGCGGGCATATCGGGAGCAGGCAGAGGCATCAACATTGGCTCCGTCCCTCCTGAGACACCCTGCGCAGCTTTACCATCCTGAGCAATGGTATACTTAGCGAACCAGAACGACTCCGCCGTAAATTCCAGTTCTGTAATACCGCCCTCGGACAGCTCCACTTTTTCTTCAGCAACTCCATATTTCTCCATTAAAAAAACCAAAGCACTCTCCCGGTAACCGGAACCCAGCGCAGGCGTTACTGAACCCACCAACATAAGAGATATCAGGATCAGAGAAAAAAATCTTCGCATAAGTTTGCCCTCCTGTAATCTGTTATATATACTTGGACGACAAACAATAAAATAAGTTCCGCAAGACTAGGGGGTTAAGAGACATTGCTTAAGGCAAAACAAGCAATGTTAAAAATTATTTTATGTCTAGATGATAATCCTGCAAATGTTTTATGCTATTTATTTGGGACTTGTTATAAGCCTCTATACCTCGGGCACTGGCAAGAGCTGCAGCTAGAGTGGTAATGTACGTTATCTTGTGCTTAATCGCTGCTTTTCGTATGTACGAATCATCTTTTTCACTAACTCTGCCAATAGGAGTGTTGATAATCAGATCAATCTCCCTGTTAGTCACGCTGTCAAGAATATTTGGCCTACCTTCATATAGCTTTTTGATACGTGTAGAATGTATACCGTTTTGGTTAAGGAAATTATTTGTTCCTTCCGTTGCCAATATATTAAAACCTAGGTTAGCAAACTTATGGGCTACTTCGAGCACTGCAGGCCTGTCCTGCTCTCTGACACTAATCAATACGGTTCCTGACGCAGGCAAAGACCCCTGGGTGGCTTCCTGAGCCTTAAAGTAAGCTAATCCGAATGAATCTGCAATGCCGAGCACCTCACCGGTCGACCTCATTTCCGGCCCCAAAAGGGGATCTACCTCATGAAACATATTAAAGGGAAACACAGCTTCCTTTACCCCAAAGTGCGGAATCTTCTTTGTTGCTAGGTTGGCAACTATGGATTTCCCCATTATCATTTCAGTTGCAAGACTAGCCATTGATATATTGCAAATCTTTGACACAATAGGAACAGTGCGAGATGCACGGGGATTAGCCTCTAAAACATAGACGCGGCCATCGGCAATGGCATATTGAATATTCATTAAACCGATCACATTAAGCTCCCGGGCTATTTTTTGGGTATATTCATTAATCGTTGACAGGTTTTCTTCCGAGATGCTAATTGTTGGTATGACACAAGCGGAATCTCCGGAATGAATTCCCGCATACTCTATATGCTCCATTACTGCAGGGACAAATACGTTGCTGCCATCTGAAATGGCATCCGCTTCTGCTTCAATAGCATTATCCAAAAATTTGTCAATTAAAATTGGATTATTATGAGTCATTTCTGCTGCAGCAGATACATACTGACGAAGCATAGCCTCATCGTGCACTATTTCCATGCCGCGCCCGCCGAGAACGTAAGAAGGCCTTACCATCAGCGGGTAACCGATTTGCTCAGCAATCTCCAGCGCCTCACTCAGGTTGCCTGCCATACCCGATTCAGGCATGGGAATTGCCATTTTTTCCATCATCATTCTAAATCTGTCCCGATCCTCTGCTAAATCAATTGCGTCAAGCTCTGTGCCTAAAATCTTAACGCCTTCCGAAGCTAGCTCTCCAGCAATGTTAAGCGGAGTTTGACCTCCAAATTGTACAATTACCCCAACTGGCTGTTCTTTTTCATAGATACTTAGCACGTCTTCCACGGTCAGCGGCTCAAAATACAATTTGTCTGATGTATCATAATCTGTTGAAACGGTTTCCGGATTGCAATTAATCATGATAGATTCATAGCCCATGTCACGCAAGGCAAACACCGCATGAACACAGCAATAATCGAATTCGATGCCCTGTCCAATCCTGTTCGGACCTCCGCCAAGTATCATAACTTTTTGCCTGTCACTAGTTGTTGTCTTATCCTCCGCGTTATAAGTTGAATAATAGTAGGCAGCATTTTCCACACCACTTACAGGCACGGGTTCCCATGCTTCTGAAACGCCCAGAGCAATGCGGCGCTCTCTTATTTTCTTCTCTGGCATATTTATTAATAATGACAGGTAGCGGTCGGCAAACCCATCTTTTTTTGCACGAATTAACAAATTATCAGGGAGCATGCTGTTTTTATGCTTGAGAATCTCCTCTTCCAATAGAACCAGCTCTTGCATTTGTTCAATAAACCAGGCTTTTATATGAGTCAAGCGGTGAAGCTGCTCTATAGTCGCTCCTTTCCGTAAAGCTTCGTACATAATGAATTGCCGCTCGCTTGACGGTTCGGAGAGCAGTGCCAGTAATTCATCAAGGGTAAGCATATTGAAGTTTTTTGCAGAGCCAAGACCATACCGTCCGATTTCCAGGGAACGAATAGCTTTTTGCAAAGCTTCTTTATAATTTTTTCCGATACTCATTACTTCGCCCACTGCCTTCATTTGCGTACCAAGCTTATCTTCTGCTCCTATAAATTTCTCAAATGCCCACCGCGGAAACTTGACAACAACATAATCCCCTGAGGGAGTGTATTTATCCAGTGAACCATCACGCCAATAAGGAATCTCATCCAGTGTCAGTCCAGCGGCCAACATAGCAGAAATTAAGGCTATTGGAAAACCTGTAGCCTTAGAAGCCAAAGCAGATGAACGGGATGTGCGAGGATTAATTTCAATTACTACTACACGCCCTGTCTTTGGGTCATGAGCAAATTGAACATTTGTGCCTCCAATCACACCGATACCTTCCACAATATCATAAGCATGCTTTTGTAAACGCTCTTGCAGTTGGGGACTAATCGTTAACATCGGAGCAGTACAAAAGGAATCCCCGGTATGAACACCTACGGCATCGACATTTTCTATAAAGCAAACCGTAATCATTTGATTATTAGCGTCACGCACAACTTCTAATTCCAGCTCTTCCCAGCCCAGCACAGATTCTTCCACCAGTATTTGTCCAACCATGCTTGCTGCAATTCCTCTGTTAGCTACAGTTTTTAATTCTTCTACATTATAAACTAAGCCGCCCCCTGTCCCTCCCATTGTATAAGCAGGACGAATAACAACCGGAAAGCCAAGGTCTCTTGCTATAGCCTCAGCTTCATCAACTGAATATGCTGACTCGCTTCTTGGCATATCAATTCCTAATTTCCTCATGCTTTCTTTAAAAGCTATGCGGTCTTCCCCTCGTTCTATTGCATCAAGCTGGACACCAATTACTTTGACGCCGTACTTCTCAAGAATACCTTCCTTATCAAGCTCTATGCTAAGATTGAGGGCAGACTGACCGCCTAAGTTAGGGAGCAGCGCATCCGGCCGCTCCTTTTCAATAATCTCTGTTAATCGCTTTACGTTCAAAGGCTCAATGTATGTAGCGTCCGCCGTGCCCGGGTCGGTCATAATAGTAGCTGGATTGGAATTAACTAATACTATTTCGTATCCTAGCTTACGAAGCGCTTTACAAGCCTGGGTGCCTGAGTAATCAAACTCAGCAGCCTGTCCGATAACAATTGGACCCGAACCAATAATTAATAGCTTATGAATATCCTGTCTTTTTGGCAACGTTCATACACCTCGTTATTTATTTTTAGTCTTACTTAATAGCCCAAATATAAGAAGTATTTACGCTCTTCAGTAAGGCTATTTTTGCCTAAACCCTATTTTATAACAAATTCTACAAAAGTAAAACCATTTTATCTATCAATGACAGCTTTATAATAATCCCACTTCAATATTGATTAGTCTGTCATCTAAGCACAAATCCTTGTCACCCCAATTTACGGTATAAAGCCTGCTTTTATATTTAATGTGCTTAGTACGGTTAAACATATCCTGCAAAGGATGATTTTCATGCAGCCCCAGCATTAGAAAGTCATGCCTCTTCTCGGCTTCAGCCACTTTTTTAAGAAAACATTCAGCTATTTCCTTATCATTTTTTTTAACATAAAAAGCTGTGACACAAGCATAATTTACAGGAATATTTTCCTTTGGCAAATCCGGGTACTTTAAGAACCTGAGGGGAAGATGTTTAAATATTTTAAGCAGCCCTTTGTACCCGGTAACAATATACTGCTTATAGCTTTGCTGGTTCCAAACAGCACATGCTGCCACTGTGTTGCCGTCTATGTCAGACATAGTATATATATCTGTCCTTTCCAAGCCATAGAAATTCAAATCAGCAGCAGCAAAATTATACAAATGGGCATTCTCTTCCCAAAGTTTATTTAATCCCTCAATATCACCTTTTTTCAGGATATATTTTTTTGCTTTAGTGACGATACCTGTCCTGAAGCAATATACCGTATATTCACCGCAATACTTATATTCTGGCATATCCTTTCTTTTTTTCTCAAACATCTTTTGCGCAAAAAGATTCTCTTTTAGAATAGTAGTATAATAAATATCAACATGTTCCCTGGTTTCTTCATATAACTGCTTATATAACTTGGGTATATTCGGCACACGATTCCTGTACTCAGGCAAGGACTTAAGCCCGGTTAGATACCCCACTCTTTTTTCCTCGCCGTTAATATAAGCTCTTCTGACAATACAGCAACCCAGACCGACTATTTTATTGCTTTTTCTTTCTCTCAATATGGGCAAAAAAACCTTTTCGCCTTCGTATAAGAATGATTGATAAGGATCGGGACGCCTGGTGAACAAAACAGAAATATTGCCTTTAAAATCCATGCGCTCAAATATTTCCAGCAATTCCTTGCTGTCTTCGGCAGTGGCAAAATCAAGCTTGTATTTTTTGCTTCGCTCATTTAGGGTTTTCATCCAAACCACTTCCTAAAGGTAATCTTAATTTCCCGTCTACCTCTTTTTTTAAATTTACATTCTGTGTTAGAAAAATGAGCCATAGCATTAAATCTACTTTTCTGGAGAACAATTTCAACCCTCTTTTTATAATCGAAGAATAAGTAAAAAACTCTCTTCTTGCGGCGGCACATTTTTTCGACAACTCTTCCGCCGTCATATTTTTCGGGATAAAGGGAATATCTCCATATGAATAATCTTCATCAAGCCACCATTTATCTTTTATGAGCCTGTTTTCTTTAATAAGCCTTTCATGTAATTCTGTCCCCGGAAAAGGAAGCAGATGATTGAAAGCCGCAAAGAAAAAATTATGCCTAAAAGCAAATTGCAGTGTTTCATTAAAAGTATCATCGTCGTCATAATCAAAACCAAACACAAAAGTAGCATAAATGTTTATACCGTAGCTATGAATTCTTTCTGTCAGCTCATCTCTTTCCCCAAGGGATAATGACCAGTCTTTTTTCATTTGCACCAAATTTTTTCTGTTTACAGATTCGTATCCTATTAAAATAACGTCACAACCGCTTTTTTGCATCAAAGATAAAAGCTCGTCATTTTTTGCCATGGTCAAAGATCCTTGTGCAGACCATCTTATCTTTAATGGTTCAATAGCTTTTAGAAGCTCTATGGCATACCTTTGATCTGCCACAATATTATCATCAACAAAAAAGAAATATTTCTTGCCGGATAATTTTATATCTTCTGTGATATCTTTAATATTTCTTTTATGATATTTACCGGAATAGCAAGCTGTAATTGAGCAAAATTCACATTTAAATATACATCCTCTTCCAGTCTCAACCAGACCTATGGGAGAATACTTTTTCCCCTTAAAAATACTTCTGTCCGGAATATATCTGCCAAAGCTGAATTCTCCATCATATCTTTTTTTAAGTGAATTGCTTTTTAAGTCGTTTATTACGTCATTCCAAACACTTTCTGCATTCCCCAACAATATAGAATCAGCATATTCTAAAACCTCTTCAGGCATTAAAGTAGCATGATATCCGCCCATCATAACTTTTATATTTTTACTTCTGAACTTTTCTGCTATTATATACGCCCTTCTTGAAGTATACATTTCAACAGATATCATAACTAGATCTGTCTTAGTATCAAAGTTAATTAATTCAAGCCTATCGTCATAAAATTCTGTTTCTATCTCTTCTGGTGTAATACTTTTCAAAGTACTTATTACTAATGGCTCCATCTTTTTCCATGTCTTAATGTACTTTTCTCCCGTTTTCTTTCCTATCGCCGGCAAAATAAAGGTTATTTTCATGCAATAGCTCCCGGAATATCACTATTATCAATCATCACTTCTCTTGTAAACTTATGAAATTTATTCGCATAATTTCTGTATCCGAATACGTTTATTGGTAAGGCAATCAGCGGCTCAGGGTTATTAAACCCTATTCTTTTAAAGATTGAGCTGTATTTATAGGTTTCTCGCCAAGCCCATTCCAGACCGGTCTCTAATTCTTCCTTCGTCATCTTTAAAGGCTCAAATACGCAATGCTCCACATCATACATAGCCCAATTTCTATCTGTAATTCGATTCTGACTTTCCAACTCATTATACAAGCTGGTCTTGGGGAAAGGTGTCAATATTGAGTATCTGGGCAAATCTATCTTTGCTTTTATTACCATTTCAACGGTTTTTTCGAAAACCGATGCGTCTTCGTCATCTCCGCCAAAAGCAAAGCAGCCTTGAACCAATATGCCCGCCTCATGCAGCTTTTCCATCAATTCAGTATATTCGATTACCTTGTTAACACCTTTTTGTATAAATTTTTGTGATGATTGGCTAATAGATTCAAAGCCAATTAAAAGCCCTTTACAGTTACTCCTTTTAAATATCGAGATTAATTCGTCGTCCATGCCAACAGAAGACGTTACTAAGCCGAACCATTTCTTATTGAGGCTGGCCAATTCAGAAAACAACTCAATGGCATATGCTCTGTCTGCTATAAGGTTAACATCCGGGAAAAGAACCTCTTTTGAATCAAGCGCTTCTATCTCTGCGATAACTTCCCTCACAGGACGCTTATGGACTTTTTTCCCGAACGCAGCGGGGTATGCACAAAAAGTACACGGCAAGGAGCAGCCCCGCACTGCTTCCACAGAATTTAAGGTAATATATCTCTTTTTATTTAACAGCTCACGTTTAGGGATTACCCTATTTTCTATGCTAAAATTATCGCCCTGAAAATATCTACTTTTTAGGCAGTTGTTTTTATAATCCATCAGCATTTGCGGAAACGTCTGCTCTGTGAAGCCAACCATCACAACATCGGCATGCTGTTGAGCTTCTTCTTGCAATAGAGTTGGGTGCACACCGCCTAATACTACTGTTTTTCCCATACTTCTGAAGTAATCGGCATAAGTATAGCATCGCGGAGCTGTACCTGTTATACACGTAATACATATAATATCTGCATCTAAATCCAAGGGAATTTTATCGGCAGTTTCATCATAGATTTTAATTTGAGCATCTAATTCTTCAGGCACCAAGGCGGCAAGTGTGGTTAAAGTTAATGGAGCGTAGTGCAGTGCCTTCCCGAAGTTTCCATTATAACGATGCATTGCACCTGCGGGCGCCAATAATGCTATTCTCATACATAATCCCCCTCAAACACTTTATCCCAATTCCCCTTCATAACCAAAGCTACAGGCTTAATGTCTCCCAGTCGTTGTCCTCTTCTGACACATTCCCGAATAAACTCTTCCTCAGGGCTAGACGTTATTCTAAAATATCTTAATTCCTTCAGCTGTCCCAATTTTCTGCAATAATCATAATGAAAACTTTCTCTTAAAGCGTCTTCTATTTTCTCAGGGAGTTTATCTGATTTAATATATAACACATATCTGTCTGTTTCAGGGGCAAAAAAATAGAATTCCGGCTTAACGCCTGATCTCTCAATAATACTCTTTAAGAACTCCTCATTAAGCTTTTCACCAAAAAGATCCGACACCTTATCCTTTTTGCTTATAAATTTAATAAGTGGAAATTTACCCGCAAAACCTGTAACCTCTACTACATCATTTAGTTTATACCTGTATAAACCTCCCGATGTTGTAATAACAACAGAGTATCTGCAGCTTTTTTTCAGTTGATGAGATAAACAGACTTCCCCGTTCTCAACAGAAATAAACTCAAAAAAATGAGAACAAATAGATATTCTGCTCCCATTTTCCCCTTGAAAAGGAATCGAGATAAAACCTTCTGTTGCCAATAATCCTTTAGGCTGGATAACAGCTTCGGGAAATAAACCTTTAAGCTGCTCTGCGTATTTTTCCGCATTAGCATCACCCCAACAGCTTATTACTTTCAAATCCCCCCAAAGCTTATTGTAAGCCTTCTGCTCTAATAACCTTTCTACCTCTTTTCCCCTTTTTATATTTTTTTTATTAATACCGCTTACCAGGTGTTCTTTGTTTGCTTGAATATATTCAATGATTAATAATAAAAATGTAGGATTCCAAACCGAAATAAATGTTAAGTTATGGCATAACAACAAAGCTGACGCTGTTTCGTAATAAAAATCATCAATGCTCATATTCCTGATAGAGCTATTTCTCAAGGCAAAAACAGCATTTAGGAGGATTTTCCCGAAAGAACAAAAATATTCACTATCTTCTTCAAAACCTATAGGGATTCCGCCGGCTGTATGCTTAGTATTGTTAGCCACAGGCGTAATAGACCAATAGCTCTTGCCCCATTTAATCCCCTGATAGCTTGTATATAAATTATAAATCCAAGGCTTTAAGCCATTCTGAAACTCCTTTTTTAGAGCATTAGTATAAGGAATAAGCTTAGATTCGGTTGTTGAGCCGCTTGTAAGCTCCAATAAAATTACATCTTCGTTTGTCAATATCTTTTTTTCACCAGCTTTAATTCTTTCTA
>DLMZ01000038.1:13060-13829 GCA_002479415.1 Firmicutes bacterium UBA7523
TAATCCTCATAATCAGTCAGCGGCAGCTTATTTTGAAAATCCTCTATATTGCGGATGCTTTCAAAACCGTATTTCTTCCCATAAAGGCAATCTTTATTGGAGGATAAAATATCTAGCAGTTTATCTAGCTGAACCTTTTCTATAGAATCAATATTCACAAACTTTTTATAATCTTTCTTATATAAAAGACAGCAAATTGAATTAACAATATAACAAATGAAGCGCTCCATAGATTATTCACCCTCTATAAAAAGCCTGTAAGCTGTTTTTCGTATATTGTCTTCTTTAAGGCTCGTCAAACATACAATATCATTCCCGTCTATATGGCCGGGATTTTTATTCGCAAAAAACTCAATATGCTTATCCTTTGAATGCTTTTCATCTATATTTGCCACGCCTTTTTTAAGCCTGTCCTTTGTTTTATTATATTCTACGTTCCCGCTTTTTTCGTTATATTCATCCGGATATCGTTCCTTGCCAAAAGCATCAATAATTGATTTCTCATATATTGGCGTTGGCTTCTTATAACTTGGATAAAACTCTTTAAAAAAAAGGGGAAGCATCTTATATGTTTTATATCCCTTTGATATCAAGAACCAAAAATATTCATCGAACGGTTTGCCATATTCAATGAATATTTCGCAGAAACCCTTAAATAGCTCAAAGCTGCCCCAATAGTCCTTGTGGATAATGGTATCTCCGGAAAAAATACCGTGAACCGCTTTACCTCCCATATTAAGTGCAATAATCTTTTGGGTAGAAAAACCCA
>DLMZ01000038.1:14013-14921 GCA_002479415.1 Firmicutes bacterium UBA7523
CATTATCATAATAGGTTTTCATGAGAATAAACATTTGTAGTTTTTCGTTAGCATTTAACTCTTCAATGCTTACAATTCTTCTGATCATTTTTCCTCCGGTTAACTATGTCTAATTTCATTTGTTTTGCATTTCTAAATTTCTGCAAATATTTACAATTACCTTCATTTATTTTGAACCCAATTATACATAACTGCGACAGGGGAAGTTTCCCCTGCCGCAGTTAAAAAATCATTCTATTTTGCAAAAGCCACTCATTTTTTTCAGCTACTTGGTAATTGCTTTTTTTCCCACCAAACAATCAACCAAGCTGAAATCAAACCAAATATAACATGGTAGGCTAACATTAGCAACAAGCTAAAAGCATCTAGAGGCAAGGGCGTATAAACTGCCAAAGGTGATATAATTCCAATATTCACATACCAAACGATGACGCCCAACATAGCTCCCTTTAAAAGAGCATAATCTCTTCCCGTATAATGCAGAAGATATACAAAAACAATACCTAACATTATACTCATAGCTAAATGGGCAACCCATCCCAATACATGCCATGAAAAGCTATCCGTTATACCTGGCATTTCTTTTTGAAAAAATATTCCTCTTCCGATTTCCACCAAGCATAACTTGCCAACATTTAACCCAAATAAAACCCGAGAAATAATGCCACCCATTATTCCAGCCACAGTCCCAACCGCGCCTCCGGCAACTACTTTATCCAACTTATTCACCCCCTGGGTATAATATGTTTTAGTATGCCCCTTGCTTTGACAGCTATGCTCACTAATACCACTGCCACAGAGATGGCCTGTTTTCTGTGGCAGTATATTAAAGCCTCGCAAACCAAAAAAGAAGCACTAATCGTAATTTAACGATTAGTGCTTCTTTTAAAAAAGGATCTGGCGGAGTC
>DLMZ01000030.1:0-11118 GCA_002479415.1 Firmicutes bacterium UBA7523
CAGGCCGCCCAAAAAGGCGCATTGCTTTGTCGCTCACAGCCCCGTCATCCTCGACGTATATTTAATACGCCTGCGGTACCTGAAATGCTTGCTTCGCGCTCTGCATCCTTTTTCAACGGCCTGAAATTGAGGACAATAGGCGCATTGCTTAACGCCCATGGGGACGGTTCTGCTGGTTTCGTGTGGCGCACCTGTTTTCAATGGCCTGGAATTGAGAGGAAAAGACGCTGCACTTGGCAGCGTCTTTATAAGTTGAGGAGTATGCTGGCTTTTTTGACAGCTTGAATAATTTCATCAGGGTCTTCATACATGGGAGCTGCGTTGGGAGCCGATTCATTGTTGATAGGACGCTTCCAGCCGCCGAATTCAGCAAGAATGGTTATTACTGCTTCTGAAAGGCCTTGCAGTTGATAACCGCCTTCTAAAAAAAGGACTGTTTTTCCGTTGGCGTATTTGTCGGCAATCTGCTTTGTTTGGCGAGCCATATTGGCAAAACCTTCAAAGCTAATACACATACCGGCTAAGGGATCTTCGTGATAAGCATCCTGGCCGGCGGAAACCATAATCAACTCAGGCTGGAATTTATCGGCCAAGGGAATTATTATTTCTTCAAACGTTTTGGCGTAGTGACTGTCGCCGCATCCGGGAGGAAGAGGGATATTTACGTTATAGCCCTGCCCTTCTCCTTCGCCAATCTCGTTTATATGGCCGGTTCCGGGGAAAGCCGGGCTTTGATGAATGGAAACAAATAATACACGGGGGTCGTGATAAAAGGCTTTTTGCGTACCATTGCCGTGGTGAACATCCCAGTCAAGGAAAAGGATACGTGAAAGCTTATAATCCTCCAGCGCAATGCGAGCAGCTATAGCCCCGTTGTTAAAAATGCAAAACCCCATTCCTCTGTTTGGTTCAGCGTGATGGCCGGGGGGACGGCCCAGGGAATAGCATGTTTTCAGCTTGTTATCCATAACAGCACGCATAGCTGTGAGAGCGCCGCCGGCCGACAGAAGGGCTACATCCCAGGAATGGGGTGTAAGGTATGTATCCGGGTCTAAGTACGGAGCGCGGCGTTCACAAAGCCCGTGAACATATTCAATATATTGCTTAGTATGCACCATACCTATTTCTTCCGCAGTTGCCGGTGCAGGGGGCAAGCTCTGCAGCTTTGAAAATAAATTTTCTTTTTCCAGTTGAGAAAGAATGGCCTGAAGCCTTTCTTTTCTTTCAGGATGATTATCGTTGGTATGCATAAAACAATCAGAGTGATAAACTATCCCGATTTGCGGTTTATTCGACATTTACCGCATCCTCCTTAACTAACGCCAAAAAATATGTAATGTACCGTCTTCTAGTGCTTTCTTCAGTTTGCGGCGAATGATATGTTTAACAAAATTCCGGCTGCCGGGAATTAGAAGCAGGAATCCAGCCATGTCTGAGATTAGACCCGGCGTTAACAGAAAAGCTGCGCCGACCAAAATCATAACACCGTTTAGGAGTTCATCGCCAGGCAATTCGCCGCTACTTAAGTTATCACCGATTCTGCGCAAGACTAAAAAACCCTCGGCTCGCGCCAGCATTACACCAAAGAAACCGGTGGACACCACCAGCAGAATTGTGGGCCATGTACCGATTATACGTCCTACCTCAATTAATAAATATAGCTCAAGCAAAGGGCCTAGCGTAAAAAGCAGTAATAGTTTTGCAAACATTATCTACTCCACATGTTCTCCTGCAGTTTCCTGCAGGCGTTTCCAAAGAAACGGATTATATTTTTTTAAAACTACTGGCCGGCCCTGACGATTAACAAAAGCATGTTCAGTTTCGCCGTTTGCCAACAACTCTCCAGTTTCGTGACGAAAAATTTCATATTTGAAGGCTATACGCACTTCTTGCAGGCTGGCTATGTTTGTTACCACTCGCAAAGCATCATCATAGCGGGCCGGGGATTTATAATGACAAAAAGCTTTAGTCACAGGTAAAAAGATGTCATTCTTTTCAACTTCGCTATAAGGCATTCCTATCTGTCTGAAATATTCGGTTCTGCCCACTTCCAGCCATGTAAAATAGTTAGCGTAATAAACAACCCCCATTTGGTCTGTTTCCGCATACCTGACACGAACAATCGTTTCCCCGCTCCTCATCCAATCAACTCCTAAAGTATTGTTGCCTTACCCCTGTAGATTAGACCTCTGGCTGTATCTAGCGTCACCGTTTCCCCATTTGTGAGCGTTGATACCGCATCCTTAACACCTACAATAACAGGGAGCTTCATATGGAGCGCTACAACGGCAGCATGAGAAGTTAGGCCCCCTTCCTCCACAATTAATCCTGCCGCTTTATTTAGATAAGGGACATAATCACTATCGGTATAAGGAGTAACGAGAATTTCTCCATCCTCCAGATTTTTGGTTTCCTCGCTATTAAGCGCAATTCGCACATTGCCTGTGCTTGGTTTTTTTCCTAACCCCGTGCCGCGCATTAGAATTTCCCCAACGGTATGAACACGAAGCAAGTTGGTTGTGCCGCTGACGCCCACAGGAACACCGGCTGTAATAATTACCAAATCACCGTTTGCTATGTAGCCGCTCTTCAACGAGGCCTCAATGGCCGCAGAGAACATATCATCTGTGGATGATGTGGGGCGGCAGAGAACAGGAAAAGTACCCCATGTTAACAACAGCTTGCGAGCTACCGATTCACTAGGTGTTACAGCTATGATTCTTGCTTTAGGTTTGTATTTGGAAACCGCCTTTGCGGTAAAACCGGATTGGGTTGCTGTGATTATTGCGTTAGCTCCCAGTTCTTGAGCAGCATGACATGTAGCATAAGAAATTGCATCTGTTATGCTCCTTTCCGCAGGCGGATCAAAGTTTTCCAGCATCTGTGCATATTGGAGAGCAGTTTCTGCTCTCTGGGCAATTCGGGCCATGGTTTGAACTGTTTCCAACGGAAAGCGTCCAATCGCGGTTTCTCCCGACAGCATTATCGCATCTGTACCGTCAAAGATAGCATTGGCCACATCACTTGCTTCAGCTCTAGTAGGGCGAGGATTTCTCATCATTGAATCGAGCATTTGTGTAGCTGTTATAACTGGTTTGCCAACGGAAGTACATTTAGCGATAATCATTTTTTGAACCAAAGGCACATCCTCGGCGGGAATTTCTACTCCTAGGTCACCTCGTGCCACCATGATTCCGTCGGAAACAGCCAGGATATTGTCAAGATTCTCTACACCTTCCTGATTTTCTATTTTCGCAATGATTTGAATCTGAGAATTATGCTCTTCCAAAATAGTGCGAATAGCTAAAACATCTGCTGGCTTCCTAACGAAAGATGCCGCTATAAAGTCGAGGTCATTTTTTATGGCAAAAATAATATCATCTTTGTCTTTCTCAGAAATTGCTGGCAAATTAAGGTGAGCCCCTGGAATATTTACTCCTTTGCGATCGCTGATTTCACCTGTGTTTAGCACAAGACAGTTCACTTCACTGTCGGTCACCGCAGTAACTTCCATTATAATTAATCCGTCATCCAATAATATTTTCATGCCCGGGCTTACATCATTTACTATTCCGGGATAGTTAACATGAACACCTGTTTCATTTCCAATTATTTGTTCCGTAACAAGCTTAAAGCTCTGCCCTTCCCGCAGTGTTATTTTCTTTTGGGCAAATGTGCCTATGCGAATTTCCGGCCCCTTCGTATCAAGAAGGATTGCTAGATTGCTCTTTTGTTCCGCAGCAGCCTGCCTGGCAGCAGCAATAACCGCCCCATGCTCTTCGTGAGTGCCATGGGAAAAGTTTAGCCTGGCCACATCCATCCCTGCAGCTATTAACTGCTTAAGCACGGGAGCAGTATTGCTAGCAGGCCCCAGTGTACAAACAATCTTTGTTCTCCTCATTATACATCCCCCTAAACCTTATCTTTATTATATAGCTAAAATTGTTGCTAACTCAAACAATTCTTTGGAAAACGGCTTCTTTTGTGTTAACGCTTCCGTAAACGGTACAGCCTTTATTTGTCCGGCTTGGACACCAACCATCAGCCCATGGCAGCCGGAACGTAAAAAGTCTACTGCGGCAGCGCCCAGCCGGCTTGCCAACATGCGGTCAAACGCCGTCGGAGTGCCACCTCGTTGCAGATGCCCCAGCACAATTGCCCTTGTCTCCATCTTTGTAAGCTCTTGCAGTTGCTTGCCAATTTCTATAGCGCTCCCCACTCCTTCGGCAACTAGAATAAGGCTATGTAGCTTTCCGCGTTTTACCCCACGATGAAGCCGTTCACATACTTTATCCAAATCATAGGGCACCTCGGGGACCAATATGGACTCAGCACCGCCTGCAAGCCCTGCTGCCAAAGCAATATGCCCTGTGGAACGTCCCATAACCTCAATGAGATAAACACGGTCATGGGAGGTAGCCGTATCTCTGACTTTATTAATAACATCGGTTACATTATTGACGGCGGTATCAAATCCGATGCTGTAATCAGTACAAGCAATGTCATTGTCGATTGTTCCGGGGATACCCACAGTCTGTATCCCAGCGCTCTCCAATGCCGCAGCGCCTCTAAATGAACCGTCACCACCAATAACTACTAAAGCGTCTATTCCACTGGCATTAATATTCTCCAACGCTTGCTTTCGACCGGCAGGTTCTAGAAATTCAGGAGATCGAGCCGTACGTAATGCCGTACCGCCACGGTGAATAATATCGGCAACAGAGCCTAGTCCCATCGACTCATATTCACCGTAAATCAAGCCATGATAGCCTCGACGAAAGCCAACAACTTCCAATCCATGGTAAATTGCCTTACGAACCACTGCACGCAGCGCCGCGTTCATTCCGGGAGCATCGCCGCCGGATGTCAAAACACCTAATCTTCGCATTGCATAGCTCCTTTTTTTATGTGAAATAACCTGACCATAATTTGCCCTGCAAAAAGTCAGCTTATCCTGCTTTATTGATTTGGACAGCATCTCTGCCAAACAGATTTTCAACTTCTAAAAGCCGAGGGTCATCATCATTTACCCAATAATTCTGTGATAAAAGAACTTTCTTTTTTTCTTCAGGAAAAAAGAGATAAACAGGAAGGGTGCCGCGAATTCCCTGCAATATATCTTTAAGCGAAAGCAACTGGCTAAAATCATAGCTGTCTATACAACTAATTATGACTTCCTTAGCCTCAACAGGCAGAGGAGATATACTGTCAGCAATAATCTTCGCCTCTTCCTCCTCTTTATGGCTTGTCCTGCCCTGAACAATAACAACCCGATCGTTTTCTAGATAAGCACGGCTTTCTTCATAGACAGCAGAAAAAACTACTACTTCCACTTGATTCTGCAAGTCCTCCAGAATGAAAAAAGCCATGGGCTTGCCGGCCTTGGTAATTATCTGCTTAACTCCGACAATCATGCCGGCAATAACTACCTGAGCATTATCCTGACACTGCTTGAGGTCACTACAATTAGTCAAATAAGGATAGTGGCTCAAAACTTTACTATATTCCTGCAGAGGGTGGCCGCTAATATACAACCCTATAGATTCTCTTTCCATTGCTAGCCGCTCTCTGGAAGATGGTGCGGGCAAATCAGGATATTCATCCTCTAGCTTTATCCAATCACAATCCTCCTCTGCAAACTCAAACATACACATCTGCCCGCTTTGCCGCTCCTTCTGCATCGTCTGTCCTGCGGACACAGTATCATCCAATATGGCCAGCAGTTGATTCCGGTTGGCTCCGAAGCAGTCGAAAGCACCGCTTTTAATAAGGTTCTCCATCACTTTTTTATTACAAGCGCGCAAATCCACTTTGGAACAAAAATCACGCAAGGATTCAAAGCTCCCAAGTTCACTGCGTGCCTTTAGTATTGACTCAATAGCTCCGGCACCTACATTTTTAACAGCAGACAATCCATAGCGGATTTCCTTTTCTCCGCTCACAGTGAAGTTAGCTTCGCTAATACTAATCTCAGGAGCTAACACATCAATCCCCATCCGTTTGCAATCACCGATATACGTTGCTACCTTGTCGCTTGTACCCATAACGCCAGTGAGCAAAGCCGCCATAAATTGAGTAGGATAGTTGGCTTTAAGATATGCTGTCTGATAAGCTATCAGCGCATAAGCTGCAGCGTGAGATTTATTAAAGCCGTATGAAGCAAACTTAACAATCAGGTCGTATACTTCATTAGCTGCTTTTGCCGAGTGGCCTTTTGCCGTACAGCCCTTAACAAACTTTTCCCGCTGCTCGTTTAAAACCTCCAGCTTCTTTTTACCAATTGCCCGGCGAAGCAAATCCGCCTCACCCAGAGAAAACCCTGCCATGGTGGCAGCAACCTGCATAATTTGTTCCTGATAAACCATGACGCCATACGTTTCCTTTAATATTGGCTCCAATGAAGGATGTGCATAACGAATTGGTATATGACCGTGCTTGCTTTGAATAAAGGTAGGAATCTGCTCCATTGGGCCCGGACGATATAAAGCCACCACCGCGATAATGTCTTCGAAAACGTTAGGCTTTAATTCCCTTAAAACACTGCGCATACCGCTGGATTCCAGCTGAAATACTCCCGCAGTATCTCCATGGGACAGCAAGGCATATGTGGCTTCATCATTTAGTGGCAGCTTGGAAATATCCACTTCTTTACCCAAAGACATCTTTATCAGGCGGACTGCTTCTTCCATAATAGTTAAGGTACGCAGTCCGAGAAAGTCCATTTTTAAAAGGCCCAATTCCTCCAGTGTTCCCATGGGAAACTGGGTAACCATGCCGTCCTCTCCGGATTTCTGCAGCGGCACATAATTTACTAAAGGGTCGCGTGAAATTACTACACCCGCAGCATGTGTTGAAGCATGACGAGGCAAACCTTCCACAGCTAAGCTTAATTCTATAAGCTTAGCTACCCTTGGGTCACTCTTTGTCAGCTCTTGCAGTTCAGGCGTCTTTTCCATAGCATCGGCAATGGAAATATTAAGCTCTGCAGGTATCATCTTAGCAATCTTATCTACTTCGGCGTACGGAAGATTAAGTGCTCGCCCCACATCACGAACAGCAGCACGAGCTGCCATAGTACCAAAGGTAATAATTTGAGAAACGCTCTCAACCCCATACTTTTCAACAACATAATCTATTACTTTTTCACGCTTTTCATAACAAAAGTCAATATCTATATCAGGCATGGTAACCCGCTCTGGATTAAGAAAGCGCTCAAACAGCAAATTATATTTTAGGGGATCGATATTGGTAATACTCAAACAATACGCCACTAGGCTACCTGCGGCAGAGCCCCGTCCCGGCCCTACTAAAATTCCCTTTTCATGTGCATAGCGAATAAAGTCCCAGACAATTAGAAAGTAAGAAGCGTATCCCATCTGCTTTATAACATTTAACTCAAAGTCCAACCGCTCAACAACTTCAGCGGAAAGTTCCTCTCCGTAACGGCTGTGTGCGCCGTCCATACACACTTTACGCAAATAACCATTATCATCATAATCGACAGGTATTTCATATACGGGCAAATGAGTATTGCCAAATTCAAAATCTAAATTACAGGCATCTGCAATGGCCAATGTATTATCTAGTGCATCCAGCTGCTCCGGGAAAAGAGCTTCCATTTCCTCGGCCGATTTCAAATAAAACTCAGATGATGAAAAACGCATACGGCCGGCATCCTCAACAGTTTTACCTGTTTGTATACAAAGCAGCACATCATGTGCTTCCGCATCACTGCTTTTTATATAGTGCAGGTCGTTAGTTGCAACTAAAGGAGTTCCGGTTGCTTTAGACAGCTGGATAAGCCCCTGGTTCACCTCTTTTTGTTCAGGAATACCATGATCCTGAATTTCAAGGAAGAAATTTTCTTTTCCGAAAGTATCACGGTAAAAACTAATAAGCCGCAATGCATCTTCTTCACGGTGCTCCATAATAGCGGCAGGAATATCTCCGGCTAAACAGCCGGAAAGCGCAGTTAAGCCTGAAGAATATCTTTTTAGCAACTCGTGGTCCACCCGGGGCTTATAATAAAAGCCTTCACTAAAACCTCGGCTAACCAGCTCCATTAAGTTCTTGTACCCGTCCATATTCCTTGCCAAAAGCACTAAATGATGCTGCCTGCTATCGCGGCGCGGATCGCGATCTGTGCGAGAGCGCGGCGCAACATAAACCTCACAGCCAATAACAGGCTTAACCCCCGCTTTTTTTGCTGCCTTATAAAAATCAATAACTCCGTACATCACACCATGATCGGTAATGGCCAATGCAGGCATCCCTAATTCAGCTGCGCGAGCCACCGATTCTTTTATTCGTCCTGCCCCATCCAGCAAGGAGTACTCTGTATGAGTATGCAAATGCACAAATTGTTGTTTTCTCATGTCTTCACCTCGATGTCAATCTTTGTACTTTATTCGTTTTTTTCTTATGTTTTCCTTTTTCTTTATCAATGTCTAAACCTTTCTTTTTCACCATAATACTTTAGAAACGGAGGTGAATTTATGGGCAAGCTACTGGATACACTGACAATAAATGCTTTTATCGCTTTTGGGGTAATTCTGGGAGGAACACTAGTCGGCTCACTTGGCGCTGTATTTATGGGCCAAGCACCGGGACACAGCATCTTAGAGCTGGCGGGGAAGCTAAAAATCTGGGCGCTGGTTACGGCCATGGGCGGCACATTTGACACTATCCGCGCCATTGAGGAAGGATTTCTCGGTTGGCATATCGGCACTCTTGCAAAACAACTTTTATTAATATTGTCTGCTTTTCTGGGGGCACACGCCGGCTACCTGCTGGTAATCCACCTTTCAGGCGGACAGCCACGATGAAGCGTTATCTGGCTCTGATACTGGTTGGCACAATTTTTGGAGCAGTTCTAATGAACACATATCTAAGCCGCCGCATGAACGAGCTTATTATTTCCCGGGAAAAACTTAAAGTAGAATTATATGAAACAGAAGAACGGCTAAAAAAAATTGAGGCTCAGTGGCAAAAACACCGAACCGCACTAATTAAGGAGGTAAATATACAGTTTAACCGCCCTGTAAACAACCCATTTGTTGAACTTATGCTTCATCAAGAAATTCTTAAGCTAACACAAAACTTAATCGGTGAAGAAGTGGAATCCATACCTCACACGCTGGTTGTAAATTTGCTTGACAAGCGTATTGTAGAAGCTGACGGCAAACAATTTCGCCTCAGCGTTAAAACTATCATTATTGCAGAGAAGCTGACCTACGTCCTTGACCACGCTCCCCAAGAGAAGCAGAATGACGATGAACCATAACACCTCTTGCATACAATAATTCCTTCTTTTTTAATTTGGCCTGATAATCTATATAATGCCCTAGAAAAATCAGTATTCCAAACAAAAGCCATGTACGGGCAAATAGATTACCTATCTCTCCTCCCGCAATAGACGGCAACCATATCATCCCCAATGCCAATAATAAATTGACTATAACAAGCATGATTTCCACATACATATAGCACCCCTCCTGCATCAAATATACGCAGACAGAAGGTTTTTTATCACAGCAGGTTGTAACCGGAGCCCAACCCATCTATAATAAGTATATTGGAGGTGTGCCACATGAATGAACGAAACTGGAATGAGCAGGCTTGGCAGCTGTCTGTGAAGATTCTGCTCGTAATAGTGTCTATTGTCGCTGCAGTTTGGTTTATCAACAAAATCACTTGGGTGCTCAGTTTGCTTACCTTTGCCACACTTATTGTATATAGTCTATCCCCCCTATCGTCGTATCTGACTAAAAAGGGTCTTCCCCACTATCTCTCGGTATTAATAGTCTACTTTCTTCTGCTCTTCTCCACAGCAACGTTTTTTTACCTGCTAATCCCTGCTCTGCTCAGCGAAATGCGTGATTTAGCAAGCTATCTGGCAAACGATTATCGCTATCTGCTGCCGCAATTCATCACTCAAATTGAAGAACTTCTTATTAATGAAGATATAGCCAGCGCCCTCCAAGAGTTTTCAATGGAACTGCCCATTATGCTGCAACAGGCCGTCCTCACTCTTACTGCTCCCATAGGCAACATTTTTTCCTTCTTCACAGAAGCTGTTATTGTGCTTTTCATTGTATTTTATATGCTGCGAGATCTCTCATCAATTAAAAAAAGTGTTCTGCTTCTTTTCCCTAACGGCTGGCGAAAAGAAGCATCCCACGTTCTGCGAACCATTGACATAAAGGTGGGCGCCTACATCCAAGGAAATATAGTCCGCTGCAGTATTGTAGGTATTTTAACAGGGGTAATCCTTACAATAATCGGCATGCCCTTTGCACTAATGCTGGGAATCCTAGCAGGCATATTAAACATTATTGTTTATATAGGACCTTACTTGGCCGGGATACCCGCCGTACTTCTTGCCTTTGCGCCCGAAACACCCAATCCGTTAATAATTATCGTGCTCTATGTTGTTATCCAAGCAGTAGACGGCTTCATTCTTACTCCGCTCCTCTTGGGACGGGCTGTAGATTTACGCCCCTTCACAGTTATTGTGAGCCTGCTTGTAGGCGGCAAGCTTCTGGGCTTTATAGGCTTTATCCTGGCCATTCCTGTAGCGGCAACGTTAAAGGTTGTCCTTTATCATTATTACATTAAGGAAGACGCTAATGGCAGCATTACCGGGCGATCGGGATAGACTGGTCAATAAAAAAAGACGCGATTAAGCGTCTTTTTTTTATTGACACCCTGAGCAGGTTCCATAAAATTCCATCCTGTGAAACTCTACCTTACCGTCAACTTTCTCAGACGCAGCTTTATCAAGCTCAGTATAGACAGGGACGTGAATGTCCTGAATGTTACCGCATTCAAGACAAACAAAATGGTAGTGAGCCCTGCTATTGCCGTCAAAGCGGCTATAAGTACTGCCGTAATTCAGTTCCAGGATATCACCGATTTCTTTTAAAACACGCAAATTACGATAAACAGTGCCTAAGCTTATCCTTGGTATTTCTTGTCTCACCTTTTCATAAATCCAATCAGCAGTGGGATGGCAATCTGTGCTTCGCAGAACATCCAAAATAATTTGACGCTGTTTTGTCATTCTGTGGGCTCGGGGAGAAGTAATCATCATTATCGCCTCGTTTCCATCAGTAACTA
>DLMZ01000030.1:11234-18096 GCA_002479415.1 Firmicutes bacterium UBA7523
AACTAGTTAAACTATATTAACTATACGCTGTTTTGTCAAGCAAATAGTTATTAAACATTATGCCATTTCAGGAAAACCCTGCTGACGCAAAGCTTCATACAAAACAACGGCAACAGCGTTTGATAAATTAAGAGAGCGCACGTTTTCTCCCATGGGAATACGGATACAGCGCTCCGGATAAGCGGAAAGCAGCTCCTCCGGCAATCCGGCCGTTTCTTTGCCAAAAACTAAATAGTCATCCAAGCCATACTCAACGTCCGTATATAATCGGCGGCTTTTCGTAGTCATAAACCATAAGTTCTTTCCCGGCACAGTCTTTAAAAAATCATCCAGGCTTCTATGCTTAACAAGCTTAAGATAATCCCAGTAATCCAGCCCTGCCCGGCGTAAATGGCGTTCATCAAGGGAAAAGCCTAGTGGTTCAACAAGATGCAACGCTGTTCCCGTAACAGCACATGTCCGCGATATATTCCCGGTGTTTGGCGGGATTTCCGGCTCTACGAGCACTATATTCATGCGTTATCCTCCTCCGGCAACGCGCTCCTTGTTTTTTGAAGATACGAGTCAATAACAGACAGAACCTCCCGTGCGCCTCGACACACATCATCCACATTAATAATAGCTAAATAATCATCCTGCTTGCGACGTGAATCCCTGTAATAACGGTCATAGTATTCTTCACATAAAAAGGATGCTGCACTATTAATTTCACCCTGTCTAACCAGCTCAGCAAGCTCCGCGCACTTGTTTTTCCCTAAGCGTTTTTGCAAAGACATTACAGCAGCAGCTAATTCAGCATTGTTTTCAGCCAAAACGCCCTGGTATTCGTCCACAATTCTCTCCACTCTTGTATCAAGAGCGGCTTCCAACAATATATGCTGTCCACCTAACATAGTCTGAAAGAAAAAATCCGGGATTACTACTGGTCCGACACACTTTCCCTCTCCCTCAACAACTAGAAAGGCTGCATCCTTAAGCTTGTAGAGATCCAAAAAAAGTAAAGCCTCAAAATCCTTTTGGCTGCGAGGCTTTCCCCGTCCGACACTGCCAAAAGCTGAGCCCCGGTGGTTAGCCATGGCCTCCAAATCCAATGCAGGCATATTCAACTGCTGTAGCTCTTTAATAACCAAGGTTTTACCTACACCAGTCAATCCGTTTAAAACAATGACAGAAGCAGTAATTGCAGGGTCATTTAAAAATCTATTCACCCGGCGGCGAAAAGCCTTGTAACCTCCAACTAACTGCAATGCCGGGTATCCCAATGCTTTTAACAAAGTAACAATGCTGTGGCTACGCATACCGCCTCGCCAGCAATAAAGAACAATTTCTCGTCCTGCGGCGGCAGAAAGAATGCTCTCTACAAGTTCGGGCAATTTGACGGAAACCAGAGAAAGCCCTGCCATCTTCGCCTGTTCTATTCCCTCCTGCCAGTAGGCAGTGCCTACTAACTCCCTTTCTTGGTTATTCAATAAAGGGATATTAACGGCTCCCGGGATAG
The DNA here is from genome assembly GCA_002479415.1 of Firmicutes bacterium UBA7523. Taxonomy (GTDB): domain Bacteria; phylum Bacillota; class Dethiobacteria; order Dethiobacterales; family Dethiobacteraceae; genus UBA7523. The sequence continues at coordinate 12,733 of DLMZ01000030.1, forward strand.
AAGCCTCTGTGTATTCTGCAGGAGAGCGCACATCAACTAAAAAGTACTTATCTATATTTTCAAGAAAATCATCAACACTCAGCAATGCTTTCAATGATCCAATCCTTCCTGGTCTTCTTAATGCCTAATGGCAACCATTAGGACATACTGGGCCTTGTTCTTTATCTCCTTCTTCATCTTTGCCGAGCTGCTGTGACAAATTATGAAACTTTTCCAGTTGAGCAGACACAAGCCCATAAACGGTATCTGCGGGATAGCCTCCACCAGGCTTCTGCACCCCTGCTTGAACTCCGGTCATAATTTCAATGCCTTCATCGATGGTTGCAACCGGATATATATGAAACTTACCTTCCCTCACCGCATCCACCACTTCATCAGAAAGATTCAAATTCTTAACATTTTGTGCCGGCAATATTACACCTTGCTTGCCTGTGAGTCCAATAAGCTTGCAGGCTTTATAAAACCCTTCAACCTTATATGTAGCGCCGCCAATGGGCTGAATTTCTCCCCGCTGGTTTACCGATCCAGTTACGCCAATATCCTGTCTGAGAGGCAAACCGGAAAGGCTTGAAAGAATAGCATAAAGCTCGGTACTGGAAGCGCTGTCCCCATCGACACCGGAATATAATTGTTCAAATGTTAGGCTTGCCGACAGTGTCATTGGGCGCTCCTGAGCAAACTTAGATGCAAGAAATCCATTTAACGTAAGCAGCCCTTTGTCATGGAGTTGCCCACTCATTTTAGTTTCCCGCTCAATATTTATAATGCCCTGTTTCCCCAAATATGTAACAGCTGTTATCCTGGATGGCCGCCCAAATACATAATCCCCATTATTTAATACGGAAAGGCCGTTAACTTGGCCTATTTTGCTGCCGTCCACATCTATTAGAATAGTCCCCTCATCCAATAGCTCCTGCAGCTTCTGTTCATACTTGTCTGAGCGATACACTTTTTCCTCAATAGCCCTCTTAACATGTTCGCCATTGATGATATCATCATTTGTCATTTGTGCCCATGCATCAGCCTCATAAATGATTTCCACAATCTCATTAAACCTGGCGCTTAGCTTACTCTGATGATCTGCCAATCGAGCGCTGTACTCTACCAAACGGGCTACGGCGGTACGATCAAAATGACGAACACCATCCCTTTCTGAATGAGTGGCAATGAAACTGGCCATCTGGGTCATGTTCTCACGATTACCTGACATCTCCGTATCAAAATCCGCTTTCACCTTAAACAACTTACGGAAATCTTCATCCAAATGATAAAGAGCCTTATATATAGCAGGGCTGCCGATTAAAACAACTTTTACATCCACAGGGATAGCTTGAGGACGCAAAGAGGACATGGCTAAAAGGCCAAAGTGCTCTCCCAAATTCTCCATGCAAATTTCCCCTGTTCTTAGCACCCGTTTCAGACCTTCCCACGCTCCGGGGCTAGACAAAACATCCCTAATTTGCAAAAGAAGATACCCTCCGTTGGCTTTTAACAATGAACCACCTTTAATCATGGTGTAATCAGTAGTCATCATTCCCATTTTACTCTCATATTCGACTCGACCAATCAGATTATAATAAGTGGGATTGGTTTCAAAGACTACCGGTGCCCCTATAGTATCCTTATTATCCACAACAAGGTTTACACGGTATTTATGTCCCTGGTCTCCCTTTCGCTTCATCCATGGGAACATATTTGCTTCATCTTCATCTTCTCCGCGAAATTCCTCTAAGCTATTTAAGTTATCTTTTTGCACCTCATCCAAATACCTTTTTACCGCTTCTTCTTTACCATAACGTTCTTTCAATTCATCAATTAGATAGCCTACTGCAAACAGGCCAATTTTATTTTCTAGGTCTTTAATCTTATTTTTCATTTCCCGTTCTGCAGCTTGGATTTTCCTCATTATTTGTATAGCCTTGAGCTGAATTTCACCTGATTTTCGCTCAAACCCATCTTTTACTTCATCCGGCAGAGCTTCGAACTCCTCGTTCGACATTTCCTTATCGTCCTTCAGAGGAATACTAACAAATCCGGTGCTTGCCTTCTTTAATATAAAACCTTGCTCTAAAGCATTACTAGTCAACTCATCCAAAAGCTCAGTTCTAGTTTCCTGATAATTTTTAAATATCTCGGCCTTTTCCCTGCCGTAGTCATCTGTATCAAAAGCCTTAGGAATCTCCAATTTTAATGACTCAACAAGCTCTGCCATATCTTTGGCAAACTGAGCCCCCTGACCACAAGGCAACCTTAATGACATGGGCTGACCAGGGTTTTCAAAATTATAAACATAGCACCAGTCATCAGGCGGTCTTTCTGTTCCTGCTACCTCGTTAACAAGCGTCTGTGCACAGGAAAGCTTTCCTGTGCCGGTCAAGCCAGTCATAAAAATATTATACCCTTGGCGTTTAATAGCCAAACCAAACTCCATGGCTCGTACCGCCCGCTCCTGACCAATAATCCCCTCCAGTGGAGGAAGTGATTCTGTTGTTTCAAATTCAAATTGCTCAGGATTACAAAAGGAGCGCAATTCTTCCGGCTTTAGCGTTCTATGTTTCAATCAGATTCCCCCTCGCTTGTTTCATCCTTTCTATTTCCCGCCGAACTCTCAAATTCCTTCCCCTTTTTATTCCAAAATTCGGCAGTCTTTTTTCTAAACTCATGTCCAGGCGGTATAGCAGGCCAACGGCATACCTCTCCTCCATCCCGCATGGCAGCCGCCAAACTATCATAAATATGACGGTTATCCCGGGTCATATTCTTAATCATTTCTTTTACAACCGCCCGCATTGACCGTCCTGCCATGGGACAGGGAGTATCCACAGGAGTATAAGGCAGTAGCTTGCCCGCCTTCTTTATTTCTGACTCCCGGAAGTAAATAAGAGGACGGATTACAGTAACACAGGTACGATCCAAAAAAGACTTCGGCTGAAACGTCTTAACCTGACCTGAATAAAGCTGTGACATAAGAAAAGTTTCCACCGCGTCATCATGATGATGAGCCAGCGCCACTTTATTAAAATTATTCTTCACCGCAAAATCATTAACGAAAGCCCGGCGCAAATAAGCACATTGCGCGCACGGATTCTGCCGTTCATGGTTAAATGCCGCCTGGAAAATGCTTGTACGCTTCAGATAAAAAGAAACACCAAGTGTTTCACAAAGCTCCTCCATGGGAGAAGCATCAAAGTCTGCTTCAAACCCTTGATCCACATGGAGCGCAGCCAAATCAAACTTAAACGGCACCTGCTCTTGCAAAGCTTTCATAGCATATAACAAAAACGCGGAATCCTTGCCCCCAGATAACCCAACCAACACCCGGTCACCCGCGGAAAGCATATCAAATTCGATAATAGCCCGTACTACTCTTCTTGTAATCCATTTAGGTATTTTCATGCCAGCGCCTCCCTAACAGCAGATACGGCAATATCATACCACACATCGAGCAACTGTTCCATAACCGCGGCCTTAATACCCAAAGCAATAACAGCAAGCTCATACCAGAGCTTGCTGTCAGCCTAATAAACCCTAATTCTTAAGTTTAATAAATATAATTAAGCAAAAAATTCTATTTCTACCAACAGAATGAGCATTTTCTGTTAAAATATATGTAACTTTTCCATAGCCTAATCCGTTTATTTAGGGAAGGGGGGTCGGAATGAAAACTAATTCATTAGACGCTGTCTACAGAACCTATATCAATGATTTGTATCAATATTTGCTGCGTCTTTCACGCAGCCCCCAAACAGCTGAAGACTTGGTTCAAGATACATTTATTAAGGCTTACGATTACCTTGACAGCTATGAAGGGGAAACGATCCGGCCCTGGCTTTTTCGCGTAGCATACAACTCCTATATTGACTGGTATCGCAAAGAACATCGGCAAATCCAAACAGACCCTGCTATCTTGGCAAATATTAATATAAGCTTAGAGCCAAGCCCAGAAGAGAGTCTGCTGCAAAAGGAACGGATAGCAATTTGGCAAAAAGCCGTTGAAACACTACCTGAAAGCAGCCGCCAAGTTGTTATATTAAGAGATTATTACGGGTTTACTTATCATGAAATAACCTACATTTTAGGAATTAGCCTGAGCAATGTGAAAGTTAAACTATTTAGAGCACGAAAAAAAATAAAGGAGGAGATAAAAAATGACCTGTAGGGATTACGCAAAAATCAAGGCTTACTTTGACGGAAAACTTAACAGCGAAGAAGAAGCTGCCATAGATGCCCACATAAGTAACTGTAATCACTGCCAAGAAATCCTTGATGAGCTAATAAACAAAGAAGAAAAGATCTGCTGCGAACCTTTGCCCAAAAATGTTTTAAGCGAAAAACAGCAGCAAAAAATCCTTCTCCGTGCAAAATTTAAAAATCGTTTTAACATTGCCGCAACTCTGCTTTTCTTATTTATTGCGCTGCAAATAGCCGGCTCCTTTTTATCGGCCGTTTATTTTAACTGGGGTAAAGAAAATTCCTTGCTGTACAAATCCCAAAAAACAGCTGTACTAATTACCGAGTTTACATTTCCCAATGTAACCATACCCCTTACTATCCGTCCGATGTTCTACACAAATGCGGGATGGGGGCACAGCAGTTTAAATATAAAACCTTACTTCGTTGCTAATGGCAGCTACGCTCTACAAAAGCAAGTGGGCAGGGAGAATTACACTATCGGCCATTTGAATATTAATTACATTTTTTCAATCATTAACCGTCGGTGGTCATGGGATCAGGGCATGCTTGATAACAACTTATTCTTTTTTCATCCAGGACAAATAGATAGAGCAACAGCAAGTGCATACGAGCAAGCCTGGGACGTTCTAGATATCATTCCCGAGGGGACTGTTGCCGAATTAGGGTTGTCTTTTTGGGAACCTTATACAATTGACGAAGTAATTGAGTTATTCTCAGACTTTGATATAGAAATTACCTGGTATGCTATTGCCACCGGCTTGGAATTGAGCGAAGAGGAAGACCGCCTCGCTCCCCTTACAGCATTTCGTGGCGTATGGGGCTTTAGCGGCTCTGAACGTGAAGAATACTTTATTGAGTCAATGAAATTCCTCGTTGAAAACCAAAAGATTGCTAATCAAATTTACCGGGGAGCCCCAAGTAAGCTGCGCTTAGATGAACGCTTAGAATATTTACATGAAAATGGCGTCAAAGCTTACGGCGTGGTTGTTACCGGTCCCTCAAAAGAGTTATTGAAGCTAAAAGGCTTAGAGGCTGTCTATTCCCCCGCACTAGGAGAATACCGTTTGTGGAATTGGTTTTACCGCAGCTTCAGAGGACAGTTATACAGCTAAGCCTATACCACACCTGAGAGCTATAACAGATCCTTCGGGAGTGTCAAGAATTTTGTGC
>DLMZ01000056.1:0-417 GCA_002479415.1 Firmicutes bacterium UBA7523
CTTATTTGTTTCATCGAGTGTTGAAATCATTATAAATATTAAAACCCATCCTCCAAATAATAGCTTTAAGATTATCTTAATAAGTTTTATCAATATATCTGGATAAGTAAAAGCTACCGCTATAAACAGTGCAACAATAACAATATAGAATGCTTGTAATTGGATGATTAATTCGCTGACTACAGGATCCTTAAAAACAATAAGCCATGTAGCTGCTGACGCTAATGATGTCAATAACGAAATTATAATTGCCAGCGTAGAGAAAAGTATTTTTTTTATAATTGATTTCATTTGTGCTGCTTTTGTTACAGTGTTGCTTTCCATCATAAACTCCTTTCAAGAGCATATATTAAAGGTTTCGCATATTTCATCTAATATACGTTTAAAACCTCAGCCCCGGTAATACCAACAAACCGC
>DLMZ01000056.1:576-27566 GCA_002479415.1 Firmicutes bacterium UBA7523
GTTTTAGGCGTTTCGGTATTACCGCTAATCTCAGACACACATTCCAGCAAAGGCGGTATTACCAATACCCTTTTTACCCCCGATATCCCCAATAAATTCGGGCATTTATGCGGTATTACCAACATAGTTAAGTGAAGACACTTATTTTTTATATATCTTAATAGAATTAGTTTCTCCGTCCCAAACAACTGTATCACCGAGTGCTTCCCCTACAAAACGCAAAGGGACATACGTAGTTTGATTGATTATTTTAGCTGGAATATTCAGCTCGATAGTTTTATCTGGCACATTAGCTTGGTAACTATTTACTACAGCTACTTTTGAATCAATAGTAAGGATTATTGAATTCCCCCCGGGTTTTCCAGCATTAATCGTTTTAGTTTTTTCATCCCAGTTTACTGTTGCTCCTAATGCTTCAAAAATACTCCTCATCGGCACCAAAGTCGTTCCATTTTGAATAATAGGCTGTTGTGAGAAGGAGACTAATTGCCCGTCTATATATATATTAATTTTAGGAGCTGGGGCAGGGTTGGGGGATGGAGCTGGTTTAGATGCATAGGGGCATACCCCATTTGGATGAAGATGTGCGGGGTAGCCATGATGGTAATGATAAGACCCAAGACCACTAGCATTTTTGTTATCTCGGTGTCCACCACTAGAATCTGTACGTCCAGAGTGGCTGTAGACCGGGGATATTGAAGCCAACAACAGAACTATTAATACATACGATATCACTCTTTTTTTCATCAGAATTCCTCCCTCGAATTTGATTTTTCATTCCTCAATTTCTCAATATAAAACAACGCCTGGTACTGCATCTCCTTAAGTTCTTTCTCCAACCGCTTCTTTTCCCTCAAATCTGATTCCCGTTCAATCAGGTTTTTTATTGAGTAGATACGCTGGCTAATCCGGTTAAGGTCACTTTTCAGTTTGGCTACACTATCATCCATGTTTTACTCCCAGCATCTTAGAATATTTTTTTCCATTACCGCAGTTGTGTGCATTTATTCCGCATACCTCCTGTCAATCCCTGTCTAAATATGTCGAACACCACACCAAGCACAAAACCCGCCTTTTTCCTGGGCGGGTTTTTATATATATTGTCGGGTACTGCCGATTGCTCCCCCCTAATATTCAGGGGAACATATAGCACATGCTACCGTTCAGAAATTTCTAGTTGTCATTAAAATCTTTTCTTTGTTTTGTTATTTTTTAGCTACTAGCACTCTATCTGAAGTGTTTGAAGCTCCGACTCTTGCCCCGGTCCCAGCACCAGATCCACCCCCAACTCGCCCAGGCCCCAATTCCATTCCCTTTTTTTCTTCCTCCCAGCAAGAGAGAAGCCCGTTTTGATAAAAAGTAGTCCTGCAGCCGCAGTACACACAAAACCTCGCGTTGCCCTCTGCCACCGTATCGCAGGGAGCTTGTACAACGTATTCGTTGCCGTGTGGGTCAAGGTCAGTTTCGCCAGCACATTTGTTGGTTACATATGTGCCGCATATTTTGCAGTAGTCACCCTCATTATGTATTTCCTCGTTATTGCATTTCGGGCATAATAAAGCTTTTCCTGTTTCGCTTAAAGAGAATCCCTTATATTTCATTTTGATATCGTCTCCCCACTCTAAGCTGTTTCCGCACACCGGGCAGTATTTTTCGTTTTCGGCAACTAGGCCAAGCCCGCAGTGAGTACATTTTTTTTGATAGATATATTTATAAAAGTTATTAAGTATAGTCTTGTTTTGTTGTCCGTTATTATTTGTCGCTCCAAGCAGCTGCGCTACTCTGCTTATTGCTGCCCTTTTTGAAAGCCCGCAGTACTTTTGTATTGTTGTGTGCTTGTCCCACCCCAGCTTCTGCAATACTGGGAACGGGGAGAGAACCTCTGCCGCGAATATATTTGCCTCTTTCTCAAGCAGCTCGTACTCCGCATCCGACAGCCCGCTGCGGGTCAGGACTGTTTGTTCAAATTCAGATAAATGGTTAAGGTATATGTGCCCGATCTCGTGCATCAGTGTGAAGCGTATCCGGCCAGGGGAAGTGATTTCATCGTTATAATTTATTGAATAGCGTCCATCCTGGTAAATTGTGAAAGCATCTTCGGTTTCGTAGGTATCAATAATGTCCCTTACACTAATGCCAAGTTTCTCTGAATGATATTGATAAGTTCGCAGCGGCCATTTATTGCGCCTGATTAGCTCAAAAGGGTCAACCGGCAAGCTTCTTATTCCGTTTTCAACAATGAATTCTGCGATTTTTGGTTTTATATAGTAGTGTCTAATTCTGCTTATCGTTTTCTTCATCCTTGATAGCCTCTTCAATCATAGATTCCGCAATCCTTTTCAATAGCTCTTTCTTTTCTGGTGAAAGATTACGGCTGGCGCGGGCTAGAGCGCGAATTTGTGGGTCGCCCATTATTTCTCCATTATTTTTTTCCATCCCCGTGGTACGGTTGTCGGTACGGCCGAGTAGGTAGTCGGTACTGACGTTGAAATAGTTTGCTAGATAATTAATAGTATCAATGTTTGGTTCCAGTTTTCCGCTTTCATACTTAGATATATTTGCTTTAGTTAAACCAACAAGCTCACCCAATGCTTCTTGGGTTAGCCCTTTTTCTTCACGTAGTTCTTTTAATCTTTTTGCATACATCATAATACACCTCTACCGTCATTATACATTTCCAATATGGAAACATAAAGAACAGTTTCCAAAATAGCATATTTTTTTTTAAAATAGACTTGACAGTTTCTTTAACAGAAACTATAATTTAAGTATCCAAAATCGAAACAGGCAATAAGTGTAGTTAAGGAGGGTAGTAGCATGTTCGTTAAACTTAGAGAGGTTAGAAACAACAATAAAATATCCGCAAAAGAAATGGCTAAAGCATTAAGTCTTAAGACGGTTGCAGCGTATTATAAAAAGGAAAGTGGATTAATTAGGTTTTCTCTAGATGAAGCAAAAATTGTTTCGGAAAGGCTTGGAATTGCCATAGAGGAGCTTTTTTTTGAACAAGAAGTTTCCAATAAAGAAACAGGCAGCAATTTACCCAGCACTGTAGTATAAAGCCATTCAGCTACTATTATATAACAGTATAACAATATATACCAATAGTAATGCGTCGCTCGAATACGCCCGGATAGCCGGTTAAAGAGGGGGTAAAAGTGTGCCGTCAAAGAGTGAAAAAATAAAATTAGCCGATGAAATGACGAGGGATGGTTATACAGCGGAAGAAATTGCTAAAAGGCTTGGTGTAACTTCGCGGACAGTTAAGAATTGGCGTAAAAAGACGGGAGCCAAGTCACCGCATAGTGGAAGACCCAAAGGCTCGAAATGTTTTAGCCCGAGGCAGTATGAAGAAGACGTATCTTTCCTTCGCCCTGGGCCGCGGCCGGCTGATATGCAGTTTGGTATTAGTGACGAGCAGCTCGCAAGTTCTTGCCGGTCGGCTTATGACCAAGGAAGACTGAAGCCGGAGTTTAAAAATCAGGTGGATTTGCCAAAACGCATAAAGTAAAGATTTACCCAACGCGTCGCTCGAATACGCCCGGTCAAGCCGGTTAAAGAGGGGGTAGAAGTGTGCTCATGGAAAAGGCTGAAAAAATAAGATTAGCTGATGAAATGACAAAAGATGGTTATACTGCTGAAGAAATTGCTAAAAAGCTTGGTGTAACTTCGCGGACAGTTAATAATTGGCGAAAAAGAATGGGTTCTGTTTCACCCTATAAAGGGCGGCCAGCAGGACGTAAAGACTTGGCTGAAAGACAAAGAGAAGAAGAAGTTTCCTTCCTTCGCCCTGGGCCGCGGCCGGCTGATATGCAGTGCGGCATCAGTGACGAGCAGGTTGTCATGCGCTGCCAGTCAGTCTATGACTTCACAGAATCAATAGCCCGCCTAAAACCCGAATTCCGCGACCAAGTCGGCTTACCCAAGCGATTCAAAAAGATCTACGATAACGGCAAACGCTACTAAAAACGCCTCCCAGCTTGCTTCAAGGCTGGGAGGCGTATATTTTCGTAAGACTTGCTTTCAGAGGGATAAGGTCTTTCTTTTGAAGCTCTATTTTAAAAAACCGCTTGCTATAAAATTTGTTTAAGTAGCTTCGGTCGGCATGAGCCAAGGATGCCATTAAGCCAAGAAATAAAAGATTAACACAGCACATCTTTTTCTCATTAATTCGTATCCCCAATTTTTGCATTTTATCAATCTCCTTTGGGAATAAGAGCCAGGTATCGACTATAAACGTCGCTTCTTTTTGAGGGTATCGTTTGACGGCCTGCTCAAAAGCACCTATATATTCAACCAATAAGTGATTCCTTATTTCTCTTAAACCGGGCGTATTCCTTCGGACATATCCTATGTATTTAAAGAAACGCAAAGCAATAAAATAAGTATTATTCTTTGGTCTAATAACGAAATACATTGAATTTAGATTTAGAAAAATAAGATAATGAGCCGTTCCAAACCATACAGAGAATAGGATGGCTGCAGGAGGTTTAACCCGGTGGATAATCATAATAACAATAATAACGAAAACAATTATCAAGCTAACAATAATGGCAGGAGTAATGTGGATTGGTCTTTTATTGACCACCTTGGATCAGTCCTTTACAGCTTTTTAGGAGGAGTAACGGGGGCGGGCGCAGTAGTATGTTCTGTTTTGATATGGTTAAATCCTTTAAGCGGGGGGAAGGTTGTTCTTAGCTTAATGAGGGCCGGGGATGTTAGTGAGTGGTTTCTCTATAGTGGGTCAACAATGTTTTGGTTTATCTCGGTAATTACAAGGCTACGACCTGATCCCGACAAAACTGAAAAGTATTCATCAATTGCTGCTATTACAATAGGGATACTGCTGCTAGTTTTTACCCTTGTATTTCCATACTTCTATGCTGGTATCCCAGTATTGTCATATCTCTTTAGGTGGTTGCTTTCCGTTATTGGTGGTGTGTTTGCCGCATTGATAATGCTTTTTATATCTTATTTAATTGGTGGTTATCCCTTATAAACATAGAATTAATAAAAGCCACTGTGTTTACAGTGACCTTTATTAATTCGGCTATTTCTTCTTCCACCGATTACCTGGTTGTTGAGTAGGTGGAAGACGGTCGCCCGGATCGATTGTAACAATTCTTGGATTATTGACTTTACCGCCGCGTGGACCAACTTCTTTGTACTTCCCAGAGGGCTGGGCGTCCATTCCAGGTTTTTTTAAATCAGCCATGTGCATCACCCCCAATCCACTATATATTGTGCAAGAATGTATGTTCCCTACAATATATACTATTGCATTTACTACAAAAAGTAAAGGGTGTGAGATTATTGCTTGAGTTGCTTGGCACTGGCGGAACAATAATGGTTTTGATATTCGTATGTATCATGGCTTGGGCTTTTGTCATGATTTATAATGCTTTTTAATCTTGAAAACAAAAGGAGGCACGATAACCGTGCAAAAAATCTGCATCGACTTAGGATACGGTTACACAAAAGGGCTGGCCGACAATGGCCGGTCTATTATTTTTCCCTCAATTGTGGGCCCAGGCTATAAAAGAGACATGGCCGCAGCCTTGGGAGAACGGACAAAAATAGATGCCGGCAATCTAAACGTCACAATCAACGACCAGGGCATAGATAACGAATACTTCATTGGCGAGCTGGCCCGCCGGGAATCCAGGACAGCATCTTACGTTTTCGATGATAATAAGATTAGTCACCCGAGCACAAAAGCACTACTTGCCACAGCAACTGCCATGTTGGCAGAAGAAGATGAGGACATTCTCCTTGTGACCGGTCTGCCGCTTGAATACTTCAGGGAACAAAAAGAGCAGTTTGAACGCTTCTTAAATGATTTCAATGTTGAAATAACGCTGCACGGTAGTCATAAATCAATAAAGCGTCAAATCACTTTTGCTCACAGCCTCGTTTGGCCACAGGCTGCCGGCGCCGCTTACGACATACTAAAGCGTCGCAGTGATTTAATAACTAAAAAAGGTTCTTTGGTTGGCGTAATTGACATCGGGCATAAAACAACCGATTTCATAGTCTTTGAAATGGGCGAAAAAATGTCAGTGGTCCAAGCCTTATCTGGAACAATCAAAACAGGCATATCTGTGCTGCATAACTACTTAGAGCAGGAATACGCAATACGAGGAAAAGGAATCCTCAAATCAACTGATGCTGAGCAGCTCATTCTTGCTGGGGGTAAAAAGCTCATCTTTGGCAAAGAACAAGACTTCAGTGCGTCAATTAAGAAAGGTGCAGAAGAGGTTGCTCGTCACATAAAAGATGCAATCATCACCCGGTGGGATTATCGTATAGAAGATTTCCCCGCGGTCTTTCTTGCTGGCGGCGGCGCCAACCTGCTTCATCAGCACCTCACCGACATTCACCCGTATGTATATGTTGCCGAAGACACCCAATTTGCTAACGTCAACGGCTTCATGAAAGTCGGTGAGCTATATCTCAAAAAGCAAACCCACGGCTAAACTTCTTTGGTAATACCACCTATTCGCCCATTACATAAGGCTTTTCGCCACGTTTTAGGCGTTTCGGTAATACCACCAAGCGCAAGAAGGCTGCCAAAACAAAGCGGTAATACCAGACCCCTTTTTACACCCTATAACTTCAATAATTACGGGCATTTATGCGGTATTACCACCAAGCCCCTTAGCCTTTTAATAGTACCCATATTTTTCGCATTTCCAAGCAAAATAACGGCTAAATAACTCCCCCGGTAATACCAACAAACCGCCCACGCCATATGGCTTTTCGCCACGTTTTAGGCGTTTCGGTATTACCAGCAAGCCTAAGAAGGCTGCCAAAACAAAGCGGTAATACCAAAACCCTTTTTACACCCTATAACCCCAATAAATTCGGGCATTTATGCGGTATTACCACTAACCCCCTAGTCTCCTCAAAACACCCCTTTTTTCTCATTCCCGCCGTCATGTATTCCTAACCGCCCTGTATCTGCAGCTGCTGGCTAACGGTTGCGATTAAGCTGTATTACCCTCCAACTCCCGTTGGAGCCTCCAAGCGTGCGCCTGATCCTCCCTACGCCTTCAGTGGCTCCGGTCGGGGCGCATGACCCGCTGACCATTAGCAGCATCTTATCTAAGGGCCGGTTGGTTGGGCTGGCTATTTCCGGGGGTAAACGGCGGGTGTTGCACACTAGGCTTTGAGTGCTATTTCGTGTCTGAATACGGAATGCAGGATAAGAGTGCTATACACATCGCCGGCAGTGCCGGCGAGTACTATATATTAAAGCCTTGTGCTTTTTTATGATGTCTTGACATGTACAAGCTTTTTTATTAAGACCCCAGTCTTATATGACTTTATCGACCTATATTTTATTAAGTAAGCCGTAAAACCCCTTGCTTCAGCTATGGGGATATAAGGCTCGTTTTTAAACTCTTACTTAGTAGGCGTACCTTTTAGCCAGCAAGAATTTGAAGAATTGGCAAGCGCATTGCAAGCATTGCAAAAGGAGGAACAAGATGCAAAATAAAAAGGCCTTGATATTTCTTGGGCTGGCAATAGTTTTTAGCTTTCTTTCTGCCAACTACATTTGGCATACGGTGAGTGCTTATCAACCAGTAGTTCGCTATGACAACCCGGTGAAGGTCGTTGTCGCCGCAAAAAACATTGACCCATACACACCGCTTTCGGCAGATCAGTTTAAGCTGAAAGAAATACCGCAAAGCCTGGTTCCCCAGGATGCGGTAACGGTTATTAGCAGCTTGCAAGGCAAAACCACGAGAGGCGTGATGCTTTCTGGTGACATCATACGGAAAGGACACATTACAGAGGCCGGAGGCTCTACTAACGAAATAGTATCGCTCCTTTCAACACTAAATGACCCGGATTTGCGGGTGTTTTTTGCTCCTATCCCGAAAGAGTTTGCTGTTACAAAAGGTGACCGGGTAAATATTATTCACACAAAATCGGAGCGGGGCAGCAACGAAGTTGTAACAGAGACAATACTAGAAAGTATTATGGTGCTTGAGTCTACAGAAGATAACGTGTATCTTTCTGTCACACAGCAACAAGCGGAGCTGCTTGTAAAAGCTATGGCAGAAGGAAAAATCTCCTACACAATATCTCCTGTTCATTCGTCACGCAAATAGGGAGTGGGGTCATGTTAACGCACGAAAAAAGCACATTGAAAGTAGCCGTTGTTGAAGATTGTTTCTCTGCTCGGGAATATCGGGGAACCAATCTGGAGTATAACATAATTCCTCTTACAACCTTAACTGAACTTAAAGAAGCCCTTGTCACAGTTGCTCCGGACATTATCATACTCGGCGAAAATTCTAATCCGTTTGAAGTGGCCACACAGCTAAAAGACAAATATACTCTACTGCTTGCCGTTGACGAGCCTGAAATAATGAAATGGCGCAAAGCCGTGGCTGTTGGTATTCGGGGTATAGTTGAAAAACCTGTAACTTACGAGGGCATTGTATCGGCACTACAGAATACCTCTCACGAGACAAGACATATATACGACAATGAAGACAATGTCGTATATATTGAAGAACCGGATACCCCTTTGCCCAGGGGCGCAAAAGTTCGGCGAGAAGCACCTCAGAGAATAACACCAATAGAAGAAATCAGGAAGGAAATCCGTCCAGCTATTTCACTGGTGAACCAAGAAAAAACAGGAAAGCTGGTCACCTTCTATAACACAAAAGGCGGCGTTGGCAAAACGCTTTTCAGTATCAATACGGCCGCCTATATCGCTAAACTGTATCCATCCAAAAAAGTGGCTCTTGTTGACTTTGACCTCGACTTTGGGGATGTTGCCAACTTCCTCGGAGTTGAGCCAAAAATTACAGCTCTATCATGGCAGTACATCCCGGATAACGACATTAAAAACGTAAACATTGAAAACTACCTTATCAAGCATCCGGCAGGAATATGGATACTGCCGGCGCCAATTCCACCAATTGATGAAGATATTTTCACGCACAACATTGCCACAAAAATTCTTTCAACATTAAAAAAGCACTTCGACTTAGTTGTGGTTGACCTGGGACCCACGCTGCGGGATGTCATAGTTGTGACCCTAGATCATGCCGACAACGTGTTCCTTGTCAGCACAACAAACATTGCAAGCCTCAGAAACGTATACGACCTTGTACGTATCTTTGACGGGCTGAAAGTTAATCCGGACAAAATAAAGCTGCTATTAAACTCATTCAAAAAGAATGTGGATTTACAGGAGATAAAGAAATATATCCCATATGATGTGCCTCTAATTGTTCCCTATATCAAGCAAATCGAGGACCTTCACAACAACTACAATTTATCACTAAACGACAAACGCTTTAAGGTGTACTTAGAAGACCTTGCTGCGTTGATAGTAGGAAGAAAGCCAGTGGAGAGAGGCTTTTTTTCTTTTTTGAGGAGGTGATGTAAATGCAACTGCTGCAGCAGCGTATTGGCAATTACGAGCAAACAGTAAACGAGGATCCGATCCGATGGCTTGAACTGCAGGAAGAGATTCGGGACGCATTTCTAAAAGCTGTGCCCTCTGGATTTCTCAACCAGAAACACGAGATAAATACAAAGCAGCAGCTCATGGATCTCATTGCTCAGATTACAAGAGCAAAAATAGGTAAAATGCCCGAGCTGAATTTAGAAGAAATAACGAAAGAAATCCAAGATGATATTTTAGGATACGGCCCAATAACAGACTTCATCCTCGACCCAGATATTGAAGAAATTGAAGTAAACCTATGGAATGAAATTTGGATTGAGAAAAACGGTGTTCATTCATCCCATCCGCAGATTCGTTTTAAAAGCGAAGCCCACCTTCTGCAGACTATACAGCGCATAGTGGATGAAACCGGCCGGCGTATTGATGAAAGTTTTCCGATGGTTGACGGCAGAATGCCTGACGGCTCAAGGTTTAACGCAGTCATACCGCCAATTGCGCCAAGAGGCTCTAACATCACCATACGAAAATTCAAAAAGAAGCTTACTCCGGAAGAACTAATTTCAAACGGTACTTTTCCCAAACAGTTTCTGGAGTTCTTTCAGGCCTGTGTTAAAGCAAGGCTCAATATCATGGTAACGGGGGGCAGCTCTACCGGCAAGACAAACTTACTGAACATGCTTTCAACGTTTGTGCCGCAAACAGAACGCATTATTGTCATAGAAGATACTCAGGAGCTCGACATTAAACAGCCAAACATAGTACGACTGGAAGCCCGCCTTCCAACAGCCGAAGGTAAGGGGCGTGTAACCATTCGTGACCTGGTGATTAACTCCCTCCGTATGCGTCCCGATAGAATCATAGTCGGAGAGGTGCGCGGCGGTGAAGCTCTGGATATGCTCCAAGCCATGAACACCGGGCACGATGGCTCAATGACCACCGGCCATGCTAATAGCCCGGAAGATATGCTTAGTAGACTTGAAACAATGGTCATAATGGGGGAGAAGCTGCCGGTTGATGCTATTCGTCACCAGATTGCGGCTGCGTTTGATTTATTCGTGCATCTTAGAAAAAACAGCGATGGTTCAAGAAGAATTGACCGTGTTACCGAGGTTCTTAAAGTCAAAGACGGCAGAGTGCAAATTCAAGACATCTTAGCTCATGACGGTGAAAAATTAAAAGCAAATACGCTTGAGTATAGCCCGGTAATGCAAAAACTAAAGAACTATGGGTGGGGCGCATGATTTATATATTCTTATTTTTTCTTTGCTTATGTTGTGCGGTGTATTATCGTTTCGTACCTCAGACAACGCTTGGGGACAAGCTTGGCATAAAGGAGCAGCCGGAGAGATTTAAGCTCCAAGCACCAAACCTTCCTAGCGTGAAGCTAAATTATTTTTACCAACTTGTAAGCAATGCTGCCGATAACGGTGCGGTCATACAAACCGGCCATGTATCACTTATTGCGATTGCCTCTGCGATTTTCACTTTTGTTGCCGCGGCGTTTGGCTTTAGGAGTGTGATTCTTGCAGCCATTACTGCCACTGTCGCCTTTTTTGTCGTTCCCAAGTTATATGCAATCCACTCAATCAATGCTCAGCGTGAAAAGATAACCGAGCAGCTTAGCGATGCGATTCTTTCATTAACGTCTGCGCTCCGGGCCGGCAAAACGCTGGTAGATGCGATAGGCACGGCAGCAGAGGATATTCCGGCTCCGCTTGGTGCCGAATTCCGTAAAGTCTATGATTCTGTTAAGCATGGCGGGGAAGAACTAAGCTCTGCGCTTAACAAAATGCTAGTTCGCTCTGGAAACCATTACATCCTTATGAAGCTCATCTTTGCTATCAACATTACCCGCCAGACTGGCGGCAATATTGCGGCAGCCCTAGAGGGTGTTGGCATGATGATTGAGAACGAAAGATTTACTCAAGAATTTGCCAAGTCTCATTCCTCGCACGGCAAAATGGTCGCTATCGTTTTTAACCTGATAGTCTTGTTTGTAACAGTAAATATAGCTCGCACAACGGGCGGGGCATTTGCTGAGTTTTTTTTATCAGACATGAAAGGCCGGATTATGCTTTTTGGATGTATAGCGATAATAATATCCGGATGGTTTGTTATTTATCGCATGTTATCCACTATCTTTGATATTTAGTTGAGAGAGAGGGTGTTTGACTATCGTATACCTCTTTATTGCCATACTTTGCTTTATGCTAAGTGTTTACTTCTTCAAAAACCAGGATGCTAGCTTGGCTATGATAGGTTCCCCAATGAAAGCGGCCAAGCAGTTAAAAATCCCAACCGATGAAAGCAAGTCCCGCCTGTACTTAATAGTGCTGGGCGGTTTTTTTAGTATGCTGCTGTTTTTTGCAACTAAAAACCTTGTTGTTTTTGCGGTAGCTCCAATTCCGTATGTAGCATACCGCTTTAAATTACGAAAGGAGGCATCTGGTCGTGTAAAAACCCTTCAGAAAAGCTTGTTGTCGGCCATAGAATTGCTGTGGGTCCCCTGCGATGCTGGGCTGGGCTTTAGGGATGCTGTTAAAAGATTGTCTGAGCAAATAAGCAACCCGATAATTTCAGAGCTAAACAGATGCTATGAAGAAATTGCGGCCGGTAAACGCCGAGAAGCTGCTTACCGTGATTTAGTTAAGCGCAGTATACCCGAGGTTGAATCCCTAATCCGGGCAATATCGTATAACGAGAACATGGGTGAGCCAATATCGGACTTTCTTCGCAGGGAGACAGAGCGATTGTACGCACAAAAACGTGTAAAAATCCAAGAAATCGGTGACAAGATTAGCAGCAGAATTATGTTTGTCGTTATGGGGATGATGGGGCCGGCGTTTATTTTTATTATTTTCGCCCCAATCATCAGTAGGTTGAACTGGATGGGAAGTATCAATGTTTTCTAAAATTAAGGAGGGTCATAGACCCCACGGCTAAAGCCGGGGGCTTGTAAAAGCCCTGCTATGACCAGCCTAAGCTTTAACTGGCTACGTTATCCTAGTCATGATACCCTGGGGTGCTTCTCCAGCTCCAGGCTCTATCGTCCGGCATTAAACAGCAAGTAGGGGGTTACGAGCAGTGTGCCGGGCAGGGTAAGCTAGGATAACATTGGCGAGGAGAGACTACTTCGGTAGCGTTACCAGCCTCGTAAGAGGATTCATTTCAAAAAACAAAAAAAGGAAGGAAAAAGACGGAGATGCGCTTCCTCCCCATGGATGAATCCAGGGACTTCCGCGCTAACGTCTGGTGAAATGTATGAAAAATGTAGTAAAGAAGATTTTTTTGGACGAATCAGGTTCACAAGCCCTGGAATACGCTCTAATTCTAGGGTTGGTAGGAGTAGCGGTTGTAGGTGCGCTTATGAGCCTGGGAGTGAGTATGGAAGGCATGCTTGGCAGGGTTGGCGACAGCGTAGATGCGATAGAGTTCGAGTAGATTCAAGCGGCAGCAGCGCCTTGGAATTAGCCTTGGCGCTGCCGGCCCTATTGGCAATAATTCTTTGGTTGATGACAACGGGTTTCCAGTTATACAGCCAAGGAGTGGTAGCATCAGCGGCACGGGAAGCAGCCAGACATGTTGCTATTCACGGTCAAAGCGACGTAGAAGCCGTCATAAACAGTAACTTAAATTATGTTCTTCCCAAAGCGACAGGTCATGTCGCCAATATCATTGAGGAAAATGATATGATTGAAGTTCGAATTACTGTTGACTATGTGCCGTTTGTAGACATTTCACAAATATCGCGGATGCTTGGCGGCAACATAACAACCAGCAACAAACTAAGAGCCGCAGCTCATTTCAGAAACGAGCGACCAGGACCATGGCCATGATAAGAAATGAAAACGGTTCAGTCACATTGTTTTTTGCAATGACATTGTTATTAGCAGTAGTGTTTATCGGCATGGTGGTTGACTTCGGCCTTACGTTTATTGCCCGGAAGCAAGTTCAAACAGCTGCCGATGCAGCAGCATTGGCCGGAGCATTATCCGCAGAGTTGATAGCGGAGACTTCAATTAACGACACCGGAGAAATTGAATACGAGTTTAATGCTAGAATTAAGTCCGATGTCGCTGAACAAAAAGCTGAAGCAATGCTGCAGCAATACTTAGATGCCGGCATTATGAAAAACGTTCAAATCACTGATGTTAAATACGCCGCATTAGATGAAGAAGGAAATCTAAGTGTTGATGACGGTGTTTTCTATGAAGTTATTGTCACGGGTGAACAAACAACGCTGCTGGGAGTAATTAAGCAATTCCGGATATCAAGATTAGCTGAAGCAAAACTAGAGTTTGTTGAGGGGGAGTAACGATTCTCCCCCTTCTTTTTAAACTGGAGGTGTATAGCTTGCAGGCAATTGCAGTAAAGGACATTCACGGAGAAACATATTTCCTCGGCTTAGACAAAAAAGCTTATATCGCGCCGGGTTTTCCCGTACCCAATGTTGACGAAGAATGGGAAGTGCGGGTTATTGAAAGCCATGGGGACAAGTATATCGTAGAGCCACTATATAAGCACCAGAAGAAAACCTATTACAAAATAGTTCCTCGAATAGCCAAAGACTTAGTTTATAAATTTACTGCTGTAGGGAGAAGAACGCTTAGCAGGACACACATAAAAACACTCTATGCCCCGCGAGACTGTATCAATTTAGAAGCTCCGTTTGAAATAAAAAAGCAGGTGCTAATAAACAGAATAACATGGGAAGAAAAAAAAGCGTTAATGCTGGCCATAATTCCCTGGCTCAAAAAGCCGGGGCTTAAAAAGATAAAAAATAAGCACATTTCCGGCAAAATCTATGCACGGCAGTCTGGTCACTATACGCAAAACTACTTTATTGGTGACGGGTTTGTTTTTAAAGGCCCTCGTTTTTATTTTTTTTCTGAAGAAGAAGTCAAAATCAAACACCTGCTGGATCACGGGAAGCCCTTACATATTCTTGTTGATACATCTACAAAAGAAGGGTTTCTGACAAACTTTTTTATACGAGCAAAAATTAAGTGCGAAGATGTAACAATGCCGATGCCGGAGGGGTTACGCACAAAGAAGGAAATCCTTAAATATTTTAAAAGGAGCGAAGCAGGTTGAAAAAACTATTATATTTTCTAGTTTGTATTGCCCTATTTGGAAGTATATATGCCGGATATTTCTCGGCCGAGGGTCAGGAGATTCCGGACAATAAAGAAAGCCATTTGATAAAAGAGTACCTGGAGAGCAGCTTAGCCGGAGATTGGTATAATGCGTTGTCTTTACTCTCCGGAGAAGCCCTTATTAACGCACAACACAACTTGGGGCGAAATACATCATTTGAACATAATACTAAGCTCAACTCATATGAAACACTTAGCTCTACAACTGCCGGAGACTACACAATAGCTGATATTAAAACTAAAACAGTAACCTTCGCCGAAGATGAAACCATTTACGACCTAAAGTTTTATCGCTTTTATATTTATAATGGAGCTATCTTCAAAATTGAACCAATACCTCCGACTTATAAAGCCATGGCGCAGGGCGAAGAAGCAGATGTTGTTGCTGTAGTCACTAATTATCTGTCATTCGTTGAGGCTGGCAAGCACCGGGATGCTTTGAAGCTGCTCATCGGCCGGGCAAGGGAGGCGGCAGTTAAGACGGTCGGTCTAACAACAGAACTAGATGTAAAATTTACGGAGCTTTTTATCAAAGTTGAGGGTTGTGGAGAAGACACCGCATATGTTGAAGCAACATACAAAGCTAACGAGGTTCCGATTAGGGCCTTTTTTATTTTGCATAACACTAATGAAAAGTGGTTAATTGAAAGAATTTTAATTGCGGAGTCATAGACCCCACGGCTAAAGCCGGGGGCTTGTAAAAGCCCTGCTATGACCAGCCTAAGCCTTAACTGGCTACGTTATCCTAGTCATGATACCCTGGGGTGCTTCTCCAGCTCCAGGCTCTATCGTCCGTGCATTAAACAGCAAGTAGGGGGTTACGAGCAGTGTGCCGGGCAGGGTAAGCTAGGATAACATTGGCGAGGAGAGACTACTTCGGTAGCGTTACCAGCCTCGTAAGAGGATTCAAGAGAAAAGAAAAGTAGCTGCGCTTCCTCCCCATGGATAAATCCAGGGGTTTCCGCGCTACGTTTGGTGATTAAGAAATGAGGAGTTAATTATGCGAAGGTTGGCTATATTGCTTCTGCTTCTGGTTCTAATGCCGATAAAAGCACATGCTTCAACTTGGGAATGGGCGGAGGATTTCACGACTAATGCAAGCGTAAATACTACCCTTAGTGATGCGTATGTATACATTCATCCTGGTGGCGGGTATGTGGAACTGCCAACCAAAGGTGCGGCAGGTTCAATTCAGCTTAAAGAAGATTCATATGACCAGGTGATTGTAACTTCCGCAGGTATTGAATATTTTTCGTTTGATGGTTCAGAGCTGTTGAAGAATCCAGTGCTTTCAGTAAATACCGATGGTTCAGGAATCGCCATCAGGCAAGATAGTTATTCTATGTTTGTTGCTACTGACAAAGAAGTTACTCGTTTGGAATTTGACGGCGGCGGGATGTCGGAGAACGACTTTTTGAAAATCACCGGTCGTAAAAACATAGTTTCTATATCATCACAGCCATACAATGATGAAATTGCAATGCTTCAAAAAAGCGCAGATGGTTCTGGAATTATTGAATATTTTGCGCTCTCAACTGACGAAGGCGGGGGGCTTACCATGGAATCACTTGTTTCATTTACTGCAACTGGAGTAGGTACGCCCATTAATGTGGCCGTTGTGCCCGAAACAATGGATATCGTCTATGCAACTGATTCGGCCGTAATCTATTATCATTTTGATACTGACTCAATGAGCTATATCCAAAACCCGTTTCTATCCGTAACAGGATTAAGCGATATAAAAGGCCTCGGCATCTATGACGGCGGGTATGCCGTATTGCGGGCTGACAAAAAAGAACACTACTTGTTTACCGGTGAGGAAATGGCAAAGGTAGAAGCTCTTTCCCATGATGTTCCGGTCGGGGCGGTCTCAATTGCACTAAAGCCCGATAGCTATGACTATGCCGTCCTAGATAATCTCGGCAAAACTCACTACTACAATTTTGACGGAGAAGGGTACGTCCTAAATGAAGCTCTCAGCGCCCAGGGCGCACCTGTAATCACAGGATACTATTCACCAAGAAGCTATATATCAAAGCCGATATCTATAGAGAATGAACTAAAAAGCTTAGTGTTAACGGTATCAGAAACTAAGCCCGAAGCCACAAATATACGATATTATTTAAGAATTGACGGAATAACAACAGAGGTTTTCCCCGGAGTGCCGCTGACGCTCACAGAAAGCCCAAGCGAAATCGTTGTTAGAGCTACACTTTACGGGGATGAGAATACCCCAAGAGTTACATTTATGCAGCTAAAAAGCTGCGGTCTGGGAGCTGCCAGCATCAAGCTAAATATGTTCCCGGTTCACAGTGATTTTGAAGATACAGAAAAACCATTTAAAATTTATCCCGAGTTTGCGGCAGACTTTCCGGAGCAATACCTTGCCGACAGCCAGACGCTTGCCTATCCCATACCAATCCAAGCTGGCAGCTTGGTTATCTTTGAGCTTGAAGCAATGGGGGAGCCGGACACAGTTGTTATTCATATCGAATACCGCGAGGACGCCGCAAACGATGGCATTATCCCGGTGGCTCTTGAAAATATTACAGCAAACAAATGGGTCGGAACTTTGCAGGTTAGCGATGAAGCGCCGGTTGGTACAGAATATTGGCTTGAGTATGTGTCCATGGAAAACGAATCAGGAGTTGCGGTTTTCCCCGGTTCTGGATACATGCACAAACCTTTTCTTGAAGTGATATATGACATTGATATGGATTTACTCAACTTTTTTGATGTTCACTTAACCAAATAGAGAGAGGAGGCGGCAATGTGGCATACATAGTTCTGACGGCTTGTGCAATAGCTTGCTACACCGATATAAGAAGCCGGAAGATACCAAATTGGCTAACAATTCCCCTAATTGTTATTGCTCCGCTTGGATGGGGAATAGCTGGTGGGTGGCACAGTTTATTACTATCGCTTTGCGGTGTTATTTTAGGCATGGCTCTGCTTATTATCCCGGCAATTATGGGCGGCATGGGCGGCGGCGATTTAAAGCTGCTGATGGCGTTTGGTGCGCTGGGCGGCCCGATATATGTAACTAATGTATTTATTTACACTGTCATCGCTGGGGGCATTGCTGCTGTTCTGCTATTAGCAAAGCAAGGCGAGCTTATAAGAATGATAAAAGAAGGCAGCCTGTGGCTTTGGTGGTTATTAATAAGTCGAGGGGCTATAAAAACAAGCGTCACGGCAAGTAAATTAACAATGCCCTATGCTCTTTGCTTAGCGTTTGGGGCAGTTATAGCATTATATTACCCGTATATCTATTTTTAGGGAGGAAAGCTAAGTGGAGCAGGAACGTAAGATTAAAGTCCATATTATTATGGACGAAACAGACAGAGCCGTTGTTGAAGCTATACAAAGCATTAAGGGAGCAGAAGTTGTTCAATGGGATTATAGCTTTGACACTGCATATCAATGGACTGTACATAACGAGTCAGAAGAGATAGATGTATTCCTTGCCAGCGAATATGCACAAGTCTCAACTGTAACCAGCGAAGGGAAACCCATCAACAGGGATACAGCATTGCTCAGAAGAGCAAAAGATATCTTTATGATGCGCCCAAAATCGAAGTTTGTGCTGTTTTGTGATGAAGACCGGGATCTTCCCGAGAACCGGCATTTTCTTGCGAGCTTGGTTTCAATTGGAATCTATGACTTTAGGACACAAACACAGTTTAATGCTGACGCCTTGCACCAAATATTGTTTGAGCCAAAACGAGATATTACCCATGTGCAAGCGTATTTGCCCGAAAACGTTACTCAGGTTACAAAACCATTTCAAAAACAACCGGTGCAAGCAAAAGAAGAAGTAAAGGCTGTAGATATTTTTGCTACGATTATGCAGTTTGGACAGGACAGCATAGTAAAGAATAGGCCAAAGGTAAAGCACATCATCGAGAAA
The DNA here is from genome assembly GCA_002479415.1 of Firmicutes bacterium UBA7523. Lineage (GTDB taxonomy): Bacteria > Bacillota > Dethiobacteria > Dethiobacterales > Dethiobacteraceae > UBA7523. Next base: position 19,073 of record DLMZ01000056.1, read on the forward strand.
GTCAGACCGGCTGCAGTATCTTTCGTATCCTTTGGTTCGTCTGATGGCAACACATCACTCTTGGCGTCAACGTTTGCTACGATGTTGGCTGCAAAAGGTGCAAAAGTAGCTCTAGTGGAGCTACACGGCACAGGCATCCCACGACTTGGCTTTAGCACCGGTATCAGGAGTAGGCTAAAAACAATTGAAACTGCTATGCAGCGCATCGAGGACGAAGAAGACATCCTCGGATTGCTGATAAATCCGAAAGAAGCTATGGAAACAACACCAAACTATGAATCAGCAATACTAGAGAAGTTAAAAGCTCTCCCTGATACACTTCATCTTCTTGCTGGTAAAGACACAACAATGCCAAACGTACACCCATTTAAAAGTACAAAGGGATCTACGCTTGATGCGGCGCCAGGCGAGATAGTAAACCAGCTAATTTTTAGGCATGGGTTTGATTCTGTGGTTTTTGCTATCTCCGGCAGCTTATCAACGAAGCTGGCATTTCATGCTTTAAAGGTAAGCAACATGATATATTGCGTAACGGATCAGCACCCGGCACACATATCCTGGCTACGGCAAAACTTTACCATCATGGATAAAATCGGCATCCCCGATAAAAATCTGCGGACGGTCATTTATCCATACTATGAATTATCTAATATTCGCCTGTCGGACATCGAAGTCGCTCTTGGGCAAGATGTGGATCACGTCTTGCCGGACGTAACAAAGGAGCTATTTGACATCTCTTGGGGTAAGGGAAAGGTAACAAACACCGACTTTACAAAAGGCATGGCTGAAATGATTCGGGAAGCAACCGGGTATAAGCTTAATGCCTTGGATGCAAAAACTAAGCGCAACATTAGTTTGCCGGGACTATTCAAGAACAAGAGAAAGGAGGCCAACTAATGGAACATTTGGACATAGATTTAACGCAGCACTTTATCGGCGAGGACGAACATGAAGAAGAATACGTTGTAGCAGTAGCAGAAGAAACGAGCGTTACATTAACCAAAGAGTTTGAGGATGTCCTGGCAAAAATTAAAAATCACCTCAAGAATGACCACTTATCAATTTTTCAATGCTCAGTTTTGGATCCTGCGACAACTGCTAAAATTAATAGAATCGTACAAGATTATATTCTTGATAACGCCATCACTGTTCCGGACCGCTCACAGCAAAAACTGATTGACGACATCCGGATTGAATTAACCGGCCTGGGGCCGCTGCAGCCACTAATTAACGATCCGGAAATCAACGACATCCTAGTTAATAGCCACGATGAAGTCTATATCGAGAAAAAAGGGGGGCTTGTAAAGACAAATATCCGGTTTCGGAGCGAAGAGCATCTTCGCAGTATTATTATGAAGATTATTAACCCCCTCGGTAAAACACTTAACATGACTAATCCGGTAGTAGATGCAAGAGTGGGGACATCAAGGGTTAACGCAATGCTCGGCCAGCCATCCGGAGGCTTGGCCATCAAAGGAAGTAATATTTCCATTCGTAAATTTCCGCCAAGAGTTTTCACAGAAGAAGAACTTCTAACTAGCGAAATGCTAAGCAAGAAGATGTTTTCTTTTCTCCGGGATGCGGTGAAAGCAAGCCTGAACATTCTTGTAGTTGGCGGTACCGGCTCAGGCAAAACCACAACGCTAAAGGTCCTTGCCGGTCACATCCCAAACAATCAGAGAGTTATTACAATTGAAGATGCCGCAGAAATGAATCTGCACATGATGTATCCAGAAAAGCATTTCGTACCAATGGAAACACGAAAGTCCGATGATGACTCCACAAGCTTCCCCATATCAAAGCTTATCGTTAACGCACTCCGGCAGCGGCCGGACAGAATCATCGTTGGCGAGGTACGCGGTGAGGAAGCCATTGAAATGCTGCAGGCAATGAACACCGGGCATACCGGCTCTTTTACCACAGTTCACGCAAACAGCGCGGCTGAGAGCTTTGAGAGGCTAATTACCATGGTAAAAATGAGCGGACTGGACTATGAAACAAACATCATCGGTATGCTGATTGCCTCTGCTATTGATGTTATTGTGTACCAGCGGCGGCTAAAAGACGGCTCGAGAAAAATCGAAGAAATACTGGAGCTTGAATGTTACGACAGCAAGCCAATCTTTAGGCAGTTGTTTCAATTTATGCCGTCCGGCACAGAAGGCGGCAGGGTAATAGGCAGCTTTGAACACAAAGAACCGATATCGGACCGGCTGGTACATAAGTTTGTTGAAAACCAAGTAGATCCAACACCCTGGAAGAAGGTGGTGCGAGAATGAACCTAAACACTTACACCGCCGTTACCGGCTTAGCGGCGGCGATTATATCTGCATTTATCTACCTCAAATTTTCGTATACAGCTCGCGAGGTTGAAAATAAACGTGTTGAAATGCAGTTGAAAATGCAGGAAAACACGCTTAAAATTAAAAACCTTGGCTGGCAAGACGATTTGCAGGAAGAAGCCCGTAAATCAGGATGGAGTTTGACGATGAAAGAGTACCTGTTTATCTCAGGAGGCTCTTTTTTAGTTATGCTGGTAGTTGGCTTAGTATTGCGAAATGTATTTGTCGCTGTTGGCGGGGGGTTGCTTGCGTATATGCTGCCACGCTATGTAATTAAAAACAATCGCAAAAAAGAGTATAAGCTAAAAGTCAAACTCCTAAAGCCGGCACTACAAGCAATTGCTTCAGCTCACACGTACAAGCCAAACATTGTGTCGGCAATACAACACGCAGTTACCTCTATGCAGCAGCCGATTAAACATGACTTTGAATTATTCCTAATGGATGTAGAAATGGGCACCGCAGTCAAATCCGCGCTAAAATCTCTGCGTAAAAGGGTAAATGTAAAATACCTGGATTTCTTCATCAGGGTTGTCTCAATGGCTGAGGATGAGGGCGGCCGGACACATGAGCTGATTAAAACCTGTGCCGAGATTATTGACCAAGACCAGCTCACGATGGAGGAGTTTGAAGCAGAGATTACAGCAGAAAAGCGTGCCACAACACAATTACTTATTCTCCAGTTTGTTATGTTCGGATTCATGTCCTTAACCCAGCAGGAAGCGTTTACTGGTTACACGCAAACGTTGTTTGGCCAAATATTTGTTTTTTACCTGATGGTTAGTACATTTATTATTTACCAAATGGCAGATAAGCTGACTGATTCCATCATGGAGGAGGTACAAGGCGTTGTTTAGCTATAATCTATTGATGTTGCTTTTAGGTCTAGTGCTAATGATGGCTACATACTCATACGCTACATTTCGTCTAAAAATCCCGTCACGGGTGCCAATGGTAATGGTTCAAAGAATTAAGAACTCGCATCTGAGTGAGAAGGAGCTTGAGAATAAATACAAGCCTTTTCTCGAAAGACTGCTGCAGCCGGTGGCTGAGATAATTGTAAAAAACGTAAAGCTAAACCGATTAAGCAGACTGGAGCTTGAGGAAAAGCTGGAAATGGCCGGGGTAAATAAGACCCCCGAAGAATTTATGGCCAAACAGGTAACAACAGGGCTAGGCTTTGTAGCGTTTAGCCTAATTTGGGTTGTACTGCTTAAAACTCCGGTGATTCTACTGGCGGGGCTAGTTCTTGGGGCCTTTGGCATGACTTTACCGACCCGTGAACTAGATAAAAAAATCGAAGAAAAAAAGAGCTTTATAATCATGGAGCTGCCGGATTTCCTTGATATGTTAGTTTTATCTTTGCGAGCAGGGCGAAACTTGTATTCGGCAGTAAAGAAAGCTTCTGAACAATCTGGGCCAACGCTTCGCCCATTGCTAGAACGACTGCAGGCCGACCTAGAATTGGTTGAAAATAAAAAAGATGCGCTGTGGAAGTTCGCTGAAAACACAGGCATCCAGGAAGTAAAAGATTTTGTGTCGGCTTTGGAAATTGGAATGGATGCTAAAGCTGCCCAGGCGGAAGAAATATACCGCAGTCAATCAAAAACGATGAGAGACTTGCGGGTGCTTGCTCTAAGAAAGCATACCAAGTCAATACCCGCTAGACTTGGTATGCTGCATGCGTGGCTCTATTTCAACTGCATAGCAATTCCTATCGTAGGAGCAGTCATGCAGTTCATAAGCATAAGCAATCAATCCATCTAGCATATCAAAGAAGAGGAGGAAGAATAATGTTAAAAAAGATTACGGACGTTCTAAAATCTGAAGAAGGTGGAACAGATTTAGTCACTCAAGTTTTTTTAATTATGGGGGCTGCTACTATTATCGCAGTATTGACTATTCTTTTCCGCGAACATTTAACTGCAATGGTTACGGATATACTGACAAACTTCCGTGATAAGTCTGGCTCGAACTGGTAAAATCAGCGCCGCCGGGATAACTCGGCGGCCTACTCCTTGTCAGTTGTCAAATGGGACTTTTTTTCTCATTCCCGCAACAGAATTAAGGAAAGGATGTTAAATTTGATTAGAACCATCTTAACAAAACTAAAATGTTCCCGGGGCGCAGTAGAAATGACATCTCTCGTATTAATGTCTTGGCTTGTCATTATGCTGATGATTGCCGGTGTTGATATATTCCTAATGGGATCCCGCTTTATCACTATATCTAACGCTACACAAAGCGCCCTTGAAATGATGAAAGACCAGGGCGGCATTGACAACGACATTGAAATGTGGCTTATGGACGAGTTGCAGGAGCGAGGGGTGCCGATAGAAGATGTTCGAATAGTTGAAGCTACAGAGCAGACTATAATGCGGGGCGGTGTCGTAAGGCTTCATGTTCAGAGCCGGTACCTTTTAAAATGCTTCCGACCGCTTGGAATGAGTAGTGAGCAGCTTACCGCGGTGTGGGATATCGAAAAAACGGGTGTGTCTCGTAACTTCATAAGGACGATATAGCCATGGTTTTAACATTTATTAAGAAATCCCTTGCCCTGCTGCTCATAGTGCTTGTTCTAATTTCAAGTGACTACATCTTGATTTATGGAATGCACACACGAATGCGCGAAGCCCTTATCAATTCAGTTGATAGTGCTATTATCACCAACATGGATAACAGCGGGTTAGGTTACGCAAATATGGACACAGATTACCTTCCGGCTGAAATTGCTTTTTATAATACATTAAAGGCTGAACTTGGCCTTGACAGTGATATGAAAAGCGACACATTTTTCAAGAATGGCGTAACCGTTGAAAGTCTGCACATGGATTGGCGTGATGATTATCCGATTGTCCGGGCGAAGATTTCTACAACCGTTAATACAATAATTGTCCATAAATTTATACCGGAATCAAACAAGGTTATAATTGACAATTTCGACCATCTATACTGGCAATGGTCGCAAAAAGGAGCTAGAAAAAAATGAGTAAAATAAGAAAACCTATAGTAGCGCTTATCATTGCGCTAATCGTATTTATTGGCTTTGTAGGAGCAACAAATTATTATATTAGCCAAAACGTTGACTTAGTAAAAGTAGTATCCGCAAGTGAATCTATCCCGCCAAGAACTGAAATCGTTCCGGGCATGTTAAAAATAACTGAGATTCCGAGGGGTTACGTCCCGGATGGAGCTGCACCTAACATAAACATCTTTAAAGATGATACATATTATACAGGCGAGCTAGGGCTTTTTGCCGGTGAAATAGTCACAAAAGAGAAAGTATTTACGGCAGATGCTATGGAGCAGGCACATACGCTGACGCTGGCTGCCGGTGAGAGTATTATGGGTATTTCAACGGACCTTGTACGTTCAGCCGGGGCATCTATTTACCCTGGCAGCAGAGTTAGAGCTTTGTCATATATCGAGCCGGGTGGCTGGCAAGGTGCTGATCCTTCCAAAGTCGAAGTTCTGTTTGACAACATCCGGGTTGTGGGTGTTGTCAACAGTGAAGCGCACGATACCAGTACCCAAGAGCAACGGGGTCGGGTACCTGCGGTCATTAAAATTGCAGTAACTCCGGAGCAGGAGCGTGTACTTATTAAACACCACGAAGAAAACACTATTTGGTTTGTAGTGCTGCCTGAAGGCTATCAACCAAGCAAAGCCATTGAAGCCAAGGCTGAAGCTCCCCCTACTTCAAAGCCGGCAGAAACTCAAACAACTGAGCCAGCAAATTCTTCTGTCAGAACTTTTTAACCTGGAAAGGAAACCCACGCTTTGCAGCGAATAAAATATGAGAGGAGGGAAGAGATTTGGATAACGAAAAAATTATTGAATTTATGAACAAGATATATACAGAGATGCAGCAAGGCTTTAAGGACGTTAGAGCCGAGATGCAGGACGGAATAAATGGCTTGCGAAGTGAAATGCAGGAGAACAACAAAGAGCTTAGAACCGAAATGCAAGAGCTGCGCCGTGAAGTGCGAAGTGAAATGCAAGAGAACAACAAAGAGCTTAGAACCGAAATGCAGGACGGATTAAATGGCTTGCGCGGTGAGATGCAGGAGAACAACAAAGAGCTTAGAGTTGAGATGCAGGAGCTGCGTGGTGAGCTTCGGAGTGAAATGCAGGTCGGGCTAAATGGCTTACGCGGTGAAATGCAGGAAGGCTTTAGGCGAGCCGATGAAAAGACTGAGCTGTTAGCTGTCCAGACAGAAATGATACTTGCAAAAATTGACAGTATGGAAAAAGACCTTAAAAGCACCAAAGAGTGTGTGGTAAGGATTGAAGCAGACCACGGACAAAAGCTTGGGGCGCTCTTTGACGGTTACGCACAAGTCATGCATCGGCTTGACGTGCACGAAGAAAAGCTTGACCGAATTGAAGCCAGAGTGTCGCGGCATGACGAAATCTTAATCAAAGGAATCAAGTAACTAGAGGTGGAGCAAGCGGCCGCCTCTTTACTATATCTAAGGCTACACAATCATTGCAAACGCATGTTCGCTATGGTATAATATAACTATACAAGCATTAATTGTAGCCTTTTTAACGAGGAGGAAAAAAATGAAAAAACTAATCATTATCGCGTTAGTCCTTGTTTTATTTACAACAACCGCATATGCTTTCTCTGATGCCAAGGGGCATTGGGCAGAGAGCGTTATTACAAAGGTGTCTAACCAATACCCGCACGTTATCGGCGGGTATCCGGACGGCACAGTTAAGCCGCAGGGTACAGTCACAAGAGCCGAGTTTATCAAAATGATTATCGCCGGGCTTGAAGCATCTGGCGGATGCTGCCCATCTAACGCTTTCACAGACATAGCCAACCACTGGGGAGCCGGAAACATCCACACAGCCGTTCAGCTTGGCATTATAGTGCCAAGTGAAGAAGGGACAAGGTTTAACCCTAACACCGGCATTACGCGCGAGGATATGGCAAAATACACCGTCAGAGCCTTAGGCTATGATACTCCTTCGTCCACATTATCGTTTAAAGACGCATTCCAGGTTTCACTCGGTCACAGAAAATACGTATCCACCGCAGCCGCAACAGGACTGCTGGGCGGCTATCCAGACGGGACGTTTGGGCCAAAAAGAACACTCACGAGAGCTGAAGCCTTCGCGGTAGTGGATAGGTTTTTGACGCAGCTGGTTACCGGCCCACCAGAGCTGCCGACCGGAACACTGTTTAGTGGAACTCCGATTAAAGATAGCCAGTTTACGCATGATGAAGGTGCGTCTGCCCGCTGGGATCGGTTTAATACTAAGATGAAGTACATTAAGGTAAGCGAATTGCCCCATTGGGTAGGAACACATTTAGTTGAAAAATTAGTAATCAATCAAAGCGGCGGCTATATAGACATTACGTATTACTGTCAAAATACAACCAGCACTTCTTCGCCGCGGATTATTCTTGCGATAGGGAACAATATAACGATGTCACGCAGCCCGCAGGAGGTAGTATCTCAAACGATAGTTGGCTCTGGCATACGCTATACGCGCCGTTACGACATTGATGCGGCCCTTTCACATCCTGACATCACGAAAGTTACGCACATTTTTATAGACAACGCCGTAAGTAGCGAAATTCTTGCAATCGAAAATCCCTTATATAAATAATAACCTCAAAATATTAGGAGGTGACAAGCCCCTCTGCTTAAACGCAGAGGGGCTTTAAACTATGCCAAAAAAGCTATTGGTTTTTATCATGATACTGGCGATTCTGTTTCCGATTTATTCATCAAACGCCCAACAGCCTAAACAGCCGGAGTTTATTACTTCACAAGTCCGGATGGGACACTGGGATATCTGGCTCCATGCGGACGGCAAGACCTGGCAGAATACCGGCAAACCCGGCGATTACAAAGAGTATACATTTGAAATGAAACCGCCGGTTGAGGCAAAAGATTATGACGATGTATATTTTGTTGTCATGGCAGGTGTTACACAAGAACAGTACGAAGCTGCTGGGGGTCGGGAAGGGCTAACTTGGTTACAATTTTATAATAACTATTTAGTATACGAACCAGAAGACCTGAAACTCGCAAACAATTCCCCCAAGGTCGGCTTTACCCTTAATGGATTCTCAGAAAACATCAAAAAAGAATGGCAATCCCAGGAGGTAAAGGGTCAACGCTGGTATCTGCCCA
>DLMZ01000056.1:27653-30068 GCA_002479415.1 Firmicutes bacterium UBA7523
GGGTCAACGCTGGTATCTGCCCATTTACGTCGAATGGTACGGCACACCCAAAGAGCCGGAGAAGGAGCCTATTCCTGAGCCGGAGCCGCCGCCACCACCGACTTATAACCCGGCAGCCAGCTCGCCGGTAGATTTAAGATGTATCGACATGGCTTATTACAGAAACATCTCCGGGGGCAGCTCAGTAGGGGGCGCCAAGGGGAATTTGCCTTGGGGACCAAGGCCGAGTAAAGACACAAGCTCCTGGCAGACCAGATACTCATGGGTTAGCGGAGTATCTTATGATGAAGACGGCAACAGCTACGAAAGATGGAGCAGCCGGACGGTAACTTACAGCGAAAAGCTTGAGTTTTTGAGTATTGATATTGACTCTTGGCAGAGCACGCCGGACAAGGGGCGGGGCGCATGGGAGATTATGCCGCTGTTCGGCAACCAAGCGCACAGGACGATTCGCGCCGGAACCGGCTTTGAAGTTAAGGTTGTCACTCGTTACTGGACTGATTGGGAAACCAAAGTACCTGTACAGCGTGACTACTATGGCCGCCCTGTTGCGATTGGCGGCACGTATCGCGGGCCGGAGAGGGTAAGCATCTGCTTCCCGTACTATAACTATGCAACGTCAGTTCATCCGCAAAACAACAAAGACTTCATACGTGGTCGGATTGGCATGGGCTACGGTGTCCGGGTAGAGCTTGAGCCGACAAATATCCGTAAAGTCAGCGACCAGGAATGGATTATAACCTGGGAGATTCCCGAACATTCTTATACCGGGGAAAGCGGCAGAACCTACAGGGCAAGAACTCACATAGTAGACAAATTCTTCCCTGACATATACCCGGACAGCTATGTAAAGAAAATTAAGGATTATTTCACGGCAAATTCTGCAAAATACGAAGGCAAAGTCGTATGGGATGACAGGTACAGATTCTACATTGCCGCCCAGCGCGCCGGCAAAAACGGCTTATACGCCATCGCTGAAGATTACGTCTACGTCTTCGGCCACATCTTCCGCGACATCTACACCACCCGACCCCCAAATTGATAACAGGAGGGATTTGAATATGTTTAAAAAAATCATGTCAATAGTATTAATTCTTACGCTTCTTATAGCCATCACACCAGAATTAGACAGGGCGTACGCTGATGAAACATATTTTGAAGGTGAAGTAATACAGGTATCGGCAGGGATTTATCATGGACTGGCTTTAATGTATGACGGAACCGTATACAGTTGGGGTTATAATTATTATGGGCAGCTTGGGATAGGAACTGAAGGTTCCGGTAGTTCAAAATCAAGACCAGTAAAAGTACCTGGCATTACAAACGCTATTAAAGTGATAGCTGGGTATAACCAATCTTACGCGATTTTAAGTGATGGTCGTGTAATGGCGTGGGGGCAAAATACTAGTGGAGCGTATAGCTTGGGTGTTAGTCCATACACCAATCGCTTAACGCCGGTAGAAATAACTAGTCTTACTGGTAAGGGAGTAGTGGATATAAGCATAGGAAACTTTCAAAGACTAGCTCTTACATCTAGTGGGGAAGTATACGGGTGGGGACAAAATGAACAAGGGCAGTTAGGGCTGGGTCATACTGATGTTAATGTGAATTCACCTACGAAAATGCTTAATATTGAAACTGCTGTATCTGTATCTTCGTCTCATTCTCATTCATTAGTAGCTTTGGCTGATGGCACAGTAATGGCATGTGGGCAGAATTACTACGGTGAGTTAGGAGATGGCACAACGACACGAAGGACAACTCCTGTTAAGGTAAGTACACTAACAGATGTTGTAGAGGTTGTAGCGGGCAGTTACGTATCATTAGCTAGAAGTTCTAATGGTACACTACAAGCATGGGGATATAATATGGGTAGTAATCCAACTCTTGTGTCTGGCATAAATGGAGCAACAGCTATTGGGACTATTAAATTTACTACTTATAATAATTACAGATTCTACGCTTTACTTGGAGATAACACATTAAAGTCATGGATTAGAACTGACGGAATATATGCACAAATTGAGGCTAATAACGTTAAAGACTTCAGCGTTGCTGGATTAGGCTCTTATGTGTGGGGGGTGGGTTTAATACTGGATACAGAAGGATTGGTTTTAGCGTCCGGAAGGCAAGATAATGGCGCTTTAGGCAATGGGTTGAATAATTCTACTTATGTGAGTACTCCAGAAGTAATAATAAGCCCAGCACCGAAAGTAGAGGTTAACAGCACTTCAGTCAACATCTATTGGGATAGAGTAGTAAGAGCAACATCTTATGATGTGTATAGGAACGGAGCACTGCTAGGCACTACTCATGTTAATTCTATGGTTGATTCAGGACTAACCCCCGGTAAGCAATACACTTATAAGGTACAGGCTTACTATACAGAGGGGTGACGTTTTCCCGATAAAACGG
>DLMZ01000010.1:0-9814 GCA_002479415.1 Firmicutes bacterium UBA7523
GTTATAAATTCCGGGAATGCAGGCTATAAGGAATTGAAACCAAGGATGAACTGCATACTTCAAAGAACCGCTTAAAAGATTTTAGCTTACCTATAAGGAATTGAAACCCTGTCGGTGATTATTTATATCAAAATCATGCTTCGATTTTAGCTTACCTATAAGGAATTGAAACCAAAATGGTACTACAGGACACTGGACATCTAGTCCTCGTGATTTTAGCTTACCTATAAGGAATTGAAACCTCATTGGCACCCACCACCTCAATATTTGTCGCGCGATTTTAGCTTACCTATAAGGAATTGAAACCAGGATAATCGCAGAGAACCCGGTTAAGGGGATAAGGATTTTAGCTTACCTATAAGGAATTGAAACACATCAAAGCTGTGTACGGGTGTCGGTACTTCCTCAGATTTTAGCTTACCTATAAGGAATTGAAACCCCTACGTGCCGTCTATGTCTTGGGGCATCCCGAGGGATTTTAGCTTACCTATAAGGAATTGAAACGCTTCTTCCAGTGCGAGATTCATCATTTCGGTGCAGGATTTTAGCTTACCTATAAGGAATTGAAACCCTTGATAGCGATTTACATCAGCAAACCAAACTTCGATTTTAGCTTACCTATAAGGAATTGAAACCTAGAATTTTTGCCGATATTAGGAATCCCCAGTGCAGATTTTAGCTTACCTATAAGGAATTGAAACATGTTCATGGAGCGTGTTTCAGTATGAGCTTTATAACGATTTTAGCTTACCTATAAGGAATTGAAACGAAGATATAGCGGTGAAGTTGCCAAAGAGATTTTTCGATTTTAGCTTACCTATAAGGAATTGAAACTTCTCTGGTAAAAATCAAATAAAATTTACTCGCTTTAGATTTTAGCTTACCTATAAGGAATTGAAACCCAGAAGAAACTCACCAATGGTATAAAGTGAAAGCCGATTTTAGCTTACCTATAAGGAATTGAAACGTGTCCTTAAGATGAACTTACTGTAGACAACCCCCCGATTTTAGCTTACCTATAAGGAATTGAAACCTGGATACTGACCGCCAACCGCCTGCAGTATGCGTGATTTTAGCTTACCTATAAGGAATTGAAACTGGGTTGATGTCGTCAACGTGGATTAGTTGGACTGAGATTTTAGCTTACCTATAAGGAATTGAAACATGAGTGAATAACACGCAGGGGTTTTCCCTGCCTTGGATTTTAGCTTACCTATAAGGAATTGAAACCAATTTCTAGATGTTTTGCTTCGGCTATGTCATCAGATTTTAGCTTACCTATAAGGAATTGAAACCATCTAACTTGGAGTACCAGCCCAGCAAATCCACCAAGATTTTAGCTTACCTATAAGGAATTGAAACTCCGCTTATTGCTCCCAACATATTATACCATCTTTCAAGATTTTAGCTTACCTATAAGGAATTGAAACTAAGGAGGTAAAATAATGGGGCTGTATACAGCTTTGGATTTTAGCTTACCTATAAGGAATTGAAACTGGTGAGCCAAATCATAGCGAAAGAGATAAGTAAGATTTTAGCTTACCTATAAGGAATTGAAACCTTTCTGGAGATGGATGACGGCGCGAACCAGTTTGAGATTTTAGCTTACCTATAAGGAATTGAAACCCAGCTTGTTTTTTCATAGAAAAATTTGTGAAAATCTGATTTTAGCTTACCTATAAGGAATTGAAACTCTTAAACTTGTCCCGGAAACAAGTTTAGAACATAGATTTTAGCTTACCTATAAGGAATTGAAACTCTGGATAAGCGTGACAGCAGCCCGAAATCTCCGGAGATTTTAGCTTACCTATAAGGAATTGAAACGTCATGGAGATATGAATTTCAACCTCGGGGCTTTTGATTTTAGCTTACCTATAAGGAATTGAAACCAGGTTATAAGTGGGATGACACTGACGTAACGGCTGGATTTTAGCTTACCTATAAGGAATTGAAACCTGCGTTTCCCTTCTAATCCATCACGTTTTCCTGCGATTTTAGCTTACCTATAAGGAATTGAAACCTGGGCAATGATGCGACCTGACCCACGAACGGGCATCCGATTTTAGCTTACCTATAAGGAATTGAAACTTCTTTGGTGCTTTTTGCATTGCGTTCTCCTTTCGTGATTTTAGCTTACCTATAAGGAATTGAAACTGAAGTGCCAATCTCAATGATTAATAAATCGCTCATGATTTTAGCTTACCTATAAGGAATTGAAACACAAGTTGAGCCGTGAGGTAGAGGATGAATAGGATGGGATTTTAGCTTACCTATAAGGAATTGAAACCTGGGAGGGACGCTGATGACAGGGCTATACGATAGCAGGATTTTAGCTTACCTATAAGGAATTGAAACGGCATCAGTCATCGCCTCCTTCCTCGGTTACTACGGGATTTTAGCTTACCTATAAGGAATTGAAACTCATCCAATAGCCGATGGAACAGATTATGCTTGTGGGATTTTAGCTTACCTATAAGGAATTGAAACATGAGATTCCAGAAGAATATAGGCTATAAACAGAAGCGATTTTAGCTTACCTATAAGGAATTGAAACTCGTCTGCAATGACGCTAACAACCAGATTTTCTTTTCGATTTTAGCTTACCTATAAGGAATTGAAACGTGGCTGAGCATAACCGCAAGTGCCGCGACAAGCATGATTTTAGCTTACCTATAAGGAATTGAAACCCTTCTGGCAAGGCTGGCATAGCAAGGTATCTATCGATTTTAGCTTACCTATAAGGAATTGAAACAATCTCCAAACTGATCCTCTGATAGCTCGCCGGTATTGATTTTAGCTTACCTATAAGGAATTGAAACGCCATACCATGAAATTCCTTTCTTCCTCAGTTCCGAGATTTTAGCTTACCTATAAGGAATTGAAACCCAGCTGGGAGTTTTCAACGGGGACGTGGGTGTTAGATTTTAGCTTACCTATAAGGAATTGAAACACGAGAGAAGAAGCGGAGAAAGCTCTGGCCACCATGGATTTTAGCTTACCTATAAGGAATTGAAACGAAGCTCCTCTTCGGTAAATACTCTTGGCGGGAATTTGATTTTAGCTTACCTATAAGGAATTGAAACCTATGATTGCGATAGGAACAACAATAAGCCAAAACGATTTTAGCTTACCTATAAGGAATTGAAACATTTCTTGAATTGCTTTCTTGCGTAACAAATGCATGATTTTAGCTTACCTATAAGGAATTGAAACGTGATTTTCATTGATTGACCTCCTGTTTTGTTTGGCGATTTTAGCTTACCTATAAGGAATTGAAACCATTGTAGATACAAATATATACCAGAAATAAAACAAGATTTTAGCTTACCTATAAGGAATTGAAACTAAAATCCGGGCAACTCATAATCATTATCCCCGTGAGATTTTAGCTTACCTATAAGGAATTGAAACTAGCCATTGAGTTATACCCGGTTTGTCGGACACACAGTAGTTAGGCTATAATTAACACTGTGGAGGAGATAAAATGGGAAATAGAGCAAACCGGTATAGTGAAGAATTTAAAGCAGATGCAAAACGAATGGTTAAGGAAGGGAACCGATCCGTTTACAGCGTTGCCAAAGACCTTGGCATTAACGCCCAAACATTAAGTAACTGGCTTAAAGAGGACGAACTCCAGCAAGACCATGATTATATTGAGATAAGAAAGCTCAAAAAAGAATTGGTCGCTGAAAAACGTAGAACCGCTGAACTTGAGGAGGCCGTACAAATCTTAAAAAAGGCCTCAGCACTCTTCTTGGAGAGCAAAAACCGGGAATAATCTATCAGCAAATTCGTACCATGGAGAAGCAGCCGGGTACACCTAAAACTAGCTCCAAATTTCCGGTGGAGAAGATGTGCGAATATCTAGAAGTATCCCGGAGCGGTTATTACGACTGGCTAAATAGGAGGCCAAGTAAACGAGACCTGGAAAATACGAAAATACTTGAGGTCGCAAAGAAAAGCTATTATCGATCCAAAAGGATTTACGGGCTAGATAAGATACTGAGAGACGTTCGTGCAAAATTCCCTAAATGCGGCCGTAATCGATTATATAGAATCCTTAGGGATCACAATATTTACTCACGGAGAAAGAGAAAATTCAAAGTAACTACGAACTCTAAGCATAAACTGCCTGTGGCAGAAAACCTATTGAATCAGAATTTCACCGTAGAAAATCCCAATACTGTGTGGGTTACAGATATAAGTTATATTTCAACAGAAGAAGGCTGGCAGTACTTGGCCACGGTCAAGGACCTGTGTACCAAGGATATTGTTGGCTGGGCAGTGGACAAGCATATGAGAACGGAGCTATGTATTAAAGCTCTGGAGAACGCGATACGAAGATACAGACCCCAACCGGGACTTATCCATCATTCAGACAGAGGGGTGCAATATTGCAGTAAAGAATACCAAAATATTTTGAAAGAACACGGAATGCTGTGCAGTATGAGCCGAAAAGGTAACTGCTATGATAACGCTTGCGCTGAAACCTTTTTCAGCACGATCAAATGTGAGCTGCTTTACCATAATAAGTACAGAACCAGGGAAGAAGCTCGTAAGGACATTTTCTGGTATATTGAAGTTTTTTATAATCGTCAACGGCTTCATCAAGGTCTTAATTACATGATACCAGCAGCATTCAGAAAAGCTTATCTAGAAAGAACAATCGCAGCATAATTAACCTCGTGGCTGTCAAGGGCGAGCTAACAGCGAGTTCATCGGAAGCGCAGCTGAAGACCCTTTACTGCCTGGACCACCCAAACCCTTGAAGTGGGCTGGCGATGCCACAGGAAGGCATCGACGGCTTGCCAACAATTTGGGGAACTAAGAGATTTTAAGTAATTGTATGAATTTAGGAGCATTCCTAACTATGGAGTGTCCGTTTTATCGGGAAAACCTCAGTTAATCAACAGGAGGTCAAGCCATGGCTAAAAAAACATATAACGAAAAGCTGAACAAATCAGATGGTTTGCCCAAGGTGGAGTATGTGGATTTTGACAGTAAGATGGGAGCACGCTTTGGGGGAGGCAATATGTTGATTGCGGCCCCGATGGAGTATGATGAGGTGATGAAGAAGGTGCCTGAAGGGAGGATTATTACCTCTGATGAAATAAGGGGCTGGCTTGCTAAGAAGCATGGTGCGGATTTTACCTGTCAACTGACCGCGGGGATATTTATCAATATTGCGGCAAATGCGGCAGAGGAGCGGGATCATTTGGGGTTAGGGAATCCGACTCCTTACTGGCGGACCTTAAAAAAGGATGGGGAGCTGAACCCTAAACTCCCCGGTGGTATTGAGCGGCAGAAGGAGTTGCTTGAAAAGGAAGGGCATAAGGTTGTTAGCAGGGGGAAGAGGTACTTTGTTGAGGGGTATGAAAAAGCTATGTATAAACAAGAGTAGCCGTCGAAGCGACGGCTACTCTTAAATAGCGGTTTTTATTTTTAGTGCGTGTTCTTTTACTTTGTCTGCAATAGATTTTTTCAGATATCCTTGCTCAGCTGCCCATATTATGGTTTCCAGCCAGTCTTGGCGGATTGGGCGGGGGGAAAAGCTTAGCTCTTGTTTGGCTTTGTCGTTGCTGAAAATCCAGTTCCACGTTAAATAGTTTTCAATAAATTCGTGGGTTAGCAGGTCGTCATTGATGCCGGGGATGGCGTTTTTTATTGAAGAGAAGATTAAAAGGAGAGGCAGCGGAGCAGATAACTTGAAGGCTGATGGCAGGCCTGAAAGCTCACTGAACAGGTTAAGGATTTCTGCCGTTTGCATGGGTTGGTCGCCTGTAAGGTAATATACCTCTCCTGAGCGGCCTTTTTTCATGGCGGCGATACAGCCGGCTGCGGCATCATCTGCGCCGATTAAGCTGTAGATATGCTTGCTGGAGCCTGGGTGTATACGAATCATGCTGTTTGCGTAGAGAGAAAAGCAGGCGGCGGCATAGTTTGAGCCTGCGCCAACTAAGAAGCCGGGGCGGACTATAACTACCTCGATGTCGTTTTCTTGGGCGAAACGCAGAGCGGCTTCTTCGGCTTTAAATTTTGTGTCCTGGTATGGCGCAGGCAGGGGGTTGGGTTCGTGGGCTTCGCTTAAAGCTTTTTGGCTTTGGGACGGACCTGCGGCGGCTATGCTGGATACATATAGTATTCGGTTGACCTTTGCTTTGACGGCGGCTTGGATTATTTTTTCCGTGCCTGTTACGTTGATGTCAAAAAACTCCTGTGAGCGGTTGGAAAAGTCGAGATGTTCCTCACAATGGAACAGCGCAGAGCAGCCTGTGAGAGCGCAGGCCAGGGCTTCTTCATCTTGCGCGACGCTTAAACAGCGAATATCTTTTTCGTCCTGTTGGAGAAGATCTATTATCTTTGTGCCAAGTAAGCTGTCGCATCCTGTAATTGCATGCATGGTGTTTCCTCCTTTTATGACGTTATGGTCTATTATAATCAATAAAGGGAAAAATATAAAGAAAATTCTGAAAAGGTTAGTAAGTTGCTGAAGGTTAGTGATTATGGTATAATTTGCCCGTGGTGTTTATGCTGCGAAATTGTTTAGATAAAGGAGGAGCGGCGATGAAAATTAACAGAGAAGAAGTTGCTCATGTGGCACGTTTAGCCAGACTGGAAGTGGACGGGGTCGAGATGGATGCTTATACTGACCAGTTAAACGCTATTTTACAATATGCGGACAAGCTGAATCGACTGGATACGGAAAAGATTCCGCCAACAGCCCATGTTCTGCCTATAAATAATGTATTTCGCCAGGACGAGGCTCGTCCCTGTTTGCCTAGGGAAGAGGCTCTGGCCAATGCTCCGGATGATGAAGAAGGCATGTTTCGTGTGCCTCGTGTAATTGAATAAGGAGGAGTTTCCTTGCTTGCAAAACTGACTGTATCTGAAGCTTTGGCTAAATTACAAAAAAAAGAAGTGAGCTCCCGTGAATTGACGGAAGCAGCTCTTAGTCGTATTGCTGATGTAGAACAAGAAGTAAAAGCTTTTGTGACTGTGACAAAAGAGGAGGCGCTGACCGCAGCGTCTATTTTAGATGACAGGCGTTTAAAAGGTGAGACTTTGGGTCTGTTGGCAGGAATTCCAATGGCACTTAAAGATAATATGTGCACTAAAGGGGTGCGAACAACCTGTTCGTCAAAGATTTTGCACAACTTCGTTCCGCCTTATGACGCTACTGTTGCCGAACTTTTAAAAAGCGCAGGGACTGTTTTATTGGGGAAAACAAATCTTGATGAGTTTGCTATGGGTTCATCTACGGAGAATTCGGCGTACTTTACGACAAGGAACCCCTGGGATACCAGGTGTGTTCCCGGTGGTTCAAGCGGAGGGTCGGCTGCTGCTGTGGCAGCAGATGAAGCTTTTTTCTCCCTTGGTTCTGACACAGGGGGCTCGATTCGTCAGCCGGCGGCTTTTTGCGGTGTTGTGGGTATGAAGCCTACATACGGCAGAGTTTCCCGTTATGGTTTGATTGCTTTTGCTTCATCTTTAGATCAAATAGGTCCTTTTACCAAGGATGTTCGTGACTGCGCCTTGGTGCTTAACGCAATAGCTGCCCACGATTCCTGTGATTCCACCTCTGCAAACGTAGAGGCTCCCGACTATACGTCTTTCCTTGACGGCAATGTTAAAGGAATGAAGATTGGGGTACCCCGTGAGTATTTTGCTGAAGGAATTGAAGGCGAAGTTAAGGATGCTGTGAGGAAAGCTTTGGATGTGCTTGTTTCGCTAGGTGCTGAAGCGGAAGAAATTTCTCTGCCCCATACAGATTACGGCATTCCCGTTTACTATTTAATTGCACCGGCGGAAGCATCCAGCAATCTGGCGCGCTACGATGGTGTTCAGTACGGATTCCGTGCTGAAGCCGATAATCTGTTGGACATGTATAAGAAAACACGGAGCCAAGGGTTCGGCGCTGAAGTTAAGCGGCGGATTATGCTTGGGACTTATGCTCTTAGCTCCGGTTATTATGATGCTTATTATCTCAAGGCGCTAAAAGTCAGGACTTTAATTAAGAAAGACTTTGACCGTGCTTTTGAAAAGTATGATGTGATTTTGACTCCTACCGCGCCTACGGTGGCTTTTCAGGCAGGGACGGTGGAAAACCCTTTAACCATGTATCTCAATGATATATGTACAATTCCTGCTAACCTGGCGGGGTTGCCTGCTTTGTCTATTCCCTGCGGCTTTGCCGGCAAGCTGCCTATCGGGCTGCAGTTGATTGGCAAGCATTTTGATGAAGGGTCTATTCTTCGGGTTGCATATGTTTATGAGCAGAACAGTGGTATTGAGCGCAGGAGCCCGGAGCTTGGCAAAGGGGGTGTCGCTAATGAGTAAGTATGAGACGGTTATTGGCCTTGAGGTTCATGTGGAGCTGGCAACCAACACAAAGATTTTCTGTTCATGCCCCACGGAATTCGGGAAGGCTCCCAATACCCATGTCTGTCCCGTTTGTTTGGGCTTCCCCGGCTCATTGCCGGTATTGAACAAAAGAGCTGTGGAGTTTGCGATTAAAGCAGCGCTGGCGCTCAACTGCGAGATTCCTTCTTTTGCTAAGTTTGACCGTAAGAACTATTTCTATCCCGATTTGCCTAAGGCCTACCAGATTTCTCAGTTTGATTTGCCTGTGGCTGTAAACGGGCATTTGGAAATTGAAGTAGGCGGACAGACGAAGAGAATTGGTATTACAAGAGTTCATATGGAGGAAGATGCGGGTAAGCTGGTTCATGCCGAATTTGGTGACTATTCATTGACCGATTATAATCGTACAGGTGTGCCGCTTATCGAGATAGTTTCTGAGCCGGATATTCGTTCAGCCGAAGAAGCAAAAGCATATTTGGAGAAGCTAAAGAGCATTATCCAGTATACCGGGGTTTCTGATGTAAAAATGGAAGAGGGAAGCTTACGCTGCGATGCTAACGTTTCCATTATGCTCAAGGGCAGTACGGAGTTTGGCACACGCTCGGAAATTAAAAATATGAATTCTTTTAAAGCGGTGCAGCGCGGTATTGAGTATGAAGTAAAACGTCAAGCTGAGGTTATAGAATCAGGCGGCAAGGTTGTTCAGGAAACGCGCCGTTGGGATGAAAATAAGGGAGTTACCTATTCAATGCGTTCCAAGGAAGAAGCGCATGATTATCGGTATTTTCCCGATCCTGACCTTGTGCCGGTCATAGTAGACCGGTCTTGGGTTGATGAAATTAAAGCAGGACTGCCGGAAATGCCTGACTCCCGTCGCATGCGTTATATATCAGAGATGGGGCTTCCCGAATATGATGCGGGTGTAATTACCGCATCCAAAGCCATGGCAGATTTTTTTGAGGCTGCTGCTGCAGGTTATCATGATGCCAAAGCGGTATCAAATTGGCTGATGGGCGATATTTCGGGATATCTTAACGGCAAAGGCAAAGAGCTTCAGGATACAGATTTGACACCAGCACATTTGGTTGAGCTTTTAAAGCTGCAGGATGACGGCACGATTAGCGGGAAAATCGCGAAAACTGTTTTTGAGGAAATGTTCGCCTCTGGTAAAATGCCTGGGGAAATAGTTAAAGAAAGAGGCCTTGTTCAGATTTCCGATGAAGGTGCCATCGCCGCCATAGTTGATGATGTAATAGCTAACAACCCTCAGTCAGTTGAAGACTATAGAAACGGCAAGGAGAAAGCTATCGGGTTTCTTGTAGGTCAAGTTATGAAGCTTTCCAAGGGTAAAGCAAATCCTGGCCTTGCAAATAAATTGCTAAAAGAAAAGCTATAACATTTAACGCAAAAAAGACGGGATGTCCGTCTTTTTTTGATAAGCATTAATTTATGT
>DLMZ01000010.1:9951-14844 GCA_002479415.1 Firmicutes bacterium UBA7523
GAATTTATGTAGTTATAAATAAATTCAATAAATTTACAGGGATTTTGCCATGATATGTCGAATAAAAACCGCAGGCAATATCAATGCATTTTTTAGGAGGTTTAAGCCTTGCCTAAAACAATGTTTTTTAGAGTGTTTTGGAGTGTTACTACAGTTTTAGTTTGTACGGCAATATTATTTATTGCCATGGTTTCCGTACATAACGTTAAATTAATTGTAAGGAACGATGATGCAAACGCTAAGGCTTTGCTGCAAATATATAATGATGATATGAATGACTTGTTAGCTGTAATTAATTCTATTCACTCACTGTTATCCAACCATCCCACATTATTGGTAGTAGATGAAGCGGAACAAAGCCAAATTTTAAAGTCGCATTATGAGGCAGCAAATGGCAGTTTTATTTCGTTGCTGCTTTTGGATGTTCAAGGGAATATGGTTGCAGGTTATCCCAGGCAGAATTTCTCTATTACTTTACCTCGAACCTCTTACGAGCAGGCTATAATCCGCAGGGGAAATGTGGATTATATCTTTGTTCCTGCCATACATCCGGAAACTAAGAGGTTGAGCGGACATATTGTCGCCGTTTTGAATTATGCAGACGGATTAGTGATGTCGTCTATTCGTTCGTTTGCCAGCCCTCCGCTGGACTTTTTTGCTTTGGAAGGTGACGGTACGGTAGTTGCACATAATAACTCCGATCGTATTGGTAAGGGATGGGCAGAAAAGGGAGTTGTCTTTGAAGGGAAGCGCATGTATTTAGGAGATTTTCTTGCCTCACTGCCAAAAGGAATTTTTCATCTTAATTATGAATTGGGCGGAGTTCCGCAGCGGGGTACTTTTGTTTATAATGAGAATTATGATTTGTTGTTTGGAACAAGCCGCCCTCTTGAAACAGTAAAAAGTGCGCTGGTAAGCATTTGGCGGGATTTGTTTTGGATGCTTTTAATAATTTTGGTCCTTATGGCTCTTATTTCACTTTATCTAAGCCACAGCGTAACAAGGCCGACTAAGGCGCTTGAGCAGTATGTAAGTGAACTGTCCGTGTTTAATACTCCTCATGATTATAAAACTGAGAATGAAACTAAAGAGCTGCGAGGGCTAAGAGTAGCTTTCGAACGGACGATTAGTGCTTTAAATGAAGCGCACTTTAGTGTTGTTAAAGTATTAACTAAAGCAGTTGAAGAAAAAGATGCTTATACGCAGGGTCATGCGGAGCGCGTTACGGAAATTTCTATGCAAATTGCTGAGCAGATGTCGCTTGATAGTAGAGAAAAGCACTATCTCCGATATGCGGCAATTTTGCATGATGTGGGGAAGTTGGCTGTGCCTGAGCAATTATTGACAAAACAACAGAATGTGAACGAGCGAGAGTGGGAAATTATCCGTCAACATCCTAGCACCAGCAAGTCTATCGTCGAACAGTCCGACTTCTTGCAAAGCTCTGTCCCGGGGATATATCATCATCATGAACGATTTGACGGAGACGGATATCCAAGTGGGCTTAAAGGCGAAGAGATTCCTTTGTATGCACGTATTATAGCTGTTGCGGATGCATATGATGCGATGACAACTGATCGACCTTACCGCAAAGCCATCTCAGACTTTGAAGCTATAGAAAGAATTAAGCAGGAAAGCGGGCGCCACTTTGACCCTAAGGTGGTGGCAGCATTTTTAGCTTTGATTCCGGCTAGCCGCACGTTGTCAGAGGTTGTATGATAACTCATGGTTGGTATAAATAAAAAACGCATCTTCCACTGGAAGATGCGTACGTTTTTAATTGGTTGCGGGGACAGGACTTGAACCTGCGACCTCCGGGTTATGAGCCCGACGAGCTACCAACTGCTCCACCCCGCGTCACAAATAGATTATAACATGCTAGTTAGTGTGTGTCAAATTGACCGGTTGTTTTTTTGTTTAGTGGCAGGATTTTTGTTTAATTATGAGAATAATAGATGGATGGCGTAAAATGAAATAGATAGGAACGCTGGGCTTTTTAAGCAATGGCTAGGGAGGAAAAAGGATGCGCAAAGTGGATGTTGCTGATATTGCAGTTGCAATAGCCGAACTTTCTATGGATGCCAACTATAACCTTGGGGAAGATGTATTAAAATCATTAAACGAAGCATTAAAGGCAGAAGTGTCACCAGTTGGGAAGAACATACTTGTCCAACTTATTGACAATGCAAGAATTGCCCGGGATAATCAGGTCCCCATATGCCAGGACACCGGTTATGCTGTTATTTTTGTGGAGCTTGGACAGGATGTACATCTTGTAGGCGGCGACCTTTATGAAGCAATTAATCAGGGAGTACGAAAAGGGTACGGTGAGGGATATTTGCGGAAATCTATTGTAGCTGACCCTATTAATCGTATTAATACAAAAGACAATACGCCTGCAGTAATTCATATTGATATTGTTCCGGGAGACAAGGTTAAGCTGATAATGGCTCCCAAAGGCGGAGGCAGTGAAAATATGAGTGCCGTTAAGATGTTAACACCCTCCGACGGCGCTAAAGGAGTTATTGATTTTATAGTTAATGCCGTTAGTGATGCGGGATCTAACCCTTGTCCGCCAATAGTGGTAGGTGTGGGTATTGGCGGCACATTGGAGAAAGCGGCACTCTTAGCGAAAAAAGCGCTTTTACGGGAATTGGGGCAGTCTAATAAAGATTCTTTTTATTCGGCAATGGAAAAAGAAATCTTAGAAAAAGTGAATAACTTGGGCGTGGGTCCACAGGGTTTTGGCGGCAGAGCAACTGCATTGGCTGTACATATTGAAACCTATCCTGCCCATATCGCCAGTATGCCTGTGGCTGTTAATATCAACTGCCACGCTGCACGCCATAAAGAACGAATTATCTAGGGGGTGCTTGATTAATGAAGGTGAAGAAAATCTCTGCCCCCTTAAGAGATGAGGATGTTATGCAACTTAAGGCAGGGGATAATGTATTAATCTCAGGTGTGATTTATACCGGCCGGGATGCGGCACATAAGAAAATATTTGACCTTGTTCAGTCAGGGGAGCCGCTTCCCGTTGATTTCGCAGGTCAGATGATTTACTATGTAGGGCCCTCTCCGGCCAAGCCCAGTGAAATTATTGGTTCGGCCGGACCTACTACCAGCGGTCGGATGGATGCATATACCCCGATGCTGCTGGAACTGGGATTAAAGGTTTGTATTGGTAAAGGTAGTCGCAGCCAGGCAGTTAGGGATGCTTTGGTGAAGCATAAAGCAGTTTATCTGGCTTCTACCGGCGGTGCTGCTGCGCTATTGGCCAAAACCGTGAAAAGGGCTGACTTGGTGGCGTACTCGGAACTGGGGCCGGAAGCAGTATATAGGCTGGAAGTGGAGGATTTCCCGGCTACTGTTGTAAATGATGTTTATGGCAAAGATTTATATGAAGAAGGTCGAAAAAAATATGAAATCACCAATTTAAAGGAAGTGGACTAGTGAAAACTAAAGAGCAGTTAATTGAGGAAGCGAAAAAACCGGCTCAGGACGCTATGCGCCTGCACCCGTTTTATAAAGGGAAGATTGAGGTCGATTTGAAATGCAGTGTCCGTGACTTTAAGGATTTTGCTGTTTGGTATTCTCCCGGAGTTGCGGAACCCTGCAAAGCTATTGCGGCAGATAAATCGCTGGTTTATGAGTATACAAACAAAGCTAATTTTGTTGCTGTGGTTTCTGACGGCAGTCGGGTGCTTGGTCTTGGTGATATTGGTCCTGAGGCTTCCATGCCTGTTATGGAAGGGAAAGCGCTGCTATTTAAATTTCTTGGTGGTGTGGATGCTTTTCCTCTTTGCTTGGACACAAAGGATCCTGACGAAATCATTAGCATAGTTAAAGCGCTTCAGCCTACATTTGGCGGCATTAACCTGGAAGACATCTCAAACCCAAAATGTTTTTATATTCTGGAGCGTTTGCGTAAAGAATGCCACATTCCTGTCTGGCACGATGACCAGCAAGGTACAGCTACAGTTACTGTAGCCGGCTTGATTAATGCGTTGCGGTATGTAAAAAAGGATATTAGCGATGTTAAGATTGCCATGGTCGGAGCCGGTGCGGCAAATATTTGTATTGCCAACCTGATTATTTTTGCCGGTGCTGATCCCGGCAAAATGTTTATTTGTGACAGCAAGGGTATTTTGCATAAAGACAGAGCCGAGGAATTAAAGGAAAGCTTTAAGGAAAAATATGATTTGGCAATGAAGACTAACGCTGAAGTTCGTAAAGGTACCGTGGAAGATGCTATGAGAGGAGCCGATGTTGTTATCGCTCTATCTGAGCCGGGCCCGGATGCCATAAAAAAAGAGTGGGTTCGGGGCATGGCTAAAGACCCTATTTGTTTCCTATGTGCCAACCCCATACCGGAAATGTGGCCGTGGGATGCCAAGGAAGCGGGTGCGGTTATTGTTGCTACCGGCCGTTCAGATTTCCCAAACCAGGTAAATAACTCTGTTTGCTTCCCCGGAATATTTCGTGGAGTCTTAGATGTACAAGCGTCAACCATTACCGATGAGATGTGTATTACTGCTGCCTATACCATTGCCGACTTAGGCATGGAAGGCGGTTTGGATCCGGATAATTTGCTGCCGACTATGGCTAATGTTGAGGTGTTTATTCAGCAGGCGGTCAATGTCGGTATGAAAGCTATTGAACTAGGAATTGCCCGTAACCCAATGTCAAAAGAAGAGTTGCGTGCCAAGGCTGAAGAGGCTATTTACCGTTCGCGGAATATAACACAAATGCTGATGGATGGGGGCTTTATTGCCGAACCTCCCATTGAGTAGCGTCTAGTTAATGAGAAAAGAATAAAGGCATTAGCAGAAAATGGCCAGGTGCAAACATGGCCATTTTCTGTGCTGCTCAATGTTATTCTGCGTAAAGGGA
>DLMZ01000010.1:14924-15867 GCA_002479415.1 Firmicutes bacterium UBA7523
ATGTTATTCTGCGTAAAGGGAGGGATGTTTGAAATGTGAAACAAATAACATAAAAAATAATTAAAATTTCTGAATATTCAAAATTAATACTTGTTTTAAAGTCAGACTAGTGTTATAATTCTGTCATATTACCTGTTTCTATAAAACAGAATGGGAGGTGGCGCATGGATGCTGGCAGGTAGTTCCTGGGACCTTTAGAGCTAGCAATTACTTAGAACGAAGTAATGAGGTATTAGTTGATACAGGTTGCTAGTTCACATGATAAGAAATAAGGAGGTAAAATCATGACGGAAGGCAATAAGTTTAGAGCGGTAACTCAAGCTGATGCTGATGCTCATTGGAAAGAAAACGTTAACCTAGTTAGTTGGCTGTTGTTTATTTGGTTTGTTGTTACCTGGGTGGTGGCAGTGTTTGCCGATAAGTTAAACAGTATTGCAGTTTTCGGCTTCCCTGTTGGTTATACTTTTGGGTCGATGTGGTCTCTTATTATCTACGTAGCAATGATCTTCTATTATGCAGATCGCATGGACAAAATTGACGAAAAATATGGAATGAAAGAATAATATCTAACTAATTAGTGTTGTGAGGAGGAAAAGCGTTGAAAAATAAACAGTGGGCGATATTTTCATTAAGCGTTATACTCGGTCTGCTTGCTTTGGTAGGAATATTTACTGTTATGGAAGGACGGGGCCTAATTCAGCCGAGAACTATCGGTTTGATTTTCTTCTTTGGTACGGTTGCTTTGTATGCTATTGTCGGCTTAATGGTTTCAGCACGCAAGGTTGCTGACTATTACGTGGCAGGGCGTGACATCCCCGCATTTTATAATGGTATGGCCGGTGGCGCTAACTGGATGAGTGCAGCATCTGTTATCGGGATGGCGGGCACAATTTACCTGCTTGGTTATGACGGGTTGGCTTATATCATGGGCTGGACCGGCGGG
>DLMZ01000010.1:15993-20701 GCA_002479415.1 Firmicutes bacterium UBA7523
TCATGGGCTGGACCGGCGGGTACGTGCTTCTTGCACTTCTTGTCGCTCCCTATATCAGAAAAATGAGGGCCTACACAGTTCCCGACTTTATGGCTGCCCGTTATGGCGGCAATGTTGCTCGCGGCGTTTCGGTTTTTGCAGCATTGGCTATGAATATTGTGTACCTGATTCCCCAGTTTATGGGTGTGGGTGCAATTGCCGCCCGCTTCTTGGGGCTTCCCTTTGAACTAGGTGTCTTTGTTGCACTTGCCGTTATTTTGCTTACAACTTTCTCAGGCGGAATGCGCGGCGTTACCTGGGTTTCTGTTGCACAGTACCTGATTTGTTTAGTTGCTTATCTTGTTCCCCTGGTAATTCTCTCCCTTCGCTTAACGGGCAACCCCATTCCATGGCTGGCTTACGGTAAAGCGCTGGAAGGGATAACAGCCTTTGAAAACGCAAACGGCATGGCTAACTATATTCAGCCCTTCCAGTCGCTGGGCATGGTAAACACTTTGGGATTGATTTTCTGCTTGATGGTTGGTACAGTTGGTTTGCCGCACGTTATGACCCGCTTTTATACAGTGCCATCCGTTCGTGAGTCTCGGATTAGTGTAGGTTGGTGCTTGCTTTTTATCATCCTCATCTACATTTCCGCTCCTGCTAAAGCGGCTCTTGTACGGAACGATATTTATCATAACCTGGTAGGTACCAGTTATGAAGAGCTGCCCGAGTGGGTTGAGAACTGGGGTGCCCAGGGTCTTGTTAAAGTAGAGGATTTAAACGATGATGGCATTCTGCAGTTTGAAGAGCTGACTCTGCACGCTGATATGATTGTTATCGGGACTCCTGAAATCACACGGATGCCTTTTACGGTTTCCAGTTTGATAGGTGCAGGCGGTATGGCTGCGGCTGTATCCACGTCGCTCGGATTGTTGATGGTTCTTGCTGCAGGTGTGGCTCATGATATTTACAAGAAGATGATTAACCCCAATGCATCAGAGGGTTCAATTCTTTTCTGGTCACGTACGGTATTAGTTGTGGTGTCATCGCTTTGCGCATTAGCAGCATTGACTAGGCCGGCACTAATTGTAGTTATGGTGGCTTGGGCGTTTTCCATAGCTGCAGCTTCATTCTTCCCCGCCGTATTCTTGGGCATCTGGTGGCGCAGAGCCAATGCTACCGGTGCTGTCTCCGGCATGATTGTGGGCTTGGTAGTTACCATTGGGTACATTATCGCATCTCACTTCTATGGCGTTAGAATCTTCGGCATTTTGCCGGTAAACGCAGGTCTCTTCGGGGTTCCGGCCAATTTCTTGGTAACATACATTGTTTCAATGGTTACTCAGGCTCCTTCCCAAGATATCATGGATCTGGTTACGGAATTGCGCTACCCTGTTGCTACCCGTGAAATCGGTGAAGGTAACTAGGCTTAGCAACAATTGTTTCTAAAGGTAAATATTTCGCATATTCAGAAAGTTCGAAATTAGGCTTGTTTTTATACGGTACAAATGATATCATTTGTGTGTAGAGTTGCTACGGATATATCGAACCGTACTAAAAAACAGGGGCCGGATCCCCCGGCCCCTAATTTTTTTGAGGAGGGCACTATGGGAGAAGAAATTAAAAAGTTCAATCCACCGCAAGAGTTTAGTGAAAAAGCTCATGTCAAATCAATGGCAGAGTATGAGGAAATGTATAACCGTTCCATTAATGATCCCGATGGCTTTTGGTCAGAAATGGCAGGTCGTCTTGACTGGTTTAAGCCTTGGGATAAGGTTGTAGATTATGATTTTGTTAATGCTAAAATCTCTTGGTTTACCGGCGGCAAACTTAATGTTTCCTATAACTGCTTAGACCGTCATTTAAACAGCTGGCGTAAGAACAAAGCGGCTTTAATTTGGGAGGGTGATACTCCCGGAGAGAGCAAAACCTATACATATCAGGAGTTGCATCGTGAAGTATGCCGCTTTGCCAATGTTCTTAAGAAGAAGGGTATTAAAAAGGGCGACCGTGTTGCTATTTATTTGCCTATGATTCCGCAGTTGGCTATTAGTATGCTGGCATGTACCCGTATTGGCGCTGTTCACAGCATCGTATTTGGCGGCTTTAGCGCCGACTCATTACGTGACCGTATTCAAGACAGCACTTGTAAAATCCTGATTACTGCCGATGCCGGACTACGCGGCGGTAAAACAGTAAAGCTGAAAGATACTGCTGATGTTGCTTTGACAGAATGCCCCTCAGTAGAGAGCATGATTGTTTACAAACGTACCGGCTTAGACATTACTATGCAGGATGGCCGTGATACCTGGTGGGACGACGAGATGTCCGCAGATGATATTGAAAATATTTGCCCTGCGGAAGAAATGGATGCTGAAGATCCGCTCTTTATTTTGTATACCAGCGGCAGCACCGGCAAGCCCAAGGGTGTTTTGCATACAACGGGCGGTTATTTAGTCCAAGCTAATACTACTACACATTATGTTTTTGACTTAAAAGAAGAAGACACATATTGGTGCACAGCAGATATTGGCTGGGTTACAGGCCACAGCTATATCGTCTATGGACCACTTTCCCTTGGAGCAACAAGCCTGATGTTTGAAGGTGTTCCCAACTATCCGAAGCCTGATCGTTTCTGGGAAGTTGTTGAAAAGTATCGTGTTAACACTTTCTATACTGCTCCCACAGCTATTCGCGCCATGATGCGTGACGGAGAACAATGGCCCAATGGTCATGATTTAAGCAGTCTCCGCCTATTAGGTACTGTTGGTGAACCTATTAACCCGGAAGCCTGGATGTGGTACCATAGAGTAATTGGTCATGAAAAATGCCCTATCGCTGACACATGGTGGCAGACAGAAACCGGCGGTCACCTCATTGCGCCGATTCCCGGCGCCATTCCTACCAAGCCTGGTTCAGCCACTCGTCCGTTTTTTGGTGTTGACCCGGTTATTATCCGTCAGGACGGAAGCGAGTGCGACGTAAACGAAGGCGGCTACTTAGTTATCCGTAGAGCCTGGCCCGGTATAATGCGGACCGTGTATGGTGACCATGAGCGCTTCAAGAACACATATTTCTCACAGTATCCCGGCTATTACTTCACCGGAGACGGTGCGCGCAAAGATGAGGATGGTTATATCTGGCTCACAGGCCGCGTTGATGATGTTATTAACATCTCCGGTCACCGCTTAGGTACTGCCGAGGTTGAAAGCGCCCTCGTTGCCCATCCTTCTGTTGCCGAGGCTGCAGTAGTCGGCTTCCCCCACGATATTAAAGGGGAAGGAATATATTCATACGTTATCCTGCGCGAAGGCTTTACTGCCAGTGAAGAGCTGCGCAAGGAATTGATTCAGCACGTACGGAAAGTTATTGGCCCCATTGCAACTCCGGACCGTGTCCAGTTTGCACCGGGCTTGCCAAAAACACGAAGCGGGAAGATTATGCGTCGTATTCTGCGCAAAATTGCCCATAATGAAATTGAAAGCATTGGCGATACATCAACACTGGCCGACCCGGCTATCGTCACCACATTGGTTGAGGAACGGGTAAGCTAACAAGTTAAACTAAAGAAGGCAGCGCCGTTTATACGCGGGGCTGCCTTTTTAATGTTTATAAAACGAATTCCGGCTATTCGCGCCGCTATTCTGGCTATTCACGCAAAACTAAAGGAATTAAGCGGGAAGCTATATAAATATATGGCAATAGAGGGTATTTTAAGAGGAAATAGCATACCAAGGGAGAAGTTTTAGTTAAAAGCCTAATATTAATTTATCCGATCCGAAGAGGGGAGAAACAAATTGACGATTCGCTTACGAAAATTTATCTTATTACTTCTTTAGTGGTGTTTTGCGGTCTTGCAGTTACAACATACTTAAGTTCCAAATTTTTATTCAATGATAGATTTACTTTAAGCATAGGGACAATGTCTATTGATAGTAATAAAAGTAGGGATATAGACAGTGAGGGTGTTGCTGCTCGGGTTAACGATAAGGATATACTTCAGCGAGATGTCGAACTGCTCGTGCAATTGAATAATGCTTATGGCAGTAATATGCTGTATAATGATGCTTTAAGCAATATAATTATGGATGAATTATATTATCAGGCAGCTGTTAAAAGAGGGTTGCAAGTGACGCATGACACTGCTAGAGAATATGCTAGTCAAACAAAGCAGGAATTAGAATATGCTGAAAACAAGGAAGAAATGGAGATAATTCTGAAAACTATAATGGAAAGCTTAGAGATGACAGAAGAAGAATACTGGGAATGGACTATAAAGAAGTATGAGAAGTTTTTAAGTATTACTAAGCTGAGAGAAGCTTTTATTGACAGAAATGGTGTATTCAATGCCCAAGAGTTTGAATCTTATGGAAGAGGATTGTTCGAAAAAGCAGAAGTAGTTGTGCAACCATAGATTGAATGTCGAAACAGCTTGAAGTAATTCTTTGATTCAAAAAAAGGAGGTAACGCGTAAGTATGGGGATAATACAAAAAGACCTGATGTCCTACTATTTTCCAATAGTGGTTTGGCTGCTTTTAATCACTTTGGGGGGATTTATCGGATACATTTTTTATTTGGTGATAAAGGCTCTCAAAATTTATATAAAGAATAACATATAAGCTCCGCGCCTAGCAGTAAATAGTATATAAAATGGGGAGAGCTGCAGCACATGAAAAGAAATATTTTACTATTTATAATCGCTTTTATATTAATACTATCAGGTTG
>DLMZ01000010.1:20849-21710 GCA_002479415.1 Firmicutes bacterium UBA7523
ATATTAATACTATCAGGTTGCGTACATAAAGAGGAAATAGATACAAAAGATTTGTTAAATGAAATTAGCTTTTATGAGGCTAATTCTCTTGCTGTAATGAGTTCTAATGATTATGAAAAAAACATATTTTACCTGCATGGTTATTCTAAGCATGATAATCAACTAATGGATAGGTATTTTAATAGCAAAAAACTAGAAATACAGCTGTTTAATATACAAGGAGATATTTTAGAGATAGAATCTTATGATTGGCACTCTTCTGATGAAGAGATGAACCTAACATTATATGCTAAAGATATGCCAATAATGCCACAAATATTTTCATATATTAAAATAATCGATGGAGAAATAGAAAATGAGTATTCAATAGGTGATTATCAAGTGTATTTTTCTGAAACGTCGCCCTCTGACTCAATAATGACCACCTTCTCACCATTTGCTTTTGGTGAAGCCCCAGAAATTGGGGAGCCTTTTACTGTTGGGTACAAAATATCAGTTAATCCAAATATGGAATATGATGATATTAAATTCTCTGTATATATGCCTGACGGCTATAAAGCTATGCAAGTAGAAGGAATATCATTTTACTATGATAAAACTGAAACCGAAAAGCATAAAACTTTTTCCTCTGTAATGAAAAAAAATCCGGATGGTTATAAGCATTATAAAATTTATGATGTTAAGATTACATATGCGCAAATAGTTAATGGGAATATTCAGATTCAGCCACTAATAATAGCTGAAACAGATTACGAAAAGTTTTATTGTAAACCTTTCACTCCTTTTAATATTCACAGATTAGTGAGAGATTGAAATGCTGATGTCAAAAGGATGGATGTAAAATGTTTGACTGGTTGGAAG
>DLMZ01000010.1:21927-22180 GCA_002479415.1 Firmicutes bacterium UBA7523
AATCATCATCGTAATTCTAATTTTTATTGCTTGTAATGTTAAAACAGTTTTCAATTTTCTTAAGAGAATATTAAACCTTTTTGATTCAAAATGAAAAAAATCCAGACGGTTATAGGCACTATAAAATCTATGATGTTAAGATTACATATACGCAAATAGTTAATGGGAAATGGTATGTAAAAATCCTCCTTTATCGGCTCTACTTTGTAGAGTTATTGATAAAGAAGGATCGAGTGTGTAAAATAAATTGTGC
>DLMZ01000059.1 GCA_002479415.1 Firmicutes bacterium UBA7523
CATTACGGGCTCAGCGCCCGTAACCTTTTTTTTACAGATAATATGCTATTCTACTTTGTCTTGCTTGCATCTATTTTCCGTTTAATAGCTAAGGAAACGCCAGCAACTGCCAAGGATAGAATTACTATTAAAATCATACTTTTTGTCTTTGACGACTCAGTTGAGGTTGAAAGCACTCTTCCGCCGGTCTGCATTGGGTCACCCGCATAACCTAAAGCCACAAAGTCGATTCGCCCGTTCTCAGAATGACAGTCATTGCACTCCAGCGCATATTCTTTTGGGACTACTTCATGGTTTATCCCTATGTACATTGCAGTTTCTACAAAAGTGTAGTTGCCGCTAAAGGGCTGACCGGATGCTTCCGCACCGTCTCTTAATGCTTCATCCCAGTCAAACTTATTCCAAAAACCCTTGGTGCCGGTTTCATCATATAGCTGTGCATAAAGCAAGTATTTATACTCTGCATCAGCTGCTTGAGTTCCTGTATGAACTTTGAAAGGATAAATTTTGGCATTAGGGTCACTAATGCTCCCTGCAGGCTTGGCAATGACATTAACTCCATCTAATACAACCGGGTTCCCTGGGATATAGCGATAAGTTGTGCCATTATACCAGTCATATTGAGGTGTTACATTTTGCTCCCATACATACCACCCTTTATGTTTTTCATAGACAACCTTGCCGTATTTGTCTGTTGGGTAATCCACATCTTTTCCTGCTTCGCTCCATTCCCAGCGCATTTTGGTCGGCATTCCTTTGGAAAAGGTCGGAATGTGGCAGGTTTCGCAAGCGATTGAGTCAGCGTGGTTGTTGAGAATAGAAGCTGTTTCCGGATGGGGGGTGCTCCCATGGCAGTTAGTACAGGAAACTCTTCCTTCTGTGGGGATAACATGGACACTGCCACCAGAAATCTTGTGACTGTCAGTTTCATGGCAATCTATACAAGCCATATCTGCCCCTCCCATGTGAACATCATGGTCCCTGGTAGGGTTAATAAGTGTAGAGTCTAAATCACCCTGCTTGACACCATCACCACCACCGGCATAAAAATGGCACTTCCCACAGTTTTCCCTTGTTGGTTTCGAAACGCTCTGGGCGGCAATGAGCAAATCAACTCCTTGACCAACATTTCCTGCACGCTGTGGGGGTCTTTTTTTATAATCGCCTTCAGTAGCATGGCAGATTAAGCAGTCAACGTTTGTTAGTTCATTAAAATCATATTCACGATCCGTGAAGTCATAATCACTTTCCCAACCGTAGCCTGCGTGGCAACCGGCACAGAAAGTTTGATTGCCCGGTAGGGAAGTACAGAAGTTATTAAAATTCATAATCTTGCCCAAATCAGTTCTGTCTTCATAGCCGACTATATCTGGTGAAGGCCCTTTCCACATGAAGTGAACGGAATCTCTGACATCCTTAGCCTCTTGTTCATGACAAGTTATGCAAACGGCTGTTACACTGGGGCCATCCGTGAAAGGTCCTTTTATAAACTGGGAATGGTCTACAGATGCAGATGCTATTCCGGAAACAAGCAGAACAGTAAGTAAGATTATTGTTGTAAATTTTAATCGCTTAGACAAAGATTCTCCCTCCCTTTATTGAGCGCACATAGTGCGCTTAGTATATATAGTATAAATTTGGCACATTTCTATCCAACAGTAACCCGTCGCCACACAGCTATTAGCGAGCCAACGATAAGCAGGGCAGTTCCTAGGGCTAGTACCGATATTAAAGGTTTGATTTTTATTTCGGCTACTAATACCTCATGTCCCGGGTTAATCTGTTCACCGATGAGAAAGCGGGCGCGCCCCTCTGAAGCATCCACTCCGTCCAAGATTACTTCCACATCGCTTTCCGGTAAGTGTACTGCGGTGGCTGTAAATTCATTGCCCTCAAACTTTAAAGTGGGGATAAGGGTTTCCGTCTTGCCCTTAGTGCTTACTTCCAGTGCCGTTCCCACCTCTACTGTATCGGTATTTCCATGAGGCTGCAAGATAAACTCTGTAAATTTAATTTTGTAATCTTCAAACTCTATTTCTTCACCTTTGCTAAGAACTTTGACGTTGTCAGGTTCATTATATTTTAACTCTGACGGGCTTATATAGAGATCCCTCCAGAGGGTGCGCAAAATTGCCGGTTCACGCATTAATTGGTTTCCTGCTAAATACATCTTTGGACTAGCTAGGGAGTTCTTTTCTCCATCGTCCACAGAAATATTTAGTGCAAACTTCTCCCCATCAATAGCGTGTCCCTGGTAGGTTAAGCTGTGATCAAGAGCGGTTGCCGTCACTCCTTCAACCAATTGCACCAATTGGGAACGAGTATAATTGGTTGAAGCTAGAATCCCAATAAGCATAAGGGCCAGCCCCACATGGGAAAGGTAACCGCCGCAGTTCTTGATTCCCTGTCTAATCAATACCTTGTATAATATGACGATGCTAGCAATAAGAGCAAAGCTGCCGGCAGCTAAAAAAAGCAGGTCAAATAGCGATGATACTCCTGAAAACAATCCGATAGTCAGGGCTACCGGCATGGAAGCTATGGGCAGGATCAGGGTCTTTATAAGTTCTATGGGTTCCTTTTTTTGCAGCCGCAAAAAAGGGCATAATCCCAGTAATACTAGTAAGATTAACGCCAAGGGTGCGTTAGTCAGAAAATAATAGCTTTCGCCAACACTGCTGGCGGTGCCAAAGGCTCCGGTTAACAAGGGGGATAAAGTTCCAAGAAGCACCAATAAGGCTGACACACACAGGATGACCATTGTCAGTCCGAAACTACCCTGTCTGTTGAGCGGAGAGAGCTCAACAGATTCCCCGCCACCTATTTCGCGGTAGCGGGTTACAAACAGTGTATATGCCGGCAGGGATATGCAAATCATGAAGGCAATCAAATAAGGGGTAAGAGGCGTTTCGGCAAATGAGTGAACCGAATACTGCGCCATTACACCGCTGCGAGTTAGGAAGGTAGCAGAAATTACCAGCAGATAGGTTGTTATTGCCAGAAAAACATTAAACCTCGTATAAAACTGCTTTTGTTTCTGAAGTAGCATGCCATGTATGAGAGCCGTTCCGGTAAGCCAGGGGACTAGGGAAGCGTTCTCTACCGGATCCCAGCCCCAATATCCTCCCCAACCAAGAACCCTGTATGCCCATACCCCTCCGACAAAAATACCCGCCCCCAGAAAGAACCACCCCGTTAAGGCCCAAGGTAGTCCCTTTAGGAATATTGTTTGATATTCTCTTCGGTAAAATGCTGCCACAACATAGGCAAAGGGGACAATTAGCAAGGCATACCCAATGAAAACAATGGGAGGATGGATAACCATCCAAGGGTCAAGCAGAAGCGGGTTCAGCCCTGTGCCATCCGGCGGTACTACTGAAGCCATCTCAAAGGGGCTCCCCAGTAGCAGGAACAAAAGAAGAAACGTTTGCCCGACGAGAAATACAGGCATCACGATGTGGCGTACTTCTTTTTCAGTTTTGAGCAGAAGCAGCCCGATTATTGCTCCACAAAGGACCCAAAAAAGGTACGAGCCCTCTTGTCCGGCCCAGAAAGCGGATATTAGATACTTTGTATCGAGGCTGCGTTCGGTATGGGCATAGACATAAAGGTATTGAAATCGGTGGCTCAGCAGAGCGTATAGCAAGTATGCTGAAGCAGTAATTACCGCTGCGGAATGCACGTAATATAAGTGAACTGCGTTTCTGTTTGTTTTTATTACGCCAAAAACAGGCAGCAGAAACATGCAGCCTGCTGCCAGTGCTGTAAAAAAGGCGATGAGTAGAGCTGCGTTGCCTATCAAATTACTTGACCTCCTTGTTTTCGTCTTCTTCGTATTTTGACGGGCACTTAACCAGAAGTTTTTTGGCAATAAAATGGTCATCCTCAAACTGACCAACAGCAACAATGCTTTCGGATTGTTCCATATTGGCAGGCTTTGACCCACTATAAGCCACAAGAGCTACGGTTCCTTCCTCGTCTTCCATATGGAATAGCAATTGGGAGTTTCCACTGTCATAACCAACTGAACCGTCTACTAGGTGGCCGATAACCTGGACTGTTCCTGCTGTCGAGCGGGCATCAAGAAAACTAACATATGGATTAAGTGCGGAATGGAAAGAATAGAATGCAAACCCTGAAAAAGCAATAATTACCGCGATACCAACGACGAACTTAGCTTTCATGGTTTCGCTCCACTTTTCGGAGGCGGAGATCCAGCCTTAATAGGTATAAAAATATTCCCAGCCAGGAGATAACTGCCACAGCAAGCACAATATTGAGATCAGTCATGCTCTTGTTTCGCCTCCTTTCTTTCCTTTATTTTGTAGTAACGTAACTCTAGGTTGTATATCCAGTAATAGATACCTGTAAACCCGGCCAACGAGGCCAGAAAAACCTGCAGCATTTGAGCGTTCATTTTAAGTTGCCCGGAAGTGTTTAGGATGGGATCAGGGTGCAGGGTAGAATAAAGTCTTGGAATAATGAATACTAAAAATGGCACTGAGATAGAGGCCATTATACTGTAGACTGCTGCAAGCCGCCCCCTTTTTTCCGAGTCCTGAACGGAAGAGCGTAGAACAAGATAAGCGCCGTATATTAGCATAAGGATAAATACTGAAGTTTGGCGAGGATCCCAATTCCAGTAGACCCCCCAGGTGTTGCGTGCAAAAATGGCGCCAGTGAGGGTTGCCAGAATAGTGAAAGCTAGCCCAATCTCAGCATTTACCGCAGCCTTGTAGTCATTTTCAGGATTCAAACTCCTCAAAAAATGAATACTGTTAATCATGGAAAACAGGTAAGCCAGCACTCCTACCCAGGCAAGAGGCACATGGAAATAAATTATTCGGGAAAGATCGCCTAAACCAAGAGCAGGTGGCGCATACAAAAAGGTGGCCACAGTAACCAATAACATGTAAAGACCCAGGATTATCCTCCAGATCAATTTCCACTCCTCCTATTTTTAGATTTGTTCTTTTTAATCGTTCCAAACGTAATCAAACAACAGCAATGAAGCAGTTAAGATAACTACCTCGTAAGATATCAGGAACAGGAGTGCTTGTATAATCTCTGCTGTTTCTCTGCCGTCCAAGGTAATGCGTGTTGCATGAATTACCGTAATAAACAACGGCAACAGTACCGGAAAGGCCAGAACCGGCAATAGAGTGCCTTGGCTTGAAGCTTTGGCTACAATAGCTGCAATTGTAGTGCCGGCGGTAACCAAGCAGGTTACCCCCAAAGGAACTACCAGAAGCAATAAAGGAATATTGCCTAATGGGGGATTAAGAAAAAAGAGGTAAAGGAGTAACACCAAAAGAGTTAATGCAGACATAATAATAAAGTTATAGAGCAGCTTCCCAAGATATACTATGGATGGTGTAGCAGCCAAGCGCAATGCATAGGAAGTATTTTTTTCCTCTTCCTTGACAAATGCGCGTGCCACACCGGACATAGAGGCAAAGAACAAAATAATCCAGAGCAAGGACGCGTGCAGGGCACTGCTCAGAGTGCTGACTCCCACAGCGAAGCTGACCATCACCAAGGATGTTACGGCAAACATTAATAAAGAATTTATAGCGTAGCGAGTTCGGAACTCTTCCAGGATTTCTTTTTTAACTAGCGCGGCCAGGCGTGTTACCCAGTTGCAATAAACTTTGCCCAAATAAAGCAACCTCCTCGGTTTCATTGGTTGCAATAATAATAATGCTTTTCTTTTTTCTGTCTGCCACAATCTCTTTTAGGAGATTCTTTCCTTTGGTGTCCAAATTTGTGGAAGGTTCGTCCAGTATCAGGACACGGGGATTGTTCAGCAGAGCCCCAGCTAGCTTAAGTCTTTGTTTCATGCCCGATGAATAATGGCCTACAAACTTATGACTTGCTTCCTTTAACTGCGTAAGCTCAAGAATATCCATGATTTGCGCTTTTTCCATTGGGTTACCCCTGACTGCGGCAAAGAAATCTAGGTTTTCATAAGCAGTTAGGTTATCGTACATATTCATATCCGGAGAGACATATCCTACATGACCGTAGAGTTGATCTCTTTCGATTGTATTGCCGTCAATTTCCAGCTCTATCGAGCCTGCTGTGGGGCGCAACAGCCCACAAATAACTTTTAGTAAAGTGGATTTCCCGGCTCCGTTTGGTCCGGTAACAACAAAAGGCTCCCCAGCACTGCAAGTGCAGGAAATCCCCTGGAAAATAACTTTTCCATTATAAGATTTTTTTAAATGCCGGCAATTAAGTTGAGCAGTCATGTTCCTTTGTCCTTGATTAGTAATAGTCTCGATGCTTCAGTGCTAAAGTAAATTTGTTGCGAGAGAGTATCCCTTGGAATATAAAGAATATTCAGAAAACGATTAAGGTAAAAAAAGAAAACTCCCTAATCCAAAAAGCGGTATATTCTTTAGTATATAACAGACTGCAGAATACTATTTTCAACAAGGGACATCTTGAGAATTTATAGTGCTACAAGTTGACTGTTTACACAACCTACTAGCGCGATTATATCAATTATCAAATAATTTTGTCAACAGTTTTTCCGCCTTTCTGTTAACAGATTCATTGACAGCTATACTAATGTATGATAACATTTTATGCAAACTAAATAATGCCTCACCGGCGGTGAGGTAGAGGCGCGGTGAGTCAAGAGTATAGCCTGGTTAAACAGGCGGGAAAGGGGCCATCGCCGAAGCTGGTGCCGCATATTGCGGTGCGAGGCTGGGCCGTCAGTGAATAACTGCCGGACTGTCACAGTGTGTTTCCCTTGACACGCGGTGGAGAGCTATCTTACAAAAGGGCGTTGAGGTTGAGTGTCAAAATGAAAGCTTGCGGCTGACATCAATCTGTTAGCCGTATTTTGTTATTGTAAAAAGCAGGAACCCTTTCTGTAATCAACGATGTTGGAGAGGAATAAATTATTGGAGGGAAAAAATGCTTCTAACAGGTACTATGAAATTTAATGAACGGGGTAATTTGGTAATAGGTGGGTGCGATGCGGTTGACCTGGTTAAGGAATTCGGTACGCCGCTGTACGTTATGGACGAAGAGCTAGTACGTAAAAACTGTGCTGAATATCGGGATACTTTTAAAAAAGTTTATCCGGATAGTCAGGTCGTGTATGCCGGCAAGGCTTTTTTGACTACAGCCATGTGCCGCTTGGTGGAAGAAGAAGGTATGGGGCTTGATGTTGTGTCTGGCGGAGAAATTTTTACGGCATTGCAAGCTGGGTTTCCCGCGCAGAAGATGATTTTCCACGGGAATAATAAATCGCCGAAGGAAGTCGAAATGGCTTTAACTTACGGAGTAGGCCGTTTTGTGGTTGATAGTATATCCGAGTTGGAATTATTGGAAGAGATTGCGGGCAATATGGGTAAAACTGCGGAAATTTATTTTCGTATTAAGCCGGGTGTTGATGCACACACCCATCACTATATTCAGACAGGCCAATTAGATTCCAAGTTTGGATTGGGCTTGTCCGACGGGGAAGCAATGGATGCCGTTGAAACGGTGGCAAAATTGAAGAACGTGGTATTGTGCGGCTTGCACTGCCATATAGGCTCGCAGATTTTTGACTTAGAGCCTTTCCGGTTGGCGGCATCGATAATGATGGACTTTATTCAGGAAATTAAAGAAAAGACAGGGATTATCATTAGCGAGCTTGATTTGGGAGGCGGATTTGGTATCCGCTATTTGGAGGAGGATTCTCCGCATCCGCTGGATGAGTTTGTGAAAATGATTGCTGCTACAGTAAAAGAGAAAGCGGCAGAGCATGGATTGGCGTTGCCTAAGCTTCTTGTGGAGCCGGGCCGATCCATTGTTGGTGAAGCTGGAACAACTCTTTACACCGTGGGATCATGTAAGACGGTTCCCGGTATTCGCAAGTATGTTGCTGTGGACGGAGGCATGATGGATAATTTGCGTACGGCCTTGTATGAAGCTAAGTATTCGGCGGTTGTTGCCAACAGGGCAGATAAAGAACCGTCTGAAGTTGTTTCCATCGCGGGAAAAGCTTGCGAGTCCGGTGATATGTTAATCTGGGATATTGAGTTGCCTGTTTTGCGACGTGGAGATATTCTAGCGGTGCTTTCAACAGGTGCATATCATTATTCCATGTCTAATAACTACAATCGCTTTACCAGGCCCCCGGTAGTATTTGTTCGCGATGGGGAAGCAGAATTGGTTGTGGAGCGGGAGTCATATGAGGACGTGGTGCAGAGAGATATTATTCCTGCCCGCCTGAGAAATGACCGTCATTAAAACCACAAAATAAGGAGGTTCCTATGTTCTTCACTAAAATGCACGGGCTAGGCAACGATTTTGTGGTTATTGAAGATTTTTCACTGGAGTTAGCTAATTATGATGAGCTGGCTCGTTGGCTTTGCCACAGAAATTTCGGTGTTGGAGCCGACGGCCTTGTGCTGTTGCAGCTTTCGGACAAAGCGGCATTCCGCATGCGTATATTTAATTCTGACGGCAGCGAGGCAGAAATGTGCGGCAATGCGCTGCGTTGTGTCGGTAAATATGTGTATGAAAAAGGACTGGCCACAGAAACAATAATTTCCCTGGAAATGTTTAATAATGTGAAAATGCTGCGCTTAGATGTGGACGGTGATAAGGTTTTAGCTGTGGAAGTAGATATGGGAGAGCCTTATCTGGATAGTGATCAGATTCCGGTAACAGGAGAGAAGCGCAGGGTGATAGCTGAAGAAATAACTGCTGGGGACGAGAAGTTTGCGTTTACGGCGGTTTCCATGGGCAACCCACATTGCGTAATTTTTACCGAGAATATAGCTGCTGTTGCTCTGGATGCTTGGGGGCCTGCTTTGGAAACACACCATATTTTCCCCCGTAAAACTAATGTGGAGTTTGTGGAAGTAAAATCGCCGGGAGAAGCTTCTTTTGTGGTATGGGAGCGGGGTGTTGGACCAACATTGGCTTGTGGCTCCGGCGCTTGCGCTGTGCTGGTGGCAGGGGTTTTAAACAGAAAGCTTGAGCGTAAAGCAATGCTTCATCTGCCCGGTGGTTCACTGGAAGTTGAGTGGCGGGATGATAATCATGTCTATATGACTGGTCCGGCAACAGAAGTGTTCC
Organism: Firmicutes bacterium UBA7523; assembly: GCA_002479415.1. Lineage (GTDB taxonomy): Bacteria > Bacillota > Dethiobacteria > Dethiobacterales > Dethiobacteraceae > UBA7523. The sequence goes on from DLMZ01000059.1 coordinate 9,088, forward strand.
GTGGAGAGTTGATTATGGAAAGAGATTTTGCAAGAAAATATAATAGTAAAAGAGGTATAGAGGATAATGAATATTCAACCTGCTGAGAGAATTAGCAAATTGCCCCGTTACTTATTTGCTGAAATTGACAAGAAAGTGCGTGCTGCCTTAGATAAAGGTGTTGATGTTATTAAGCTAGGTATTGGCGACCCAGACCAGCCTACGCCTGATTATATTATCAATAGAATGGTGGCTGAGGTGCAGAAATCCGCTAACCATACTTATCCTCCCGACGAGGGATTGGCCGAATTTAAACAGGCGGTGGCCGATTATTATAAAGAGAGGCACGGAGTGGACTTGGACCCTCAGAAAGAGGTTTGCGTTTTACTTGGCTCAAAAGAGGGAATCGCCCATATTTCCGCTTGCTTTGTTAATGCCGGAGATGTGAACTTGGTGCCTGATCCAGGCTACCCGGTATACAGTATAGGCACAATGTTTGCCGGTGGTGAAGTTTATCGCATGCCGCTTAAAACTGAGAATAACTTTTTACCTGATTTGTCTGCTATTGACACTGCAGTGGCGAAGAAAGCCAAGCTGATGTTTTTAAATTATCCAAATAACCCTACCGGTGCCGATGCTTCTTTAGATTTTTTTGCCGAGGTGGCCAAATATGCCGCTGAGAATAATATAATAGTTTGCCATGACCAAGCATATAGTGAAATTGCTTATGACGGCTATAAGCCGCCTTCATTCTTGGAAGCACCGGGTGGTAAAGATGTTTGTATCGAATTTGGTTCACTATCCAAAACATTTAACATGACTGGCTGGCGTATCGGGTATGCTGTGGGCCGTGCTGAAGTGGTGGAGGTGTTGTCGCGCTATAAAACAAACATTGATTCTGGTGTGTTCAAAGCTGTACAGTACGCCGGCACAGAAGCGTTTGACAGCGATAGCAGGGTATCTTTTAATGAGAAAATGAACAAAATTTATCAGGAACGGCGCGATGTTGTGGTGGAAGCATTGCGGCAAATGGGTATCAATGTCCGTACTCCGAAAGCTACTTTTTATGTTTGGGCTCCTGTACCTGATGGCTTTGCATCTTCTACTGAGTTTGTGGGCTATATTTTGGATGAAACAGGCGTGGTAATTACCCCGGGCCGTGGTTTCGGTGAGTACGGAGAGGGCTACTTCCGCATTGCACTCACGGTAGATGCAGAGAGAATGCGTGAAGCTATGGGGCGCATCAAGCAGGCTTTGGCAAGCCGTGCCCAAGGGAAATAATGTGCAAGAAAGACATAATTTCTATATAAAGGCGGTGCTGTAATGAAGAAGTTTAATGTTGCCATTGTTGGGGCTACAGGTATGGTGGGCAAGTCTCTCGTTCAGGTGCTTCAGGAAAGGGATTTCCCCGTCGGTGATTTAAAGCTGTTGGCTTCGGCCCGTTCTGTTGATACCATAGTTGAGGTGTCGGGACAAGAATACCGGGTTGAAGAAGCAAAGCCGGATGCTTTTGAAGGTGTGGATATAGCTTTTTTCAGTGCAGGAGAGGCTATCAGCCGTGAGCTGGCACCGGAGGCTGTGCGGCGCGGCGCGGTGGTTATTGACAACAGCAACGCATTCAGGATGGATGAAGGAATGCCTTTGGTGGTGCCTGAGGTTAATCCCGATGCATTAGATGGGCATCAAGGAATTATTGCCAATCCAAATTGCTCTACTATTCAGTTGGTGGTAGCGCTGCAGCCACTGCAGGAAGCTGTTGGCTTAAAACGGGTGGTTGTCGCCTCATATCAGGCGGTTTCTGGAGCGGGAAAAGAAGCGGTGGACGAACTGGCTGCTCAGACTTTGGCAATTTTGGAAGGAAGGGACGATTATCCCCGGGAGCGCTTTCCCCACGGCGGAGCTAAGGTGCAGCATCAAATGGCATTTAATATGGTGCCGCAAATTGATGTGCTAACCGAAAATGGATATTCTAAGGAAGAAATGAAAATTATCCGTGAGACTCGTAAGATAATGGGCTTGCCGGAGCTGAAGATTACAAGCACAACAGTGCGTGTTCCCGTTTTTAACGGGCATTCCGAGGCTGTGAATGTAGAGTTTGAGAAAGCGCTTTCTCCCGAGGAAGCGCGGGAGTTGTTACGGAAGGCGCCGGGCATTGTTGTGATTGACGATATTGACGAATTGGCTTACCCCATGCCGGCACAGCTTGACGGTCGAGATGAGGTTTTCGTCGGCAGAATCCGTGCCGACCATTCGGTAGAGCATGGGCTTAACATGTGGGTTGTTGCCGACAACATCCGCAAGGGTGCTGCAACAAACTCTATCCAAATTGCAGAAGCTCTTATTGCCCGCGGCCAACTGTAGGAGACGCCATGAAGATTATTGTACAGAAATTTGGCGGCACATCAGTGGCGACTCTTTCCTTACGGCAGGAAGTGGTTAATCGGGTTAAAGAAGCCAGAGCAAAAGGTTATAAGCCTGTGGTAGTAGTCTCAGCCATGGGCAGAGCCGGCGATCCTTATGCCACAGATACTTTAAAAGGCTTAATGGCAGCTTGTGGTAGTCAGTCCTCGCGGGATATGGATATGATTATGTCCTGTGGGGAAATCATTTCCGCAGTAGTCATGTCTTCAACACTGTGTGCTGAGGGAATCCCTTCTTTAGCATTGACCGGCGGACAGGCGGGAATGATTACAGACGGTAATTACGGAGACGCTCAAGTAGTTGATTTTCATCCGGATAGGCTTTTGGCCCACCTGCGTAATGATGAAGTGGCGGTAGTTGCCGGTTTTCAAGGTGCTACTCATTATGGGGAGATTAATACCATGGGACGGGGAGGCAGTGACACCAGTGCTGTAATTATCGGCGCCGGCCTTGGTGCGGAACTGGTGGAAATATATACTGATGTAAGCGGGATTATGACTGCTGATCCAAAGCTTGTCTCCAATGCACGCATAATAGATCATTTAACTTATAATGAAGTATGCCAGCTCGCTTATGAAGGAGCTAAAGTAATTCACCCCAGAGCGGTGGAAGTAGCTATGCAGCATAATGTCTCCTTGGTAGTTAAGCACTTAATTAAAGGAGAAGAAGGCACAATAATCAGCAGTGAAGCTGCTTCGGTCGGCGAATATCGTTATGCGCACCGGGAGACACGGATAATTACTGGAATTGCCCATATGCCCGGACTTGTTCAGGTGACTGTGGGTATGGATGCCGATGACGCCGATTTGGAGCTGCAAATGTTCAACCAGCTGGCGGAATCACGGATATCCATTGATTTAATCTCTATATTCCCTGAACGCAAGAACTTTACTATAAAGGAAGACGATTTGCCTGATACCGAAGTTATTGTCAAGAAGCTGGGGCTAAAGTGTTCTCTTCAGGCAAACTGTGCGAAGGTTTCTGTGGTGGGGCTGGGAATGCGCAATATCCCAGGAGTAATGGCCGAAGTAATAAAAGCCCTGAAAGAAAGAAGCATCAGAATACTGCAAACAGGTGATTCAAACATTACTATTTCCTTGCTAATCAGGGAAGAAGATTTATCCGAAGCGATTCGCACTCTTCATGATCATTTCAGGCTGGCGGCCCCTCCCGGTGATGATGACCGGGTTTTGGCCTAAGGCTTTAAGCGCGTAATTTGAGTTATTGCAGAAACGTAAAATAAGCTAAAAAGCAGGGCGTCTATAATCGGTTGTATAATTTTTGGAGCCAATGATTTAAGATTAGGGAAAAAATACTTGACAGCTTTACTGTATCTAGTTAGAATTAATGCCATACACATTAACGCGATGATGAGGAAACAGTAGGACGCAGTTTGGATTACAGAGAGCCGGTGGTGCTGCAAACCGGTATCCGTGCAGTCTGAAATTACACCTCCGAGCGGCGGACCGAAAGGTAACAAGTAGGCTCCGACGGAATCCCTCCGTTATATGGGGAAAGGGCATAATCCCCTTGCGGGCCGTGCCTTGCGAGTGGGCCGATACGGCTAAATTGGGTGGTACCGCGGATATAATCCGTCCCTTCGGGGGCGGATTTTTTATTTTGGTTTAAAAATGAAAGCATGTAAAAAATAATGATGAGGTGAAAGTAAAATGATTATTGTTATGAATCCTGGGGTACAGGAAGAGGAAATACAAAGAGTTGTTAATAAACTAAAAGAAGCAGGCTTGGGCGTCCATTTATCTGCAGGGGAGTTTCGCACTATTATCGGGGCTATAGGTGATGAAAAGCTGGTCAGGGAGCTTGGTCTTGAAGCTATTTCCTCGGTAGAGCGGGTGTTGCCTATTACGCAGCCTTTTAAGTTGGTGAGCAGGGAGTTCAAGCAAGAAAACACCGTCTTTGATTTAGGCACCTGCAAAATTGGTGGCGACGAAATTGTGGTGATGGCCGGGCCGTGTGCGGTGGAAAGTGAAGAGCAGTTGTTGGAGGCTGCTATGGGCATTAAAGCGGCCGGTGCTCAAATTCTGAGGGGAGGCGCATTTAAGCCACGGACTTCGCCATATGCTTTTCAGGGATTGGAAGAAGAGGGTTTAAAGCTATTGGCTAGAGTCCGGGAAAAGACCGGACTGCCCATTGTTACTGAGGTTATGGATCAGCATACTGTAGGCGTGGTCAATGAATATACCGACATTATTCAGGTTGGCGCACGGAATATGCAAAACTTCTATATGTTAAGAGAGCTGGGGAAATTAAATAAGCCCATCCTTTTAAAGAGGGGGCTCTCAGCCACTATTGAAGAGTGGCTGATGGCTGCGGAGTATTTAATGTCAGGAGGTAACCATCAAGTTATTCTTTGTGAAAGAGGTATTCGTACCTTTGAAACATACACCAGGAATACTTTGGATTTAAGTGCCATTCCTGTTGTTAAGCATTTAAGCCATTTGCCTGTGATTGTAGACCCCAGCCACGGTACGGGGAACTGGCGTTGGGTGCCGTCTATGAGCCGGGCTGCTGTGGCTGCCGGAGCCGATGGTCTAATGATTGAAGTTCATCCTCATCCGGAGACTGCTCTCTGCGATGGCGCTCAGTCACTGACTATAGAGAAGTTTGGCATTTTGATGGATGAATTACGTAAAGTGTCCGCCGTTTTCGATAAAAGGTTGGGGACGGTGAGTTAATTGTCTCCTGCTTTTAAAAAAGCACTAATCATTGGGGTGGGCATGGTGGGCGGCTCTTTGGGCCGGGCATTGCTTGCACGGAAATTAGCAGCTGAAGTGGTGGGAGTAGACTCTGTTTCTGGAGTGCTGGAAAAGGCTGTGGAGTTAGGTGCTGTGAGCTATGGTGCTCCTTCCTTGGCCGACGGAGTAGTCGGAGCGGATTTAATAATCTTAGCGGCTCCTGTAGGTGCCACCATTTCTTTGTTAACAGAGCTGGCTACACTCGTTAATGATAAGAATGTGCTGATTAGCGATGTTTGCAGTACTAAAGCTAAGATAGTTAGCCATGCTGCTTCCGTACTGCCGCCCACAGCGTCATTTATCGGGGGGCATCCCATGGCCGGTTCGGAAAAAGAAGGGGTAAATGCATTGGATGAAGCACTCTTTGAAAATGCTCTCTATATTTTAACGGCGTCTTCGGGGAATGACCCTTTTGCGCTGGAAGCTATGGAGAAGCTGGTCAAAGGGCTGGGTGCGGTTCCGATGGTAATGGATGCGGCGCAGCATGACCGTGTGGTGGCGGCTATTTCCCATCTGCCCCATATGGCCGCTTCGGCTTTAGCGCAGACTGCAGCCGGGTGTACCAACTACCGCAATGAACTGTTGTCTCTGGCAGCGGGCGGATTCCGTGACACAACAAGAGTGGCAATGGGCAACCCGGAAATGTGGAAAGATATTTGTCTTTCAAACAGAGATAATATTTTGACAATGCTGGACTCATACAGCAAAGAGCTTACAGCATTGCGTTCCTTGATTGCTGAAGGCGAGGAAAACAAACTGTTGGCATATCTTGAGCAAGCGCGGGAATTTCGCCGCCAAGTTCCCTCCCGTGGAAAAGGGATTTTGCCGCTGGTATATAATTTATATGTATATGTGCCTGACAGGCCGGGAATTATCGGTGAGGTCGCAACGAAGCTTGGAGCATCTGGGGTTAACATTGCGGAAATAGAGCTGCTCAGAGTCAGAGAAGAAATAGGGGGGCCGTTGCGTTTGGGATTTTTAAGTATCTCCGGCCGCTATCAAGCGGAGAAAATGCTTAAAAAAGAAGGATTTCGTACGGAAATACAGGAGGATTGATTAATGAGTGTCAAGATTCAGGGAGCGGGCCCTTTGCTCGGGGAGGTTTGTGTCCCCGGAGATAAATCGGTATCGCATCGTGCCGTAATTTTCGGTTCGTTGGCTCAGGGCAGAACCGAGATAGAAGGTTTTCTCTTTGGGGAAGACTGCCTATCCACAGTTTCTTGTATGCGTCAGTTGGGCGTCACTGTCGATATAACAGAGGAAAAGGTCAGCGTAGATGGTGTGGGATTAACAGGCTTGCGGGAGCCGGATAATATTTTAGATGCGGGCAATTCGGGAACAACGGCTCGCTTGTTATTAGGTGTTTTGGCAGGTCAGCCATTTTACACCGTGCTTACCGGGGATAGTTCTTTGCGCCGCCGTCCTATGAGTCGGGTTACTAAGCCTTTGGCGCAAATGGGGGCCGTTATTTCCGGCCGATCCGGGGGTGCACTGCTTCCCCTTTCCGTTCAGGGAAGAGTCCTTGCATCGATCAAATACACATCTCCCGTAGCCAGCGCCCAAGTAAAGTCTGCTGTTTTGCTTGCCGGTCTGTTTGCTGATGGAGAAACCACTGTGGTTGAGCCGGAGAAAAGTAGGGATCATACGGAGCGAATGCTAGCCGCTTTTGGAGCTGCTGTTGATGTGAAGGGCAATTCGGTAACTGTAAAAGGGCGTCCCAGACTTGTAGGCCGCACTGTTCGGGTGCCCGGAGATATTTCTTCCGCCGCTTTCTTTTTGGTGGCTGCCAGCATAGTTCCAGGCTCCAATCTGTTAGTGCGTAATGTGGGCATTAATCCTACACGAACAGGCATTATTGATGTGCTAACGGAAATGGGCGCAGATATGGAGTTTATTAATGAGCGGGATGAAAGCGGCGAACCTGTGGCTGATATTCGTGTTAAAGCAGCACCGTTGCGTGGCGTGGAAATCGGTGGGGAAATTATCCCGCGCCTAATAGATGAGTTACCCGTTTTATCTATAGCAGCTCTTTTTGCCACCGGCGAAACTATTGTCCGTGATGCGGCTGAGCTCCGCGTTAAAGAAACCGACCGTATTGCTGCCATGACTGATGAATTGGGTAGTTTAGGCGCAGATATTGAAGCGCGGGATGACGGGTTTATTATACGAGGCGGGAGATTGTTGACAGGCGGTCCAGTAAAAAGCCATGATGACCACAGAGTTGCCATGTCTCTCTGTATTGCCGCATTGGGAGCCGGTATCGCTATAACCCTTGACTCTCCCGATTGTATCGCCATTTCTTATCCTTCTTTTATAGAGACATTGGATAAGCTGGGTGCGACTTTACCGTCTTAGAAGTGTCTTTACGCTGCATCTTATTCAAAAGTTGAGCCATCCGCTGGCGGGTGGCTTAATATTTTTATAAAAAAGGAAAAAAATAATATGTGTGGAATAGGAAACGAGAGTAAATATTACTATCGAGGAGAGTTGTATGCTTACGCCATATTCTTTGCCTGAGAATGACTATTCAGCTCTTTACCGGGATTTTTTGAGTTCTATGCCTCAATCAATACGCTTTTTGGGAAGGCACTACAGTGACACGGATGCTTTTAAGGAAAAAGCAGAGGAAGTCTGTGCTGCGTTTACAGGGGACAGGCAGCGTCTTTTTGCGTTGCTTAGTACTTATAACCGTGAATTGGATTGTTCTGCTCAAACAATGGCACAGATTGAAAAGTTAAAAGACTTTCAGGCTGTGACAGTTTTGACAGGACAGCAGGCAGGATTGTTGGGCGGCCCCCTTTTTACAGTTTATAAAGCTATTTCGGCAGTGAAGCATGCCCGCAATTTGGAGAAAATATTAGCTCGGCCTGTTGTTCCCATATTTTGGATTGCAAGTGAAGATCACGATTTTTCCGAAGCGAACCATTGCTGGATGTTGGGCCGGGAAAATGAATTGCAACGTATTGAACTAGAACTAAAGCATACAGGCCAACCGGTGGGCATGCTTTCGTTAACCGATGTTGTCGGAAGTGATATTATTAAACGGATAGCTGCATTTTCCATGAAAACCGATTTTTCTGGAGATGTGCGGGCTCTTTTGGAAAAGGCCTTTCTTTCTTCTCAAACACCTGCGGATTGGTTTGCTCGAATAATGGTTAAGCTTTTTGCTGATGAAGGGTTAGTTATGTTTAATCCGCTATTGACGGAAGCAAGAAAGATTCTGTCCCCCTTTTATGTAAAAGTAGTAGAGAAGATGGATGCGGCGCAGGAAGCTTTAGATTTGCGGGAAAATGCACTGCAGTCGGCAGGATATCCACTGCAAGTGGAACGCGATAGGGACGCCAGTTTACTTATGCATGTAAAAGAAAACCGTGCTGCGCTTTTTTATAAAGATGGATATTATACAACTCGTGACGGTATGGTAGGATATAGCCGGAATGAATTGTTGGAATTGGCAGAAAATTCACCGCAATCGCTCAGCCCTAATGTGCTTTTGCGTCCTCTGGCCCAGGACAGCTTGTTCCCCACTGTTACCTATATCCCGGGCCCAGGTGAATTGGCATATTTTGCTCAGGCTACCGCTCTTTATCCTGTGCTTGGACAAATTGCGCCAATTCTTTGTCCGCGCCCCGGCTTGACCATCGTTGAGCCAAGGGTGGCAAAACATATTAAGCGGTACGAAATTGATGAAAAATGTTTGTTATCAAAATTAGACCAATTTTTGAAGCGAGAATTGCGAAAGATAATAAATGTGGATTTAGATGAGATTTTTGGACGTTTACGCTGTAATTTGGCGGTGGAATACCAGGGATTAAAAAAAGACTTACGAAGCATAGACGGGCAACTGGCCGAGCTGGCGGAGAAAAATCTGCAGCATTTGTTTGGAGAGATAAAGTATCTTGAAAATCAAGCACAGAGGGAAGCCAAAAACAAAAACTCAGTGATTGTGCGCCATTTTGCCGATATGCAGAGATCGTTGCGTCCACAGGGGAAGCTGCAGGAGAGGATTATTAATATATTTGCTTTTCAAATAAAATATGGGCCGGATTTTTGGCGGAAGCTACTTGATGAGTTTCCTGTTGCACCCGGACATTATCTGTTCTACTATCAGCCTGGAAAGGGGAATGGTGATGGAGCTTGATATACTTGTTTTCGGTGCCCATCCTGATGATGTGGAGATTGGCCTGGGAGGTACATTAATTAAACATGCCCGGATGGGCTATAAATGCGGAATAGTTGATATAACAGCGGGGGAATCAGGGAGTAACGGTACTCCGGAGGTTCGCAGGGCAGAAGCGTTAAAGGCGGCAGAAATAATGGGAATGGCTATGCGAGATTGTCTGGGCTTTCCTGATGCTCGCCTTCAGGTTAACGAGGACAGCCTTCGTGGGGTTATTGAGGTTATCCGCCGGTATAAGCCAAAAGTTGTTATTGGGCCATATCGCAAGGATAAGCATCCGGACCATTTGCGGGCCAGCCAATTGGTGCGTGAGGCGGCTCATTTATCAGGCTTGCGCCGTTATCCCGCCGACGGCGAACCTCATCGTCCTCCGGTTGTAGGCGAGTTTTTCTTGGCTGTTTATGATGAGCCTTCATTTATTATAGATACCAGTGATGTGTACGAGACAAAAATTGAAGCTCTCTACGCACATCAAAGCCAGTTTGGTATGGTTGAGGACACTGAAACGTTGGTTAACGACCCCCGGTTTGTCAGGATGATACAAAGCCGTGATCAATATGTAGGCTCTCTCATCCAGGTTCTTTACGCTGAAGGGCTCTATATGGAGCAAAAGCTGGCCTTAGACGACCTTATGTCGCTGCGCGGTTGGGAGCGCGGCTGGAAAACCAGGCTAACCCCAGATAATATAGTGGAGAGTAAAGAATTATGAGAATCGGTATTGTTTGTTATCCGAGCCACGGAGGAAGCGGTGTGGTGGCAACAGAACTGGGAAAAGAATTGGCTAATCGCGGCCATGTAGTGCATTTTATATCTTACCAGCTTCCGTTTCGACTAGACTGTTTTCAGCAGAATGTTTTTTACCATGAAGTAGAGATGCTGGGATATCCGTTATTTAAATATCCCCCTTACACATTGGCATTGGTAAACAAAATCGCCGAATTGGCAGAGCGGGAAAAGCTGGATATTATCCATGCCCATTATGTAATTCCTCACTCTTTCTGTGCGCACATGGCCCGCGAGGTTCTGGACGATTGCAGAACCAGAGTGGTTACCACGCTGCACGGCACTGATATTACCTTGGTGGGTAATGATGCTTCTTTTAACCGCATTACAAAGTACAGCATTGAAAACAGTGACGGCATAACCGCAGTTTCAAACAGTCTCGCCGAGGAGACTTACAGTACATTCGGCATCAGGAAGCCGGTGCGTACCATATATAATTTTATCAATACAAGGCATTACATACGTCAACCTGGAGCAAGGGAAGATGCAGGCATCCCCAAAAATTGTCGGATTATTTTGCATATTTCCAACTTCAGGCCGGTAAAAAGGGTGCCTGATGTAGTGGAAGTATTTGCGAAGGTGCGTCGGGAGATGCCCGCTAAGCTGCTTTTGGTGGGGGATGGTGTGCAGCGGTTAGAAACCCAGGCAGCGGTGGAGCGACACAATCTCCAAGATGACGTTTTATTTCTTGGTGTTCAGAGTAATATTTTGCCTATTCTTTCGTCAGCCGACTTATTCCTTCTGCCTTCGGAAAAGGAAAGCTTCGGCCTAAGCGCCTTGGAGGCTATGGCTTGCTCCGTCCCGGTAGTCGCCTCTCGTACAGGCGGTCTTCCCGAAGTTGTTAAGCACGGCGAGACAGGGTTTTTAGCTCCCATAGGTGATATTGATGCAATGTCAGCCCATACTTTGAATATTTTAAGTGATACAGCCCGCTTGCAAGCAATGGGCGAGGCGTCCAGATTAAGAGCGGAAAACTGCTTCAGCAGTGAATTCATTGTACCGCAGTATGAAAGCTTCTATCAGGAGATGCTTGAGGAAAAATGCGCAGTTTGAGAGAGTTGTTGGCGTTAGCAGATTAATCTGCTAGTTTCTTTTTACCCCCTTTAACACTGAGAAATATATGATTGAAAAAAAATGGATATAATGGTATTCTTATCTTGCAGATGTGTTTAGCCATTAATTCACCGGGAGGGGAAATCATATGAAGGTTTTAGTTTGCACAGATGGATCTGAACATAGTCAGAAAACTGTCAGAGAAGCGGCTAAAATGGTGGCGGATATGAAAGATGCTGAGGTTACAGTGTTTAACGTAGCTGAACACAATCATATTACGGCTATTGGACATCCCCCTAAGAATTTGCATAGGCAGTTAAGTGAGTGGAAGCAAGAGGAAGGGGAAAGAATTCTAGCGAAGGCAGAGAAAGTCTTTATCGAAGAAGGCATAAAGGTTAATAAAGCCTTTAGAGAAGGTCACCCGGCTAGAGCTATTGTAAAATTTGCAGCAGATGAGAACTACGATTTGGTTGTTATTGGGGACAAAGGGCACGGTGGTATTGGAAAACTGCGAGTGTGTAAAATAAATTGTGC
>DLMZ01000032.1 GCA_002479415.1 Firmicutes bacterium UBA7523
GCACAAAATTCTTGACACTCCCGTATAGAATAATAAATGCCGCGGCATGTTGCCGCGGCATTTATTATTCTATTTTTCTATTTGGCTCTCAACTCAATCCTGCTAAGGAGGTTTGATGATACTATAGATGATGTCCTCTTCAAAACCAGATACCCCCCAAAACCGATTATGCCACCCAGGGTATTCATTATCAGATCATCTATATCTGTAGCCCGAGGCAATACAAGCTGGCCAAGCTCAAAAATAAAAGATATTGAAAAGCATGCCAGCACAGTATTTCTAAAGACCAAACAAATAAAGCCCCGCCCTTAATACTAAAATCACAGGCAAGGCATACATCATATACGGCAGCATGTTGATGACGTAGCCTATTATTTCTCTCAACTCTAATCCACCCTCATTTCCGAAGCATATTATAATTTACTTCCATGAGCAATTAATTGACCTATATGGTGGTCTTTCAGGACTGCGCGATGAAAAGGATTCTGCTCTTGAACAGCCCAAGGCCATGCTTGACCGGTCTTATCTGCATGATTCCTTAGTTAAAGTGCGGCCTATGGCTTTCACTGCAACCCTCTGTGTATTCTGTTTTTTTTCATCGCAGCGGCTTTCAGATCTTCAGGCATCTTTTCAATCGCATACCTAATTACCCCTCGATTTTCAGCACTAATAAAGTGGCTTCTCCTATAGTGTGGAAGCATAAGACTTTCTCATGTTGAACTGCAATTTTTTCATATGTTTTCCCATAAATTACGCCTATTTCATTCGAAAGAACATCCCACTATTTTCTAATTCTCACATATATATAATTTTCTATCTCTTTCTGATAATTCCTTCGCAAAAACTAATTATTTAGACAATAGTTACCATATGGACACCACTTACTCATAAAAATAGGAGGCTGCTAACCTCCTGCTACTACCCTGCTTAACTGCGGGAGTCCCCCTACATAAGACGCACTGTAGGGAGCGAAACTCCTGTGTTTCTTGAATCGCACTTTTATACAACTACTAATCCTTGCTAAAATACTCTTTTACTAAGATTATCAACCCCGTAGTAACCAATAATATTCCAATTATAAATGGGGTGCCAAGGAACAGACTCTGTACTACTTCGCTTCCATGTGCTTTCGCGCCAAAAATAGCGAACCAAAGCTTCGAGCCAGACCAAGATGTGATGCTCGGAGCATAAATTGTTGCTGCTAAAATTATACTGATTGCAGTCAATACACCTGATAGCATGATTATTCCGCCAATTATAGTTTTCTTCACCGGTAACACCTCACAAATTCTATTTATTTATAATGCTGTAATATTAGACGCAAATAATTGTTAATTGTTCCCCTTGTCTCGTTGTACATACGCTCTCTTTGGCGACAGCTCCAATGCTATCAACCATATGGACACCATTTCCGCACAAAAAAAGGAGCTGCTAACCTCCTGCTACTACCCGGCTTAACAGCGGGAGTCTCCTGCATAAGACGCACTGCAGGGAGCGAAATGAACAAATGCAATTTTTGTATCAGAGCAAGTCGAGGTGGACCTTAAGCGCTTCTTTTATGCTTGCTCTGATTTCTTCGTCTGCTATATATCCGCATCTTTCCGCCAGCCTATCTTTGGCAATTGATCCAAGCTGATAGGCCATTACAATAGAAGCTTGGGGCAAGCCGGATTCTTCCGGATTTATTAAAACCTCTATGGGGTAAACCTTCCTGCCGGGCTTTAAGGTGGTTAAGCAAACTACGGTTAAGACAGGGAGTGCTTGATTTACCGCCTCTTCCGAAATAATCAAGACCGGTCGCGTGCCTGCCTGTTCTGAACCCCTGACTGGATTCAGGTCAGCCCAAAAAATGTTCCACTGATACTCGCTCATTCTTCTTTCTCCCTGGTTGCTTCATAATCAGAATATGAGAAATCACGCATGGCTTCATCCAGGTCTTTAATAAACAGTGGATCTTGGGCAGCGGAATTCATCTGGCTAAATAGGATTTGTTTGTCTGTCTTGACAACATAAGCTTCTACTGCTTCTTTTACGGCGGAGTTTACAGAAGAAACGTATCCTGCTTCGGAATACTTTTTAAGTTTGTCCAACAATTCCACTGGCAGCGAAAAGGTGTAGTTTTTGGCGGTCTTTTTCATGAAACCAACTCCTTATATATTTGGCTATATATATTGTATAATATACAATATATATTTACAAAATATATATTGCAATAGAAAATTCAAACAAAGAAACCTTATCTACAATTAATGATGTCAACAACAAATTAGCATTTATTTACATGCTTATAGTAAATAGCTTATTGTTCCAGCATAAAGAAACGCAACATGCAAAAAACTATTAACACTTCTAAAAAGGTGGTGAGAAATAAATGGCTAAAGACAACAACAAAAAGAACCTTGGTAATAAGAAGAACGACCGCAACTGCAAAGCTAAGCAAAACGACGACCAAAATAATTCTGTAGAATTTGCCAACGAGCCTTTCAATGAAGAAAGGAATACAGAATGCAAGGCGGACAAAAAGAATGATAACCGCTGTCAGTAATTTAATCTAACTGACGCAAAACAGTTAAAAAGCCATCTGCGGAACCTCGGCTCGCTATTGCGATGCCGAGGTTCCCTGTTTAGTGGTGATTTACAACAAGGTAATTGTCGGGCGTAATTGAAATTCTTTCTGGTTTTTTAGCACACACCCGCCAAACATTCTCTATCCCTACAACACCGGTTGATTGAAAAACAAACTTGGGCTCCACAGCGACAACCGCACCTTCCTCAAGCAAACAGGAAGACCCTTTGGCCAAAACAGGAAACTCGTCAAACTCTAAACCTATGCCGTGTCCTACGAATTTCGCTTGTGTGTCACCCCGCCCCATAAAGTTATCACTTAGTCCGGCCTTTTGAGCTATTGCTGCAGCTGTTTGATAGATTTCATCACAGGAAGCTCCTGGAATCAATTTTTCACACACTTTCTCCTGTATAAGAAGCGCCACCTCAAATGCTCTCTCCAGCTCTTTTTTTATAGGACCAACGGAGTAAAGTCTAGTTTGGTCCACAACGTAGCCGTTATAAATACCGCCATAGTCCACAGAAACAGGCTCACCACGCCTTATTATTCTCCTCCCCGGACCTTGGGGTTGTACCGGCGAGATGCCCGTTCCACCTGTTGGGCTATCTAAAAAGCTGGCAACGCCGCCGGCGTCGCCGCTTAAAATATGTCCAAAAAATATTTCCTGATTAAAGCTGCGCATCCTGGATATTCCTTGATGCCCCATTTTTCGCAGAACAGCTTCCAGCTCAACAGCAAGAGCCAACTCTTCTATTCCCTCTGCCAAAAACTCGGGAACTAAGCGGTGCATTGCATCCACCTGCCGCGCTGCTTGTCTTAACTGTGCCAGCTCATACTCGGATTTTACCTGCCGTACTTCTCTAACCGCAGTACTTATATCGACTATCTCACAGGAGAAATACTTCACAGCACGCAAATATAAGGCGGCAGGCATTATATCCAGCTCCAGCCCCAAGCGAAAAGGCTCATGCCCTGCTTCAGCAAGCAGTAACGGCAATTGAGAAAATCCCGCCATGCGCTGAAGAGGAACAGAGGTCTCCTCGGCAGCTCTTTCCATATTCCGACGCACTAAGCCAAGACAGAGCCCGCTTGCCGGCATATAAACATACTGGCATTGCATCGTGCCAGTAAAGTAATACATAGTCATATTCTGGGCGAGCAAAACACCGTCCACACCTTGTACTTGCAGTTTTTCCTGCAAAGCATTTCTTCGGGAATCCAGCTCTTCTTTTGGAATAAACAAAACTCTCCCCTCCTTCAGTTGTGTGTAAGTATATCATATACAGATTTACCGTGCCAGAAATTGCATACAGCTACTTTTCTATTTGGCGCAAAATAGTTGCTGCGGATTGGCCACCGCTTAATACGGGAGCAAACAAATCCCCCTTTTCTTTAACTCTGTCAACTATATTTGTTATAGTGAAGTCTGCGGGGGATACCTTTCCGCCGCAGACTTCACCCCATGATAATGGAGTTGATACCGACGCACCGGGAACAGGGCGAACGGTATATGGGGCATTAATGGTTTTACCCCAGAGGTTTTGCAGATAATCAAGGTAAACTGTTGCACCTCGCTTCTTAACCATTCTTTCCATTGTTGTTAAATGAGGTTCCTTTTTATGCACCTGTGCACAGATAAAACCAACGATATCCCGCACCTGTTCATATGTATAGCCGGTACGCAAGGGAATATATATTTGAATCCCTGTAGCCCCCGATGTTTTAGGGAATCCGCTCAACCCCAAGCTGTCAAGGACATCTTTTACGACACCTGCTACATGCGCCACCTGTTTAAAGCCCACACCCTCCTGCGGGTCAAGGTCAACAATTCCATAATCTGGGTGATTAATATCCGTAATACGTGAATGCCAAGGATGAATTTCCAAGCAAGCCAGATTCACCACATATACAAGAGTTTCCAGGTCATTAACAAGCATATAGTTTCTAACCCGCTCCTTTGACTGAACTGGAAAAGTCTTAACCCAAGACGGAGCATAAGACGGTGCGTTTATTTGATAAAAACGCTTTCCTTCAATACCATCGGGGAAGCGCTGGAAGTGAATTGGACGGTCTGCAAGATACGGCAGAAGATAGGAAGAAACATCAATATAATAACGGAGAAGATCATGCTTTGTATAGCCGCTTGCAGGCCAAAATATCTTTTCTAAATTGCTTAACTTGATTTTTCTGCCGTTAATTTCAATTTCCACATCAGCTTCTCCTATTCCTTATTCAAAACACAATCTTCAGGTTTATTCAGGGTAAAGCCCTTTATGACAGGGTGACGCATACGAAGATCTTCCGTCCACTCCTGGAACTCAATTAAAACCACAAGCTGCGGCTTCACCCAGAATATTTCCTTGGACGGCACTACTCCGGCCAAAGAGGGGACGGCAGATTGTGAGCTTTTCAAAAACGTAGAAATATCCTGCCAATCACGCTCACTCATGCCGGAGGCAACGCGCCCAGCATAATGCAGCTTTTCTCCATGGTATACACCGGTCAAAAGAGAATTAATTTGTCCCTGCCTAACTGTGTACCCGCCTATTACAACTAGCTGCTGCTGCTTCACTTTAATTTTTAACCATGCGTTATTTTTTCTTCCCGGATAATAAATAGAAGTCTTTTCTTTTGAGACGATTCCCTCCAAATTTTTAGCTGAGACGGCGTCAAAAAGCGCCGAACCATCCTCAAAGCTCTCAACAAGCCGCACTGCAGAATCTTCCCTAACAACCTCACATAATAACTCTTGCCTTTCCCGCAAGCTCCACTCAGTTAAATCCTTGCCGTTATAATAAACAATATCGAAAATCATATAAAATACGGGCACTCTGTTTGCTGCAGCCTTTATGCGTTTTGCGCCGCTTGCGGCAACCGCATCCAATAAGTCCCTTTCAAGAATTAGGGGAAAACTAGGCTTGCCTTCCTTTAGCGCAATCATTTCCCCGTCCAGTATGGTAGCTCCTTTGACCAGTTCCGTTAGCCTCAGCATTTCAGGGTAATGGGGTGTCCGCAGATTGAGCTTCCTGTTGTGCAACATTAACTTCTTTTCGCCTACATGAGCTATAATCCGCACTCCATCCCACTTTACCTGATGACAATAATGGAGGCCTTCGGGAACAAAAGAGCAGGAAACCGGCTCCATCGGTTTAAATGGCCGGTAAAGCACTTATTCACCGGCGGCTTTTTTCCGCCGCTTCCCGGCAGGCTTCACCTGACCAGCTTTTTTTGCCATTTCCACAGAAGCTTTCAAGGCATCCATTAAATCCACAATCTTACCTTTAGCCTCCGCTTCAGGAATAACTATTTCCTCCCCTTCAATTTTAGCTTTAATTAATTCAAGCAGCTTTTTTCTATATTCATCGTCATATTTCTCTGGGGTAAACTCTGTTGCCAGATTTTCAATCAACTCTCTTGCCATTTTCATTTCATTATCATGCAGCTTTACTTCCCGCTCAAATCCCGGCAATAGCTTGGAGTCTCTAATTTCATCAGGATAAAGCATTGTCTCCATAACTAAGAAGTTCCCATATCCGCGGATAACCGCCAGCGATTCTTTATTTCTTATTACCACCTTGGCTACAGCTATCTTATCTGTCTCCTCCATAGCCTTACGCAACAATGCATACGGCTTTTCACCGGCATCATTGGGAGCAAGATAATATGTTTTATCGAAATATATTGGGTCAATATCTTTCAATGAAACGAAATCAATAATATCTATAGTCCTTGTCCGCTCATCGGGTATCTTCTCCAAATCCTCTTCATTCATAATAACAAAACGCCCGCTTTCATACTCATACCCGCGAACGATATCCTCCTGTGTCACCTCCTGGCCGCAAGCGCTGCAAACACGCTGATATTTAATGGGCGCTTGGCATGTTTTATGCAAAAACCTGAATTTAATATCCTTTTGTTCAGTAGCAGGAAAAAGTTTAATCGGGATGCTTACCAAGCCGAAGCTCACAGCTCCCTTCCAAATTGTCCTCATACAAATCTCCTTTTTTCTTTTATCTTTTGAATAATAAAAAAGTCTATACTCTTATTTAACAGCATAATAAAAACTGCCCTCATTTTTAACTGAGGACAGTTTTTCTTAACTTATTTACATTCTGCTGCAGAGATTAAACACCAAATACTTCTTCGACTTTTTTAACTAACTGATCTTTGGAGATAAATCCTGTGTGTGTGCTTAAAGTTTTGCCGCCGTTGAAGAAAATCAAAGTAGGGATTCCCATGACTTTGTAGTTACCGGCCGAAGTGCGGTTTTGGTCTACATTCACCTTAACCACCTTGACCTTGCCGTTTAAGTCCTTTGCTGCTTCTTCAAGCACCGGTGCCATCATCCGGCACGGACCACACCAAGCCGCCCAAAAATCAACAACTACTGGCTTGTCCGCCTGTAAGACTTCCTCGTCGAAATTGGCATCGTTTACTTCTAATACATGCTCACTCATTATTTACCCTCCTTGTCGGTTAGTTCGTCCAGATACTTAGCCGCACTGAAGCCGGCTATTGCTCCGTCCGATACTGCTGTAACCACCTGGCGAAGCCCCTTTTCACGGACATCACCGGCGGCGAAAACTCCCGGCACTGAAGTTTCCATGGCATCATTGGTGATAACATACCCTTGCTCGTTACATTCCAACGAATCATTTAAAAACTTAGTGTTGGGAAAGAGCCCCACATAGAGGAAAATCCCATCAACCGGAACATCCCATCGCTTATTCTGCTCCTTATTAATCAGAGTTACACTTTCTACGTGATCTTCTCCATGAATCTTCTCGACTTCTGCACCCAAAATCAATTCTATTGCGTTGTGTTCTCTTACTTTTTCCTGCAATATGCTCACAGCACGGAGCTCTTGGCTTCGGTGCACTAAATAAACCTTGGAGGCAAACTTCGTCAAAACTAAAGCTTCTTCCAAAGCAGAATCTCCGCCGCCCACCACCATTACCGTTTTGTCCTGAAAGAACGCGCCGTCACATGTAACACAGTATGAAACGCCTCTGCCCGTTAGTTCTTCCTCGCCAGGAACTCCCAAGGCCCGGGAACTGGTTCCGGTGGCAATGAGAATCGTTTTACCTTTAAAGATTCCATCTGTAGTATGTATTTCTTTGATGTCCTGAGAAAGAGACGCTTTTTCAACTGTAGCCAAGACCATTTCCGCTCCGAAATTGCGCGCCTGATTTTCCAGAAGTGCTCCTAGCTCCATCCCGCCTACCCCTTCCGGAAAACCAGGATAATTTTCTACCCTTTCAGTGGTAGCAATTTTCCCTCCGGACAGCATCTCCTCAACAACAAGAACAGATAAACGAGAACGTGACGCATATATAGCTGCCGTTAAGCCTGCCGGGCCCGCCCCTAAAACCAGCAAATCGTAAATCTTATCATGACGAGACATTTTTTCCCTCCATCTGTCAAAGATACGTTAATTTTACCAGAAGGAATATAGTTAAGCAACATTACACTACTATACCACGTTCAAGGATAAATCAAGAGCTCGATACCCGTGAGTAAGGTAGCCGAGAGATATTAAATCTACCCCGGTTTCAGCGACTTCACGCAAACGGGAAAACGTTATGCCGCCCGACGCTTCAACTAAAGCACGCTTTGCCACCACTTTAACTGCTTGCGACATTTCTTCACTCGTCATATTATCCAGCATAATTATATCTGCCTTACAAGACAGCGCTTCCATCACTTCTTCCATAGAAGCGGCTTCCACCTCTATCTTAACAGTAAAACCTGTATTTTTTCTCACACGTGACACAGCTTCCGTTATAGATCCGGCACCGCAAATATGGTTGTCTTTAATTAATACCATATCTCCTAAATGAAACCGGTGATTCTCCCCTCCACCAACACGTACCGCATATTTTTCCAAAATACGTAAGCCGGGTGTAGTTTTGCGGGTGTCAGTAACCTTTGCGGCAGTTCCGGCTAGCTGCTCCGCAGCTAACCGTGCCATAGACGCGATTCCCGACATTCTCTGCAAAAAATTCAGCGCAGTTCTTTCTCCCTTTAAAATGGAGGCGATGGGGCCTTCTATCTTTGCCAGACAATCCCCAGGTTTTATGGAATCCCCATCAGCGCATACCGCGTTAAATAATACCCTGTTGTCCACCTGAGCAAAAGTCTCAGCGGCCACAGCAAGGCCGGCAACAACACCAGCCTCTCGCGTTACAATTTCTGCAGTTGCCAGCTCATTACTAAAAATACTGTCGGTAGTACGATCACCGAAGCTAAGGTCTTCAGCCAATGCTGTTGCCACAACTCCCCTATATTGCAATATGTCCATGGGAACTGCCCCCCTTTTCTTTGTTTGACCAGCCCAGATGAAAAGCCCATGCAGGATCAGCAGTAGGGTAATCTAAGCGAAAATGGCCGCCCCTGCTCTCTGTTCTCTGAATTGCTGCGCGGGCAATTAAACTGGCCGCCGTAAATAAGTTTTGCAGCTCCCAGCCTTGGCGGCTTACAGCCTTAGCATTAAGCAGCTTAGAATTTTTTCCAAGAAAATGCCATAACTCATCTAAGCTGTTCCCGTCACGAAGCAACCCGGCTTGCTCAAACATACGCTTCTGCAGCTCGGAACGTAAAGCGGCACATCCTTTAATCTGAGGCTGACAAGTCAAGTCCGATGCCGTGTTTTTAACTTTAGCCGGAAGAGACTTGGCCGTTTTTTCTATTTTTTGAACTGCACGTGCTGCAAAAACCAGCCCTTCAAGCAATGAGTTGCTTGCCAATCTGTTCGCACCATGCACACCGGTACAAGCTGCCTCTCCGCACGCATAAAGCCCGGGCAAATTGGTTTCACCAAATAAGCCGGTCTTAATTCCGCCCATTGCATAATGGGCAGCCGGAGAAACGGGAAGCAAGTCTCGGGACAAGTCATATCCTGCCTGCTGCGCTAGATTAAAGATTGTAGGGAACCTCTTTTGTAGATAAGCTTTGCCCATATGGGTAACATCAAGGTGCACATAATCATTGCCTTCACGAAGCATCTGATCAAGAATGGCTCGAGACACCACATCCCTAGGGCCAAGCTCCTTCATATCATGGTAGTCGCTCATAAACCTTTCCCCGTTAGCATTACGCAATACTGCACCTTCACCGCGCATCGCTTCAGAGATTAGAAAAGCCTTCTTATTATCATAAAATACTGTGGGATGAAATTGAATAAACTCCATGTCAGTAATTTCCGCCCCGGCTCGGTAAGCCATGGCGACACCATCTGCGGTGGCAGAGATAGGGTTAGTTGTACGAGAAAAAACCTGCCCGAGCCCTCCTGTTGCTAAAATTACTGCTGCAGCAGAGTAAATTTCCCCGGACAAAGTTCTAACACCGACAACTGTCCCTTGAAAGACTACTAAGTCAGTAACAAAAATATTTTCACAAACAGTAATATTTATATGCTCCAGCACTTTCTGCTGCAACGTTTCCTGAATGGCACGGCCTGTAGCATCTCCGCCACAATGAATCACACGATTTCTGCTGTGTGCCCCCTCCATGGTAAGTGCTATCTTGCCATGTTCAAAATCAAATGGAGTGCCAAGCTTAATCAGCTCCGCCACATGCTGCGGCCCTTCCTCTGCCATTACAGCAACAGCATCATATTTACAAAGCCCGGCTCCGGCATCTAAGGTATCTGCCACATGCTGTGCGGGGCTGTCATCTTCCCCGAAGGCTACAGCAATACCGCCCTGAGCCAACCAAGTATTAGTCTGATGGAGGTTACCCTTAGTTAACAAACAAACGCGTGAAAACTCAGCAGCTTTCAGCGCGGCGTAAAGCCCGGCAATCCCGCTACCAATAACCAAAACATCAAACTCAGTTAAATCTTTTTTGATGTACATGCCAACACATCCTACTCCACAGCCAGCATGCGCATTAGCGCCCTGCGGGCAGGCTCCCGAATATTGTCGGGAACAGTAATTTGAGGCTGCATTGTTTCCAACGCGGATATAACTTTTGCCAAATTTGTATACTTCATATTTGGACATACCAGTCCCTGGTGCAGCAAGAAAAATTCCTTATCCGGATTCTCCTGGCGCAAACGGTAGATAAGGCCCATTTCAGTGCCGATAATAATCTTTTTATGCTCAGTTTCCTTGGCGAAACGTAAAATGCCACTGGTTGAAAATGCGTAATCAGCAGCCTTTACCACCTCAGGACGGCATTCAGGATGAACAACAACAACAGCATCGGGTTGAAGGCTTCTAGCTGCGGCTACATCCGCAGCACTTACACGATGATGCGTTATACAATACCCTTCCCAGAGAATAACACGTTTATCTGTACGTTCTGCCACAAAGCTACCCAGGTTCATATCGGGAACAAACAGTATTTCCTCAGCATCCAGCGAATTAACTACATTAACCGCATTAGATGATGTAACACAAATATCACTCTCTGCTTTTACGGCCGCAGATGAATTAACATAGGTAACAACAGCAGCATTTGGGTGCTCTTTCTTTTTTTCACGCAACGCATCTACTGTCACCATATCTGCCATAGGACATCCTGCAAGAATTTCCGGTAAAAGCACTATCTTATCAGGAGCCAAAATTGAGGCGCCTTCTGCCATAAAATGAACACCGCAGAAAACGATGACATCCGCATCAGTCTCTGCGGCTACTCTGCTTAACCCAAATGAATCCCCTACATAATCGGCAGCATCCTGTACTTCATCAATTTGGTAATTATGAGCCAGGATTATCGCGTTACGTTCTGCCTTAAGTTCTTTTATCCGGTCAAGCGCTTTTTGCTTCATCATAACAGAAACATCCTCTCCCGTATTTGTTATAGATTATCGCATGGCAAGGGTGTCTTGTCAACTGTGAACACACCCTTAACGCACGATTAAGCCTGCCTGCTCCAAACAAAAAAGAATCTCGTTAATGTTTGCTTGAGCTGGAGCCTCAATTGTATGAAGATGCACCCCATCGGTTAACGCCGACAAAGGCTGAGCTTCCGTCTTATGCAGCTGCTTCAAAAATATTGACAAATCGCGGCGATTAGCAATCATTAGATTACCACGCATTTCACCGTAGACAGGATGTTCCACAATCACATCTAGCACCTTGCCCCCCAAATCAACAATTATTCCAATTTCATCCTCAATCTTTTCAAAAGAATGACGACAAGCCACCACGGCTCTAACCGCAGGCTCAATATTTGTCCGGGGGAGTACATAACCTTGCGGCGTTGCTAAAATGTTTTCACCTGCTGCTCTTAAAATTGCTATATCCTGAACAATAACCTGCCTGCTCACACCTAAGCCTCTTGCCATTTCGTTCCCTGTAACTGGCTCACTACTTTTTTTAAGCAACAACAACAGCTCTGTGCGACGATTTACAGCTTCCATTGTGTCACCCCCTGCATCGTGTACTAATTATAATCTGAACCTTTTGCTCGTGTCAAACTAAAGAACGGCGGATATGCCGCCGTTCTTATTTTTCTTGCTTACTCAATGTACAAATTGATCTCAATCAAATCCTGCACGCTTCCATCTTTCGCGCTTTGAGTATAAAGCTCCAAAGTTAGCTTATTTACCTCAATGAAATCATCCAAAACAATCGGAATCTGGAAGTAACCCCAATCTCCCATTGTAGCCGTTGTAAAACCACTCACTAAAACAGTACCCTTTTGATCACTTGCCTTATAAAGAACATTGCCCTCAAAAACGTTAGCTACGCCTTCTACGGTAAAACTCCTCCTCACAACGCTTCCGGAAGATGGAGCAAACAATTTAATGCCTTCAGAATGAGCCACTATAGGCTTAAGTTCGTCTATACCTTTCAATGAAGGGACATGAAATTCATCTCCTGCCGCGACAAACTCTACAGGCAATCCGGTAGCATCAATGACAGCAAGGTCAAAAGGAAATGTAAGAGCTTGTGTTACCGGTTGGTCAGAATTCGGCTTAGTGAACTCCACAGTTACCGTAAGTTGTGTTTCGCTATGTGAAATATCTGTAATTTCTACATTGTAGCCACCAGTTGGCTTCATTCCATATGTTACTAATAGATACTGCTTGCCATTGAGCTCTTTAGACTGAGCCAAAAAAAGATTTTTTGATTTTTCAACCCAATCTCTTATCTCTACCGGCTCAACTGAGTCGATTGGCATATCTATATGATGAGTTACAGGCTGCTTACTGCATCCGGCAACCAACGCTACAAACAACAATAGAATCAGGAAAAAATAGACTGATTTCTTCATAATCCCCTCTCCTTCGACAGCATTATATAAATAATTCTACATTAACAGGAGCAAAAAGAAAAGCATTTGCGTTAATTATATGTTTTTTCCGGTTTCTTTTTCATAACATTTGATGTATAATGCAGTATAGCGCCCTTTAGGCAAAATGAATCTGGAGAGGAACGTGATTTAAAGTTGATGCCTCAGCTTAACATCGGCCATATACATGCAAAACTTCCAATTATACAGGGCGGCATGGCAGTACGCGTGGCTACAGCAAAACTGGCAGCTGCCGTGGCGAATGAAGGAGCAATAGGAATTATAGCCGGCACCGGTCTCAGTCCTCAAGGACTTCAAGAAGAAATTCGCAAAGCAAGAAAATTAACCTCCGGATATATCGGCGTAAATATCCTTTTTGCCGCTACTCAGTTTGCTGAACTGGTTAAAGCTGCTATGATAGAAAAAATTGATTTTATAGTTTCGGGAGCAGGCTTCTCTCGAGACGTGTTTACATGGGGTAAGGAGTTTAATGTCCCTGTATTCTCCATGGCATCATCGGCACGAGTGGGAAAACTGGCTGAAAAGATGGGTGCCTCCGCAATTATAGTGGAAGGCAAAGAAGCCGGCGGTCACTTGGGGACAGATCGTTCAATATTTGACATACTGCCTGAAGTTGTGGATGCGGTTAACATTCCAGTTATTGCCGCAGGAGGAATAATGGACGGCTGTGATATTGCTAAAGCCTTAGATTACGGCGCCAGCGGCGTACAGATGGCTACCCGTTTTGTTGCCAGTGAAGAATGCGAAGCCAGCGACAAGTTTAAAGAGCTATATTTAAGCAGCTCTCCCGAAGACTCTGTCCTTATCGACAGCCCAGTAGGACTTCCCGGCCGAGCAATACGCAACCACCTTACAGAAAGCTTGCTGGAGCATAAAAAATTACCCATTAAAGAGTGCAAAGGATGCTTAAAGCACTGCTCTCGTACCTTCTGTATTTTTGATGCTTTAGAAAAAGCGGTTGACGGCGACGTGGAAAACGGGCTGGTATTCTCTGGTGAATATTTTCATCGCATTAAAGAAATCCTTCCTGTTAAAAAAATAATTGAGCAACTGGTTGAAGAATATGAGATGTGCAGAAGAAATGAAAAACCTTGTGGCTGCTAGCAGCCACAAGGTTTTTTTAGTTGCATCTCCTACAGTATAACTATGCAAACACCGTATTATGCAGCATATAATTAAGAACTGAAAGTATAATTCCTAATGTACATAAGAGCTTTGCTTGCTTTACATCTTTAGCGTTTTCTACTCTACTACTGACAAATAATCCGGCAGCACCAAACACTATACCGCATATAGAGAGAATACTAACCCCGATAGCCAGGAATCCGAAAACTACACTAGTAACACCCAACAATAAAGCTACATGTTTAATTATTCATCACTCCTTATAGTAAAGTTAAACATCTTGCCATAAAGCCCATACCTCCGGCTGATACCCCACAGTTGCTTTAGATCCGTTTCGCACAACCGGAGTCTTGTACAATCCTGTGTTCTTGAGCAGCAACTCCTCACGCATACTGGCACTAGCAATACGGTCCAATCGTAGCTTCTTGTACTCTTTAGACCCTTCGGCAATCAATGCGTTAACGCCAACAGCCCGAATAACGCTATGCAATTCCCCTTTGCTCAAGCCCTTTATTCCAAGATCAACAAACTGAAAAGGGATATTCCTTTCCCTAAAATATCTTTCTGCTTTTTTTGTTTCAAAGCACTTTTTAGTGCCGAATACCTGGATATTCACTACAGCAAATCCCTGCGTAAATCTGCGGCAGGGCGAGGTGACAGGTAAGCCGGAGCCACATCAAAGATTGTCTTTGCTCCAAATTGCCCTTCCTTATTCATACGGTGTACTGCTCTTGCATAAGCTACCAGAACACTGGCTGTAAACTCCGGATTGCTTTCAAGTCTCAGGGAAAACTCAATAATCTGGCTATTTTGATTGCAATAGCCGGTTTGTCCACTTCTAATTACAAATCCTCCGTGCGGCATGCCTGAATGCTTTTGCTTCAGCTCATTCTCATCAATAAATATTACACTTGTATCATACTCGTCAAAGTAATTTGGCATAGACTTAATTTCTTCTGCAATTTTTTCTTTAATTGCTCCCTCCTCCGCTACCACAAAGCACTCACGCAGATGCTTTTCTCTTGTAGTAAGTACAGGGTTTTCTCCATTTCTTACACTGTCAATTGCTTTTTTAACCGGAATCGTATACTGTATTCCGCTCTTTACTCCCGGCACTCTTCTAATGGCATCGGAATGCCCTTGACTAACACCACGCCCCCAGAACGTGTATTCATTGCCTTCTGGCAATATAGCTTCAGAGATCATTCTATTTAAAGAAAAAAGGCCTGGATCCCAACCAATACATATAGCCGAGGTTTTACCGCTCGTTGCAGCAGATTCATTAACAGCTGCAAAATACTCTGGTATTTTCGCGTGGGTATCAAAGCTGTCAACAGTATTAAAAAGTTTTGCATAAAGCGGCCCTTGTTCAGGAAGATCTGTTGCTGATCCGCCACATAATATCATTACATCGATATCGTTTACAAAGTCCTCTATTTTATCAATATGTAAAACCTTAGCATTGTCATTTTTGATATTCAATTTTTCGGGTTCACGTCTGGTAAACACAGCGATTAGTTCCATGTCACTATTTTGATTTATTGCCGCCTCAACACCTCTGCCTAAATTACCGTACCCAACAATTCCAAGTTTAATTTTCTTTTCTGACATAATTATCCTCCAATTAATAGTGTTCTTCTATAATACATCAAATGATCTTGTATGTCCACCCAGGTGATTTATACTTTAAAATTGTAAAAAGCCTTGCACGTATAATGTGCAAGGCTTAAATTTTTGGCTCCCCGAGTAGGATTCGAACCTACAACCTATCGGTTAACAGCCGATTGCTCTACCATTGAGCTATCGAGGAATATACAGCCGGACCCAAGGGGATTTCTCATCCTTGGGCCCGGTGGTTAAAAAAGGATCTGGCGGAGTCCTACTCTCCCAGGGACCTGCGTCCCAAGTACCATCGGCGCTGGAAGGCTTAACGGCCGTGTTCGGAATGGGAACGGGTGTGACCCTTCCGCTATTTCCACCAGAAATTCCCTCAAAACTACACAGCGTCTATCTAGAACCATTTCACAAATAGTTTACAATGTTTAAGGTCAAGCCCTCGACCTATTAGTACCGGTCCGCTTAAGACATTGCTGCCCTTACACTTCCGGCCTATCAACCAGATATTCTCTCTGGGGTCTTACCTCATTAACTGAGAGGGAGAATTAATCTTGAAGGAGGCTTCGCGCTTAGATGCTTTCAGCGCTTATCCCGTCCAGACATAGCTACCCAGCGGTGCCCTTGGCAGGACAACTGGTACACCAGAGGTCTGTCCATCCCGGTCCTCTCGTACTAGGGACAGCTCTCCTCAATTCTCCTACGCCCATGACAGATAGGGACCGAACTGTCTCACGACGTTCTGAACCCAGCTCACGTACCGCTTTAATTGGCGAACAGCCAAACCCTTGGGACCTAATTCAGCCCCAGGATGCGATGAGCCGACATCGAGGTGCCAAACTTTGCCGTCGATGTGAACTCTTGGGCAAAATCAGCCTGTTATCC
>DLMZ01000036.1:0-1658 GCA_002479415.1 Firmicutes bacterium UBA7523
TTATAAATTCCGGGAATGCAGGAAGTAAGTCATACTGGTCAACCGCTGGAATGTTGTTAAGTTGAATGTTTTTATCCCCTGGGTGTGTTTCTCCGATGATTGTAACACTCTCAATGCTCACTAGATACCCCGCTGCATCGAGTCCCTTTTTAAGCTCTTGGGCAACCGCATAAGTGTTCCCTGTCTGAGAATAAACAATAATACCGATATTCAAACTTCATCCTCCTCATTTTATTTTTTGTTTTTTAGTTGAGGTAATTATTATTAACATGTGTATTAAATCAACAAAAACTGACGTTTATTATCACAATTTCCGAAACAGAGCAAATTCTAACAGAAGGTCCCCAGGTTCTTACACCCGAAGAAACTACTATCTGGAAGTCTTTTATCTTTTTATATCCATAATCCAACTCAAATATTTTTTTGGTAATCAAATTGTTGGGGAAGAACTGTCCACGGTGGGTATGGCCGGAAATTTGCAAGTCTACTCCCTGTTCTTTAGATTCAGCCAAGTTCACAGGCTGATGATCCATAAGCAGCACAGGCAATGATAAATCAATGCCATTCATAACCTGCGCCAAATTCTTTCTTTCATTAAAACCAAAATGCCCTCTAGAGACGTCATCCCTACCTACTAGGTAAAAGGTGTCTGCCACTTTCACATAACCGTCTCTCAGTAGGGTTATCCCCGACTCAGACAACATTTGAGCAATTTTTTCTGCATTTTGTCCAATGTACTCGTGATTGCCTAGCACAGCAAAAACTCCGTATTGAGCTTGCAGGATCGTTAAGAACTTCTGCAGCTCTAGTTCTGCCAGCAGTTCTAATTTACTGTCAATTATATCCCCTATGAACAAGATTAAGTCTGGTTTAAGGTTATTAACCCGATCAAATAGAGGTATTAGATTTTTTTGTTTATCTAGTATACCAATATGTAGATCAGAAAGAACCACAATCTTAAGCTCCTGGAGATCAGCTATTTGTTTCTCTATAGTTAACTTATATCTTACCAACCTGATGTTCTGAGCATTCCAGTTACCATAAACTAATAAGCTGATTACAAATACCACCACCGCCACCCCAACGCCTTTAAAGCTTGGCAGCACTATCAACATTCTAATTAGCTCAAAAGCAAGACCAAACAAGATAAAATAATACAGCGATACCATCCAATAGTTGCCTACCCAGGTTAAGACTTGTATCACCAGCCTAGGCACGCCTATCCTACTAATAATTCTGCTTAAAACAAATGACATTGCTATAATAAAAAAGATTGTCCAATATACTTTTTTGTTCAAGTAAGGGATAAAGTGGCTTATCAGCTGCCAGCCTCTATAGCCAATCCAATAGTTTAACAGACTGTAAATGGTGAAAAAAATAATAATAGGTAGGGGGTTCTTCATATTTTTATACCTGCTCACTTCGCTTTGTCGATCAACAATCAGCTTACTACTGTACGTTCACTAAAATGTCAATCATATGTAATATTATATTTTGGTAGACTAGAAGCCTCCATACTTAATGGAATTTTTATCTAAATGGTGCAATATTATTTAGCATATCCATCATCGAGCAAAACGTATCCATTTTTTTATTGTCGCAGATCTTTTAGTACACCCGGAAGATATAAATGATTAATTAAAATAGAATAAATCTCT
>DLMZ01000036.1:1794-2302 GCA_002479415.1 Firmicutes bacterium UBA7523
AATAAATCCTTTAGTACACTCCATATTGGCTTAGTAAAGCAGCCAAAGAAAGCAAAAAAGCAATTGTGCTTATAATTCCAGCAAATAAGTAGCTTTTCTTATCTCGCATATTATAATATTGATAAAAAGAAACTGTAGTTGCCTGGGCCATTAGTATCATCACTAAATCAATAGCGGACTCGTTGTAAAAACTTCGAAGAACTATGAGAAATAACATTGCTGCTGAAGCACCTATCCACCCAATTCGAAACGCCTTGCTTGCAATCTGTTCTTCTCTTTCATCAAATTTTTCTTGTTGAACTCTTTTCAAAATTTCTTTATTATCCATTTATATCCTCCTAAAAATCTATCCTAACTCAGAGCATAATAACTCAATAAGTCTTATAAACGCATTCTATAATGGATATTCTGTAATTTTCTGCAAAAACCTTTCTTCAGCATTAGGATAATCTTCAAGAATTTATAATTGGGCTGCCCCATGCCACACAAAACCAAAGGCATTTAATTC
>DLMZ01000036.1:2525-5388 GCA_002479415.1 Firmicutes bacterium UBA7523
TTTTTCAAAAGCTCTATATCAAGGTTGGCATACTCTTTTACACTGGCTTTTTTACCTCCCATTTCAAACAATGTCGGGTACTTTTTGGTACAAGCTGTACATCCCATACAAGCATTTTTATTAATGTGAACACCTAACTTCATCACGACTTCATCCTTCAGCATGTCTTTTTCCTTTACCATTTTTTCAGTAATCCACGAAGAAATTAAAATAGCAACAACTGTAAGCACCCACCGAACAGTCATAAATTTTAGCCCTAAGAATTTTGCTTCATTTAGTAGCATTGGAATTTTGACAACAGCCCAAGAGCTTAAAATAATCACTATGTTTTGAATGCTCGCTCCCTTTTTATACAACATACCACAAAGGGGAAATGCGGCATAAATCGGACCTGCTGATATGCTTCCAAGTAAAAATGATAAGACGATGCCTTTTGCCTTTGCCTCTTTGCCTAATAGTTTAATAATGGTTTCCTTTGGCACCCACGAGTCCAAAAGAGCGGTCAACACAAAAATTACCGGCATAATCATTAGCATTTCTTTGATATAGTAACTACTGTTTTTAACACCTTGTAAGCCCAACTGCGGACTTACAATAGTTAATATGAGGTACGCAAGCACAACTATTGCTAAAAACAAATTAGCTTTTATAAGCTTAACTGTCTTTGTAATCATAATATCACCCCCATAATCAGTGCAATGATAATTGCAAATATAAAGCTTAGTGCATTTCGTGTGATTGCAAATTTTTTTCCGAACTCTTTTTTTTCAAGTGGAAACGTTACAATACCAACCATCGTTAGCGTGGTTAAAAACGCAACCGAAGGCATAACTCCAACACCTGCCCCTGCCAATATCCCAATTAGTGGGAATGCAATAAAAGCCGGAATCAACGTTACGGTTCCGAATGCGGCAGCAACAATGGTTGCGACCAATACATTCTGCTTTCCAATGAAAGCCGCTATCTGTTCAGGGGGCAAAATTGCTAAAATAATTCCAATGACTAAAATTACAGCAAAGATAGAAAGTGCCATTCCTCTGCCCATAAAGGATGCTTTTTTTAATACGTCTTTTGTTTTTCCTTTATCCTTTCCAAATGAAAAAACCAATAATCCTGTAGTAATTACCCAAATAACAATCGTAAAAACATCCATATCTCTACTCCTCTTCTCAATTATGATTTCATCATACAAAAAGTATCAATGCAATAATAGAAACACATGTTTCTTTTTGATACAATATTTTAAAGGAGGACGGAGAATTATGAATATTCCTTTTTTTGCAGGGGTGAATCAATCTGTATTAGAACAAGTAACAATTGTTTCTAAAAAATACACAAAAGGTATAACAGTACATGCACAAGGAGACACATGCAAAAGTATGGACATCGTACTGTCTGGGAGCTTAGTTGCCTATGCACTATCTCAAAACGGCTCAGAAAATGTTTTATTTGAGTTCTGCAAGAACAGTATCGTCGGTGCAAATCTTCTTTTTGGTAATGCTAATCAGTATCCTATGAACATCTACTGTACAGAAGACAGCGAACTTTTGCATATCAATAAAAGTGATGTAGAGTTATTATTACATGACTATCAGTTCACAGTGAATTTCGTAAAAAGTATTTCCTTGAACTCGCAAAGCATGAACAAAAAGATTACCATATATACGAAAAAATCATTACGAGAAAACCTACTTGATTACTTTGGTGCATTATCAGCAGAACAAAACTCAAAAACTATCATTCTTCCGGTCAGCAAAAAACAATTAGCCGATTACTTCGGTGTTCAACGACCTTCTCTTTTTCGTGAATTAAAACAAATGAAAGACGAGGGACTTATTAAGATATGCAATCGACAGATTAAGATACTTGATTAAAAAGGGCGTATAAAGCCGTCACGTCTTTATTCTGATGCGACGGCTTTATACACCCTTTTTAATTTGTACGAAATTTATGTCTCCAAACCCATCGGTAAAGACGGGTTCGTTCAATTTTTACTTACCTCCCGTTGAGATTTGGAAATCATTCGAAGTGAACGGGTATAAAAGAAGGAGAAACACCACTTCTAAAGGACAAGAAAATGTAATGAGCCTATTAGCTTAATCTATCCCCAAAAGACTTAAAAAATGAGACAATATATATACCGATCAGAAGGAAAGGCAGCAAATCTTAATAGGGCTTGACATTTCATCTTTTACCATTTATGATATAGATATACCCCCCGGGGGTTTACTTAGTGGAGGTGAAGAAGAAATGGTTAAAGTAACCGAAAAAGCGGCAGAAAAGCTGAAGGAAATGACGGCAAATCAAGATAGCCCAAATAAGATGCTTAGAGTTTCTTTCGGAGGTTTTGGCTGAGGCGGTCCTAAGCTTCACTTAGCTCTGGATGAGCTAAGCCATGATACCGATATCGTTGTTGAATCTCAAGGTGTTAAAATAGTCTATGATGCTAACATTGAAAATTATATTGCAAATACTGTAATAGATTATTCGGCCAACTATTTCACTCGCGGCTTCTATGTCAGAGGCGGATCTTTTTGCTAGAAATAAGCTCAGGCTAACTTTTAAAAGCCAATTACGAAAATTGTCAAACTCAAGCTTGGTGATTGGCTTTGCGTCGTTATTCCAGGCAAACAGTTATGATAACGCTCTAATCTATACGCATAATTACTGCAAGTGGACCACGCTAAGCCGTCGGAACACGGACAGTCTTCAATGCAGTCCCAATTTAAATGTTTTTGCCTGTGAAGTTAATATGTACTAAGTAAGGTACTCTACATGAAATTTTTAAGAGTACCTTTTTTGTTTTAACTTTTCCTTCATAGGCTTAGAGTAACTACTTGAAACCTGCATTCCCGGAATTTAT
>DLMZ01000016.1:0-999 GCA_002479415.1 Firmicutes bacterium UBA7523
AATCCAAATAGCTAATAAACTTGGAACATAACTTTCATCAAATCCAGCTATCGACGAAATACCTAAATAACTTCTATAACACATAATTGCAGGAAAAAACCCATATGAAAAAGCATACATAATTCTAAAAGCAGAAATTAACTGTATCCTTTTATTCTTGAGAATATATTTAATTTCTAACCAAATGTAAATAATACCAGTTATAAAATATAAGAACGTCATCCAATCCATATAGTCACGACCTCATAATACTGTATTTATTCTTTCTCGATTAAATAAGCTCAAATCATTTAGACACATACACATTATAAATTTTTCCGTGATAAGCTGATAGATTATTTATCTTAGTAAAAAATTCTAGTGTTTGTTTTGACAATCTTTTATATTCAACATTATTACTTGCAATCGCAACAACCTTCTCTGCTAAAATATCATTATTATCAGATAAATATCCTGTTACTCCGTTTTGAATTACATCAATTAAACCGTCTACAGGCGTGCTCACAATTGGCACACCTAACGCCATAGCCTCAAGAGCACACATCGGAGTTCCTTCAAACCTAGAAGTCATTAACATAACTTTAGCATCTTTTAATATTTTCAATGGATTACTTTGAAATCCCAAAAATATTATGTTTTCCTGTAATCCTTTGCTTTCTACTATTTTTTTAGTATTCGTCTCCAAATCACCTGTACCAATAATAGCAACTCTTAAGTCTCCTTTTATTCTTATCGCTTTATTTAATACCTCTATTAAACGTTCAGGATTTTTTTGATAGGATAATCGACCTAAATAAACAACATCGTAATTATACTTATTAACATCAGTTTGGCTTTTGGCTATTATTTTTTCAGAATCGAGAACATTATAAAGTATCGAGCTTCTCTTTATAAGCCTATTCTTAAATCTATACTTATCAAACGCTGAGTTAGATACCCAAAAAATATGTTGAAAACTATTTGCTCTTGCTAAATACATCAAAGTTTTTAGGTTAACGG
>DLMZ01000016.1:1164-28225 GCA_002479415.1 Firmicutes bacterium UBA7523
TTTTTAGGTTAACTTTGCTCATTATTTCGTGATTCACATGCATATGAGAAATAACCTTTGCTTTTTTACTAAAAAAAGAAGCAATTACACTTGCTTTTACATCATGAGCGTGAATAATGTCAGGTTGAAATTTTTTAATTACTTTAAAAACCTCTATAATGTTAACTTTTGCTAGAGGGTAAAAACTTATCTTTTCTTTTTCGCAAGCTTCTCTAATCTGTCCATCTTTGCTTGAATATACCATATCAAAGCTATCGTCATTAAAAAGACTTATTATTTGAAAAACAACATTTTCAGCTCCTGAAAATCTACTACTACTTAAAAGGTGTAGCACTCTTAATTTTTTATTAGACATGTTCTCACCTCATTATCACTGAAGTATATATCGAGAGCATTTCCTTTTTTACATTCTCAACATCAAACTTCTTAATCGTTTCTAAGTTACTAGCTCTCATTTTTTCTAGTAACGCCTTATCTGATGCAAGAATATTTATCGCTTCAGCAATTCCTTCTGAATCATCCGGATCTCTTAAAAACCCACCAACACCTTCTTGAATTAAGTCTACGTTCCCTCTTACTTTTGAAGCGATACATGGTAGCCCCGCACTCATTGCTTCCATCATAGATCGAGGTAACCCTTCTTGGTATGTTGAAAACAAAAAGATGTCTGCTATAGTTAATAATTCTTTTATATCCGTTCGAAAACCTAAAAAATGAATTTTGTTTTCTACACCTAGGTCGCTGGCTAATTTTTGTAAAGACTCTAATTTAGGCCCTTTCCCACATATTAAGAAATGTAAATTCTGATTATTTGCTTTTGCAATAGCCTTAATAGATGCTGTGTAATTTTTTCTATCAATTAAGTCTCCCATTGCAATTAAAACAATATCCTCAGAAGACAATCCCAATGAATCTCTAAGTTTTTTTGAATCTGCATTTTTAAGTTGATACATTTCAGTGTCTACACCAACACCTGGAACATAATAAACTTTTCCACTGTTCCTAAGCTTAAATTTTTGCGCTGCTTGATAATCCTCTTCATTCATCGTTATAATTGCATCTGTATACTTAGCCATCCACATTTCAGCCCATTTAAAAACTGTTCTATTTATAAAAGATGCCCCTTTATAAAAATGAAAACCGTGAGCAGTATAAATAACTTTAGGTACTCCAGCTTTTTTCCCACATAGCCTTCCTAACACTCCACCTATAGGGGTGTTACAGTGTATCACATCAAATTTTTCTTTATCAATTAACTCCAACATTTGCTTATATGCTGTTATGTTCTGTTTGCTAAATGGATTTCTATCTAAGTCAATATGGTGTAGTTTAACGCCATATTTTTCTGGATTGTCATTAAAGTTTGAGTAATTTGCTGCCATATGAAACTCGTAACCTAAGCTTTGTCCAGCAATTATTGATGGGAGGGTAAAGTTTGTTATTCTGTTAGTAATATTGCTTATGAATAGTATTTTTTTCATATTGATATACTCCTAAGATTTTACTTCTTGCTTTAGCTTTGAATCAATTCTTTCATTGTTATAAAGACCTTCTCTTTTAACGACTGTGCTGATTGTTTTGAAAAATATTTTTATGTCCAACAAAAAATTTACATTATTGGCATACCAAGAATCTTTTAACCTTTTTTCTCTTTTAGTTAAACCATTCCTGTAATAAGCTTGCGTAAAACCTGATATTCCTGGTCGTACGTTCATCTTGTCAATTTCATCATATTGAAAGCTTTGGAGTGCATCCCAGGTACTAGCTCTAGGTCCAAGCAAGCTCATGTCTCCCTTGATAACGTTAAATACTTGCGGGATCTCATCCAAGCTTGTTTCTCGTAAAAACTTTCCAACTTTTGTTACACGCGAATCTATGCTCGAATTGTATGTGCTTCCATCTTCATTTCTAATATCTGGCGCATCTACTTTCATAGATCGAAATTTAATCATCCTGAATTTTTTTCTGTTTTTACCAATCCTATCTCCTAAATAGAAAATAGGTCCGTCATCTTCGAGCTTTATGCACATAGCTATGATTATAAAGAATGGTGTGAATAGCACTATAATTATAAATGAAAGCAAAAAATCTATGATTCGTTTGAAATATTTTTTATACATTTTATCACCCCATATATCATGTTAAATAATTACTTCCAGATAGGTCCTTTAATTCCACTATTTGTTTTTACTTTAATATTTAGCGTTTCTTGAATTATATTAACATGTTCTTCTAACTGCGTATGACTCCCTGCACTTAAAACAATAAACGTTCTTGCAGTTTTGTCAGTGTAAGGTTTAGTTTTCATCCCTACAAACAGTGTGTCTAAACTGTTTCTATGTATAAAAGGCATGTTCTTCACTTCATCAACACCTTCAATTGAAACAATTTCTCCAACTGGTAAAAAGAAAGCTATATAACAGCAAACCTTACCTGTATTACTTATTCTTGGATATTCATGCTGTGATCCTGTCGCAACCTCAATTAAAAATTTCTGTGCATTAAGTCCCGTAGATATAGATATTAAATCTGATGATATAAATACACCACCACCTCTGGCTGCCGTTTCAATTAAATATATCTCATTTCCATCCATTATAAATTCACTATGAGTAATGCCTTGTTTTAATCCAAATCCAGTAATAATTCGTCTATTTAAATCCTTAACTCTATTGATTAACTCTTCATCCGCAGTAGAGGGAAATATTCTCGTCGTTGCCGAAAAAACATCTGGAATATCAAAATAATGAGTGTCTCCGCAAATAAGGTTTTCGTACTTATAATCATGAACTAGACCTTCCACCACAAATTCGCGTCCCATAACAAATTGTTCTATTAGTACGTCCCCTTGATTTGAGTACAATACTGCTTCTTCGAACTTGTGCAATAGTTCTTCTGTATTTGTGACTTTTAAAACACCTTTACTCCCCTGATTATCAAATGGCTTTATAATTGCATCCCCCTTTAAAGTTTCAAAAAAATCTATCGCCTCTTGTACATTGCTTACCCTTTTGTAATTAAGAGTGGGGATGCCTAAGTCCTTACACTTCTCTCTCATTAGATATTTATTTGTAAATAAGCATGCTGTTTCATAACCTATCCCTGGTAGCCCCATCTTTTCTGCCACATATGCCGCGGTTCGTACTGGAATATCTGTTTGATCAGTTATCACTCCAACAACCTTATGCTTTTCAGCATATTTTAAAATTGTTTCTTCATCACGAACATCAGCATAAACAGAATATGTAGCATATTTAAAACCTGGTTCATCTTTTTGAGGTGAAACTATTACAGCATCATATCCACTTTTTATTGCTTGCTCAATAAGTGGTATTTGTAAGGTGCTCGCTCCAAGAATCATTAAATTATTCATAATACCCTCCCAGCCTAAGTAGGCAACACAAATAGCAATAAAACAATTTCATGTGCAAGCCCTTCCACTTTACTATGATTAGTTTAAGAAGAAAGCATACTACAAAGCACGGAGAAGTGAGTCTTCGACTGCTCCTTCTGCTTAATACAATACAGCAACCCGTGCAAGAGTAAACTTATAAGCACAAATAAATAGTTCTATAAGAGCATACGCTAATTATTCTTTAGTGTGATGATTCGGTCACTGCCTTCTTCCCCAAGTATTGAAGGGAGACCAGAACATGCTTTAAATCAGTATCTTTAACGCTATCACCCAACCATAAACTTCCTGTTTTCAATATCTTAAAACTTATTCATCACCATTTTCACGCTACTAACAACATGCTCCACTTCTTCATCAGCAAGCAAAGCATGCAACGGCAACGTAATCTCATTCTTATACATATCAAATGAATTCGGATAGTCTTCCATCTTAAATCCTAAGTTCTTATAAGCTGTATGCATTGGAAGTGGCTTGTAATGAACATTAGTCGCTACTCCTTTTTCAGCCATCTTCGTAATAACTTCATTCCTAAATGCTTCATCTTTTCCATTAAGCCTTAATAAATAAAGATGCCCACTAGATCTATAAATGTCATCATAATGCTTCATTGGCGTTACATCTAACCCACTTAGCAACTCATCATACTTTTCAATAATTTCTTTTCTTCGACTAAGTGTTCCTGGATATCTTCTAAGCTGAGCAATGCCAAGTGATGCCATGATGTCAGTCATATTACACTTATAATTTGGAGCTACAATGTCATACTCCCATGCCCCTAGATTAGTTTTAGCAAATGCATCCTTTGATTGGCCATGAAGTGAAAGAAGCATATACTGCTTATATATCTCTTCATTATCAAGCCCATCTATATCTTTCCATGTAACAGCTCCACCTTCAGCAGTTGTAATATTCTTTACTGCATGAAAAGAGAAAGATGTAAAATCAGCAGCTTCGCCACTAATCTTTCCTTTATATGTAGCTCCAATTGAATGGGCTGCATCCGCTAAAATAATAACTCTACCAAAAGCCTTTTGAAAATCATTCGAAGGGTTAAATAAATGTTTCTTGTTTTCTACAGCCTGAAATATTTTATCATAATCGCACATCACTCCTCCAATATCTACAGGAATGATAGCTTTTGTTTTCTCTGTAATTGCATCATTGATTCTATCATAGTCAATATGAAATGAATCCTTTCCTGAATCTACAAGTACAACTTTAGCCCCAACATGAGTAATTACACTTGCTGAAGCAGAATAAGTATACGCACAAGTGATGACTTCATCTCCCGGCCCTATACCTAGAAGTCTTAATGTCATTTCCATTGCAGCAGTAGCTGAATTCAAACATACGGCTTTAGATGTATTACAAAACTCTGCTATTTGGTTTTCGAAATACTTTGTCTTAGGCCCAGTCGTTATCCAGCCCGACCTTAACGTATCTACTACTTCATTTATCTCATCATCTGTAATATCCGGTGGTGAAAAAGAAATGTTTCTTAACTGTATCACGATCTTCAACCTCACTAATTCCCTAAATTATGCGGAACACTTCATCCCTTGAATCCTTCACAAACTACACTTAACCCATAAAAAACAAAATCAGCTATTGCATTACCGTGAATCTGTCTCTAAAGACATTCGCAGCAATACGATAGCCTAGCAATACTGCTATTAGGTTGCCTATTTAAGGCGGATGTCATAGTTTTTATTCATCCTGGCCACCGCATTTTGTGGAGTTAAATCTGTAATATTAAAAGCGGTTTTGCGGTCTGGCAGTTCTTCTTTTTTCTTTGCTCTTTGCTTTCTTCTGTCAGGGTGTCCCATTAGTACCTCCTTGACATGACAAATAAACCTTGCCGGAAAGCTTATGCACATCAGCAATTTAGCTAATCTTAGATTGTTGGAGGGGGAATGCAAACGGGCTTTCATTCCCAAGACGAAGGATTCTATTAAGATGGGCGATTTCCTTACCGAATGACACGCCGTTTTGATCAGATGCACCGGCGATAAAAATCCGTTCATGTTTAGTTACTTTAATGCCCTCTTCCCCGGTAAGCACCTCTTCAAACAATTTTTCACCGGGGCGAATACCGGTATAAACAATCTTAATATCTTTATCTGGCTCAAAGCCTGAAAGCCGGATAAGATCGTGGGCTAGATCTGTAATTTTAACCGGGTCTCCCATATCTAGAACGAGAATCTCGCCGTTTTTCCCTATGGAGCCTGCTTGGATAACCAGCTGCACCGCTTCGGGGATAGTCATAAAATAACGGGTCATGTCCTGGTGAGTGACGGTAACCGGGCCGCCTTCTGCGATTTGTTTCTTAAAAAGGGGAATCACGCTGCCGCGGGATTCTAACACATTGCCGAAGCGGACGGCGCAAAAGCGGGTTTTAGACTTCTTAGCCATTGTCTGGATGGTTATCTCAGCCATACGCTTGGTAGCGCCCATGACGGAAGTGGGATTAACCGCTTTATCAGTGGAGATGAGGAGAAAGCTTTTAGCTCCAAAGCGGTCTGCAGCTTCTGCTACGTTCCTTGTGCCAAGAATATTGTTGACCATGGCCTCTTCCCTGTTGCATTCCATAAGAGGAACATGCTTGTGGGCGGCGGCATGGAATATTACAGCAGGATTATGAGTGCTGAAAATGGCTCCTATCCTTTTCTCATCCCTAACATCTGCAACGATGGGAACTAGCTTGCAGTGAGGGAAACGCTTTTGCATTTCCATTTCAATATCATAGACATTGTTTTCGGTTTGATCCAGCAATAACAACTTTGCAGGGTTGAATCTTGCTATCTGGCGGCAAAGCTCCGAACCGATAGAACCGCCGGCACCGGTAACAAGCACCGTTTCACCTGACAGGTAACCGGCTATTTCATCAAGATTTAGCCTAACCTCTTCCCGGCCAAGAAGGTCTTCTATCTGGACTGGGCGGATTTTACTGATAGATACATCACCGCTTAAAAGCTCGTAAACACCGGGCAGGATGTTGACTTTACTCGGCAGCTTACTGCAGATGCGGGTAATCCTGGCGATAGTTTCTTTGGAGGCAGAAGGCATGGCTATCACAATTTCATTCACACGGTGCTTTTCTACCACCTGCGGAATGGCATCGCTGCCACCTAGGATTTTTATGCCGTGAATTGCGCAGAATTGTTTGTCCGGGGCGTCATCGATAAACCCCACTGCCACCTTATTAATTAAGGGTTCGTGCCTTTGCAGCTCCTGGACAACTATGTTGCCTGCGTAGCCGGCGCCTACAATAAGCACCCGGGAAGCTAGCGCGTGGGCTCTGCCCTGGTAAGCACGCCGGAGAAGACGCAGAGCGAACCTTACTCCGCCGATTAAGCCAATATTTAATATCCAGCTAATTATGTATACACTGCGGGGAAGTACAGCCCCAACAAAATGGGAATAGCCGTAAATAAAGATGGAGCTTAAGGTTACTGCGTACACAACGGCGTTTAGTTCGTCAATACTTGCGTATTGCCAGATGCTGCGGTAAAGGCCGAAAGCGTAAAATGTGGACAGCCGGATGATTAAAACCGCGAACAACAACTGTTGGTAACGCTGAAGGTAGATGGGCTGAACGTCAAAGTCGAAGCGCAGGAGGATAGCAAAAAAAAGGGCTATAGCAACCAATACCGCATCTATTAAGATTAGATATAATTGCCTTCTGTTAATTTTCATTTTGGCACCTCAATACAGGGATGATTTTGGATATAGATATAGTTTTTACTAGTGATTCTACAGGCAGGGAGGAAATTCCTGCTAAGATTTCATAATCAATGTTAAATATATACGCAAGGTTTATAAAACATTACAAAAAAAATCCGCTTCCTAATTAAAGCAAGGAAGCGGATTTGGTTTATTTAGATTTTGCCAAGTTTGCGAAGCAGTCTTTCCAGCATTGCTGCACCTTGAGCCCGGGTTGATACGCCGGCGGGCTTAATTGTGTTGTCAGGGAAGCCGCCTATGATGCCCATTTTAATTGCTGCACCCATATCAGCTCTTGCCCAGGTGCTCACTGAACCTGAATCACCATATGCTTCAAAGATTTGGTTTACTTCTTCGGAGGTAAGAGTGACATCTTGGCCTGCTGCTCTAGCAGCTCTTACTACCATTAAAGCAAACTCCTGGCGAGATACGATTTGATTTGGCTTAAAGGTTCCATCTGTGTATCCGGCAACAAGCCCTGCTTGAGCAGCGATACGAACGGTACCGTAGTACCAGTCACCTTGCTTAACGTCGGAGTAGCTAACGTTAGTGCCATTGTCCTTTAGATTTAAAGCACGTACAAGAAGAGTAGCAGTTTGGGCCCTGGTCAAGCTAACCTCGGGCGCAAACGTGGTCTCAGTCATTCCGGCCACAAGATGACGAGCAGTTAACAGCTCAATAGTCCGTCTGGCCCAGTGTGTTGAGGGAACATCTGTGAAAGTTTTGTTGTATGCCATAATGCGGTATTGACTAAACCCGCCCAGTGTAACATTGAGCTCTTTTGTCTGGGTGTTTATTGTACCCCCAATGTAAGTCCACTGATTGCCGCTTAAGCGGTAAAGGCCCAATTTTTCCATTTCAGCAACGCTTAGATTTAGGTCATCTACTGGAATGGAAATCTGCAGCGGAACAGCAAAGCTGGTTACCCGGGTTTGCTGGCCATCTTTGTTTACAAGCAGTGAAAACTCAAATACTTTTCCTGCGGTTGCCATACCGGCAGGAACAGGGTAATCCGCAATTTCTGCAACCTCAAGAGAAATCGATGTCGCACCGCTAAGTGCGCTATCAGCTAAGAACCCGGGAGGCAGAGTGATTACTAAATCGCCAAAATCAAGGGCTACTGGCTGTTGCTTACCGAAAGATTCCTGCAGCACACTTACGGGAATCTGAGCAGCCACTGCAGTGCTTACGCCTGGAGCTGGCACGATAGGCTCAATTACAATCTCTGTGGGAGTAGTCGGAGGAATTGGGCCACCACCACCGCCACCGCCGGAAGAACTGGAAATAATTCCGGCTTTTTTCAGAATCCTTTCCATTTCAGCACGGTCTGTGGCGTTTAGAGCTTCAAAAAAGTTGTTTACTTTAGATAAGCGCACGCCATGATCCGAAAGGAAGGCAATTGCTGCTGCGTCATCGGTGGCATTGTCTTTTAGGATGTCAAACCAGTTGTCACTGACTGACTGCGGAATAGAAAGGTCAGTCAGGTTCAAAGAAGCCATTTCCAGCAATATTTCTAAGAAGATGTCTAGCTGCAACTTGCCATCTGTGCTGGCAGCATTACGAAAAGCAACAAAATGACTAGAGCGGATGTCAAGCAGAATATCAGCTAATTTTAAGATGTCACTTGTACTGGTAGTTATTTGTGATGGAAAAGCTGTTACGTATTGTGTGCGGAAGTCTGCAAGAGCAGCTTTTAATGCGGCCGCAGTTACTCCCTTGCTTGTTAGGTTAGTCTTTTCGCTTGCGGTAAACATCGCTTCGTAGCCTACATCAGCCTTATCCTCAAATAATTGAATCAGCTGTGCTACTTCGGTAGTGGTAAGTTTGGCCAGCCTTTGTACAGTTGTGTCTATCTTGTCGGCTAGACCTGCCTGGGCAATCCCGGCAAACGGCAGCATTATCATGATGAAGACTAGCGCTACCGCTATTCTTTTTCTTAACAAATCATATCCCTCCATATTTTTGTTTTTTATGTATTAACTAAAGTTCGTTGCACCAACGGAAAATCCTTCCTTATCTTTACCATTTTTATAAAAAATATTACATGAAAGAGGATATTTGGGTTACTTGCAGAATAAAACAACTTAGTAATTGCTAGTTTAAGGCAGGAGGCTTGGGATGCAAAAGCGCTATCATAGAGT
Source organism: Firmicutes bacterium UBA7523 (assembly GCA_002479415.1). Classification (GTDB taxonomy): domain Bacteria; phylum Bacillota; class Dethiobacteria; order Dethiobacterales; family Dethiobacteraceae; genus UBA7523. The sequence goes on from DLMZ01000016.1 coordinate 10,444, forward strand.
AATATTGATGAGCATAGTTCTAGGAATAGCACTGGGTGCCGCAGCCAGTGGCGCATGGCGGCGAGCAGATTATTATGAGCCTGCAAGGATTGTGCTGGAGAACGATTCAGTTGAAGGCACTCCTGATAATCCCGGCAGCCATTTGCCTGTTCCCCAGAGAAGGTTTTTTTTATTTACATCATCCCCCTGGGAAACAGTCACAAAACACCTTGGCATTGCTAAACTGGGGAGCGATAATAGCGACAGCATACAAGAACTTCTAAAAAAGTTTTCGGGAAAGGACCTGACCTATGAAGAGAAATATGCTCTAGTGAAGATCCTTTTGACACGGCTGAACTCCAGTGATCGGGAAATGCTTTTTAAGATGGAGCAAGGAGACGTCTCCCTTGATGAAGCCTTCGATACTTATTCTATGCTGCGGGAAAAGCTGACAGAAGATGAATTAACTCTGGTGCTTGATTTGATGAAACGGCACCGGGATGAATTGGAAGAAATGATTAGAAAGTAGGGGAATTATGGAGGAGCAAAACTTCGAAGAAATATCATTAAAAGAAATACTAAATATGTTGTCAAAGTGGCGTGGGCTCATTGCAATATTGACAATTACAGCTATTGCAGCTAGCGCTTTTTTTACATCATTCTTTGTTGTGCCCATTTATAAAAGCAGTGCAGTACTTATGGTTACCCACGATGATGCTCAGCGCACCCTTCGGAATCAAAATGATTTGGAGGACGTGGTAGCACAGGTTTCCCGCCCGCAGGAAATGACTATTAACACATATTTGGCGCAAATGAATAACCAAGCTCTGCTGGAACGGGTTATTGAAAAACTAGAGCTGCCATATAGCGTGCAAAAGTTAAGCACCTTGATTAAAGCATCGGCAATGCGCGACACACGGCTCATTGATGTGGCTGTGGAGCATAATGACCCCTATACTGCCGCTCTGATAGCCAACACTTTAAGCGCAGAGTTTATCGAGTTTATTTCTGACATTAATCAGCAGCGAATGAAAAAGTCAGTTGAGTTTTTGCAGGAACAGCGGGATGAAGTAAACAAGCAGATGATTGAAAAGATGAATATGTATAATGAGTATGAAACTGATCCACGGAGCTCTCATATTGTACAAATGGAATTAAACAGTCGATTAAATGACGCAATTAAATACCAGTCTCAGATTATACATACACAAATTGAATACGAAAGATTACTGGCTGGACAAAATGAATTAGCTTCTCGCCTGGAGCAGGAACCTGCTGTGCAGTTGGTATTTAACCAAGACGGCAGTTTAATAGAAGAAGCCAGTCCCTTATATCTATCACTTCGGCAGACCTATGATCAGAAACAAGTAGAACTCATGGAAAAGCATACTTTAATCGCCAGCATGAACAGAGCAGTTATTCTCCTTGAAAAGCAATTCAAGGATTTGCAGACAGAACTAAATGAGAAGTTGGCTTATGAACGGGCTATGCAAACCGACATCCAGCTGCTTGAAAAGAATTATTCTCTGTTTACCGAGAGAATTGCTCAAGCGCAAGTTGCCCAAGCGCTAGATATGGGAGAAAACAATTTAACGCTGGTATCCAGCGCCGTAGTGCCAATGAACCCTATAAAACCCAACAAAATGCTTAATATAGCAATAGCCGGCATATTAGGGCTGATGGCTTCGGTGATGTTGGCATTTTTCCTGGAGCTTATGGACAACACCATTAAGAACACTGATGATGTCCGTCGTCATTTAGATTTGCCAATACTAGCCCAGATTCCCAAGTTTAAATAGCCGGAGGGGGATAAAAACCTTGATAAAAAAGAAAAAGATAGATACAAGAAAGATTATTACACAAGAAGATCCTAAATCCCCGCTGTCTGAATCATTTCGTGCTTTACGCACTAATATTCAGTTTGCCAATGTGGAGAAGGAGATTAAAACCATTCTTGTTACCAGCACTACACCCGCAGAAGGCAAGTCTACAATTGTGGCCAATTTAGGGGTAGTGATGGCTCAGGGCGGGCAAAAAGTTCTCATAGTGGACTGCGATTTACGAAAGCCGATTCAACACAAATCTTTTGAACTGCAAAATAATAAAGGACTTACCCATTTTCTTTTAGATAAAGCTCCGCTTGAAGAAGTGATAAGCAAAACGCCGATTGAAAATCTTTATGTTATTACCTCGGGGACAATACCTCCCAATCCTTCAGAATTGCTTGGGTCAAAAAAGTTTGAAGCTCTTTTAGCTGAACTAGCCGATAAATATGACCGTATTATACTCGACTCCCCTCCTGCTGGAGCAGTAACTGACAGTGTAATCCTATCACGGCTGGCAGATGGAGTTATCTTGGCAATATATGTGGAGAAGACCAAGATTGACCAGATTAAGTACGTGCAGGAGCAATTGACAAAGTCAAACGCTAATATTTTGGGCGTAGTCCTTACACATACGCCAAAGAGGGCCTCATACCAGACTTATTATAATTATTACGCGGAGGAATAAATCCGCGGAGGTGATACAATGATAGATATCCATTGCCATATTCTCCCGGGACTGGATGATGGAGCACGAGACCTGGATGAAGCAATACAAATGGCCCGTATTTTATTGAACCAAGGTGTTGCCGGCATTGTGGCGACACCTCATTTTCTTGAAGGAAGCAACCCTCCGCCTAAGGATTCTGTTATTCAAGCCTGTACATTCTTGGCAAAGGCACTGCGGGAAGCAGATATTGACGTAGACATATATCCAGGTATGGAAGTACTAATCTGCCCTGAGCTAGCTGTGCTGGTAAAGGATGAAAAGGTTTTAACTATTAACAATAAAGGGAAGCATCTTCTTTTTGAACTGCCTTTTAATAATGGATTGTCTTGTGATGAGCATGTTATCTTTGAGCTGCTCCTTGCCGGAATCACACCTATACTGGCACACCCGGAACGCTACCACAGCCTTGACATAGAGATGCTGGGGCATTGGATAGAACGAGGTGTTTTACTCCAAGTAAACAGCAGCAGTTTTACAGGGTTTTACGGAAAGAAAGCGCAAAAAAAAGCTGAGCGTCTTCTGCTCAGCAATATGGTTCATTTTATTGCCAGTGATGGACACTCGGCAGGGAAAAGAGCGCCTTCCTTAGAAAAAGCCCGTATGCGAGTAACAGCTTTGGCGGGAAAAGAGACTGCAGAGGAACTCTTTTACACAAACCCCCTAAAAGTCATCCAGGGCGAAAGAGTCGAAGCAAAACCCTTTACCCCCATAACCGGCCCGAAATTGTATTATAAGCTGCTACAGTCCAGACTATAAAACCAACCATGGGGACGGTTCTTTTGGTTTTTGCAAGCAAAAACCAAAAGAACCGTCCCTCTTTGTTTCAAGACAGCTTTAAAAATGCATTTCTCCCGAAAGAAAGTCTTTGGTTTTTTGCTGTTTTGGGTTATTAAAAAATGAGTTGTTATCACTCACTTCTACGATTAACCCTCCATCTATTAAGCAGATACGGTGCCCCACCCTTTTGGCTTGAAAATGATTATGGGTAATCCACACAACTGCGGGATTCTCATCTCTAGTATATTTAGTCACCATATGTTCAATTATTTTAATATTGCCGGGATCCAAGTTAGCCGTAGGTTCATCTAGCAGAAGCACTTTGGGCTTAAAAACTAAAGCTCTTGCTAAAGCAACCCGCTGCGCTTCTCCACCTGACAGGGTATTACTGTTTTGTTTAAGCAAAGAAGTTAAACCTAGCTCTTCTGCTATCTTGAGGATTTCCTCTTTATTTATCTTTTGCTTTCTAATCTTTAACGGATAAATAATATTGTTCCAGACGTTATCTTTTAACAAAGCAGGTCTTTGAAAAACGGTAGTTATCTCTCTCATCACTTCTAAGGGAGGATTATAGTTTTGGGCATTAAACTGGTGACTTTGAAAAGATACTTCACCCTCATCAGGCTTTTCAATAAAATTAAGCAAGCGTAACAGAGTAGTCTTGCCTGCACCACTGGGGCCAAGAATACAAAAAATCTCTCCTTTTATAAGAGATAGCTTCTCAATATTAAGCTCAAAGCCGGCATATTTTTTTTGCAGTTTATTCACTTGGAATATTTGATCCATACCAAGAATCACCTTCCCCCAGCAATAAGGCAGGATTAATTTTGCTCAAATAGATGTTTCTTTTGCAGATACAACATGCTTAGGTTTATTAAAAAGGTTATTGTCATCAGTATAATCCCAAAAGCTATGGCTACTCCGAAATTGCCTTGTCTTGTCTCTAAAACGATGGCTGTGGTCAGCACTCTGGTTTTGCCTTCAATATTTCCGCCTACCAGCATCACTGCACCTACTTCAGAGAGGATTCTGCCAAAACCGACTATGATAGAAACAAAAACTCCCACCCGGGCTTCTTTAATAGCAGCCCATGAAGCTTGTAATTTAGTTGCTCCTAAAGTCTGAAGCTGTTTCATTAGATTTTTGTCTACCGCCATAACTGCAGCCATGGTAAAGCCCGCCGTTAAAGGGAAAGCAATAATTGTCTGGGCAGCGATAATTGCCTTTACACTAAACAACCAACCTAGTTGTCCCAATGGCCCAACTGAGGATAACAGCAAAAACACAAATAACCCTACAACTACAGGGGGAAAGCCCATCCCCGTATACAGCAAGGCTGTAACGATGGGCTTTCCCCGAAAATTAGTTAACCCTAAAATAGTTCCCAAAGGGACACCAATTAAGGTGCTGAGCACCAGCGCTATCCCGGAGAGCCGGAGAGAAAGGCCGATAATATTGTATACGTAAGGATCGAAAGTAAGCAGCAATATTAATGACTCAGCTAAACCTTCCATTCAGACACTCCTAATATTGTAATAGAAATTAGCGTGCATCAGGGAAAAACAATGGTTGACCATAAGTATCTTTGCCAAATTCCCCGATTTTCTCCTGAGTACCTGCTGATATAAAGAACTCCACTAAAAGCATTGCATCATCATGATTAACTTCCTTATGTTTCTCCGGGTTAACTGGAATAATGCCGTAGGGATTAAATAAATTATCGTCTCCCTCAAAAACTATCTCCAGGTTCGGAAGATTGTTCATCATAGATAAATAAGTGCCTCTATCTGTGAGAGTATAACCGCGCATTTCATTTGTTGCGATTAAGGTATCTCCCATGCCTTGTCCTAATGAATTATACCACTTTTGTCCTGCAAAATCATCTATTCCCACCAAAGGCCAAATGCTTTTTTCTTTGTTATGAGTGCCTGAGTTATCACCTCTGGACTGGAAGGTAACACTTTCACTTTCCATATGATTTCTCATATTTTCAATAGCTGCATTTAGATCTACACTGGCATATACATTTCCGGGATCTCCCTTTGGTCCTAAGATAACAAAATCATTATACATAACATCCCAGCGCTGTGTTCCATAACCTTCAGCAACAAATTGATCCTCTAAGTTACGCGCATGAACTAAGATGACATCACAGTCACCTCTTTTTCCCAGCTCAATGGCTTGTCCTGTGCCTACAGAAATTACATCCACTTCAATGTTATGAGCAGCTTCAAATTCAGGCAAAAGCTCATGTAGCAGACCGGAATCATAAGTACTGGTAGTCGTGGCTAAAACTAATACAGTGCTTTCTTCTACCGCGTTGTTTGGCTGACAGCCAGCAATCAGCATTATAAAAATCATCATTAAAATTACTAGATTAGTTTTTCTCAACTAAAGTCACTCCTTTTTTAGCAATATGTTTCTTCGTGCATATTGATATTAAAAAAATACGTACTCCCTCCTACGTTATTTTATTTCGATATGCATTCGAATACATATTGAACATTATAATTCACCTAATTATAATCTGTCAAGGAAGCCATTAAGAGATTATGTTATCTTCCACTAAAGAAAATAATGGTTCACCGAATTTTTCTGTACCAAAAGCTGCAATAATGCTCTTCCCTTCTTGCTGAAGCCACTGAGCAAAAATAGTTGCATCTTGATAATTAACATTGGGTACTCGTTCCGGGTTTACCAATGTTAATACAAACGTATTATTTAATAAACTATGACCGCTTCCGTCACTTATATTTTCCTTGCTAGCATATATTGTTAAGCTCTCATTGCTCTGGGCTAACAAATAACTTGCTCTGTCTACAAGAGTATAAGCACTTATTTCAGCAGCCATGCGTAGAATGCCTAGATTGCCTGCTACCCCAGAAAAAACTTTATACCAATTACCTGCGGGATTTGTCCCGGCAGCTTCCCAGATTTCCTGCTCACGTAAGTAAGTGCCGGATTGATCACCACGACTAATAAAGGGTGATTCTGAAAAGGCAATTTTTTTAAACAGCTCGGTTACACTATTATTCTCAGTAAACTTAAGCTTTGCCGGATCAGATGACGGCCCCACCAAAATATAATCATTAGCCATTAATGGCACCTTTGAAAGTCCCCATCCTTCTTCTATAAACTGTTCTTCAAGCTTTGGAGCATGGGTTAAAACTATATCTACCCGTCCGTTACTGGCGATTTCCAGAGCACGCCCGCTCCCAACCGCAATATGTCTCACCAAGATATTGCTAGATTGATAAAATGCGTTTTCTAGCAAATCAAGCAAGCCCGCTTCTACAGGCTCCATAGTGCTGGCCAGCAATAGATTACGTCCAGCTTGCATAGAATCAGGAGGATAATTTCCAGATTTAGCTACCCTATTTGAAAGCTGGTACAATTGACTGTCTAGTTCTTCTTTGAATGGTTTATATTGAGAAGAAGTTCTTTGCCAGCTTCGGTAAGTGAAGTCCCTCCACCGGCGTATCCTCCCAGTTGCTTATCTACTAACTGCAATCCCAATGCATTTTCAGCTTCTCGAATTAGACCCCAAGCGTATCGATAGGAAAAGCCAAGCGCAGACGCTGCACTACTGATGGAACCGTATATCATTATCTTATCAAGTAAATTAAAAAGGTTATTTCCTGATATACGTTTTTCCCCGTCCAGTTCAAGGGAAACTTTAAAAGATGCCCATAACTTCTCTTTATCCAAATCAATAGCCCCCTCGTATCCATCTAAGCGCTAATTGCTGATATCCGAATATAGTTTAGCTGCACCTATATAAATTCCAACAACTTGCCTAATTCTCCTTCTAAACCAAAAGAACCGTCCCCTTGTGGTTTCTACTGGAGGTTAACGCTTTCAGTATGTTGTTGCTTTTTGTTTTTTTTCCTTTCCCAGATAAAGAACAGCGAGGCAAAAATCAGTGTCTGAGCCGTAATCTCTGGCAATCCGGTCAGAGAATCATGCAAGCTCTGGATGAATTCTGCCGACGTGGCAGGTACGGTAATTACCGTAGCCAAAACCTTCAATCCAAACAGCAGGCCAAGCAATAGCAGCCAGCCCCGCTGCTTATTCATGTAAGTACTGTAAAAGGGCATAAGTAACAGGGCTAAGATGGCGCCACGTATGATCTGCCCGAAAAACACTGCGCCAACCATGATTATATTGTCCATGGGACGCCAGAGTTCAAATATCTCCATGGTGGCCAGAGCTTCCTCATATCCAGAAATTTGATAAAACAGCGCTCCCACAATGATATAGATCAGCAAATGCAGCAGCGTAAACCGGCCGATGTAGCCCCGGATGTTTAAGCTTCCCGTTGCCACACTGCCGGTGCTCTCAGTGATCCCTGCACTCCACTTCTCCCAGCGCAGGAATAACCAGGCGAAAAGCAGCACCTGTACAGCTCCGGCAACTAGCACCAGCAGATGTTCGCCGAATGACGTCTGTGTATAAATCATCCCTTCAATCGTCCCTGGTTTTGGTTCCAGGGAACACAAAAGGGCAACTCCCCAAAGCGCAGCAAACAGGATTAGCCAACCTCGCTGGCCTTTTACAAAAATATCATAGAATGGATAGAGTACAAGAGCCATGACTGCCCCGATTATTACCTGGGCCAGCGTTTCGTTAAGGCTCAAGCTGTACGGTTCGAAGAAGTCCAGGGCTACGCGCCCGGTAGCAGGTAGGGCGTGCTGAATATTCAGGAAAAACAATGCGATGATAGTGTAAGCGATGACGTGAAGCACTGTAAACCTCCCAACAAACGCCCATATCATACTTTTCCTTCTTTCCATGATTCTCTCCTCCCATTTTTACTTAAAGTTAGTTGAACTTGCAGGACTCTTCCTTTCTTCCATGCCGATTCCCTGCAGAAAAGAAAGCAAAAACTTGTTAAATTCATCTCCATTGTCCTGGTTAGCTATATGGTTAGCGTTGCTTATAACAGCTCGCTGGCTTCCCGGAATCCGCTGATGCCACTTTGCGGAAAGCCCCCGGGCGTAGATATCATCTGCCCCGTAGGCAATAAGCATTGGCCGCTCAGGTGGTTCGGGGACACCCTCAATCATATCCTCGCCCATATCCATGGTGATCTTTAACACCAGCTCCTTTCCTGTTTTGGAGATAGCATCCTCAAGGGATTGCCGGGCATCTGGGGTGTTAGCTCTATGCTTTGCAAAGGAACTGTAGAACATTTTGTCAGGCATAAGTTTTAAAATCCCCGTCATAAAAAAAATAGGCTTGAGCAAACTGCTGTATTTAGGATACAGCGGCAGCCCGCCAATATGAAAGGTGGCAATAACTCTTTCTGGGTATTTATTTAATACATGTTGAATAACAAAGCTGCCAAGAGAAAGACCTCCTAATACTGCACGGTCTGTATCTGTCTCCTCTAACAACCCTACAAAACACTCGGCCGCCATCAGGGAAAAGCGTATATTATAATTTGTCATGGTGGAGCTGCCATGGCCTGGCATATCCCAGATAATCACCTGATATTCTCTTTGCAAAGCACTTACTTGCTTTTTAAATGTTCGGTGATCCATACCTACACCGTGGCACAACACAACCACAGGCTTTTCCTTGAGGCCAGTTAATTCGTAATAGATATCCCCATATTTAGATTTATAAATCATTGATTTCTCCCCCTTTCAAAAGAATGACTTGATCATTTCTCCGGAAATAATCTTCCAGCATAAACCTCCAGCCCTGGCTGCAAATCATTCGAGCACATCGAGGCTCTCGTCCTTAGATATCTCCTGTAGAAACAAAAGATATAATGATATCTGTTACTTCTTCAACAATATCCCTAGGCGCCTTTTCACGAAAAGAAATATTTCTGGCAATAACGTCAAGAGCTTTTACCTGCTCACACATAATAACTCCGACTGTTTCTGTCCTGCCATCTAATTCAACATGTAAAGGGAAGCCTCTTTTTGTGTTAGTTATAGGACAAACCATTGCTATCTTAGTAAATTGATTATATATATTATTGCTCACAACCAATGCCGGTCTCTTTCCTTTTTGCTCATGTCCAATCTGTGGATCAAACTCTAAATAAACAATATCACCTTGCTCGGGCACATAGTTCATTAAAACACCTCTTTGCCCGACGGCGTCCCTGTATCCCATTCACAGCAACAATACTCGCCTTTATACTCTGATACACGCTCTTTTAAAGTAATGTGTTTTTTAACAGGAATGAGTACAAGCTTACCTTCTTCCACCCTAATCTCAACTCGATCATTTTCTTTTAATGATGCTTTTTCAAGAACGGCTTTAGGCAGCCTAACAGCTTGACTGTTCCCCCACTTTTGAATAGTAGCGTACATTATAATCACTCCTCACCCCAAGTATATACATTGTTTCTACATATGTCAATGTAATGGCCGAAAAGCTTTAAAGCTCCGACAAAAAAGTCGGAGCCTATTACTGCAAAGACGGCAAGCCGTACCACAAAGTTGCCAGATGAATAGACAGAGCGGGAAAGTCAGGATGCTCTACGATATCTTCATCCATCCCCGAGGCAACAAGACTATACAAATCTGCTCGAAGAGCAAAACATTCCATTGTTTTTTCATCCGGGTTAACAAGCCAATAATGCTCCACCTGTGCTTCCTGGTAAATTTTTAGCTTTTTTAGCCTATCTTTACGGATGGTGGAGGGGGAAAGAATCTCAACAACCAGCTTCGGAGGCCCGTCTATGCGTGCTTCCAAAACAAGTTCCTTTTGTGCTCCTGATATAAAAAACAAATCAGGCTGAACCACAGAGTCAAGCATCGTTACATCCAGTGGAGCATTAAAAAGCTCGCCATCTGGGTCCGTTTGCCGAAAATAATCTTCCAGTATCCATTGCATACGTCGAGAAACACGCTGGTGCATAACATTTGGTGAAGGCTCTCTGACTAAAAACCCTTCAAGAATCTCAAAACGGTATCCTGGCTCCTCAGGTAGCTCCAAATAGTCCTGGTAGGAGTACTTTTTGCTGCCGGCACTTTCGTACACGTTGGCCTTCTCATGCACGGTGGTCACATCCAGCGCTTTGATTACCTCATCAAGGTGATAACGGTACTGCTTGCTTCCCAACCCCACGCACGGTATTCTTTTCTCCGAAATAGGAAGATTCAAGAGAACCCCAGTAGCTGCTTTGCTTTTTTCATAAGCTTTTTCACTTTTCAAATTATCCTTTCCACGTTCCAGTAGAGACAAATAATAAGCAGGGTCAGCAAGTACCTGTTTCAGCTTTTCAGAATATTGCTTTGCAGGCATATCGCCGTCATAATACCTACTGAACGTTTGCTCGCCCCAGCCAAGCAGTAGCGAAAGAGGTCTCTTTCCGATGTTGTACTTTTCAGGAATAGCCCTAATATCCTCTAGGGAAATAATGCCATGTTTTTGGCGATAAGCATCATACAGGGCCTTCAAATTTTCATCTTCGATTTCAGGAACATATACTTCCGTTCCGCATTCATTGCAATAAGCGGTTTTAGAAGTGAACTCATAAGCTTCACCCTTTAATTCAGCAGAGTCAGGTTTTTCTCTTACTGAAAACTTAACGTCCTGTCGGCATTCTGGGCAGAATACGATTCTATTCATCATGGTGCCTCCTCCTTTCACTTAACCGCCCTCCTTGTCAACACTATTCTAGCACTAGCATATGCTTTTAGTCAATAAAAAATGCACTAAATAGTGCATTTTTTATCTTTTTACTTACCTTGATTTTAAATTGGCAGGGAAAATTGCATCATATTCTTATTGCTTTCTATCCGGGTGAAATAAAAACCACCTGCTGATAAAAATACTTTTTATCAGCAGGTGGTAGAATATTTGGTGGAGGCGAGGGGAGTCGAACCCCTGTCCGAAGGCAGACCAGCAAGAGCGTCTACGAGTGTAGTCTCAAATTTAGATTTCGCGTCAGCGGCTCCTTGAGACAGGATCTGCTTACGCTAGCACAATTGTGTTTCCCGGCTCTTTTGGCTGTGCCAACCATAAAGCCGGTAGCCTGATTAGTCGACGCCCGGAATTGTTCCTACAGGCTCGGAACAAGCGGACGGCTGCTTAATTAAGCAGCGAGTGCTAAATCGTTGTTAGTTATACTTTTTCCATGTTGTTGACCGGGCCACGGTCCCGGACTCGCTTCTCTCACCCATCCAAACCCCCGTCGAATCCAAAGCGCCCCCATGATTAGAGATATTGTTTTTCCTTAAAAACTCTCTCGACTTCACGTTTAGCTTCTTTTTCGGCTAAGGCATCCCGCTTATCATACAGCTTTTTTCCTCGGGCCAAGGCAATTTCTACTTTAACAAAGCCTTTAACCGGATATATTTTGGTGGGAACCAAAGTATATCCTTTTTCTCGGGTTAAGCCAATAAGACGGCTGATTTCCCGACGATGCATCAACAGCTTACGAATACGAAGAGGCTCGTGGTTAAACCGATTCCCCTGCTCGTATGGGCTAACATGCATATTGTGCAAAAATAGTTCATTATTTTCTATACGCGCATAGCTGTCTTTAAGGTTAGCTCTGCCGGCCCTGATTGATTTAACTTCTGTGCCGGTGAGAACTATCCCCGCTTCAAATGTCTCCTCGATGTGGTAATCGTGGTATGCTTTGCGGTTTTGAGCAAAGAACTTTTTATCCATTATACTAACCTCTTTGATAAATGAACCCTATTTGCCATAGACAAATAGGGTTGTCAGCTGCGCTATTGCGAATCCTGCTCGTTAATTATAACATCCGGCTGGGTTTCAGTCAACTCAGTCATTTTTCTTAAGGTAAAAATCGATTTGGCGTTCGTCTTTGTTTACTCTTTTCAGAACGACATGAACAGGCTTGCCTATTTGATATGACGTTCCTGTACGCTCACCAATGAGCATTAATTTGTCTGAGTTGAATTGGTAGTAATCATCGTCCATGCTGGATACGTGAACCAAGCCTTCGATGAGGTTGTCCAATTCTACAAAAAGACCGAAAGAGGTAACTCCGGAAATAACCGCATCAAATTCCTGACCCTCTTTGCCTTCCATAAACTCCACTTTCTTCATATCTACACTTTCCCTCTCCGCCTCCATCGCTAATCTTTCCCGTATGGATGAATGGTCGGCGGCGGCTTCGTTAAAATTAGCAATCTTAGCTATGCGCTTTTGGCCGGGAACACCATTCAGGTACTCTCGCATCAAGCGATGAATAACTAAATCCGGATAGCGGCGAATTGGAGATGTGAAGTGTGAGTAGTATTCTGCAGCCAAGCCAAAATGCGGCGAGTTTACCGCTTCATAGCGTGCTTGTTTCATAGCTCGCAGCAGCAGGGTGTTAACTACACGCGATTCCGGCTTCCCTTCCACGGTAGCTATTAATTCTTGGAGAGCACGGGGGTGAACTTTGTCTACTGTCCCCTTGATTGGATAACCAAGATTGTTGACAAAGTCACGGAAATGCAGCATTTTTTCGTCATCTGGCCGTTGATGTACTCGATATACGAAGGGAACATTTAAGCGGCAGAAGTGTTCGGCAACAACCTCGTTACATTGCAGCATAAACTCTTCAATAATTGTTTCGGCGATAGTCCGCTCCCGCCTTTTGAGCTCCACCGGTTTACCCATATCATCAAGAATTACTTTAACTTCGGGAATAGCAAAATCCAGCGCACCTCGGCGGATACGTTTCTCCCTGAGAATAAGAGCCAGTTCCCCCATCTGTTCAAACATGGGAACTAATTGATTGTAGCGTTGCCGAAGCTCTTCATTCTTATCCTCCAGTATGGCGCGAACATCATCATAAGTCATCCGCTCCTGTGTGCAAATAATACTGGGGCCAAAGTTGTACTTAACCACTTTGCCGTTATTGTCCAACTCCATCATTACACTCATGGCCAAACGGTCCACCTGGGGATTCAAGCTGCAGAGGTCATTTGAAAGTTCAGGGGGCAGCATGGGTATCACCCTGTCTACTAAATATATACTGGTCCCGCGGTGGAATGCTTCCTTGTCCAATGCACTGCCTTCACGCACATAGTGACTCACATCGGCAATATGTACGCCCAGCTCCAGATTACCGTTTTCTTTTTTATGAAGGGAAACAGCGTCATCCAAATCTTTAGCATCGGCCCCATCAATGGTGACCATAGGCAAATCTCGTAGATCCATACGGCCGTCTAAATCTTCATTGTTAAAGTCACGGCTGAAGGATTTAGTTTCTGCCAATACCTTGGGAGGAAACTCTTCGGGAAGCTCATGCTTTTTAATAATAGTTAAAGTATCCAGCCCTTGGTCTCCCGGCTGGCCGAGAACGGATACAATTACTCCTTCGGGATTACGGCGCTGCTCGGGCCAACGAGTAATTTCCACCTGTACTTTTGTGCCGCTCTTTAGCCCTTTTCCTTCTTCCCGGGGGATAAATATGTCTTGAGAAATACGCTGGTCATCGGGAATAACAAAGCCGTATTGCCGGCTTGCTTCATATCGTCCCACAACAAGCTTTGAACGCCGTTGCAAAATACGAATAATTTCGCCCTCACTGTTTCTGCCCTTGTTGCCTTTTACAAGGCGTGCCACGACACGGTCGCCGTGCATGGCTCCATTCATCTGGTTGGCAGGTACAAAAACATCTGCTGAGGAACGGTCATCAGGAATAATAAAACCAAAGCCTCCCTGGTTGCCCTGTAGCGTCCCCACTATTAGATTCATTTTTTGGGGAAGCCCGAAGCGTCCGTAGCGAGTTTTAATGACTAAGCCTGACTGCTCTAGTTCCTCTAATAGTTTGCTAAATTTTTTAATTTCACTTTTTTCTTTTATTCCCATTTCTTGAGTTAGCTCTTCCATTGTTAACGGACGATAAGCCGCTTCAGTCATAAAGTCTAATAATTTCTCCTGAAAATTCATATTCTTCCTCTTTTCTATTTGTTCTTTGCATTATTGTATATATCTAAAACATAAAACGATTTCTGCTCTTAGCATTCGCTTTTTATCGCCACAGTATTTACATTTATGCCTATTTTATTACTGATTCGCTTGTTTTTCATTGAAATCCTGCAGAGTGATAATATTTGGCTTGACTATTATTCTTTTATTGACACAAAGCATCTGTCCGTGATATTCTTTAATTGTATTAAGTGTATTAGTATTGTTAATACAGTTAGGAGATAGCCATGATTAATTTGGACTATACTGACCACAGGCCTTTATACGAACAAATTAAAGAGAAAATGAAGTTTTTAATTATCCGCGGCATATTAAATCCTGATGAAAAAATCCCGTCTGTACGAGAGCTGGCACAATCTCTCGCAATTAATCCCAACACTATTCAAAAAGCTTATAAGGATTTAGAAACTGAAGGCTTTATTTATTCAATTAGGGGAAAGGGAAATTTTGTAGCCCCTTTAGGCTGCTCCATAAACGCAGAACGTCAAGGAAAGTTATTAGTTGAACTTGATAATATTGTTTCTGAGCTTATGTTTTTGAATGTGCCAAAAGAACAGATAATAAGCTGCATTACTGAAGTTTACAAAACGAAGGGAGAAGACCACAATGATTGAAGTTTCTAATTTAAGCAAATCCTTCGGTGGTGTAAAGGTATTAAATAATTTGAATCTTTGTGTTAAAAAAGGTTCTGTTTACGGTTTACTGGGACCAAATGGCAGCGGCAAAACCACGCTAATCAAACATCTTGCCGGAATATATAAGCAGAACAGTGGCACTGTCAAAATTGAAGGAGAACCTGTCTACGAAAATCCGTCAGTGAAAAATAAAATTATTTACATCTCGGACGATTTATACTTTTTCTCTCAGTATTCAATAGAAGAAATCGCACATTTTTACGCCGGCCATTATCCGGCTTGGAACTATGACAGATATGAATCTTTGAAGCAGGTATTTCCCATTGACCCCAAGAAGAGGGCTGCCAAACTATCCAAGGGAATGCAAAAACAGGTTGCCTTTTGGCTAGGAATATGTGCCATGCCCAAAATCATGATTTTAGATGAACCTGTAGACGGTTTGGACCCTGTTATGCGTAAAAAGGTGTGGAGCCTAATGCTTCAGGATGTAGCAGAGCACGAAACGACTATACTGGTATCATCTCACAATCTAAGGGAGCTTGAGGATGTATGTGACCATGTTGGCATCTTGCACAACGGAGAAATTGTAGTGGAAAGCGAAATCGATAATATGAAGTCAGATATTCATAAAATCCAAATTGCCTTTAAACACCAACCCACAAATGAAATGACGAATGAACTGAATATTCTTCATCAATCACAAAACGGCAGCGTTTGTTCACTAATCATTAAAGGTAATAGAACAGAGGTCTTAGCTGCAATTCAAAAACATAATCCTGTTATCTTGGATGTATTGCCACTTACTTTGGAAGAAATTTTTATATATGAGTTGGGGGGAATTGGCTATGATTTTAAAAGCATCCTTATTTAATAAAAGTTTAATTTTAAGCAACATCAAACGCTTTTGGTGGATGAGCGCCCTGTATGCCCTGGTATTGTTTTTTATCTTACCTTTTAAATTTATGACTAGCACTATGGAGAACGAACAGTTTGTGCGAAGCATGTTTATTAACCCTCTCTATCCCCCGGAGCAAATATTCCTAACACTGAGCGTACCAATAGTTATGGCTACTCTGATTTTCCGGTATATTCAACGTGCAGGATCTGCGGCAATGATGCATAGCCTGCCGTACAACAGAAAGGAATTGTACATAAATCATAATGCGGCAGGATTAGTATTGTTACTCTTGCCGATCATTATTACCGGTCTGCTGCTTATGCTTACAAACTCTGTTCATGTTAGGGAAATCCTTAATTGGGTGGGTTCCAGCATTCTCTATAATGTATTATTTTACAGCTCCGCTGTTTTTGTCGGCTTATTCACCGGCAACTCAATTGCTCAAATTATTTTTACTTATATCTTGCATTTTCTGCCGGCGGGGCTTTATACACTCTTCTCATATAATGCAATCCAGCTGATTTATGGATATAGTGATGAGCGCTATCTAAGCTCGGTTTTTGATAATCTGCCTATATTCCATCTTTTGAATCAGCTAAATAGATATCTCATTGAAGACCTTAATGGAAACATGATAATTATTTATACAGTGATTTCCGCGATTTTCTTAATACTAGCTTATTATGCCTATAAATACAGGCCTATAGAGGTTGCGGGAGACCTCATTGCTTTTCAAACAATTCGTCCTGTTTTTAAATACGGCGTTACTGTATGCACCATGCTTTTGGGCGGCGTTTATTTTTCCGCAATGTCCGGCGGAACATTTAGAATCATGACCTTTGGTTATTTACTTAGCGCCTTTTTGGGCTACTGGATTGCTGAAGCACTTATGGAGAAATCCCTTAAAATCTGGAATAATGCATATAAAGGATACTTGGCATACACCTTGCTTGTCATAGTTCTTTTATTCGGCATTAGAGTAGACGCATTTGGCTATGTCAAGCGAATTCCTCAGCCGAACCAAGTTGAACGTGTATACTTTAGCTATGTTAGTCCTCTCCATTTTCAAGAAAACCGGGAGCATTACGGTGAGGGATACTACTTCGAAAGTCCGGAGGAGATACAACATATAATAGATTTACACAAAAGCCTCTTGCAAAAGCCCTATCATCAATCCGGCAGAAAATATTATATTTCCTACTCATTAAAAAACGGCAAGCAATTCACGAGACATTATACCACAGATGAACTTTACCATGCCGCTACTTTAGCACCTATTTATAAATCAACAACCTTTGTAAGCAGCCGATATCCAGTAATAAACCAAAGCATGGAAGAAATAAAATATATTGAAATTTATGATAGTTGGAGGTCAAAGAAACCCTATATTATATCTGATACTGAAAATATCAAAGAATTTAAAGACCTTTTCTATAACGACTTACATGCTGCCACCTATGAAGAACTAATTTCTTATCCGCTGCATGGCCTGAGATTTTTTGTGGTCACAGATGATCAAAGCCAGATAACCACTTACGATATTCGCCCAAGCTATACTTCTGTCATTTCGTGGCTAAAGGATGAAGGAATATATGAAGATGTAGCGTTGTTGCCGGAGGAAATTAGCCATGTTGTTTTGAATAGTCTGGGCAAAGATAACCCGATAGAAATTAGCGACCCTGATATCATTAGAGAATTACTAAACATGCGCCAACTGGGCAACTATTCTAATAATAGCCGAATTTATGCCCGCTTCTATATCAAAGATGTCCCGAGAACAAGCGAGTACTCTCTATTTTTGTCTGAGAATATTCTGGTTTCCGATAAGTTAAAAAGCTATTTAGATAAACTGAAAGAGTAAAAAAAGGACGGCATAGCCGTCTAGCACGCCTCACACACGGCGTGCTTTCTTTCATTACAACAAATTGTTGCAAGAAACAGTATTATGTTAATTAGGCTTTCTGCATGTTGTAAGAACACAGCATAAACATCTCCCTTAGTAACCTGCATTCCCGGAATTTAT
>DLMZ01000015.1:0-22713 GCA_002479415.1 Firmicutes bacterium UBA7523
CACAATTTATTTTACACACTCTAATTACTGCTCGGCCAACAGTCCCCGTATACGTCCAAAAATTTCTTTGTATCCATATACCTAAAGTTTTGGTATATATACCGCAAGTAGCTAGAGTACTACCTGTTAATTGAGCACCACGAATGCTAATATATTTACCTAAATCATAGTCATCCGATCTGTAATCACATGATTTAACAAATACCTTATATGGTGTAATATAATTCCATTTAAAACTAAGGTCTCCGCTCATTATTTGGCTGCGATATCTATCTGCGGATGTAAAAACTTGTGTACTTAAGTTAGTCGGCTGTGCCCATGTCCATCCGACATAATCGTTGTTATCAGCAACTACATTCGAGTGAATCAGCAAAATAATGAATAAAACTAAGAATAAATGTGTCCTTTTAAACATATTATAGACCTCCCTTATTAACTCTTTAAAAAGTTTTATGCCGGCATCAACTACTTACATTACCAATGTTTATGTCTGCTCACTAAAAACAGCTAGTTTCCTCCTTCCTCTTCCGGCAACATTCTGAAAACATGTGCTACCATGACCTATTTCTGCTTAGTAATTTTGTTGCTTTGCTAACTTATTGTTTATTATAGCATTGCATGAGTTGCTAAATTTGTCATAGTATGTTTGCTGCAAAATTTTTTTCAATGAATTTCTAATTGAGCATTTGGCAGAATTATTAAGCAAGGCTGGAAATGATGAAAAGCGGTGTTGAAATAACTACTTAGTTAATTTTAGGCGGTGGAGAGAATGGGAGATACGAGGTTTAACCAAATAAAGGATCCATTGTTTTGGGAAAAAGCATGGCATGAGGACCGTGAAAGCTCTCTTTTCCGTCAAGGGAGGAAAACGCTGCAGGACACAATTGATTTCTGGAATAAGCGGGCGGGTAGCTTTCAGAAAAATGTTATGGGACAAAAAGGTGATAAAAGAGTTAAAAGAGTGCTGCATTGGCTGGAAATGCAGGGAGTTGATCTCGCGGGAAAGAGGGTATTGGATATTGGCGCCGGTCCGGGAGCTTTTAGCTTGGCCCTGGCACAGCATTGCCGTGAGGTAGTGGCTCTTGAGCCGGCTGAGGCAATGGTGGAGTTTTTACAGTCAGAGATTACCCGCCAGGGCTATAATAATGTGCGGGTGATTCAAAATACATGGGAGGAAGTAGACATTAGGCAGGAGGGGCTCCTTGACCAGTTTGACCTGGTTTTTGCCTCCATGAGCCCGGGGATAAACAGCCTGGATACTATTAACAAAGCGCTTGATTGCTCTAAGGAGTATTTTTACTACAGCAGTTTTGCCGGACAGCGTGAAAGCGATTTGCTAAAGAGCCTTTGGCCTGCTCTATACGGTGAAAGTCTTCCTCCTTGGCCCGGACAAGTGATTTATGTGCTTAACCTGCTTTATACACTGAAGCTTGAGTTGAATTTCGAAGTTTGGGAAGAGCGCAGCCGTGCAGAGCTGACGCTGCCAGAAGCAGTGGATAGCCTGATGGATGAACTACGTATGTATGGTAAGGAGTCCTCTAAAGAGGGAGAAGAATTGCGAGCACTTTTGGAGCCAAGCATCCGGGACGGTGTGTTGATTCAGGAGAAGACAACACGTTTAGGACAGATATTGGCCAGAAAAGCGTAGAGATATATATGCCTTTGTGTCACTATAGCTACTTATTTAGGCGCAAGACGGCATTACGGAAATAAAGTGGGGGATAATCTCCAGCCTTACAGGCTCTCCCACTTTTTTGTGTTCTTGCGGATGGATATGGGTCAATAAATGCAGCTTTGTATTATCATCGGCGATGACCTCCACAACTGCGTCTATTGATTGTCCGGTATATGTTAATTCCTTAATATATCCTTTAATTTGGCCTTCGTGGTTCACTTCCAGGCTGTCAGGACGAATAGATACATATACTTCCTCGCCGGGTTTAAGGCCATGGGGCTGTGTGCGGCGTATTGCGCCGAGAGCTGTAATGACTGAATATTTGTCTTCTCCTGTTTTCCCTTTCAGGATATTGGTCTGGCCTACAAAAGTTGCTACAAATTTATTTCGAGGGTACTGGTATATTTCTTGAGGTGTGCCTTTTTGCTGTATTATTCCGTGATTCATGACAACAATACTGTCCGAAATTGCCAGCGCATCTTTTTGGTCATGCGATACAAAGATAGCCGTTGCTCCCGATTCTTTGATGATGCGCTTAACCTCAAGGCGCATGTGGTTTCTCAGGTCTGCGTCCAGACTGCTGAAGGGTTCATCCAGCAAGATAACAACCGGTTTCCGCGCTAGTGCCCTGGCCAAGGCAACCCGCTGCTGCTGGCCGCCTGACAACTGGTGAGGATAACGTTTTTCATATCCTTTTAAATTAACTAATTCAATAATCTCCGCTATTCTTTCTTTACGGTCGCGGTCTTTATAGCCAAAGCCTACATTATTAAAAACATTGAGATGAGGGAACAATGCATAGTCTTGAAAAACCATGCCTACACCACGTCTTTCCGGCGGTATCCAGGTGTTGCTGCTGCTCATAATATTTCCTGCAAGAGTTATGCTGCCTTTATCTGCTTTTTTAAAACCGGCAATCATCCGCAGAGTCGTTGACTTGCCGCATCCGCTGGGACCTAGCAAGGTAACGATTTCCCCTTTTTCAACGGTTAAACATAAATTACTTACAGCTGCCTTTTCGGCGCCGGGATATTTCTTTGTTATTGTTTTTAATTCAATTGCATGCATTGTCTGTCACCTCTAATATTTACTTAACATATAGCGCAGGGGGATAATAGAAGCAATAATAATCAGTAAAGCCGCAGGAGCTGCCAAATGGTAAACCGCTTCATGTGCTTCAAAGTAAACCCGTACCGCCAAGGTGTCAAAGCCGGGTGGACGAAGCATGAGTGTAACCGGCAGCTCCTTAATTGAACTGACAAAAACCAGCGCTCCTCCAGCCAAAATTCCGGGCAGCATGTTGGGAATAATAACCTTCAGCAAAACCTTCCAAGGCGGACAGCCCAGACTGCGCGCAGCCTCGTCAATTCTTGGGGAAATAAGGCTGATTGATGCCTCGCTTGTTTGCACAGCCTGGGGTAGAAAACGTACAATAAAAGCTAGGACAATCATATAGAAGGTGCGATACAGGGCAGGTAGATGATTATTGAAGATAAAAATAAAGCCAAGGGCTGCAATTACTCCAGGAAGTGCGTAGCCTGCGTAGGCTAACCTGTCAATTGCAGAGGAAATGATAGATGGATAACGGTTTTTTAAATAAACAACCGGCAGGGCAAAAAGCATGCACAGTAAAGAAGTAAGTGTAGAGATTTTTAGGCTGTTTAACGCAAAGCCAAAGAATCTGCTGTCAAGGGCCCCCATGCGAATTCCTATATTAGACCAATATGCAAGGACGCTGATTGGAAGCAGTACTGAAAAAAGAAAGATGATACTGACATAAAGCAGTGCCGGAACCTTCCACTTGCCAAGCGGCAATATTTCTAGTTCCCTGTGAGTGCCTGCTGTTTGGAAGTACTTATTCTTTCTGCGAGAGACTGATTCAATCCACAGTATAATAATTGTAAGTAAAATAAGCACCAAGCTCAAGATTGCGGCAGAGGCGGTATCAAATCCAGCTCTTTGAAAGTAGATGGCGGCAGTAAATGTTACATATCTAAGCATGGCCACAGCGCCGAAATCGGACATTACATACAGTGATACAAGAATAGCCCCCGCTCCGATAGCAGGCCTTAATAAGGACAGGGTAACTCTCCAGAATATTTGCGAAGTGTTCATGCCTAAAGAACGAGCTGCTTCTTCAAAGTTATTGTTCATTTTACGAAGAGCTGCGCTTGCAATTAAATACACATAGGGATAAGTGAACATACTGAGTATTAAAAACACGCCCCAGAAGGAATAAACATTTATAGGGTATATTCCGAATGTACTTGTCAGCCATGGAGAATTAAGCCATAAATCACGGGTCCACCCGCTTCTTCCAAACACAATGATATATGTTACTGCTCCCACATAAGGAGGGATGGCCAGAGGCAGGGCTAAAATCCATTGCCAGAATTTCTTGCCTGGGATATCGGTTCGTATTACAATCCAGGCAAGTGAAATTCCAATAACTACAGCACATATTGTAACAGCAGCCGCAAGAGAAAGGGTGTTCCACAGCAGTTGAGGGATTCTGGTATCGAGAAGGCGTATCCAGCGTTCTGCTCCCGCAGAAAGTGACCGCCAAATAACATAAACAATTGGAATTGACATTATAATTCCTGTAATTAAGCCAAATATAAGCAATATTGGCCCGGGAGGATTTCCCCGCCAAGTATCCAGCCATTTTTTTTGAAAAGAAAGGAGAGTGGTCGGGAAAGCCTGTTTCCCAACCCCTCTAAAGTAAGCGTTATTTAGCTTTGTTGTATTCTTGCGTTTTTTGCACATAATGTGACTCTCCAAGCTGCAGCTTATTTTAAGTCGAGGTCCAAGCCTGAGGCTTGAATCAATTCCTTCGTCCCCTCAAAGTAGTTGCCAAGCTCTTTAACCGGCATGTCCTGGATTTTCAAACTATTGAAATCAACGATATGGGGCTGGGTTTCAGCCGGATAAGCCGCACTAAACTGTGAGTTGATTAACAGTTCTAGCGATTCTCCTACAAACGCTGCCTGGTTTTCGGGCATTAATAACCACTCGAGAAAAGCGGCAGCGCCTGCTTCGTTAGGTCCTCCTTTTACTAAGCCCACACCGGCGGCATTGGAAACGGCCCCCATTTGACCATCACCTTGATCAAGATAAATGAAGCCGACATTATTGTTGTCAGGCTCTAACAGCTGCTGGTGGAAATAGTAGTTGTTTACAAGGCCGAATGTATGTTCACCGGCTCCCACAGCTCTGCGGATTTCACCATGGCCTTGGTAAATGCCTGCGGAATTACTTCTAATGGCAGCTATCCACAGGGCAGTTTTTTCATCTCCCCATTGATAACGGAGAGCTGACACGTGACCAAGCATACCGCCGTTTCCGCCCCGTGTAATGGCATATCCGTTTTCCACTTCTGCCCATTTGGGATCAAATAAGTCTTCCACACTTTTTGGCATATCTTCTTCGGTAATTAAATCTTTATTGTAAATTAACCCCCGTGCTCTGACAGAAATTGCGAAAAAGGCATTGTCATCGGCACGGAAAAATTCCGGAATCGTCTCTATTCCATTTGGATTTGACTCTTGCAGTAATCCCTGAAGATGTAAGTATCCTAGAGATCCCAGGTCGTTTGAAATAAATATGTCGGCTCGTACGTTGTTTGCTTCCTCAATAATTTGCAGCGGGTTAGCGCCATGTAGCGCGACAACTTTAATTCCTGTGTCACTAGAAAACTTATCAAGGAGAGCTTGGACAAACTTTTCATTACGGTTCGAGTATACAACCAGTTCTCTCGGCTCCGACTTTTGATCAGCGGGAGAGCTTGGAGCTGTTCCCTTTGTGGTGCAGCCTGTCACCAGCAGGCTCATAAGGAACGCAGAAGCTAGTATCAAGGCGATAACTTTTTTAACTTTAATCATATGACACCCCTTATAATTGATGATAACCATTCTCAACGACGCTTAAAAAAAATGATTTTTCACTCCTTCTTTTTTTCACCAGCGAACTTGCGGCTGCACAGATGAAAAGGATTATCATTGAGAATTGTTATCACTATTATATTTTTTATTCCTATATATAGCAAGGCTCGAAATTGACCATATTAGCTTATTACTTTAAAACATGAGTGTCTAGATACGAAAAGCTGTTAATAACTTAGGCTCACTTGACATGTTAAATTTGCCAGAAGCATAATGGACATAAAAGGCTAAGCTGTATTTGTTGGTCCGGCGGTAATGGTAATAACGCTTGCGGCGGGTGTTAATTTATTTAAAGAGGAGCCTTAGCTCCTCTTTTGAAGTGTATGCACCCAGCATGGGCGATAGCTTGGCGGTGAATATCCGCTATGGGATAGGCAGTGGCATCAGTTGGCTTATTACGCTTTTTGGTAATCGGTAATAAGTATTCCGTTTAGATGGTCAATTTCATGCTGGATAGTTCTGGCGTCCTCTCCGGACTTGATTAAGACCCTTTCTTCTCCGGTTAAGGTTAAAAATTTAACCTTAACCCACTTGTTTCGCGGGATGCTAACCTGGCTTCCGGTGGTGCTGAAACATGTTTCAGTACCATATACAATATCTTCGCTTCGTTCCACAATTACGGGATTAATCATTGCCAGTACCTCTTTGTTAAAAAACTTTCCTGTTAGCCTGACAACGATAATTCTTTGAGAAACCCCTGTCTGCGGAGCAGCCAGGCCGTTTCCCCTATACTTCTCCATAGTATTTATCATTAAACGGGCTAATTCTTGTTCTTTCGGTCCTATTTTTTCAACATGTTGAGCCGTTTCCTTTAAAATCGCATCCGGGGATGTAACAATTCTTAAGGTATCTGTGTCGCGAGCACCTTGCAACAGCACCCCCGATATTCTTGTTAAGCAAATTATAAATAGCAAGAGTGGTATCCAGCGGGATTTTATTTCTTTCATTGTGAACCTCTTCTTTGATTTGGTGTAACTTAATTTTCTGTTAGATAATTGCTCACGTATACTCTTTGTAATGACAGTATATCATTTATTCCGTGCTTTTCCCAATGTATCTTATATGCTCAATCAGTTTTCAGCCTATCAAAAGAGATTAAGACAAATAATTTGAATATTCGGTAAGACAAAGTGTATAATTGAGGAAATATAATCCTAAATCGTTTCCGGCAAAGATTAAGGAGGGATAGCAATTAAGGGAAAATGTATCATGATTCAGGGAACAGCTTCCTCCGTAGGCAAGAGCATTATAACTGCAGGGCTTTGCAGGGTGTTTAAGCAGGACGGCTATAAGGTTGCTCCTTTCAAGTCGCAGAACATGGCGCTCAATTCCTTTGTAACGCAAGAGGGCAAGGAGATGGGGAGAGCCCAGGTAGTGCAGGCGGAGGCGGCAGGGATAGTGCCTACTGTGGAAATGAACCCCATACTCTTGAAAGCGACTTCTGACAAAAAAGCTCAAATTATAATCAACGGTGAGGTTTACGGCAATATGTCCGCCTCAGAATATCACGATTTTAAGCCGGAATTGGCAAGAATGGTCTCTGCTGTTTACGATAGCCTGGCCGCAAAGCATGATATTATAGTAATTGAAGGGGCCGGAAGCCCGGCAGAAATCAATTTGCGCGATAAAGACATTGTTAATATGGGCATGGCCGAAATTGCCGATGCCCCTGTAATTATTGCCGGAGATATCGACAAGGGCGGGGTCTTCGCTTCCTTGGCGGGGACCATGCAACTTTTATCGGAAAATGAGCGCCAGCGGGTGAAGGGTGCCATCATTAATAAATTCAGGGGAGATATTGATATCCTCAAGCCTGGCTTGCGAATGCTTGAGGAGCTTATTCATGTTCCGGTTTTGGGAGTATTGCCGTATGCAAAATTAAACATTGAAGACGAAGACAGCCTGGCTGAAAAATTTACGCAAGCAGATATAGTAAGCAAATATGCTATTGATGTAGCTGTAGTTAAGCTTCCTCATATCTCTAATTTTACCGACTTTAACGCACTGGAGCATATAGACGGTGTAAGAATCCGCTATGTAGAACAGTCTGCTGAATTGCGGGAGCCTGATTTAATAATATTGCCTGGCTCGAAGAACACCATGGAAGACTTAATGTTTATACGAAAAAGCGGAATGGAAGCGGAAATAAAAAAACTCCAGGGCAGCGGCACGGTTTTATTTGGAATTTGCGGCGGCTTTCAAATGCTTGGCAGTGAGATTTGTGACCCGTGTGGAGTGGAGTCTGGGTTGCATATTATAAGCGGTATGGGATGTTTGAACGCTAAAACCACTTTCCAACAAAGTAAAATTAC
Organism: Firmicutes bacterium UBA7523; assembly: GCA_002479415.1. Taxonomy (GTDB): domain Bacteria; phylum Bacillota; class Dethiobacteria; order Dethiobacterales; family Dethiobacteraceae; genus UBA7523. Next base: position 7,929 of record DLMZ01000015.1, read on the forward strand.
TGCGCAGACAGAAGGAGTCATTTTAGAGGACGACGGGCTGCTCAAAGGGTTAAAAGGCACGAGAATTAAAGGATATGAAATTCATATGGGAACAACGCATTTTATGGAGGGGAGCATTCCGTACCTTGCTACGCAAGGTGGGATGGAACGTTCGGTCATAGTGAGCGGTGTAAGAAATACTGCAGGCAATGTTTTTGGAACCTATGTTCACGGTATTTTTGATAATGTGGAATTCACTTCGGGATTTATTAATAATCTGCGGAGCGCCAAGGGGATAGAACCGTTGCAGGGACGCGGGCTACCCTTTGCGGAGTTCAAGGAGCAGCAATATAATATGCTTGCCGATATGGTCAGGACAAGCCTTGATATAGAAAAAATATATAATATTATGGGTTTTTAGGGCTGCCGCTTTTTTCTGATTTAATTTTAATAATCAGATTAATTGTTTGTGGCATAATATATGTTAAATGGGCTGCGTGCTCCGGAACAGATTTGTATGTGTAGATATTGATGATTAAGAAAGCCCGAAATGATTGTGGCAGGTGTTTAAATGACAATGCATTTGGCGCTAGTCTCTAATTTAAATCCGTTGATTCTAATTATTCTGCTTTTCATAGCGATAGCAATTACAAGGTTCATATACTGGTTTTCCCCTTGGGGGAGGGACTCTTCACTTAAGCCTGAAACAATTTGGGATAATATTGTGATAACATATTGTGTTATTATATCTTTCGTTGCATCAGCGCTATTAGTCTTAAATTTATTTTACTGCCTATCAAATATTATGGCTCACTGAATAAGCTGCGTATATGATTGACTTAGTACGTTTAGAATGTATACAGACAATAGGTTTACAGGGTTGCATTCCCTTACGGGTACCTAAGCCTCTCCAGATGGAGAGGCTTAGGTTATCTCAAAACCAAAGATGAAGATTATACGTCTTTCTTGCAACATTTAGAAAACCTCGATAAAACATAATGAAATTTCTTGCAACAATTTGTTGTAATGAGAAATAGTGCGCCGTGTGAGGCGTGATTGAGATAAGCCATGCTTTAATCTGCCTAATAGCAGTGGAAGCATGGCTTATGTGTCTTGTTATTGAGTTGGATCATACCATAATTCAACTAAAGAAATGCACAAACCTGGGAAGTCAGGATGTTCAACTACATTATCGTCCATTCCGGATGCCACAAGAGAATATACTCCATCTTTTAGAGCAAAACATTCAAGTGTTTTATGCAGTGGATTCACAAGCCAGTAATGTTGGACCCCTGCCATTTGGTAAATCCGCAGCTTTCTAATTCTATCCTTTCGCCAACTGGAATCCGAGATGACTTCTGCGACCAAAGTTGGAGCGCCGTCTATCCGGTTTTTCTTCAATATATGAAGCTGGTTGCCTGCAACGTAAAGAATATCTGGCTGAACCACTGTTATTTCCTTAAATGTAACATCGAGCGGAGCATCAAATATTTCTCCATTAGGATCGGTCTGCCTGAAGTAAGTGATTAAAAGATACTCCAGTTCTCTTGAAATCCTTTGATGCATTAGATTGGGAGAGGGGTCTTTAATGAGTTCGCCTTCCAGTATCTCATAGCGATAACCAGGCTCTTCACGTAATTCCAAGTAATCCTGGTACGTATATTTTTGGGATTTTGCCTTATATTCGGGCTGCTCTTCCTTTGCAATGCCAGAAAGTGCTGCAATAACATCATGCAGGCGATAGCGGTATTGTCTCTCGCCAAGTTTTACATACGGAATTTTTTTGCTTCGGGTAAATCTCCAGATTGTTTCAACAGAGAGGTTCAGGGTGTCGGCCAAATCTTGGGCTGTTATCAGGCCATTCTTGTTATCCATGTTCGCACCTCCACTTAAAGTATATATTCATTAGCAAACTAAAGTCAAGCAATGATTATTAAAGTCAACTAAAAGCGGGTTAGTTGCTATTTGTTTGAACACTAAAGCAATAATTCTCCATTTTTTAAAGCCTTTTTCTCTTGAAATAATTATTGAAAATAATTATTGAATATAATAAGAGAGGCGGGACTATTGTCCTGCCTCTCTTATCTTAAATTCTCGGCTTAGTGTATAATGTCCACCTTTAATTAATCGTCGAAGGCTTCGCTTACTTTCCATTCTTTCCATACATTGCCGACTAACTCGGGACTGGGCTTTAATGTTTTTTTCCCGGGCTTCCAGCCGGATGGAGTGGCTTCTGTTCCGTTTGATTCGCGTACAAGCTGAAATGCTTGTACTTGCCGGAGTGTTTCTGATACGTTTCTGCCTACGGGAGGTGTTAATACCTCAAAGCCCTGTATAATTCCGTCGGGATCGATTATAAAGCGTCCCCTCGTTTCAACGCCGCTGTCTTCATCATAAATGCCGTACATTTTTCCTATGCTGCCGTCCTGGTCAGACAACATGGCAAACGGGACATCTTTGTTAATCATTTTTGAAAGTTCATGATCATTCCACATTTTATGTACAAACACGCTGTCTGTACTCACTGATAGTACCTCAACCCCTAAGTTTTGAAGGTCTTCATATTTTTCAGCAACTGCTGAAACTTCTGTAGCTCAGACAAAAGTGAAATCACCTGGATAAAAACAGAGCAGAACCCACTTGCCTTTGTATTCAGAAAGACTAGTGTTAACAAATTTTCCTTGATAATAAGCGGGAGCTGTGAATTCCGGAGCTGGCTTTCCTACTTTTACCAACAATTCTTTGTCCTCCTTTACTGTTGCTTCACTTATGACATCTGCGGGTGGTTTAGCTTTCTTGATGGGCGGTCTTTGACATCCTGGCTTAAACTCCTCGGGCATTTAATAATCCCTCCTTTTGAGTTTGCTTTGAAACAAAGCGCATTGTTGCCAAATAATGCTATTATTGTTTTTAGAATATCATAAGTATTACTAACAAGCAATATGTGAATTATTTCACACAATATGATACAGAGTGGTTATTCTGTAAGACTTTTTTTTCTCCATTCCTAAGCAGCATTTCTATGCTGCCTATTTATTTTTCAGCAAATTGTGGTAAGATAAGCATGAGGTGTTGAGATATGGAAAATAAGGAATTGCTGCAAACTATCAGAGAGAGTTTGGTTGATGGCAAGCTTTCCTGTGCCAGGGCTTACCAGATAGCAGCAGTATATGATGTGGAATTACAGGAAATTGGCAAAATTTGCGATGAAGAAAAAATTAAAATAGCCGGCTGCCAGTTAGGCTGCTTTTAATGGTGCCATGCTTACCGTATTAACTGTTGGTGAGGCGAAAGAAAAAGTATTAACTTCTGTTCGATTAAGAACTGGAGAAGGTAAGCTTCCGCTCCTTGATTCGACGGGGCGTGTTTTGGCGCGCGCTCTTGTAGCTTCTCATGACTTGCCTCTGTTTAATCGTTCGACTATGGACGGATATGCAGTGGCTGCTGTGGATACATTTGGCGCTACGGAAGGTATGCCTGCTCTTTTGGAAATAAATGGTGAGGTTTTAATGGGGCAGAGCCCGCCTGCCAAAATAACGCCTGGTCAGGTGTTGCGTATTTCAACCGGCGGAATGCTGCCGGAGGGCAGCGATGCTGTTGTAATGGTGGAGTACACGGAAGTGCTTGGAGACAGTACCGTAGCCGTCAACCGTTCTGTTGCTCCAGGAGAAAATGTGATTGTAAAGGGCGAGGATATAAAGGCAGGTGAAAAACTATTGCCTGCCGGACATATCTTGCGGTCTCAGGATATTGGGGCATTGGCGGCCCTAGGTTATATTGAAGCGATTGTGGCAGACAGGCCGAAGGTTGCCATCATTTCCACCGGTGATGAACTGGTGATGCCAGAGCAAACACCGGGGGCCGGTCAGGTAAGGGATATTAACTCTTATCTTTTATCATCCTTGGTAACGCAGGCCGGGGGAGAGCCGACGCTATTGGGCATTATCCCCGATAACGCCGACAAAATGTTGTCTGCTTTGGAAAAAGCTCAGTCTTTTGATTGTGTGATTCTGTCGGGGGGCAGCTCTGCCGGTGCGAGGGATTATACCGCAGGCGCTATTGATAAGCTGGGCAAGCCGGGGGTATTGTTTCACGGAGTTTCTATGCGGCCAGGCAAGCCGCTGATTTTTGGAGTTGTGGATGGCAAGCCTTTCTTTGGGCTTTCGGGGAACCCTACCTCTGCAATGGTGGGATTTTTGCTTTTTATTAGACCTCTGCTGCTGCAGCTTGCCGGAGCTCACGAAACACCCAATCTGCTCCGTGCCAGAGTGGAGCGCAATCTTTCCTCTGCAGGCGGCCGGGAAGATTACTTTCGCGCGGTAATCTACAATAAAGAAGGCGAGCTCTGGGCCAGGCCTCTTTTAGGCCAGGCTAATTTGATTTCTACAGTAGTGCGGGGCAACGCGCTGATACGGGTTCCACAAAACAGTGAGGGCGCTGAGGCAGGAGATAAGCTGGAAGTGATCTTGATTTAAATCAGAGGTGAACACATTGAAGAATAAGAGAACACGCTATTTGCATAATGTCTCCATAGATGAGGCAAGGAGACTTTTTCTTGAACGCGAGAGCAGCCTTATTAATGAAGAGAAAACATTGCCTGTTAAGTCGGCTGTGGGCAGGGTTACTGCAAAATCAGTTTTTGCTGTTATTTCTTCGCCTCATTATCATGCAGCTGCTATGGATGGAGTGGCTGTTAATGCTAATGATACGCTGGGGGCGAGCGAAACCTCTCCAAAGAGGCTAACATTGGGAAAAGCGGCTTTCCCCATAGATACGGGCAACCCACTGCCCTCTGGATGCAACGCCGTAATTATGGCGGAAGAACTAGCGGAGTACGGGGAGGAAGTTGAAATCACTGCTTCTGTAGCACCTTGGCAGCATGTGCGCTCCATTGGGGAAGATATTGCGGCTACAGAAATGTTGATTCCTGCCGGGCATAAAATGCGCGGCGTTGATGCAGGAGCGCTTCTGGCAGGCGGTGTTACTGAAGTTGCTGTGCGCAGACGCCCTCAGGTTGCTATTATCCCCACAGGGAATGAGCTGGTTGAACCAGGGACTGTCCCGGCTGCAGGTCAGGTTATTGAGTATAACTCTACTGTTTTTGCATCTCTAGTGGAAGAATGGGGAGGAGAAGCGGTTAAGCACAATATTGTTCGAGACGAATTTAATGAAATTCGGAATGCTGTATATCATGCGGCGCTGTCCAATGATGTTGTGTTAATTAATGCCGGTTCTTCGGCTGGTCGGAGAGATTATACTGCAGATGTGGTAAGTGAACTGGGAGAAGTTTTGGTCCATGGTGTGGCCGTTCGTCCCGGGAAGCCGACAATTTTAGGGGTGGTAGCCGGTAAGCCTATTATTGGGGTGCCGGGATACTCTGTTTCCGCCGTTGTAGCTCTTGAGCTATTTCTCAAGCCTTTGCTCTACAAGAAGCAAGGCTTGCTAGAGCCGGCTCGTCCCAAGCTGCAAGCTGTATTTTCAAAGCAGTTGACATCGGCACTTAACGCCGAAGAATGGGTTAGAGTGAAAGTTGGCAAGGTTGGAGGAAAATATGTGGCGTCGCCCCTTGCCAGAGGCGCAGGCGTAATTACTTCTTTAGTAAGGGCGGACGGTATTGTTCGTATTCCCCAGCAAAAAGAAGGTTTGATTGCCGGAGAGGAAGTTGATGTTGAGCTGCTTAGGACGCTAGATTATATTGACAATAGTGTGGTTTGCTCAGGCAGCCATGATTTGTCTTTAGATGTTCTTGGCGACTTGTTGAGCCAGCGCAATTCAGGTTTTTCCCTTTCTTCTGCTCATGTAGGGAGTACCGGCGGAATTATGGCTTTGCGACGGGGTGAAGCGCATCTAGCTGGAATGCATTTGCTTCACGAAAAAACGGGGGAATATAATGTTCCCTTTCTCAAGCAGTTTCTTCCCGACGTCCCGGTAGTGCTGATTACACTTGTTGAGAGAGAGCAGGGATTGATGGTTGTGCCGGGCAACCCTAAAAAAATAACAGATTTTGAAGATTTGAAGAGGCAGGATGTGTCTTTTATTAATCGGCAACGAGGTGCAGGAACCCGGATTCTTCTGGATGCTCGCTTAACAGAAAAATGCATCGATTCTTCTTGTATTAACGGTTATCAGAGAGAGGAATATACCCACTTGTCGGTAGCTGCGGCAATTGCAGCCGGCTCAGCTGATACCGGTTTGGGTGTTTTAGCTGCGGCCCGTTCATTTGGGCTTGATTTTATTCCGGTTGCTAAAGAAAGATACGACCTTGCCATACCGCTGGAGCATATTAAGAATGAAGCAATGGTTAGGCTGCTGGCAGTTGTGCGCTCAGAAGAGTTTCGTCAAAAGGTAGAATCCTTGGGAGGATACCACACTGAAAAAACAGGCCAAATTGCTTATAGGCCAAAGGAGAATCTTCATGGAGAGATTTAGTGTCGCCATACTTACAGCCAGTGATTCCCGCGGCGAGCGGGAAGATGAAAGCGGGCGTGTGATTAAGGAAATGATTGCGGAGACCGGCGGTCTAATTGAAGCATACGATGTGGTACCCGACAATTTGGACACTTTGTGTAATAAGCTTATAGAGTATGCCGACGTTTTAGGTGTGGATTTGATTCTTACCACAGGCGGCACCGGGTTAGGGCCAAGAGATAATACTCCGGAAGCTACTTTGGCTGTTATTGAAAAGCTGGTCCCAGGTATGGCAGAAGCAATGCGATCTTTCGGCCTGCAAAAGACGCCGCATGCCATGATATCCAGAGCGGTTTGCGGCGTGCGGGGGGAAACGCTGATTGTCAATCTTCCAGGCAGTCCTAAGGCGGTGAAGGAGAACCTTGGCGTCATTTTGCCTGCTGTTCCTCATGCCATACATGTTCTTTCAGGCAAAAGCTCGGAATGTGCAGCTTTAAGAAAAGATGGCGCATAAATATAATTTTCCTGAGTATAATAAATTCTGTTTAGCAATTGAGGAAAAAGATGATAATTGAAGAAAACTTATAAAAAATTGCGATATTAAAGCATAATTACGCTATTTAGTAAAAAAAATCCCTACGAGGGGGTTGCTTTCCCGGCAGTTTTTATATACCATTACTAGTGTGATTATTAGCACTCGCAAACTCAGAGTGCTAATAACAATATATCAACTTTATAAAGGAGGTCACACCATGAACATTAAACCATTAGCTGATCGTGTAGTGATTAAAGTGCTTGAGGCTGAGCAAAAAACGGCCAGTGGTATTGTTATCCCTGACAAAGCCAAAGAGAAGCCCCAGGAAGGCGAAGTTGTCGCTGCAGGAGAAGGTAAAATCCTTGACAACGGCACCCGTGTTGAAATGGATGTTAAAGTTGGCGATAAAGTTCTCTTCTCCAAGTACGCCGGTACAGAAGTAAAGATTGACGGCAATGAATACCTGATTATGCGTCAGGATGACATACTCGGAAAAATTGTTTAACAGATACTTATAATAAAATAACAGGAGGTTGAAGTTATATGGCCAAAGAAATTATGTTTCGTGAAGAAGCGCGTCGTGCTTTGGAAAAGGGTGTTAACGCGCTGGCTGATACTGTAAAGGTTACTTTAGGCCCCAAAGGCCGTAACGTTGTTCTTGATAAAAAGTTTGGCAGTCCGTTAATCACTAATGATGGTGTAACAATTGCCCGGGAAATCGAGCTGGAAGACCCATTTGAAAACATGGGTGCTCAGCTTGTTAAGGAAGTTGCCACAAAGACACAAGATGTAGCCGGTGACGGTACTACCACTGCAACTTTGTTGGCACAAGCCATTATCCGTGAAGGAATTAAAAACGTAACTGCTGGTGCCAATCCCATGGCTATTAAGCGCGGCATTGAAAAAGCTGTTAAAGTAGCTGTTGAAGAAATTAAAGCACAAAGCAAGCAGGTTGAAACTAAAGAAGCTATCGCACAGGTTGCATCCATTTCTGCAGCAGATGAAGAAATCGGTAAGCTAATTGCTGAAGCTATGGAAAAAGTGGGTAAAGACGGTGTTATTACCGTTGAAGAATCCAAAGGATTTACTACCGACCTTAATGTGGTTGAAGGTATGCAGTTTGACCGTGGCTATATTTCCCCTTACATGATTACCGACGCAGATAAAATGGAAGCAGTTCTGGATGAACCGTTTATCCTGATGACCGATCGCAAAATCGGCAACATCCATGACATTCTGCCCATTTTAGAGAAGGTTGTTCAATCAGGCAAGCCCTTGCTGCTTGTGGCCGAAGATGTGGAAGGCGAAGCTCTTGCTACCTTGGTTGTTAACAAGCTGCGCGGCACCTTTAATTGCGTAGCCGTTAAAGCCCCCGGATTCGGAGATCGCCGTAAAGCAATGCTGCAGGATCTCTCTATTCTTACAGGCGGTCAAGTTATTTCCGAAGACTTAGGCCTTGACTTGAAAAATGTTGAGCTTGATATGCTTGGTCGGGCACGTCAAATTCGTGTCACCAAAGAAGAAACTGTTATCGTTGACGGCGGCGGGAACTCTGATGATATTAAGAAGCGCATTGGTCAGATTCGCGTGCAAATTGAAGAAACTACTTCTGAGTTTGACCGTGAGAAGCTTCAGGAGCGTTTGGCCAAATTAGCCGGCGGCGTAGCTGTCATTGAAGTAGGTTCGGCAACCGAGGTTGAAATGAAAGAGAAGAAGCTGCGTATCGAAGACGCTTTGTCTGCTACACGCGCAGCCGTTGAAGAAGGTATTGTTTCCGGCGGCGGCACAGCATACATTAATGTAATTGCCGCTTTGGAAAAATTGATCGATGAGGATGTAGATGTTCAGACAGGCGTAAATATTATTCGTCGCTCATTGGAAGAGCCTGTGCGTCAGATTGCTGCTAACGCTGGCTTGGAAGGTTCCGTTGTTGTGGAGCGTGTTAAGAAAGAAACTCCCGGAGTCGGTTACAACGCTGCAACTGGTGAGTATGTAAGCATGTTTGACGCCGGTATCGTTGACCCTGCTAAAGTAACTCGCTCTGCTTTGCAGAACGCGGCCAGCATTTCAGCCATGTTCTTGACTACAGAAGCGGTAGTGGCAGAAAAGCCTGATGAAAACGCCGGCCCTGTCGGTGGTGGTATGGGCATGCCTCCTGGCATGGGTATGTAATAAAAAAGCGTCTGCATAAGCAGGCGCTTTTTTTTGACTATAAATTCTCTTAGAGCTTTTTACTTGCGGATCTTTTTCATTATAGCCCTAACTTATCCAGCCATCAGCTTCGCTTTTAAAAGGGGAAGCAAATAGCGGGGTGTTGCTGTGGTAGATTTCTTCCGCTTGTTGTATGGTTATGGGACGGGGATTGGAATAGGCGATTCTATAGGCGTTCTTTTTTATGTCAATTATAACAGCCACGTACAATAAGCCGAATTCAGGGTATTTATTCACTCCTACTAAAAACTCGTTTATTACACCTCGGCGGCTCCAGGTCGAAGGCTCTTTAAGTACCGAGCTGAGCGCTGCGTTATCGAGCCAATCTTCTATCGGTTGGCGGCAATCGAAAATCCACCCGCGTCCAAGGACATCGGTATCTGGGATAGAAGGTATCTTTTCCAGGTTGTGAACAGGGTTGCCTTTAGCGTCCGTATCAACCGAACGGCAAAGCCTCCAAATTTCGAAATCGCTGCTTACGCGTTTCCCGGCGTAAGCGGTATTCGGATTAAGATTGAAGGTAATTTGATCCTTTTCATTAATTTGCACTTGACCGGTCATATTGGAATGGACCATCCAGGATGATTGGTTGAAACAAACATGCTTGTCAATGGCAATGTGGTCTGGATATTGTAAAACCGCCACGTCAAAGCCTGCTTCCCCATATTTAAGTGAGAGGTTTCTCTTGGTAAGAGAATAATCTGCGGTGCCTTTGGTAACCGTAGCTTTTGCAATCGCCGGGATATTCTTGATATAATTATCCTGCAAATACGAGTTTATCTCTGCGCTAATATCTTGATTTTGCTCACTATGGGTTTTCTCATGAGGATTATATTCAATGGTTAATTTGATGGGCATGCTTGTATTTAGTTTTTGAGGCGCAGGATTTGCCAGACCGGGCAGCAACGCTCTGAGTATCGGATTCATTTTGACCTCAATTACTACTGGGACGCTAATTTGCACATCTATCAAGAAAGAGTTATTCGGTTGAGCAGTGTTCGGGTTATCATTTACTTCATAACGAGGCAGGCTTGTTTCAATACGCCGTGACAGCTTGATATGTTCAATCGTCGTTTCATCGTTCCCATCTCGAGCAGTGCCTTCCCCAGCATTAAATTTTCCGATGTTCGCGTTCCCAAGCGATTGCAGGTTGCAATTTGCTTTACTGTCCTTATTGCCCAGCAGGCGGTCAAGCTCACACTCCAAATTGGTGGAAAAGGATGTTGAGCTGGTATAACCCACATCCAAAAGGCCTACTTCAAAATCTACAGTAACATCGGAGGATATTTTAAAATCCCATAATATGGATTTTACCATGAGAGCTTCCTGCCTCTACAATATATTTTTCTGTATACCGCAATTATAGCTATTTCCTTTTCTTGGTGTCAATGTAATATTTGAAGTAATACTTAAAGAAAAAACTGCGAACGGTATTTTGCTGCCGTTCGCAGTTGTCAACTTTTAGCTCTCTTATATATTTACCTCCGGAATTGTGGACAAGCCCTTGGCCAGATCTTCTTCGGTGTATTTGAAGTCTTCCAGCTTGCCGGACAGATAGGCGTCGTAGGCGGTTAGGTCAAAGTGCCCGTGTCCGCTGAGGCAGAAAAGAATGGACTTCTCTGTGCCTGCTTCCCGGCACTCTACGGCGGCATCAATAGCGCCTTTAATGGCGTGGGATGATTCCGGTGCGGGAAGAATTCCCTCGGTACGCGCAAAGAGCATGGCTGCTTCAAAGACGCCGGTTTGCCCCGGTGCTTGAGCCTCGATAATGCCTTCATTATAAAGCTGGCTCACCAGCGGAGAATCGCCGTGATAGCGCAGACCGCCGGCGTGAATGCCGGGGGGTACAAAATCATGACCCAGTGTGTACATTTTGACTAGTGGGGTAAGTGCGGCAGTGTCGCCAAAATCGTAAGCATATTTGCCGCGGGTCAGTGTGGGGCAGGCTGCCGGCTCAACAGCGATAACACGCATGTCGCGGCCGTGTATTTTGTCATAGAGGAAGGGGAAGCTAAGGCCTGAAAAGTTTGAACCGCCGCCGCAGCAGCCGATTATGTAGTCGGGATAATCTCCCGCAAGCTCCATTTGTTTTTTAGCTTCCTGACCGATAACTGTCTGGTGCAGCATGACATGGTTTAAAACACTGCCCAGCGCATAGTTTGTATCACTGCGAGTAGCAGCGTCCTCAACAGCTTCGGAGATGGCAATTCCGAGACTGCCGGGAGAATCCGGGTATTTGGCAAGAATCTGGCGGCCTGCATTAGTTAGCTCGCTAGGGCTGGGAACGACATCGGCGCCCCATACTTCAATTAAGGAACGGCGGTAAGGCTTTTGGTTATATGAAACCTTAACCATGTAGACCATGCACTCCAGTCCGTAGTAGCTGCAAGCCAGGGAAAGAGCTGTTCCCCATTGGCCGGCTCCGGTTTCTGTAGCCAAACGCTTTATTCCCGCTTTTTTATTGTAGTAAGCCTGGGGTATGGAGGTATTAGTTTTATGGCTACCTGCCGGACTAACACCTTCATGCTTATAATAAATGCGAGCCGGTGTTTTTAAGGCTGCTTCCAAACGATGGGCGCGGTAAAGAGGAGTTGGACGCCACAGACTGTAGATATTCCTGACCTCTTCGGGAATGTCAATCCAGCGCTTGTCCGATACTTCTTGCTCAATAAGAGCCATGGGAAAGATGGGAGCTAAATCATCGGGAGTCAACGGCTTTTGAGTACCGGGGTTTAATCCCGGAGCTGGGGGATTGGGCATATCCGCCATAATATTGTACCACTGACTTGGAATATGCTCTTCGCCCAGCATATATTTTGTCTGTTTCATCCTAATATTCTCCTCCTTGATAAGCTGATAAGTTATCCTAAATTTATCTTATCAGCATGTAAAAGTCAAGAAACCAAGGAGTTTTGCGCTAAAATACGTGATGGCAGAAATTTTTGTCGAAGCAGCTCAATCAGCAGGAGAACGGGGAAAAAAACTCGAACATAACTGTTTGGAGGTGGATGTTTCTTGAATCAAGAAATGGTAGTAATTTTAGACTTCGGTGGCCAGTATACACAACTGATTGCCCGCCGTGTCCGTGAACTAAAGGTTTATTGCGAGATATTGCCTTATACAGCACCGCTGGAACGTGTGGAGGCCTTAAAGCCTAAAGCGTTGATATTCTCAGGCGGAGCTTTTAGCGTTTACGGAGAAAAAGCTCCGGCAGTAGATTCCAGAGTATATAATATGGGTGTGCCCATACTTGGGATTTGCTACGGTATGCAGCTGATGGCTAAGGATTTAGGAGGTATCGTCAATGCTGCCGGACGTCGTGAGTATGGAAAAACAGAGCTGAAGGTAGAACATAACGGTGATCTCTTCAAGGGACTGGAAAAGGAACAGGCTGTTTGGATGAGCCACGGCGACTTTGTGGAAGCGGCGCCCCCCGGCTTTACTGTCACTGCTTCTACGGAAAATACTCCGGTGGCTGCTATGAGTAACGACATGACTCATCAATATGCTGTGCAGTTTCACCCGGAAGTTATTCATACCCCCCGGGGCATGGAGATGCTGAAAAACTTTCTTTTCCAAATAGTTGGCTTGCATGGTGACTGGACGATGGAATCGTTTATCGAAACTACGGTAAAGCAGATTCGTGAATCTGTGGGAGATGATGAGCAGGTGGTTTGCGGTTTGTCCGGCGGAGTTGATTCCTCGGTAGCTGCGCTTCTTGTCCATCGTGCCATTGGTGATCGGCTGACCTGCGTATTTGTGGACCACGGCTTATTAAGGAAAAACGAAGCGGAACAGGTTATGGATACGTTTGCCGGGCAGTTTAATATGAAGGTTATAAAAGTGGATGCTCGGGACGTGTTTTTAGGGAAGCTGGCCGGAGTTAGTGACCCGGAGCAAAAACGTAAAATCATCGGCACTGAATTTATTAGAGTGTTTGAACGGGAAGCGGCTAAGATTGCCAAAATTGATTATTTGGTACAAGGAACGCTTTACACCGATGTTATTGAAAGCGGCACAGAAACCGCTGCAGTTATTAAGTCTCATCATAATGTGGGCGGCTTGCCCGAAGATATGAAGTTTAAGCTTATTGAGCCTTTAAATCATCTTTTTAAAGACGAAGTACGCTTAGTAGGGGAAGAGCTGGGCATGCATGAGGAGTTAGTCTGGCGGCATCCGTTCCCCGGCCCCGGCTTGGCTATCAGGGTGCTAGGCGAAATTACCGAGGAGAAGCTGGAGATTTTGCGGGAAGCAGACGCCATTATGATTGAAGAGATTAAAAAAGCGGGGCTTTACCGGGAAATTTGGCAGGCGTTTGCTGTGCTCCCCGATGTGCGTTCCGTTGGTGTAATGGGTGACCAGCGTACTTATGCGTATACCGTAGCACTCCGCGCCGTTACGAGCCATGACGGCATGACTGCCGACTGGTATCGTTTCCCCTATGAGGTGCTGGAAAAAATATCTAGCCGTATCGTCAACGAAGTACCCCATGTCAACAGGATGGTGTATGATATAACATCCAAACCACCGTCAACGATAGAGTGGGAATAGTAAAGAAAAACCCTGCAAGCCTTTTAAATATAAGGATTTGCAGGGTTTAATATTTTGTTACCGTACTAAAAACGTACTGTTTTTTATTTTTCCGTGGTGTCAATGGTTTCATTCTGTATCATATTTTGCAACTTGTCAGCAACTTCACCATGCTTGTTTGGATAAAGGTGTGAATAAGTTTGAAGGGTGGTTTCCACATTTTCATGACCAAGCCTTTCAGAGATCAGCAGCGGTGAAAATCCCATTTCAATCAACAAGGATGCGTGTGAATGCCTTAGATCGTGGATCCTGATCCGCTTCACACCAGCTTTCTTGCTTCCCCTGGTCATTTCATGGTGCAGGTAGTATTTTGTAACCTGGAACAATCTTTCATCAGGCTTATAATCATAAAGCTTTGATACATAGTCTTGAACGATCTCACAAAGGAATTTTGGAATGGTGATAATCCTTTTACTTTTGGGTGTCTTTGGATCCATTATAAGATCATCACCATCATGCTTGGCATAGTTCTTATTGACTGACAAGGTTTGTGCTTCAAAATCAAAATCATCCAAGGTCAATGCAAGAAGTTCACCTGATCGGATCCCTGTCCAAAACAACACTTCAAATGCTGCTTTTGATAATGGTTTATCTGAAACAAATGGCATGAACTTCTTGAATTCTTCAGTTGTCCAAAACAGCATTGAATCAGCATTCTTTTTCCCCATGCTTCCACAGATCCTGGCAGGGTTAGATGGAAGCTTGTAATACTTCATTGCAAAATTGAATATTGCTGAAAGTTGATTGTTCACTGTTTTCAAGTATGTCTGACTATAATTGTTTTCATGTGATAGAAGTTCATTTTGCCATTTCCTGACTGTTGCTGGTTCAATGGTGTTGATCGGCATATCTTTGAAGTATGGAAGAACCTTCAGGTTGATCACATATTCTTTGTTTGCATAGGTGGTTGGTTTAAGACGTGATTTGCAATCTTCCATATACAATTCAACCAGGCTTCCAAAAGCCATATCACAACCAGCATTTGCTTTGCTTAAAAAATCACGTTCAAAGGCTTTTGCATCCTGCTGCCTTTTGAATCCTTCCTTCTTCTTTTTCTTCTTC
>DLMZ01000015.1:22865-23171 GCA_002479415.1 Firmicutes bacterium UBA7523
TCCTTCTTCTTTTTCTTCTTCTTTCCCATCCAATCAGTGTAATAGAATGAGCAGTACCATGTTCCACGTTCTTCATCTTTGTAAGTTGGCATTATATCAATCCTTTCTTTTCAAACTGCTTTTTGGGATGATATAATAACAGTGTGAGTGGTTATCATATCAAGCAGTAGTTTGTTATGGTATCATTTCAGGATCCTTGGTGTTGGTTGCACCAGGGGTTCTTTTTTTTATTGTGAATCATCTTTTCTGCTCTTTTAAAAGCTTGCTGAATTCAAATTCTGCATACCTTGCAATTGAACTTTTTCA
>DLMZ01000015.1:23396-23623 GCA_002479415.1 Firmicutes bacterium UBA7523
TTAGTAAGATGAAGATCCACTTCATCTTTGGTGAGGATCATAATTGGAATTTCTTTATCAGGAACCTGGCTTTTACCAATTACTTTTCCATCTCGATCACATTCATCTTCCCAATGCCATTCAATCACTTCAGATCCATAATCAACCATAAAACCAATTGAGTTAAGAAAATTCCTGAAGTGGTTGGGATCATTCATTTCCGATAAAGTATCCTGGAATTGTTCATC
>DLMZ01000022.1:0-506 GCA_002479415.1 Firmicutes bacterium UBA7523
ATAAATTCCGGGAATGCAGGTTGGAAGGGATTCAACATCTTAAGAATTTAAAAAAGCTGGTTATAACTAAGAATAATATTTCTGATTTAAGTCCGTTAAGGAGCTTAACTTCGTTAGAAGCAGTAATGATCTGGGGAAGTGGAAACATTAGTAGCTTAAGCGGTCTGGAAGGATTGACCAATTTAAATGATCTGCGGCTTCCTTCACAACGTATTTCTGACTTAAGTCCGCTAAAGAACTTGAAAAAGCTAAAAGACTTAACATTGTATTCAAATCAAATAACTGACCTGGAACCTTTGAGAAACCTGACAGAGCTAAGAACATTAGAATTGTATTCAAATCACATAACTAATCTTGACCCCCTTAGAAACTTAAATAAGTTAGAGAGACTAGCGTTATTTCGCAACCAGATAAATGACATTGAACCATTGGCGAACCTATCTAATCTTTTTTACTTGCATTTATCGCATAATCAAATTACTGATATATTGCCAATACTAAAACTT
>DLMZ01000022.1:662-1178 GCA_002479415.1 Firmicutes bacterium UBA7523
TACTAAAACTAACTAATCTAAAGTATCTTTATCTCGAAAATAATCCTATTTCAAATTTGTCTCCAGTAATTGACTTGATGTCTGCAAATCCTCACGTAAAAATTCACGTAGATGGAGACGGCGCAAAACTCAATGTTAAGAGTGACGTTGAAATTATTAAAGCAGGAATGTATGAGAAAATTGTTGATAATTATTTATTCAATGAAGGAACCGAGTTTTATGCTGGTTCTGATGCAATTTATTGTTATGTGGAGTTAAACAAAGTAGTAGTGGATGAAACTACAACTGTAAAGTTGTACTTCAAGGACAATGCGTATCGTTCACTAATACTTACATTTATCTTTAAACCTGAAGACACGTCCTATAACGTCGTCTGGTTTAAATTTGATAAGAGTCACTATGAAAATCTTCCTGGTGAATGGGAATGTGAAGTGACTATTCTAGATAAAAGGGAAAGTTTGTTTTTTTCAATAAGGGAAAAGGGAAGTATTGGCGTTAGAATTAATGACGCTAGTG
>DLMZ01000022.1:1301-13677 GCA_002479415.1 Firmicutes bacterium UBA7523
TAGAATTAATGACGCTAGTGTTACTTTTCCAGTTCCGCCAATACTGGAAAACGGACGTGTTTTAGTGCCTTTTAGAGGAGTAGGAGAAGCTCTCGGAGCAACCATTCAATGGGATCCAATACTAAAAAAAGTATCGTTTTCTTTAAAAGAAAAAAGTATTGAATTAATTATAGGGAAAAACAGTGCCGTAACAGAAAAAGGCGAAATAGTATTGGATGTTCCTCCGAAAATAATTAATGGAGCTACATATGTTCCGTTAAGGTTCATTGGAGAATCGCTAGGAGCCACAGTAATTTGGGATTTAAACACAAATACGGTAGTAATAAATAAAGATTAATTGCTACAACCTAAAAATACACTAAATAATGCGAGCTAAAAGCTCGCATTATTTTTATCTAAAAATATTTGGAATGAATAACTTCCTGTTGCTGATTTATCTATTGACGTTACGCCTATATAATATATTCCGTGTTCTAAGTAAATGCTAAAGCTTAAATATCCTTGAGAATTTGGTGTTAAGATTTCCAAGATATCATCCTCATCTTCTATCCCTAGCAAAAGAGTTCTTTTTAGCGCACCCTCTGCAGTAAGCATAAAATTAACTGTTCCATTAAAAGGCATGTAAAAATAGTAGCAATCAAAGTCATCAGGGGACAAATAGCCTGACATGAGTATTCCTTTTTCAAAACCAGTTGGGTAATAATCTGCAAGATCCCAAGAGTTATTTGGTTCTACTTCAAATAGAGACACTTCATTCATAAAGGTAGTTGAGGCAGTGATATCACTATAATTTGATTCTACTCCATTAACTACGGCAGTTACTTTGAAAAATACAGTAGTATCGGGTGTGATGTCAAATATCTCAGCACAATAACTTGGAAACCATTGATACTTCTTCTTGTTATTATTGTTGTCTACCAATGGGTAGAACGGACCAAGCATACTGGTACTAGAATAAACGTGATAGTGCTGAGCATTTTGTACTTTGTCCCACCCTAGTAATATTTGATTTTTTGATACGCCCAGTGCCCATACTCCTGTTGGTACAAACAAAGTTTTGCCAGCCTGGAGAGATTGTAAGGTAATAGCCATATTTTCATTAAGAAATGGTTTTATATCATTTATCGGTATGGCAAAATTAAGATTTTGACCGTAAATGTTTGAAAGAGTTGTTATTCCAATCACTTCACCATAAGCATTTAGTAAAGCCCCACCGCTGCTGCCCCATGATATTGAAGCTGATGTTTGAATGAAGGACTGGTTAAGCTCCTTAATATATCTCCTTTTGGAGCTAATAATCCCTTCAGAGATTGTATTTTCAAGGCCCATAGGGCTCCCTATAGCAACTACCCTTTCACCATTGGCAATATCATCTGAGTCCCCTAATTTTAAAAAAGGTAGATTTGTCTCACTAATTTTAAGCAGAGCAATATCCCGTATATCATCATAGAACAGAATATGATTTACATTATAGATATTGCCATTATCAAAATAAATCTTTGCACTGTATGCGCCATCAATAACATGGTAATTTGTCGCAATTTTTCCATCCCTATGTATGACAAAGCCACTGCCATTTCCCAAGATTTCGCCATCCTTGTCAAATGTTTCAATATAGACTGATGCTGGTTCAGCAATCCTAGCGATTTCAACAGTTTCAAGAGTTTTTCTTTGCGATTGTTTCGTTCCTTCTGCGGAAGTTATCAGCACCTTTCTATTTGCAGCATCCCACTGGACTACCGCATCTAAGCTTTCAGCAATAAACCTTGTTGGGACCAAAGTTCTGCCATTACTAATATAAGGAGCCACATCCATTGTATTAGGATTTCCGTTGATATAAGCAGTATTGTTGTTTACATAAAGAATAATAGTTGTATTTCCTTTAACGCCGGTTATCTTTTGCTCTTCATTACTCCAAGTTACGCTTGCTCCTAAAGCTTCAAATATTCCTCTCATAGGAACCATAGTTCTGCTATCTTTTGATTCAGGATTTGTGTCTAGCAAAAGACCCTTGCCGTCAATAACAACTTTAATGCTTGAATTGGTTTGTGCATTGACACATGAATAGCTAGTAAACAGCAAACAGGAAATGGTAATAAGTGTTGAAATTAGCTTGATAAATAATGCATTATTTTTGGAAAAGATCAAATCTACAACTCCTCTCAACGTATATATCTCAAATGGATATATTCACCATTAAATCCAAAATTCCTACCTTTAGAAAAAATGAGAAAGAAGTATTAGCTGTTCGTACAATCATACATTCGTAGTTTAAGCTATTGCAGTTGCCATCCGCGTTAGCCTTAAAGATATTATCACAAGTTAAATAATTGAGATGTTAAAGTTTATCGTTGACAATATTTAAATAAAGATATATTATGATGATAATTTTAGTCAATTATTTCTTAATAATCTCTTGATATTTGCGAAGGGTATTGGTGATTATTCGTGTTAACAAGAACGACAAGACTGTTTTTTTACGGACAAAAGCATAATTTGGTATTTTCATTTCTGTTAAGTCAGCGAAGAAATATTAACTTGCTGACTTTTTTGTTTGTGCAATTTGTAACAAGCTCGAATTAATACCTAAGCCTCCTTAAAATATAATTCCAACGGCAAGCAAACAAGTTGATGCTGTTGTTTAGGAATATAGAAAAGAAATAACTTGAGAATTAAGCAAAGGTAGGGATGGTTTATGAAGGTAACGCAAGAAAAATGCGGATGTTGTTGCGGCACTAATGAAATGGAGTTATTACTGTGTGTCAAAGAAATGATAGCTCAGTACAAGGGCAAAGAAGGCAGTCTTATTCAAGCACTTCATACTGCACAGAAAATTTACGGCCATTTGCCGCTTGAGGTTCAGCGGGTAGTCGCTGAAGAGCTTGAAGTGCCATTAGCTACAGTATCAGGTGTGGTAACTTTTTATTCATTTTTTTCAACACAGCCTCAAGGAGAGCATACCATTAGAGTATGTTTAGGCACCGCTTGCTACGTACGTGGAGGAAAACGTATTGTAGATAAGCTTCGGGAAATTCTCAATGTTAATGTAGGTGACACTACCGAAGATAGAAAGTTCACCTTTGAAATTGCGCGTTGCATTGGAGCTTGCGGTTTGGCGCCCGCCATGACAATTGATGGCGAAGTATACAAGCAGGTGAATCCCGATAAGCTGGAAACAATCCTCGCACGTTATTATCAGGAAGAGCAGGGGGTGGATGGCAATGACAACTAAGATTAGTACACTCGCGCAGCTTGAACAGACTAAGTCAAACTACCTGGAAACCGTGGCCCAGTATAAGTTTCAAGCGCTTGTTTGTGGGGGAGCGGGTTGCATCTCCTCTAACTGCGGAGCTGTCCAGGAAGCACTTACGGCAGCGTTGGAACAAAACAACCTAACAAATGAGGTCCAGGTCTCCGTTACCGGATGTATGGGAGTGTGTGCTGCCGGTCCTGTACTTCTTATTCAGCCTGAAGGAATATTTTATGCTGAAATGACGCCTGAAAAGGTTACAGAAGTTGTGGAGAAACACCTCGTTGGCGGACAAATAATCGAAGAGTATACTTTCTTTGATAACACAGTAAAAAAGTATGTGCCAAAAATTGACGATATTAGCTTTTTTAAAGGTCAGGTGCACATTGCTTTACGAAATTGCGGAAAAATGGAATTTGCATCTTTAGAAGCTTACATTGCTCGTGACGGGTATTTGGCAGCATCTCAGGCTTTAAGTATGACACCGGTGCAAATAGTTGATGAAATAAAGAAATCAGGATTACGCGGACGCGGTGGTGCGGGATTCCCAACCGGCATTAAATGGGAAGCGGGACTGAAAGCTGCGGGAGACCAAAAATACATTGTTTGCAATGCTGACGAAGGTGACCCAGGCGCCTTTATGGACAGAAGTTTGCTTGAAGGTGATCCGCACAGTATTATTGAAGGTATGCTAATTGGTGGGTACGCCATTGGGGCTGACAAAGGATATGTTTATGTCCGTGCAGAGTATCCTATTGCGGTAGAGCGTCTTTCAGCTGCTATTGAACAGGCGCGGGAAGTCGGCTTGTTGGGAGAGAACATCCTGGGAAGCGGATTCAACTTTGATCTCGAAATGCGTATTGGTGCAGGAGCGTTTGTCTGCGGTGAAGAAACAGCTTTGCTTGCATCAATAGAAGGACAACGGGGAGAGCCTAGGCAAAAGCCGCCGTTTCCCTTCGAGTCCGGTCTTTTTGAAAAGCCCAGTATTATTAATAACGTAGAAACTCTTGCCAATATTGCTCCAATAATTCTAAACGGATCAGAATGGTATGGACAGTACGGCACTGAAAGAAGCAAGGGCACAAAAGTATTTGCTTTGGCCGGCAATATAGTAAACGCTGGGATTATCGAAGTTCCCATGGGTACTCCGCTGGGTGATATCATTTACAAGATTGGCGGAGGGATTATTGATGATAAAAAGTTCAAAGCTATCCAATCCGGCGGACCTTCAGGCGGGTGTCTGACAGCTGAGCATTTGAACACTCCCTTGGATTACGAGTCCCTGGCAGCATTAGGTGCCATTATGGGTTCCGGCGGTCTGATAGTAATGAACGAGGATACTTGCATGGTAGATACGGCACGTTATTTCATGGACTTTATTCAGGATGAATCGTGCGGAAAGTGTTTGCCATGCCGAGTAGGCACCAAGCGGATGCTGGAAATACTTGAAAAGATAACTGAAGGCTGCGGTGAGGAAAGCGATCTGGAAATGCTGGAGGAGCTTGCCGGCACAATTAATCAAACTGCTATGTGCGGCCTTGGTCAAACTGCGCCTAATCCAGTTTTGAGCACTATTAGGTATTTCCGTGACGAGTATGAAACACATATTCGTGATAAATATTGTTCAGCGGGCGTATGTGCTGATCTTTACACTTCACCCTGTCAAAATGCTTGCCCGGCCTCGGTTAATGTCCCAGGTTATATGGCGTTGCTTGCATCGGGGAGAATTATGGATGCTTATGAACTTATTAGGCAAGATAATCCTTTCCCCGCAGTATGTGGACGTATTTGCACCCATCCTTGCGAGAGTCATTGCCGCCGTGCGCAAGTTGACGACGCTTTGGAAATATGCAATATTAAGAGATTCATCGGTGACTATGCCCTGCGTGATGAATTCAACCTGCCCAAGTTTACCCCGCTGCCTCCAAATGGCAAGAAAGTTGCTGTTGTTGGCGCAGGACCTTCAGGGTTAACTTGTGGATACTATCTTGCTCAATTAGGATATGAAGTCACAGTGTACGAGAAAGAATCTACTCCTGGAGGGGTTCTGAACTGGGGAATTCCAGAATTCCGTTTGCCAAACGCAGTATTAATGAAAGAAATTCGTGTAATTGAGTCTGCTGGAGTTAATATCGTTACTGGTGTTAATGTTGGCAAGGATATTGAATTAAATAAGCTGCGTGAAGAAAACGATGCTGTCTATATCGCCATAGGCAAACAAAAATCTATACCCCTTGGCATCCCGGGAGAAGATATGACGGGAACTGAAAGTGGATTGTCTTTCTTGCGTCGTGTTGGCAAAAATGAAGATATGAGTGTTCCCAAACGATTGGTTGTAGTAGGTGGCGGTAGTACAGCTATGGATGTTGCGCGCACCGCGATACGCCTGGGAGCTGAAGAAGTGACAGTCATATATCGCAGAACTTTAAGTGAAATGCCCGCAAGTAAAGAAGAAATCGTTGAAGCTGAAGAAGAGGGCATTAAGATTGAAACGCTAGTATCCCCTGTTGAGGTGCTGGGAAGTGACTCTGTAACTGGCATTAAGTGTCTGCGCATGGTATTAGGGGAATTCGGCAAAGACGGACGCCGCAAAGCAAATCCGGTAGCTGGTTCGGAATTTGTTATCGAGTGTGACGGTGTAGTTGCTGCAGTTAATCAGGACGTGGATGATTCAGTTAGTTTCATAAAAGATGAAGGCATAACAATGTCTGATTTGCTTAAGACCTGTAAATTCACTTCTAAAACTTCTCAAGAAGGTATTTTCGCGGGCGGTGATGTTTCCTCATGGAGGGAAAATGTTGCCATTACAGCTATTGCTGACGGGAAGAGGGCTGCTGTCAACATTGATAAATACCTGGGTGGCAGCGGTGAGCTTAATAAAGGGCAGAAAATTAATATTCCAGATATTCATGACGAGGAAGTTGTGGAGCACAATCGCTTCCCGACAAAAGTAATGTCACCTGAAGAACGCAAGGGTAACTTCAATGAAGTTGAATGTGGGTTCCACAAATTAGATGCAACGGGCGAAGCGCTTCGGTGCTTGCGCTGTGATAGGAGGTAACAGTAATGATAGAGCTTACCATTAATGGCAAAAAAGTAACAGCGCCAGATGATGTAACCATTATTGAAGCAGCGCGCCTTAATGATATAAATGTGCCTAATCTTTGTTATCTAAAGGATAAACACAAGTTTGGTGCATGCAGGATTTGCGTTGTTGACGTAGAAGGGCAGAAAAACCTTCAAGCTTCATGTATGGTTAAGGCGAAGGAAGGCATGGTGATACACACTAATAACAAAAGGGTGCGTGAAGCTCGTAAGGTATTGTATGAATTGCTTCTTTCAAACCATCCGAAAGAGTGCCTCACCTGTTCAAGAAGCCAGAGCTGCGAACTTCAGGAACTCGGCTACACCTTGGGTGTAACAGAGTCCCGTATCGAAGGAGCGCAGTCGCCTGCCGAGGTTGACATTGCTCCATCAATCACCAGAGATACCAGCAAGTGTATACTCTGTCGCCGCTGTGTTACTGTCTGCAAAGAAATTCAAGGGGTCGCTGCAATAGATACTCAAAACAGGGGTTTTGATTCAACAATAAGTCCGGCTATGGGCTTGCCGTTAAATGAAGTTAACTGTGCGATGTGTGGCCAGTGTACTGTAGTGTGTCCGACGGGAGCTTTGACGGAGACTGACGGCATTCAAAGGGTGTGGGATGCCTTAGCAGATTCCTCCAAAAGAGTTGTGGTTGAGGTAGCTCCTGCGGTTCGTGCCGCTTTAGGCGAGGAATTTGGCCTTGAGGTCGGTACTCTTGTAACAGGCAAGATGGCTAGTGCTTTCCGCGAGTTAGGGTTTGACGATATCTTCGACACCAACTTCACGGCCGACCTGACAATTATTGAGGAAGGTTCAGAATTCCTGCAACGCTTGCATAGTGCCCTCACAGGTGGAGATGCTGTTTTGCCCATGATGACAAGCTGCAGCCCGGGTTGGATAAAATACATTGAACATTCCTATCCCGAGGAGCTGGACCATCTATCAACTTGTAAGTCTCCCCACACCATGCTTGGCGCATTAGTTAAGAGTTATTATGCGGAAAAGATTGGTGTTGACCCCAAAGACATGTTTGTTGTCTCCGTTATGCCGTGTACCGCAAAAAAATATGAAGTACAACGACCGGAAATGATGGTGGACGGCAATGTAGATGTGGATGTAGTTCTTACTACACGTGAGCTTGCCCGGATGATTAAAAGCGCCGGCATTGATTTCAAATCACTCCCTGACAGTGAATTTGAAAACCCACTTGGCTTTTCTACCGGTGCAGCCGATATATTCGGAGTTACCGGCGGCGTTATGGAAGCAGCACTCAGAACGGTTTGGGAGCTTATAACCGGCAAGGAATTGCCTTTTGACAAGCTGCACGTTGCTCCGATAGTAGGTCTTGAGCAAATCAAAACTGCCGAGGTTACCATTGAGGGCACACTACCGGGATATAGACATCTTGAAGGCGTTACAGCAAAAGTTGCGGTTACCAGTGGTCTTGAAGGCGCTCGCATTCTCATGGAAGAAGTTAAAAACGGCACATCGCCGTATCATTTTATCGAGGTTATGGGTTGCCCGGGAGGCTGCATCAACGGAGGAGGCCAGCCGCGCTCCAAGGATGAGGATTACAGAACAAAAAGAATGGAAGCCTTGTATCGTGAGGATGAAGGCAAGGAACTGCGTAAGTCGCATGAAAGTCCTGCGGTGCAAGAGCTGTATCAGGAATACCTAAAGGAGCCGCTGGGTCACCTTTCACACAAATTGCTGCACACTCATTACACAAAGAGAGATAAGTACTAATGAACACCCCAAAATTTTCTACCCGGATAATGACTCGGACTGCACTGTTGCTTGGATTGACACTGGCTATTCAGGCTTTACGGTTGCAGCCGGTCATTACCGGTCCTTTAGTCAACTTTATGTTGGTTCTTTCTACTTTGTTGGTGGGGCAAGCAGCAGGCGTATTCATTGGCTTTGTTACCCCATTTATTGCTTTGTCCGTAGGAATATTGCCGGCTCCACTAGCACCTGCAATTCCATTTATTATGTTAGGGAATGCGTTGCTGTGTTTGGCCGCAGGGTTTGCAATAAATCGCAGCATAAATTTGAAACTAGCTGCAGTAGTTCTAGGTGCGTTTATTAAATTTGCAGTGATAGCTGGCGCTGTTTCTTATGCTTTGTCGCTTCCGCCTCAATTAGCCAAGGCTTTAATGCTGCCTCAGCTATTTACTGCGCTAATTGGCGGCTTGTTGGCAGTAGTAAGTTGGCAGGCAATTGCTAGGATTATCCCTTTTCGTCAAGAATAGTTAGACAGTACAATAAAACAGGCATCTGGGCCTTAATGGCACAGGTGCCTGTTTTATGTTTCCTCATATGTATATTTTGGCGCTGTCGACCTGTCGGATGCCTGGCATCGCTCCCAGTGCTTGTACCAATTCGAACATAGCTTTGTCTTTCTGTTTTGCTTCCACCATGACATCAATATCTGTGCCGTATTCGCGCAGTTGCATGAGGACAGAATACAGACAATGAGGATCGATATAGTCGTTGTGGCTGCGGAAGTTTGCCATGGATTGCGGGCTGGAGATGTGCAGTTTAGGATTTAATCTTGTCCCTTTCCAGGTGGCAATGAACCGGGGATAGACGTCCTCAAGACGGTTTCCTTCTTCATGGTTGCAGCGAAAGTGGTGAACATCTAGCACCAGGGGAATTTGCAGCTTTTCGCATAAGTACAGTGTATCGTTAGCTGTAAATGTTCGGTCGTCATTTTCCAGAACAATCCGTGCGACAATATGAGAAGGCATTTTTGCCCAGTTTTCAAGGAATGTCTCCAGAGATTTCTTCTTATCTCCATAGCCGCCCCCCACATGTATAATTAGCCTGGCTGTGTTATCCAGGCTCATGGCGTGGAGCATTTTACTATGATGAGAGAGATCCCGGACGGCTGCACTAAAGACCTCTCTATTAGAGGAGTTGATAACAGTAAAATGATCGGGATGAAATGATACCCTTAGCTCATGTTCTTTAATAAAAGCACCAATTGCCTCGAATTGCTGTCGAAGTTCATCCAGGTAGTCCCAATGTGTGAGCTGGGGATGAGTTGCTAGCGGGATGATTTTTGAGGAAAAGCGGTATATCTTCACATGATTAGCGTTACAGTGATGAAGCAGGCGAAGCGTATTTGTCAGATTATCTTGTGAGGTTTTCCTTACTTTTTCTAAGGCAAGCTCCTGACTTTTTGACACAAGGCTCTGATAGGTTTTCAGGCTTACCGTACCGGAGGGAGATGCTTTTTCAAGGATTGCCGACATGGCTACGAAACCAAAACGAACAAGCATGCATGTACCACCTTGCTCAGTAATTCCGCCTTTTTTGTATATCTATCTTTGCACATAATTCAGTGTCGTATGCATAACAAATCAAAAGCTATCAAAGGCTCAGGGAGAAGTAACAGCTTCTGCAAAAAAGTTGACACAGATATCTCTTTATTGTATTATATCATTAAACCTATAGGAATAGTTTGGTAATATGGATTTATAAAAGATATTGAGTGAAAAAGACTTTTTATTTCCAGTTCAGATATTAATATAGCATGAGGCCACTGTAATAAAGAAGAAGGGAAAGAGGGTAATGGGAATGGGGGATGAGTTGAAAAAGAATATTAGTACTAAGGTGGTTCACGGCTGTAAATGCTATGATCCACATACAGGGGCGGTAAGTTTTCCTATATATCAAAGTGCTACATTCAGACATCCGGGCCTTTATCAGACTACCGGGTATGATTATTCGAGACTTCAAAATCCTACTAGAGAAGAGTTGGAAAATACTATCGCCAACCTGGAAAGTGGTAAATATGGCTTTGCTTTTTCAAGTGGAATGGCGGCGGTTTCAACTGTACTCTCACTTTTCATGAGCGGAGACCATATTATTGTGTCTGATGATCTTTATGGTGGCACATACAGATTATTTGAGGAAATATACAAAAAGTATGGAATAGAGCTTTCTTATGTTGATACAAGCAATATGGAAGCTATGGAAAACGCAGTAAAAGATAATAGCAAAGCTTTTTTTGTTGAAACTCCTTCGAATCCAATGATGAAGGTGGCTGATTTGAAGAAGATATCGGAACTGGCTAAAAGCAAAGGAATGCTTTTAATAGTTGATAACACTTTTCTGACACCCTACTTTCAAAGACCTTTGGAGCTTGGGGCAGACATTGTTATTCATAGCGGGACTAAGTACCTAGGAGGGCATAATGATACATTAGCAGGCTTGATTGTAGTTGATGATGATTTATTTGCAGAAAAATTAAAGCTTGTGCAA
Organism: Firmicutes bacterium UBA7523; assembly: GCA_002479415.1. Lineage (GTDB taxonomy): Bacteria > Bacillota > Dethiobacteria > Dethiobacterales > Dethiobacteraceae > UBA7523. The sequence goes on from DLMZ01000022.1 coordinate 11,908, forward strand.
AAATCAGTAGGCGCCGTATTGTCTCCTTTTGATAGTTGGCTTGTTTTAAGGGGAATTAAAACATTAGGTGTGCGCATGGAAAAACACCAGCAGAATGCGATGGAAATTGCAAAGTGGCTGCGTACTCATAAAAACGTCATAAACGTAAATTTCGTAGGACTTCCCGAACATGAAGGTTATAGCATGTCAAAAGCGCAGTCTTCGGGTTTTGGGGGAATGATTTCTTTTGAAGTTAAAGATGTACATATTGTTGAAAAAGTGCTGGAAAGAGTACAGGTCATTATTTTTGCTGAAAGCTTAGGCGGGGTAGAAAGTCTTATCACTTATCCTGTTGTGCAGACACACTCAGCCATTCCAGAAGAAATAAGAGGCAAAATAGGTGTTACTGATAAACTTTTAAGGCTTTCGGTGGGCATTGAAGCGTCAGAGGATTTAATAGCTGACTTAGATCAGGCATTAGATATTTAATAGTGGGTGGTGGTTTAAGTGGCTAGCATTTTTGATGAAGTTATTGATAGAAAAAATACAGCGTCTTTAAAATGGGATTGTTGCAAACAAAGATTTAACAGTGAAGATATTATTCAAATGTGGGTTGCTGATATGGATTTTAAGTCTCCGGATAAGATTACTGAAGCAATTATTCGCAGAGCAAATCACGGGGTTTACGGATATACCGAGTCGTCAGAAAGGCTGGCTAAGGCTTTGGTTAATTGGCTAGCAAAAAGGCATCAGTGGGTTGTGGATAAAAGTTGGATTGTGCATAGTCCTGGTGTGGTGACTTCGGTTAATATAGCTATTCTTTCTTTTACTAATCCAGGGGACAAAATATTAGTGCAAACGCCAATTTACTATCCATTTTACTCAAGTATTAAAGATAACCAACGTGTGTTAGTTACAAACTCACTGAAAAATACTTCTGGATTTTACGAAATCAATTTTGATGATTTAGAGAAGAAATTAGCCAATGGTGTGAGGATGATGATATTTTGCAGCCCTCACAACCCTATTGGGCGTGTATGGAGGCAAAATGAGCTGGAAAAAGTAGCAAAGCTATGCAAGAAACATGGTGTTATCCTTGTATCAGATGAGATTCATTCGGATATCGTTTATAAAGGCTTTAAGCATATTCCAATTGCATCTTTGGGAGAGGAAATCCTGCCAAATGCTGTAACACTGATTTCCCCCACAAAAACTTTTAATCTAGCCGGTTTATGCCAGTCTTCTGTCATTATCCCAAATGACCAGCATAGGCAAGTGTTTAATAACACTATGAACAGAATAGGTGCGGGGATGCTTAATATTTTTGGTTTGGAAGCAGCAGAAGCAGCATATAGCTGCTGTGAAGAGTGGCTAGATGAATTGTTAAGCTATCTCCAAAACAATTTAGAATTAATAGAGAAGTATTTTGAAAGCCACATTCCGCAGATTAAGATAATAAAGCCTGAAGCAACATATATGGTATGGCTTGATTGCAGAGAGCTTCCTCTTGAAATGGAAAAGCTAAAAGACTTCTTTACCTTCAAAGCGGGAGTAGGGCTTAATGATGGAGTTACTTTTGGTAAAGAGGGTTTTGGCTTTCAGCGTCTAAACTTTGCTTGTCCTAAAACACTGCTAATTGAAGGGCTTGAAAGAATAAAAAGGGCAGTAACGGAGCTGAGTGATAAAAGTTTAGATTAGTTATCCATGCGTAATGGTAACATGAATAAAAAGAGGAGCCGGGATGATGTTCCGGCTCCTCTTTTTATTTGTGCGCCCGGCATGGGCGTACGC
>DLMZ01000029.1:0-7992 GCA_002479415.1 Firmicutes bacterium UBA7523
TCAAATCCTGTCGCTCCGACCATGAATGAACGTAGAAACCACGGGAGTCATATGACTTCCCGTGGTTTTTAGATTAATCTCTATGTCCATCCGCCTGATTCCAAGTGAGTTTTGGCCAGCATAATTTGATTTTTGACTTATTCAGTAGGGCCTACTTGTCCCTAACAATCTGTATCCAGGTTTGGCCGTGGATACGTTCGATTTCCTGGCCGTCCTGGTAGTAATACCTGGTCGGTGATTTAATGCTGTCCTTCTTCCATTTTCCTCTAAAATACTCTCCCTGGGAATAAAAGTCTATGGCTCCTTCTCCTATCAAATCCGGTGTGGGGCGCAATTGAAAGTCTATCCCATGAGGAACGTACTGAATAATTACATTGCGGGCCATGATTACCTTACCGTTTGCATCCTTGTGAATCTTGTCGTTGATATACCTCCTGTACGCATCTTCGTTGGAAGCATATTTATAGCTTACTTTATAGTTCTTACTGTATGATAAAGATATTGTGTTTGTGCTAGTGCCTTTCCGGCCCAAAAATGCCGGCCGGACGACAAGCTCTTGCGACATAGGCTCAAAATTCAGCGTTGATAAATTCACGTATAAGTTGTGCGGCGCTTTTCTGGATTTATCCCTGAAAAAGCTGGGACTCTTTGAGTATAAGACGTCTGTTCCCCTAGTCTCCCATTCCTTTATTTTGGCAAGGACATCCCAGCCTGCACTACTGTAGAGAAAATGAACATCATTTTCCATAGCCAAAATAATATTGTGCGTCCGGGCACTTCGAATAGGTCCTACTTTGGTCGGAAAAGTGGAGAAGAGGGCCAAATAACGGGTTATCCTGCCTTCAACCTCATATTCATACACTACAGTGGCTTCAGACAGGCCGTGCTGCGGCCTGGCCGGAGAAGCATTATCTATGGATATTCCATACACGGGTTTACGCTCTGCCTGCGGCGTAGCTCTGGCCAATTCTCCGTACAACCGTTCCTGAGCACCTTTTAATAGAGCTTCTTTCTCCCGGCGTAAGTTGTCCAGGTTACGCTGTTCCGCTTCATTCTGATAGCGGATGTCAAGCAAGCTATTACGGTATTCTTCCACCGATGCGGTCAAGCCTCGAAGCTCTGCTTGCTCCTGCCGTATCGTTGAAACCAACTGCGAATCCCTGCCTAATATACGCATCAGGTAACCTAAGCGGACAATTAGATCCCCCAGGTTGTCCGCCGCCAGCAGAACTTCCAGATAAGAAAAACCGCCTTTCATATAAACGCTACGCACCCTGCTTGCAAAAATCGTGTTCTTTTCCTCCAGCCTTTCCTCTGTTAAAGACAACTGCATTAAGGCATTTTGAAGCTTTTTATCCGTTTCGAGAAACTCCTTATCTAATTCTGCAATCCTATGAGCCCTTTGCTTGGACGATTCTTCAAGAGCTTTTATTGTTTTTTCCAATTCAGCAATTTCAGCTTTTGTTTTTTCAATATCTATTTGATTATTTGCGGCATTGCCAAATCCGCTTAAAAGAACTGTCATCAAAACAATAATTAACACTACGGCAACATATGGTTTACGCACGCTATCCACCCCCTGTACTCTAAACACGCAGGTATTTGCGGATAGACAAGCCGCTGCCTATACAGCCCATCAACGTTCCCACAATTAACAGCCCTGCAAATATAGGAACCAGCTTATCCAGGCCTGTAACAGGCTGAAGGAAAAAAGCCAACGAATCCCGCTGAAGCGATGCAGTAATCCGGTAATAAATCAGCCCAAGTGATAATGTGGCAATTACAGTGCCGAACCATCCCATTAAGGTTCCCTCAAGCAGAAACGGCAAACGAATAAACCAGTTGCTTGCCCCCAAGTATTTCATTATTCCTATTTCCTCTTGCCGCCCCATTACTGAAAGTCGAATTATGGTAATAATTAGAAACACCGCACCCAAAGCCAAGGAAACACTTGCTCCCAGGAAAAACACATTAAGCCAACGGGCGACCTTCATCAACCAGCCTATCAACTCTTCTCCATAATCAGCCAGCTCCACCCCCGGATAGCCTTGAATTTCACGGGCTAGTGCCGGAACAGCTTCGGGTTGGCTAACTCTAATACGGATTAAATTTGGTAACGGATTTCTCTCACCCTCTAAACCGCTCAACAAAACCGAGTCCCCCATTGCCTTGCCAAAGTCAATAATCCCCTGCTCCTTTGATACGAAAGAATGGCTGTGAACTCCCTGAAGGTTATCCAACTTAGCCTTTATTTCGTCAACATCGGCATCATCATATAAAAAAGCGCTAATTTCCACATTTGACTCGATGATGCGTATAGATTGACTGACATTCACTGCCAAGAGTAAAAAACCACCTAGTATTGCCAGTGAAACGGCGATCATTACAGAGGTAACCACAGCCAGCCAAAAATTTCTGGTAATAGAAACCAAGCTTTGGCGAAAGCAATACCTTAAAGAATTAATATTCATCACAATAGGTCCCCCGCTGCTCATCACGTATTAATTGCCCTGCTTCTAGTGCAATGACTCGCTTTTTCATCCTGTCGACAATATCCCATGCATGAGTCGCAATAATAACCGTTGTTCCTCCAGCATTAATTTCGGCAAAGAGTTCCATCAACTGGCGAGAATTATCCCTGTCCAGATTTCCCGTAGGCTCATCACCCAATATTATTAATGGATCTTTAACAATTGCACGTGCGATTCCCACTCTATGCTGCTCCCCTCCAGAAAGTTCGGCGGGAAATGATTTTTCTTTTCCTGCCAAACCTACCTTTGCCAGCGCTGCCGGCACCTTTTCACGAATTTCCTTTGGTGAGGTCCCCACAACTTCCAGAGCAAAAGCAACATTTTCATAAACGGTTTTTTGCTTCAACAATCGAAAATCCTGAAAAACCATGCCCATACGGCGCCGATGCCTCAATAGCTCGCCCTCACTAAAAGATGATATGTTCTTGCCCGAAAAGGAGACACTTCCCGTGCTCGGTTTTTGCTCACAGAAAATTAGTTTTATTAGGGTGCTTTTCCCGGCTCCGCTGGGGCCGACTAAAAAAACAAACTCCCCCATTCCAATTTCAAGGGAAACGCCGTTTAAAGCAGGAACAGCCTTTCCATTATATACTTTCGTCACATCTTTAATTTCAATCAATTATCAGCACTCCTTATGTCTACTTACCATTTAATAAATTCGGCTTAAATGCAAAAAATCCTCCAATATTAAGCGCTTACAGCAGGCAGGCATGGAGCCTGCTTGACACAAGCGGAATCTCAATAATAAAAAGCTATGCTGATAAAGTTGTCAGCATAGCTTTCTAGATTGCCGTCGCCGATTATTTTTGGCGCCTTACCTCGTCAACGATAGTCAATACCTTATTTGTTACAATTGGCTTTACTATATAATGAACCGCTCCTGCTTTTAAAGCCTCGAAAAGTAATCCTTTTTGGTTTTCTGCACTAACCATTATTATTTTTGCTCCGGGATGCTTAGACTTTATTTCTTTGACAGCTTCTATTCCGTTCATTACAGGCATGTTAATATCCATAGTAACAAGATCGGGAGTAAATTCGTCAAAATAATGACATGCCTCTTTGCCGTTAGTTGCTTCAGCAACAACCTTATAGCCTTTTGATTTAAAAATCTCTTTAAGATTATTCCTCATAATGTAAGAATCATCAGCTATTAAGATGCGGAACATTTTATCACAGCCTTTCTTAAGATGCTAGTAATTTGCAATAAAAGAGAAAATGATTTCACCCCTATCTGTGTCCACATTAAATGTATATATTTCCCTCTGGGGGCAATTTACAGATGCACGGCGTGCCGAAAGAGCAAACGGCAAACCGAGCATAATTCTATCCTCAAGCTCAGGAATCATTTTTGGCAGCCTCCCCGTAAGAATGTTTAACACCTCTCCCAGCATATCTTCTAAGTCTCCATCTTTAAAATCTGCACTGCCCTTTGCATAACTTGTCAACATTTCATGTGCGAAATTCTTCGTTGTCGTCATAACAAAAACACCATGAAGAATTCCCCTGACCTGAACAAAGGATGTGACATCTAATAAAGCAACTTCCACAACTTCACGTAAGCGCGACTGCTTATTAATTAATATGCCAGTCATTTCGGGCAAGCAAGCATTTGCAGCATCAAAAAGCGCATTCATCACAATGGGGATGCTTACAGTAGCTTCTTCAGCTAAAGAGCAATAGGGCAACACAATGCGAAACTCTGTCCCCGCATCTACTAGCGCTGCGGCCTCAATTTTTCCCCCAAGACGTTCTGATTCATTCCTAACCGCAGCTAACCCCACACCTCTCCCTGACAATTCGGTTACCTCAGTCTTAGTAGAGAAGTTATCAGCAAATATCAGCGGAACTATCTCTTCATCGGTGAGGTTATTTATCTTTTCTTCACTGTGAATACCTTTTTCAATTGATACTCGGCGTATTTTTTGAATGTCTAGCCCACGGCCATCGTCTCTAATAGTTACTACTATTTGATTATCCACCGTATCAACAACACAACTTACTTTCCCGTACTCAATTTTATTAAGCGCAATTCGCTCCTCTACCGATTCAATGCCGTGATCAAGCATATTTCTAAAAATATGCCCAAGCGATTTGGCAAAAGAATAATACCTTTCTGTCTCAACTAGAAACTCTCCACCCTCAATAACCAACGGGTTAACCAGTTTCTCCAGCTTATCTGCCATTGTTGCGAAATACTCCGGGTAATCCTTCATAAGATCCCTAAAGGGCCTCGCCCTTAATTTACGTATCTCCGGTAATAAAAGGTTGACTTCCGGTGGAGAAAGCACAGAAAGCATTTTCCGCTCCACTTCAATAATTTTTTCTTGCATTACAAAATGACCATCGTTTCCGGATAGAAAGTTTTTCCCCAACATTGATTCTAAAACAGCTATTTCTTCATCTTCCTCCGGCCAATTCCCCAGGTTGAATTTATTTAAGCAATGCAGCAAGTCAGAAATCCCCGATTCTTCAATGTTTTTTGCCAAATTAGAGAGTTCTGTTTCCAGTTGGTGCAGCTTGTTTGTTAATTTGAGCAAGCCAAACTGATGAAAACTTCCTTTAAATGTATGGACTTGCCTATAAACTTCACTTAAAATCTCCTGGAAAGCTCTATTGCTTATTATTAAATTGTTAATGCGGTTTTTACAGAAATTATTGAATTCCCTAACACAAGCGTTAAAATCACTGTCATGCGACACAACCCTGACAAACATGCGCAAAGCGCTTTCTTCCTCTTTCATCTGAATTTCAAGAAGTCGCTTTTCGGTAAAGTCAGTTAATATTGCCATTATTTTTTTCCTTTTTAACGGCTGTTCTTCAATAAGAAACTTATACTCAATTTTAATATATCTCTGATTGATAACTACCTCTTCAGGAAGTAACGGCAAAAAGAGGGCTATTTTGGATTGATCTGCTTCATTAAAAATTTCAGTTAATATTGTTTCTGACAACTCTCTTTGCTCCCGGTTCTCAGCAAAAATTAAGTCACAAAACTTATTCCTATCAATCTGGGAGCCAAAAATATTTATACACTCCTGGCTATACTCCTCGTCAATCATCAAGCTTTCTCCAAAAGACAGAAAGCCCTGTCCTGCATTATTTAAAAGATTCTTAATGGCTCCGGCCCTTTGACGCACCTCTTGCTCAAGGACATGATTCCAACGCTCTATCTCGTCGCGGGATTGCTTTAGACTGCTATAAAGCCGAGCATTTTCAATAGATATGGCAGCTTGAGATGACAGTATTTTAATAAGCTCTACACGTTCAAATGTAAAAGCATGTGTAGACAAATTATTTTCTAAATACACAATACCAATTAGCTTATTGTGATCAACTACAGGAATACATAGTATCGATTTTGACTGATTACTTATAATGTAGCTATCTCTCTTAAATATTCCTTCCATCGACGCATCAGAGAGAACAACATGTTCTTTAGTCCTGGCGACATACTGAACAATTGCAGTTGATAATTCCTTGCACATATCCAGGGGCAGCGACTGCAGCAAGATGCTCTCTTCCAAATCACTGCCACCCTGTGCCTCAATACAAAGGGCACCTTCTTTTTCAAGAATCAAAAAACCTTTTTGCGCACCGGCACTTTCAATAATAATATCCATTAGGTTTTTTAGCAATTGCTGCAATCCAATTTCACTTGAAATGGCTCTGGAAGCTTTGATTATTGTGTCTAAGTCAAGCTGGACCATATTTTTATCCGTAAGCTTTACCGTTGTTGCAGCAGAGTCTTTTTGCCCCGAAGCAAAAATGCTTTTCTCCCCGGCATGAAAATAGATTGAAAGGACACTAACGAATTCTTCTTTAAGGCTATTTGCTTTAGCTTCGGCGCCCCAGTGCAGATATTTATGATAAGCTTCCATAAAGTATAGTTTTGCTACTTTTTTATTGCCTTTACTTAAAAAAAACTTTGCCGCTAACTCATTGGCTATAGCCTCATCTTGTTGAAAGCCATTTTTATTTGCTTGTTCAATAGACTTTTCGTATAAAGTTGTTGCATTTAAGTATTTTCTTTGCAGATGAGCTATTTCTGCCTCAACGAGCAAATATTTGTGAAGAAAATTTGCATTACAAGCATCCGCCCATTTTTTCAACTGACGCTGGTTCTTTTTCAACTTGCTCCAGTATTTACTTCTTTCCTCTGCCGATAAACGATGCATCAGTGCAACAAGCGCTAAAGAAAAGTAAAAATAATATTCGGCAGAAATTATTCTCGCTCTGATATCATTAAAATTACTACTTGACTCTAAAGCAAGTTCAACACTTTCCCCATAGTACCCGCCGTGATATAAAGCTCGTAATTTACAGACTGAGTAGATCATCATCATAGCATTAAAATTACTGTCCCGGATTTTCATGAGAAAATCTTCTTCACTAAAAATATCATCATCAAAGCTGCGGCAACTATGTGTTAACCCCTTTAAGTTTGACGCGAGCTGACGGTAAATTTCAAAATGCATTGTGGGGTCTTCGAGCTTCATTCTCTTTGTAAATTCCAGATATTTATTACATATATCAATAATCTCATCCAGCTTGCTGCCTAAGAAATATTTCGTCTCCATAATAAAGGCGAGAGCATACCCGGCAAATAGCAAATCTCCGGCCTCAAGAGCATATTGATAAGCCTTATTGAAATAATATATATCCTTTTCAGCATGCTCCTCCCAATGTCTGAGAAAAGCGCCCACACCCAAATACACTCTACACATAACAGAAGGATTGCCGTATTTTTCACAAAGCTTAACAGCTAATTGCTCCATCTGATATGCAGTCTTTAAATCTCCCAAACCACTGCCGCAAAGAATACCATATCCGCCAAAAGCAAAAGCAGATGAAGCTGTGTTGCCAAATTTTAGAGAGAATCTTGCCATTTTCAGCATAATCAAAATATAGAAATCCTGATTTACGCTATTGGCTGTTGATGATAGATACATGAGCAGTTCCATTATTCTAATTTGCTCGGGATTATTCATACTAGGCAAATTACAAAGGTCCTCGGCGGATTTCCCAAACATCTCTAATTTAATGGTAATTATTTCTCTAAACAATAAATTTTTGCTCGGATGAGAAGAAAGCCTAAAGCCAAGTAGATTCAAAGCCTTTAAACAGAGCCTAATCACCTTCCCATGGTTGCCCTGGTTAGCTGCAAAGGCCATTTTTAACAAATATATTTCTGATTTCTTTAAATTCGTTGCAGCATAACTTAATAGTATTTCAAACAGCTTTTCAGCATTGTTAAAATTACCGCATAGATATTCGCACTGCGAACACTCAAAATACAAAGAATATGTTAAATCATAACATTGCTGCCAACAGTTTTTCGGAAGCAAAGAAATACCCGTTAACAAATAACTCAGCGCCGAAGAATAAGCGCCAGACTCCTTTGCCTTCACTCCGGCAATTAAGTTGTACTCGCAAATATTCAACCACTCATCTTTACCGTCAA
>DLMZ01000029.1:8134-10068 GCA_002479415.1 Firmicutes bacterium UBA7523
ACTCATCTTTACCGTCAACCAATTCGAGACTGAAATTAATATGATCTACAATTTCAAATATTTTTTCCTTTATTGATCCGGGATTTATATTGTTTATGATTAACCGCCCTATTTTTAGATGAGCTTCTTTTTTTTTGCTTTCCGGCATAATCGCATACGCCGCCTGTTGGACACGGTTATGTATAAACGCATATGCCATGTCGGATCCATCGTGAAGGATAAGCCCTTCCTGTATTAAGACGGAAAGGTCTTCAAGCGTTTCATCACATGAATTTTCGCATAAAACAGATAAGCTATTCAAATCAAAAATATTCCCGATACAGGCAGCTGCCATTAAAACATTGCGTGGTTTTAGCGGAAGCTTATGCAGTTTCTCAGCCATCAAATCCACAACATTATCGGATTTGTGCCATTGAGCCACAGCATCTAAGTCCCAATCCCAGCAGCCTTCCTTGGCGTTAAAGAAAAGCAGGTTGGCTTCATATATCGATTGTATAAGTTGCTTTAAAAAGAATGGGTTCCCGTCAGTTTTTTTATAAAGCTGTTGTGCCAAGGGGACAGCTTTTTCTTCTTGACAGCATAGCGTGGCACTAAGAAGACCAACAATATGCTGTGCATTTAGAGGGCTTAGAGAAAGCTGGTTCACCGCAATGCCGGACTTTTTGATTTCAGACAAAGCAAGCATAAACGGATTGGTATCCATTACCTCATTCTGTCTATAAGAACCGATAAAAAGCAAATAAGAATTGTTCGGGTCAGCAACTAAAAACTGAAGTAATTGTAGAGAGGCAACATCCATCCAATGCAAATCATCTAAAAAAATAACCAGCGGATGATCCTTTGAGGCAAAAACATAAACAAACTTCTTAAACAGACTGAGAAATCGATTTTTGTTTTCTTCTGGAAGCAGAGGCTGGATAGGCGGTTGCTCTCCAATGATTAGCTTAACCTCAGGAATAAGCTCAGTTATAACTCTTCCGTTTGCTCCAAGAGCGTTCATTATCTTAGCTTTAAACAAAGAATTTGTGTCTTTATCCTTAGCTAAAATCTGCCTGATTAACTTCTCAAAAACTTGGATAAGAGAAGCGTAAGGAACATCTTTCTTCAATTGCTCAAATCTTCCGCAGCTAAAAACCCCGCCTCTATCTATAATAGACTTAACTACCTCATTTACAAGAGTGGTTTTTCCCACCCCGGCAAAACCTGAAATAAGAGCCAACTCTGAATTTCCCAAGCTAATCCTGTTAAAAGCGCCCATTAAAACGCGGAGTTCTTCTTCACGGCCATAAAGCTGAGATGAGATTTGTAATTTTCCCGGCACATCTCTTCCACCCAAAGCAAACTCAGAAATTGTGCCTGTTTTCTCCCACTGAAGAGAGCATATTTCAAGGTCGGCCTTTATCCCATAAGAGCTTTGGTATCGTGCTTCAGCCTTTTTGGCCAATAATTTCATAACAATTTCCGACAGCATAACCGGTATTTCCTGATTAAGCATGTTAGGAGCTGCAGGCGTTTTTGCTAGATGTGCATGCAGCCACTCTAAAGGCTCCTGAGCTTGAAATGGAAGCTGACCCGACAGCATTTCATAAAAAGTTACTCCCAGAGAATAGAAGTCCGCCCTGTAGTCAACTGCACAGTTGGTCCGTCCTGTCTGTTCCGGGGACATATACTGATAAGAACCGGCCAAGGAATTTTGATGTACAAAAAAATTGTTGCATAATACAGCGATACTAAAATCTGTAATTTTTACCTCAAGAGTCTGAGGAACAATGATTATATTGCCAGGCTTTAAATCTCTGTGAATAATGTTACAATGATGTATCTCCCCCACTATTTCACATAGCTTTATGGCAATTTTAAAAAAATTCGATAATGTAAGCTCATTTTCTGATAAATATGCTTGCAGGGAAATCCCGCCTATATCTTCTAAAACA
>DLMZ01000029.1:10210-10507 GCA_002479415.1 Firmicutes bacterium UBA7523
GAGCATTGCTGCTGCCAAGTGTTTCAACCCCATATACTTTTATAATCCCTTCACTATCTATTTTCTTTGTTATTTCATATTCATAAGCAAGCTGTTTAATATCTTCAGGCATAGCATACTCCCTGTGCAATTGTTTAACAATCACAGGCTGTCCGCTTGAAACTCTGTATCCACGATAAATTACTGCTTCCTCTTTTTCGCAAATCAACTCTACTATTTTGATTTCCGACATAATTGTTTAGCTACCATCCCTTCCATTACACACGTAATTTTCTACAATAATATACCATTTCCTGC
>DLMZ01000024.1 GCA_002479415.1 Firmicutes bacterium UBA7523
AATTAACAGCATCATAGGAAAACCAACTGTTTTCCTATGATGCTGTTAATTATGGCTGTAACCTTGATGGTTGGTATAGGGTCAAGCGCTTTGGTTTCCATTCGTCTTGGCGAGAAAAATATACCTGAAGCGGAGAAGATAATGGGCAACGGCATTACTCTGCTAATTATTTTTGCTCTGTTGCTAAGTGTTTTGGCGATGATTTTTCTAACGCCTCTTTTGCGCATCTTCGGTGCCAGCGCTAGTACTATGCCGTATGCCGCAGGCTACATGCGTATTATATTAATAGGTGTTGTTTTTCAGACCTTTGGTTTTGGCGCAAATAACTTTATCAGGGCAGAGGGTAATCCTAAAACAGCTATGTTTACCATGCTCATAGGAGCTTGCCTTAACACTGTGCTGGATGCTATTTTCATTTTTGTTCTCCATCTTGGTGTGGCCGGCGCCGCCTTAGCCACAATTATATCTCAAGCAGTGTCTGCTGTTTGGGTATTATACTATTTCCTGTCCGGCAAAAGTCTGCTTAAATTTCGTCTTCCCAACTTTAAGCTAGAATATCCCATAGCTGCTAATATCATCGCTGTAGGCACACCGTCTTTTGTTAAACAGGTAGCTACCAGTTTAATCGTGATTATTTTAAACAACAGCTTGCTTCATTATGGTGGGGATATTGCAATATCTGCCATGGGCGTTGTTCACAGTGTGCTTACCATGATGATGATGCCAATTTTCGGTATCAGCCAAGGTGGACAGCCCATTATTGGCTATAATTATGGCGCCAAGAAATATAACCGCGTTAAACAAGCTCTTTATTACTCTGTTGGTATTGCAACTATAGTTGTTGTCATAGGGTATATCGCCGTAGTATTTTTCCCGGAACCTTTTATTAGGTTATTCTCCAATGATCCTGAGCTGATAGGCATTGGTATGCAGGGCTTGCGTGTTGCATTGGCGCTGTTGCCGATTTTAGGTTTTCAAATTATTGGAGCCAATTATTTTCAAGCTGTGGGCAAGCCCAAGCAGGCCATTTTCCTTAACCTGGCCCGCCAGGTTTTGCTGCTTTTACCAGCACTATTTATCCTTCCCCGCTATTATGGTCTCTTTGGCGTTTGGCTATCCTTGCCGGTATCTGACTTTGGAGCTACAGTTCTTACTGCCGTTTGGCTTTACAAAGAAACTTGCTTTCTTGATAGAAAAGAGCAGGAAGCGGAGTGTGAAATTAAATAAAAAGACACCCTTGAGTGAGGGTGTCTTTTTATTTAACTCTTTATTCTTCGAGCATTTTCTCTGCCAACTCTTGCTCTAGCAGTTGTCTTAGTTCCTCCATTTGTTGCTCCGTCATCTCTGACATCATCTCTTCCATCAGCTCTTCCATGGTGATGTAGTCACTCACATCAGGGAGCTCAATTGCTTCGCCGAAGCTGTGAAAATGAGATGAGCCAATCATTTTCATGGTAAGAGAGACAGAACCCTCAGGAGAAGCGGGATCATCAATAGTGTAGTTCATGAACATGTCAATGTCCATATGTTCTGCTAGAAGTGTTTTCTTATTGATGTAGGAGCTAATATAATACTCTACTATCATAGTATCCAGCATTGCATCAAAAAATTCACCGATGTTAGCTTGCAATTCAGTGTCATCTTCATCGCTATCTTGAACCATTGCTTCTCCTAGAGTGTCCATTATTTCTTTAAAAACTCTTCGGAAGGTTTCAGTATCAACATAAGCGATTAATGTGTAATATTCCTGCCCGTCTATTTCTTTATCACCGTCAAAAACATAAAGAATTCCGAAAGCATCCATCATTTCCATAGATTGTTGAGGATTGGCTTGTATCATCTCGGATAACATGTTCATGTTATCCATGCCTGCAAAGTCTGTACGAACCCATTGGTCAGAGAAGGGTGTTTTCTGGTAAATAGCATCTTCTGTCCACACCATTTCGGTAACCATTTCACTGCTTGCTTCTTCGGGTAGCCCTGCTTCCGCAGCGAGATCTGACATATCCATTGCTTGTCGAATGTACATATTCAGGGGATTATGCTGCATAGCTGCGTCAAATGTAACAGTGGCAACAGAAGGCATTTCCATATCGAGAGTTTTGATGGTCATATCCATTTCCATGGAGCCGGTCATCTTATAGGTATTGTGCTTTGCCAAGATTTCATTGGAGTGAAGCATTAAATCTCTTGCTTTCCAACCGCCTGACGAGTTGCGCCAGTCCACATTGATGCTGCGTGTACCCGCATTCCAGCTCACAGCACCTCCGTTATCTTCAAAAAAGCTGCGCAGGGGCGTATAGCCGGGTTCTTGAATGTTTAATTCGGGAAGACGATTGAGGAACTTGTTGGAAATATGTATACGGTTGTCCTGAATGTGCATGTCTGCAGACATATCAATGCCGTTGATAATAAGGGTCAGATCTTGATTGGATGCTGCTGCTGCAGGCATCACTAAAGTTAATACCAGCGTAGCGACTAGAAACAAAATACTGACTTTTTTACTTTTCATTATTCTCCACCTTTCTGTAGGCTTAAGCTTACGCTACTACCTAAAAGTATGTCCAAACCATCCCATATTATATCAAATTTACCTCTTTAGGGCAAAGCTGCTTGTTGGGATTAACGTTCGTTCTCAGCCAAATTGCTCGCAAATGCTTGATAATTCTTCCAGTACTAGGATATGGAGTCTTTTTGACAGGCTATGCAAAGAGAACAAAATATTGATAAATAAAATAAGTAAAAAAACATGGTTTAGACGCCATTCTCCAGAAACAGACAATATTCAACAAAGGGAAAGATGGTAAAAAGTAGAATAATGGAATATAATCACTTAATAATGGAGGAAAGAGCAATGAGTGGAAAGACAAAAGCTATTATCGTACTAATTGCGCTGCTCATAGTAGGCTGTTTCATCATGGCGCAAATTATGGCAAATATTAAAGCCAGCCATGAAGAGCAGTTTGCAAATCTTATCATCTCGGATATTAATTTATCTGACATAGCTGACGGGTCATATATGGGAAAATATGAGATATTTCCTGTTCTTGTTGAAGTGAGAGTAATAGTCCGTGAACATAGAATAACAGAGATAGAATTGGTTGAGCATAATAATTACAGGGGTGGCCCTGCCGAAGTCATCCCAAGCAAAGTCATTGAAGCTCAAAACCTTGATGTGGACGTGATTTCCGGCGCAACAGCAAGCAGCAAAGTCATTTTGAAAGCCATTGAAGCTGCATTGTCCCCGGAACCTTGAGGCAAGTGAAATAGGGAATAACGGAATCCCTCTGGAATCCTATGTATAAATCACAACGGGTAAGAGCAAATATTTTGTCTTACCCGTTGTAATATTAAATGATACACAGACTTCTTTCTTGCGATACATCTAATCAGTTTTTCTTTTGAGTTAGGTTAAGTCTAATTTATAATGGGTTAACGACAGAACCCATAAACAGAATTGAGCCGGAGTTATCGTCTACGATGCTAAAGAAAAACGGACGGTCTACTGTCATTGAAAACCAATCCATATTAGCAGATTCTAATGCTATTTCAACTGAGGTGGCTGCAGCAGCTTCAGTTCCCTTTTCGTTTACCTCAATAAATGCTTTATGCTTTACTTCAGAGATAAATAGACGGGGAGGGATTGGCCGCATGGCAGAAAAATCTGCTGTTGATCGGTTAAAGGCAACTTCCATACCCAGTGTTTTCAACACATCATTCAGAGATGATTCATATTCATACTTAAAGCGGGGTAAGCCAAGTGAGCCTTCTGTGGGTTGGAATGATGCCAGCCAAGTTTTCCAATTTCCCGGATTCAGCTCGTTATAGAAGCTATCCAGGCTTTTATCATGGTTGGGCAGAAAAACATACATGCGTAACCGGCCTGTTTCTCCATACGGAATGCTAACTGCCTGAAAATCTTCTCCGTTAAGATATGAAAACTCACCTTCTCGGAACATAATCGGATGCTGCTTAGTGCTGCCGTCAGATAGCTGGAAGGTAAGGTCTCTGGTTTTTTTGGGATTAAAGGGTTTAGTCCAGTCAGCTTGAAAATAGATAGCATTGATTAAAAACATTACCGTTTCAGTATCTATAGGCGGTTCAATCAGGTCTTTAATTTTGTTATTCGTTTGTTGTTCAACCCAGCGGTTAATAGTTTCACTGGCTTCAGAAAGGTCGAAATCCAATGCTGTAACTTCTGCTCCAAAATAATCACGGTTACGCTGCAGAAATTCTGGGAAAAAATCAACTCCCTGGCGAGCCCATAGTGAATTAGCAATAGATAACTGTACTTTAGGATCGGGGTTTTTCAGTATACTATTCAACTCAGAAAAGGCGAAGTTTATTTCAGCCAAACTCATCCCCTTTAACTGCAGAACCTCTTCCATGGCAGCTGCAGTTTCTCCTCCGGCTCCATTATAGGTCATAGCCAGGGCTAGAGAGACGCTGGCTGGCGAAATAAAGATGTTCTCATTAGCATCCTCTTCCAGTAGCGCATGAAACAGATTAAAACCGAATGCCGTATTGGCATTAACGAGCTGCAAGTCTACTTTGTCTGCAGGGCTAGCTATTTTCTCTGCGGGCCTGCAGCCGGCTGATCCCAAAAGTGCTGCCATATAAAGCAGCAGTAAGACTATGGCGGCCATTTTTTTATTATATCTTGTCATTTTTATCCCTCACTTTCATTTATATAGACTATAAAAAACATAAAATGTTCCCCAAATATCTGTATTTACTTCTTATTTACATTATACATCGCAAAACAGGCAATATAAACAAGGAAGGTGTGCTTCAGACAGAATAGAAGGATGTGATGCTATGGATAAATACGGTAAGCTTAATCAGGAAGAACTGAAAAAATCCCTTTCTCACACTCAATACAAGGTTACACAATTAAACGGAACCGAACCTCCTTTCGCAAATGAATACTGGGATAATCACGAACCAGGGATTTATGTTGATATTGTCACTAGCGAACCGTTGTTTCTCTCAACGGACAAATATGATTCCGGCACAGGCTGGCCCAGCTTCACTCGTCCAATTAATAAAAGTTCGATTATAGAAAAAAAGGATGAGAGTCATGGCATGGTTAGAACGGAGGCAAGAAGTCGTGCAGGAGATAGTCATTTAGGGCACGTTTTTAATGACGGCCCCGAGGATAAAGGCGGCCTCCGGTATTGTATAAACAGCGCTTCTCTCCTATTTATCCCTCTCGAGGAGATGGAGGCTAAAGGATATGAGAAGTATATTCACCTTATTAAGTAAGCCCCGGTATTCCGGGGCGCTTTTTATAGCACACTTAAAAATTAATGGCAGGTTTTTGCGTTTTATTGGCGAAAAATCAGAGAAGTATAGCTGTAGGAATATGCAGGTAGCGATAATAGAAAGGACTAATAAATGAACAACTGTATCTTTTGTGCTAAAAGCGGGGCGGAGATAATTTGCGAAAACGAGCTGGCGAAAGCCTTTTATGATGGGTTCCCTGTTAATGTGGGGCATGTGCTTGTAGTGCCGAAAAGGCATTTGGAAACTTATTTTGACGCGAGCGGAGATGAGCTTGCTGCTATGCAGGAGCTTGTATTTCAAGCTAAGGAAATACTGGATGAAAAATATAGCCCCGATGGGTTTAATATCGGGGTCAATGTGGGCGTGGCAGGGGGGCAGTCGGTATTTCACCTGCACCTTCATGTGATTCCCAGGTATGCGGGGGATGTGGAAAATCCCAGGGGCGGGATACGGAGGTTTAAAAAGAGCGTGGTGCCCTATCCCCTTGAAGATAACGGAGTACAGGAATATGGCAAGCTTGTTAGAGATAAGATGCCTGAGATTATTCGTGTTGCGGGGAAAAAGCCGGTTGTGCGAGTGGCCGAGCGGGATGAGTACCGAGGCTTTTTAATAAAAAAACTGCAGGAAGAAGCATACGAATATCTTTCTACGGGGAATGTGGACGAGTTAGGTGATATTATTGAAGTGATGAACGCTATTTTGGAGTGTGAAGGCTTGAGTTGGGCGGAGCTAGATAAAATCAGGGCTGAAAAAGCTGAAGCCAGAGGGATATACTGTGAGCGTATTATATTGGAGCGGGTGGAGGAATTACTATGAAGCGCAAAGCAGTTGTGCTGCTGTCCGGGGGGCTGGACAGCACAACGTGTTTAAGTATAGCTCATAAGGAGGGGTATGAGGTTTATGCTCTGTCCTTTGATTACGGGCAGCGTCACAGCAGGGAGCTGGATTGTGCAAAGGAAATAGCTGAGTATTATAGTGTGCCTCATAAAGTGGCGCAAATCGGTTTGTTTGGTGGAAGCGCTTTAACTGATAAGGATATTTCGGTTCCTGACTACAGAGAAGATAGCGGGATTCCTGTTACCTATGTCCCTGCCAGGAATATTCTGTTTCTTAGCTATGCTTTAGGGTATGCGGAAGTGGTAGGAGCAGAAGTTATTTTTATTGGGATTAGCTCCGTTGACTACAGCGGGTATCCCGATTGCAGGCCTGAATTTATTGAAGCGTTCAGAGGTGTTATATTAACAGGAACGAAATCCGGGGTTGAGGGAAATCCGGTTGAAATCAGGACACCGCTAATTGATTTATCCAAAGCGGATACTATCCGGGTGGCTTATGAAAATAATGCCCCGTTGCATTTAACTACTAGCTGTTATAGAGGGAAAGACAGCGCTTGCGGTACGTGTGATAGCTGTATGCTGAGGATAAAGGGTTTTGCGGAAGCCGGAATTAAAGACCCGGTCAAGTATAAATAAAAAAGTAATCCCCGGAAGGATTACTTTCAGATACCTCTTTTATTGCCATAGGCCAAGACATGCAGCTGGGGCAGGATTGCGGTTACTTGTTGCAGTGCCTGGTTATTTAGGGTTTCCTCAACCAGCTTGGAGTATTTTTGCATTAGTGTCTGCGGAGTGTCTGCTCCTATGATGTTGCCCACTTGCAGGACAAGGGGGGTATTTGGATACTTGCGGAGCAACTCCTCTGCGAGCTTTATATCTGGTTGGCCGAAGATAACAACTTTAAAAAAGACGCTGTGGAGAGTTGAGAACTTATCCAGGTTTTCTTGATTGTATGTGTTGGGTTTGGGAGAAACGGCAATTTTATCACATGCGGTTACCCAATCGTTATAGAGGGTGCCTTGTGTTTCCAGTGCTATGGAGTAACCTTGTGTTTTGAGCAGAGTGATGAATTCATCCATTAAGGCTGTATTTTGAATTAAAGGGTTGCCGCCGGTAAGGGTGACTCTTTTGATGTTGGCGTTGAGGTTCTTGATGTGTGTAAGAAGCTCTTTGGGTGTTGCTGAAAAACCTTGGTCTATCGACCATGAATAGGGAGAGTCACACCATGAGCACCTGGAGTCACAGCCCTGGAAGCGGACAAACATGGTGGGTTGCCCGATTTGCAGGCCTTCTCCTTGAATTGTGGGGCCGAATACTTCACAGACTTGCAGGCAGTTCATTTATGCTTCCACTTCCACAAAGCAGGTGGGTGTTTCATAGAGCCGTATCTTTGTTACTTCTACTTTGCCGAAGGTTCCGTTGTGATCGTCCATTGCTTCTTGTAATTGGGATAATATCCAGACGGCCATATTTTCTGCGGTGGTGGTAAAATCTAAGGTATCGTTTAAGTACTGGTGGTCTAGCTTGGAAATGACGCGGTCTGTGACAATTTGTTTTAGAGTTGCAAAATCAATGACCATGCCCTTATTAGGTAACTCCTGTGTTTCCAGCGGACCTTGGACATATACTTGCAGTGTGTACGTATGGCCGTGAATGTTTTTGCAAAGCCCTGCGTGCAACGGCAGAGAGTGTGCGGAGCTGAAAGAGAATTCCTTGCATAGCTTTATTTGCTTCATTTGTTGTCCCCTTAAAATAAAGATAAAATCACAGCATAACTGTGATTTTGGTTATTTACCATATAACTTGAACATCATAATCTGCGATTATTCTGTCTGCCGTAATGATCGGCATCTTTTCCAGTTGAGCTTGGGCGATAATGAGGCGATCAAACGGGTCACGGTGGTGTAGAGGAAGATTCATGGTATGGCATGCATGGTTTACTTGAACAGGCAGAGGGGTAATAGAATTGACCATTAACTGGTGGTTTATAAATTGGAGAGTGTCATGTTGAGGCAATTTTATTTTCCCCAAGCTTTCTTTAACCACTATTTCCCAGCAGCTCGCCGCACTAAAGTAAAGATTAAGGGCGCGGTTGCTAATAGCATCTCGTGCTTTCTTTGAGAGCTCAGGGCAGTCGGTTATCCACCAAATAAAGGTATGGGTGTCCAATAAAGTTTTCATTTTTGGAACGCCTCCATAGTGTATTGTGAAAGCGGATCATTAAAATCCGGAGCAATAACTACTTTATGTTTAGCACTCCCGGGAACTCGCTGTCCCTTACTTTCCGTAGCGGGAACAAGGCGTGCCACCGGCTTACCGTTATTGGCAATGATTATCTCCTGACCTTCCTGCACTTGAACTAAAAGCTTTGACAGGTTGGTCTTTGCTTCGTGGATATTAACTTGTATGGACATAATTACCACCTCTATTTTATTATAAACTAACCTGCTTAGTCCAGTCAATCAAATTTACTCTTTTGTTTAAGAAATTAAAGGAATTTCATGGAAAAGCGGCGAAGGTTCCTTAAGCGAAGGCAGGTGGCAAACATGCGAAAAAAAGTTGCAGAAGTTAACTTAGAATCGGGTATGCCCACTGTGGATGTTGCTTTGCAAAGAATGAAGAATAGCTTAACCTCATATAAGCGGCAAGGTTATAAAGCAATTATTTTAATACATGGATACGGTTCTTCAGGTGTAGGCGGCGGCATTAAGGCTGCGGTAACTAAAACTCTTGGTGAAAGCAGTATGAGGGGTATTGTTCGTGCATATGTGGGTGGTGACCACTGGAGTGCACGAAAAAAAGAGATGTTGTCTATATGTAAGTCATTAGAGGATTATGACCGCAGAGTAGCTAATAATGAAGGGGTCACTGTTGTTATCCTAAGATAGCAGCATTTAAGATATATATTTCGGAGGCATTGTTATGGACAGAGCTCAAAATTTGCTGCAAAAATATTTTGGCTATCCTTCCTTTAAAAAGGGGCAGGCTATGGTAATTGCCAGCCTGCTCGAAGGACGAGATACCTTAGCTATTATGCCCACCGGTGCCGGAAAATCTGTTTGTTATCAGATTCCGGCTCTATTGTTTTCCGGGGTAACGCTGGTGGTTTCTCCGTTAATAGCGTTGATGAAGGATCAGGTTGATGCCCTCAATGCTTTAGGTATACCTGCTGCTTTTATTAATAGCTCTTTAAAGCAGTCCGAGATGAGAGCTAGGCTGGAAAACGCCCGGGAGGGATGCTACAAGCTGCTGTATGTAGCGCCTGAACGGCTGGAGTCGGAAGATTTTATGCATCTTGCTCAAACTCTGGATGTTTCTTTTTTAGCGGTGGATGAAGCGCACTGTGTCTCACAGTGGGGCCATGACTTCAGGCCCAGCTACCGCAATATTGCGCCTTTCATTGAAGCGTTGCCGAAAAAGCCTGTTGTAGGTGCGTTTACGGCCACTGCCACAGTGGAGATTAAAGGAGATATCACTCGCTTTCTTTCTCTAAAAAATGCCGATGTTTTTGTTACCGGCTTTAACAGGGAAAACCTTTCATTTTCCGTGTTGCGGGGTGAGAATAAAAAAGATTTTGTGCTGGAATTCCTAAGAAGCAATCAAGGGCAATCCGGGATAATTTATGCAGCTACCAGAAAAGAAGTAGATCAGCTTTATGAGCTAATCAAAAGCAAAGGGATTCCCTGCGGCAAGTATCATGCCGGGATGAAGGAAGATGAAAGGGTGTCCAGCCAGGAAGCTTTTCTCCGGGATGACTTGCCGGTAATGGTGGCTACCAATGCGTTTGGTATGGGTATAGATAAATCTAATGTCCGCTTTGTTATTCATTACAATATGCCTAAAAATATGGAAGCTTATTACCAGGAGGCGGGCAGGGCCGGCCGGGACGGAGACCCCGGGGAGTGTATATTGCTATTTGGCGCCCAGGATATACTTTTGCAAAAGTTCTTAATTGAGCAGACTGTTTATTCCCCACATAGAAAAAATCAGGAATTTAATAAGCTGCAAATTATGACCGACTATTGTCACACTCCGCGCTGTCTGCGTAAATATATTCTTGATTATTTCGGCGAGGAGGATGTTGAAGGGAACTGCGGCAATTGCGGCAATTGCCGGGATGAACGGGAGCTTGCCGATATTACGTTAGAAACTCAGATGATTCTTTCTTGTGTTGTTCGTATGAAAGAAAGCTTCGGCACAGTTATGGTGGCTGAAGTTCTCAAGGGATCTAAAAACAAGAAGGTTTTACAATTTGGTTTTGACAAGCTGTCAACCTATGGGTTATTAAAGCAGTATACATTGCAGGAAACTAAAGACTTAATAAACCTTCTGGTTGCCGAAGGGTACTTAACGCTGACAGAGGGCAAGTTCCCCGTGGTCAGACTGGGTCGGAAGGCTGTGCCCGTATTAAAAAACGGAGAAAAAGTATGGCAGAAGATGAGGGCAAAAATAGAGAAAAAGCCGGATGACGCTCTCTTTGAAAAGCTACGCAGCTTACGTAAGGAGATTGCGGACAGGGAAAGCATTCCCCCTTATATTGTTTTTGCCGACAGTACGCTGCGGGAAATGAGTGAGAGCTGTCCTTTGGATAATCAGGCTATGTTGAATATTAAAGGTGTGGGTGAGCAAAAGCTGCAGCGGTTTGGCGAGCAATTTTTGCAAGTGATTAGAGAGCATAGCCAAGCTTGCGATCAGTAAACTGCGTATATGTTAGGATAGTTGAAATATATATGTAGTGAGGAGGGGAATACTACCTTTACCTGCTAATAGGCAGAGTTGTTAAGCAGTGGTGCGAATGTTAACAGTATGATAATTGAGTGTTAAAAGATGCAGGATTATGGTTTGCATTGGCGAAATTCTTAACAAGTGATAATAGCGTCTTGTAGAGCAATAAAAATCTCAGGTTATAACCAAAAAGAGGAGGTTTTGACGATGAGCGAGTATTACTATGATGAAGAACTTGCCATGGCTTACAAGGTGGACCCCATAATGGCGTCAATGGTTGAAGATGAGGTTCGGGGCAGTGCTAGCGCGGTTTTGGTTCATACCAATGTGAAGATTACCAACTATAAGAAAGAAAAGATTCGCCGTGTTTTGTCTGAAGTGTATCCCTGTGATCAATATAATATGGAGGCGGCCAGGGAAGCCTTTGAACAAAAGGTTTTAGGCAAATTGTTAAGCAGTGCTGTAAAAATTCCTAAGGATGAATATGACCGGATCAAAAAAAGGGTGGAAGCGGCTGCTTATTAGCCGTAACGTATTACCTGAAACTGATTCTTAAAATATTATGCGGAAGATAGTCCGTGTTTAAACAGAAAAATGAACCGCCGGCTAGCCGGCGGTTCATTTTATACTGAAAATTTCCGCAATTATTTGTAAAAACCTGCAGTTGCTATCAATATTTATTCTAAGTGTTTCCACAGTTCGACACCATTCCCCTTGTCATAAAAATTACCTTTGATGTAATATTAAGGCGTCAAAGAATAATTGATGGGAGGAATACATGGGTGAAGAAACGTATAAGCATAATAGTATTGGCGTTTTTGTTAATGGGTTTAGCGGGGACATCTCTTGGCGCGGAAATTGTAAGAGTGCGGTATGTCACATATATGGATGCGGAGATATACACAAGGGCTTACAACTATTCTCCTAAGGCCAACGAAGCAATTATTTTTTTGCATGGACTAGGAGGAAGCGCCCAACATGGAGATTTTCTGCACCATCCGGAAAACAAACATATGACAATTTCTTTCGAGGCTCCGGGACACGGCAGGTCTGAAAGTATTAACGACATGTGCTGGGACACTTATGTTGATATTGTTCGGGCGGTAATGGATGATTACGGCATAAAGAAAGCATACCTGGTGGGGCATTCCATGGGCGCGGACGCGGCTATGATGTTTGCGCAGTCGCATCCCGAAAGAGTTAAAAAGATTATCCTCATTGACAGAGCTTATTACAATATGGCAGACCTGGAGCAGTTTAATTTTACGAGGAGCTTTATGGAGCTGCTTGAATACAACCCGGCATCCGGTTTGTCATTCGAGGAATTTTATACTTATTTGGATATGGCTTTTAGTAATGATATTACAAATACCTGGGATATCAAGAAAAAGGTGCTCCTGATTGCTGCCGATCCTTCTTTGCTTCAACCGCCTCCTCCAAGTCCTTCAATAGCCCAAATTGTGGCTATGATTAAAGATAACCCGGAAATGTTTGGGCTTACACAGGAGCAAGCAGACAGCTTGCCCGACATTTCTGATGAAGATGTGCAAAATGCCATACATTTTATTAAGGAAAAAGCTGAAGAGTTTTGCGCTGTAAATCACCGCTTCGATGTTTTGCATACGCCGCACCCTCACGCCATGGTTATGGACCAAAGCTTGTACAGTGAAGTGCGTGGTTATGTGCTTTCATATATCAAGCACGGATTGAAATAGGTTAATTAGTAAAGGCGGGGTGAAACACCCCGCCTTTACTAATTGTGTGCTAAAACTGTGGTGCTTTCATTTAAATAGTAGTAAAATAATATTATAGCCGATTTTGGAGGTGGTTAGCTTGGCGAAACAACTGCGGAGGTCACAGACAGACAGGAATGTTGCGGGGGTATGCGGTGGAATCGCTGATTACTTAGGCATCGATCCTACGGCCGTTCGCCTTGGATGGGTGTTTTTTACACTTATGGGGGGCAGTGGTCTTTTGGCTTATATAATATGTATGATTGTTATACCATCAGAATAGGGTATACAACCCTCATTTTTGTGCTAATTTTCTCTTGCGCATAGAATGAAGGCGTGTTTGTCTCTCTACATTTTTTATAGGTGTGCTTTGGTCAAAAAGGGAAGGGTCTCCCAGGCTGGTTATGATTAAAGCAGCAGTTATCCCAAACACAGTATGGATACCCCTGCAAAGGAGATTGCTGTTAGGATCCTTCCTTACGTATGGCAAAGCCCTGGAAAAGCCTCCAAAGACTTGATCTAATAGGCCGTTAGATATTAAAACGCCTTTCAGGCAGCTATAGTCTTTTCCTGTGTAAGAGAGTGTATATGCTGTTAGGATCCCAGTCAACCCTGCCACTGTCATGTCTGTGCTCGTTCCTATTACCCAACCCTTCCATGTTTTGGCATCTTTCTTATTGAGAAAAAAGTACGGAGCCATTCTCCTGCATGTGTACTTGGTTAGGCCTGTACGCACTCCTGTTTCTGCAATTGCTTCTTTAAGCAGATTAGCGCCTAGTCCGGCAACTAGGCCTAAGAATACCCTATCTTTAATCTTTTGCATGTCAGCATTCTCCTGTCTTAAAATGTCGGCATTATAGTGTTTGCATGTTGTAGCAGCCTTATTCGGCTTGATATTAATGTTGTTTTCAAGTATAATGTATTGGTAGTGCGCCTGTAGCTCAGGGGATAGAGCGACGGATTCCTAATCCGCAGGTCGCAGGTTCGATTCCTGCCAGGC
>DLMZ01000008.1:0-16256 GCA_002479415.1 Firmicutes bacterium UBA7523
GGAAAAAGTTCTTGCAAAAAACACAAATAATTACAAACCATATTGTGGCGAGCTTCATTTTTGGATTCTTCAAAAGGATGATTTCAATTCGAGTATTTCTATTCATCCAAGTATAAAGTATTATTTCGCTGAAGATTTCTATGCGGATCCATCTTTACCTATCAGTATTGTTAAATCAATTAAAAAATTGCTGTTTTCAATAGATAATCAAAATGACTTAGCAAAATGGGATAGCGGAATCCATGATATCACAAACACTATTAAAGATATAACAATTCTAATTAAAATGGTTAAGTAAAGTGATTCTTTTAGTGAGCCATGGAAATGATTGAGGTGTGAGGCGAATTTAAATGATTATTGAGAAAGCCGAGATAGGGGACTTAGAGGAAATATTATGTTTGCAGAAATTAGCGTATATTAGTGAAGCAGAAGTATATAATGATTATTCGATTGCGCCATTAATTCAAACCTTGGAAAGCATAAAAGAAGATTATGCAAACAAATTGATTTTAAGGGCGATACTAAATGGAAAAATAATTGGTTCGGTAAGAGCTTTTGAAAAAGCAGGGACATGTTATATCGGCAGACTTATTGTTCACCCAGAACATCAGAACAAGGGAATTGGTACTCAATTAATGAAGTGCATTGAAGATGAATTCAAGAGAAACCAAAGATTTGAATTATTCACGGGTAAAAAAAGCATTAAGAACATTTATTTATACAACAAGCTCGGATATAGTATTTTTCGAGAAGAGCAAGAAAATGAAAATACTACTCTAGTATATATGGATAAAAAGGTTGAAAGCCGTCATCTGTGACGCCCAGCTTTGAGGCGTATACTGCGTTCATTAAGGCATTATTGCTACGGCACACACGGAACATTAAGCCAACAATCTCCCATTTATCCGTAAAAAATATGAAATATGTTTCGTTCTTCACCGCATTAGCTTTTAGCTTATGCAATTAATTAAACATGAATCCCAACCAATAATCAGCGGTTGCATTAAAAAAGATGCAGCCGCTTTTTTTGTTGCCCAAAATTATCAAACGAGGAGTTGATTAAAAATGAGCGCCGCACAAAACCAGTCCTAAAAACAATGAGCAAAAAAGAGAAAAGAAGAAGGGACGTGCATACATATATGAATAAAAAATTTTCTCCCGGCTGTGAACAAAAAAACACCGGCAGCATTGCCGAGCCGCAAGATACGGAAAAATGCAAAGGCTGTCCCTATCCCGGGGTAGGCTTTATCTGTTGGAGCGGGGATGGGAGCTGTATAAAAACAGAGATGGAGAAAATCAGCATCAGGTCAAGGAGGTGATGACTTATTGAATAGTATCATCAGCTGGGTAGGGGGCAAAAAAGCATTAAGAGAACTCATATATGAGCGGTTGCCCAAAGAATACGAGCGGTACATCGAAGTGTTCGGCGGAGGGGGTTGGGTGCTTTTTGGCAAAAGCCCGGACAGCAGGTGCCTGGAAGTCTACAATGATTTCAACGCCAACCTTGCAAACCTATTCTTCTGTGTCAAAGAACGCCCCGTTGCTTTTCTGCTGGAGCTTGGCTTCCTGCCGCTGAACTCAAGGGACGAATTCACCGTCCTCCGGAACTTCATAAGCAAAAAAGAATTCACAAAGAGCTGTTTAAAAAAAGAACTCAGCCTTGCACAGTACCACCTAAGAGAACCGGAGTTTGAAGAAGTCAAAGCCATCCTAACAGAAAATGCGGAGATTACCGATGTAAAACGGGCCGCAGCCTTCTTCAAGCTTATCCGCTACAGCTATGGCAGCGGCTGCAGAACATACAGCTGCCAGCCCTTCGATGTACGAAAAGCCTTCTTCCTTATTTGGGAAGCAAATCGCAGACTTGCCAACACTGTTATAGAAAACAAAGACTTCGAGGCGTTGATCCGTCAGTACGACAGATCAAACGCCTTTTTTTACTGTGACCCGCCTTACTACCAAACCGAAGGGCACTACGAAGTGGAGTTCCTAAAAAAAGACCATGTACGCCTAAAAGATACCCTGACACAGATAGACGGCAAATTCCTAGTATCCTACAACGACTGCGAATACATCAGGAACCTGTATGATAGCTTCCATATCGAGTCGGTTGCCCGTTTGAACAACATGGCCCAGCGGTATGAGAGCGGCAGCGAATACCTGGAAGTATTCATATCCAACTATGACACATCCGAACGCAGAAGAAACATGCCGATCCAGATGGAGCTCTTTGATTTGGACGGCAGAGAAAAAACATGCCCTGAATTGGGCGAGGAGGACTGACTAATGAAAACAATTGAAATCAGTGTGGATCAGGGGAAGCTCATAATCCCTGCCGACCTGCTTGAAGGCATGGGGCTTGTACCCGACGATACGATGAAAATAGCCCGTATCAGCAAGCTTCAAAGCGATCCCCGGAAAGTATCTGTTGAGCTCTTAAACATACCATACGGCTTTGCAGACCCGGACGGGGAAATCTCCCTGCCCAATGAACTGCTGGAAGCGGCAGACATCCCCTTGGGCGGTGACATTGAAATTACCTGCACCGACGGTGCCATTATCATAACGGAGGCGGAACATCCGGAGATAATCCCCGCCGAACTGTGCCGGTTATTTGCCGAGCTTGGCATAAACCCGGAAACTGTACGCAGCGTTATCAGGGGAGGAGGTGTCTTGGATGCATAGTAAAGCCGTTTACAAGGTGGTGGATGAAAAAGGCCGGGTGCTCATTCCAAAAGCACTGCGCAGCACAGCGGAAATAGAGCACGGAGATATTGTCAGATTAGGCATGGACAAAGGACGTGTAACCGTCCAAAAAATTACCTTAATTGAAACGGGCGACCACTCCCCGCAGGCAGTAGAAGCATATGTTTTCTCTGCGGTTAAAGACATGGAAAAACAGACACTATTGTCTCTGGCAGCAAAGCTAATTGCCCTGATAGAAGAAAATACGGAGGCACAGTGATGGACAAAAAGCTCCTTACCCTCAAGGATTGCATAATAGACAGCCACTACAACGAGGATTACGCAGGCAAGATTATTGTTTTGCGCCCCGAAGCGCTGAAAACAGAATACCGAGACGAGCGCTTTCAGCTGTGGCTTGGACGGTTTGGCTTTGGCTGCGACCCGTTGCTTCGGGGCCGGTCGGTATTTGCCACCTGCCTCTATGACAACGAAAAAGCGGAATGGGTGCGAGAAAGCTTTTACGGTGCCGTTAAGCCCGAGTCTTTGCCGGACTGGGCAAAGCTGAAGCTTTCACAAATAAATCCCGGCTCCTCTGCCGGCGAACATGAGCAAACGCCAAAGTACAGAGGATACAGCTTCCTTGAAAACGGCAGGCATGAAGCAGGCGTGTGGCTCTGCAGCGAAAAAGAAGTTATGGAATATATTGATTTGCAGAAAAACTATCAGCATCGGGTTATGATTTGTGACCGTGGCGACTGTAATGTCCTGGAGCTTGTCAAAGGCAGGATTGTTCATCCCTCCAGGGAAGAACTGGAGACAATATTAGCCCGGCATGAGGGGAGCATGCAAATGAATCTCTGAAAGGAGGCAGCGAGATGCCCGGCATCCATATCAAAAAAGACATTATTATTTTCTACGGCAACACCGCAGGTTATATAACCGGCGGCAAAGCTGTAGTTGACCCTGTGTTTCACTGCGGCGAGCTAAATGACTTCCTAGCGGTAAAACAAGGACTGGCCGTGGAATGGGTTAACGGCGTATACGACCGACTGGCAAACAGCACCTTCGGCATTGAAGGTATTCCGGAGATAAAATCATGCCGCATCTACCAGCTGAAGCCGGAGGTGGACGTCATGATGAAATTCATCGGCTACGACGAGCTCCTAAAAAGCTTCGGCCGGCCGGACCGGCAAAAATACCGGGTAGTATATGACGGGCAGATTGAAACCGACAACCTGGATGCCATCTTTGAAAAATTCAACCTGCACCATCCCCCCGGCTTCCGCGGCCACTCCCTGTCCATATCTGATGTCATAGAGCTCCGCGGCAAGGACGGCAGTGAATTCCACTATGTGGACCGCTTTGGCTTTAAGCAGATAGAATTCAGCCCTCAAAAGGAACAGCAAAGCGGTCAGTCCATAAACCTGTAATAAAAAAGGAGGTAGAACGCTTTGAAGAAAAACAGCACACAGGCCGCTAAGGAAAGCGCGGCGCAGCCCCTTCCCATGAAGGTTGATGTGAAAATCGGGTCCATCCGCCCGTCCGGAAACATTCGCGCCACTGCATCGGTCAACCTAAATGACTGCTTCGCTATCCGCAATGTGAAGGTAATGGACAGCAGCAAAGGGTTGTTTGTGGCCATGCCCAGCTACAAAGGGGGAAACGGAGAGTATAAAGATATCTGCTTTCCGGTGACCAAGGAATTCAGACAGCAGCTAAATGATGCGGTGATTGAGGCTTATCATCAGGCTATGAGCATGAGCCAGGGCCAGACACCGCAGCATTCTGCCGACTCCGGCATGCAGATGAGCTAAGCATTCTGAATACAGAAAGGCGGTGATATCTATTGACGGGAAAAAGGATGTAATAGTTTTGCCCGAAGGCTACAAGATTCGCAACGGGTTTCTATTCAAAGGAGATACGCCAGTAGCACTTGTAGCTTCAGGGCTAGTTAAAATTGCGGCTCAGGGTTTTCTCCATGTGGATGAAACAGACAAATACAACAGGGACGCACCGGAATAGCTGCCGGTGTTTTTTATTGCCTGTGCGGAGGTGGCTGCTGCGGAAGAATTAAAGCTTGACCTGATTAGGGTCGACTGCTCTCCCGACTCGCTTTTTGAGTACCGGCTTATTTACCAGGCCGGGGAGAACACAGGAGTAGTTGGGGTATACAGCCTCGATGAAGAGTGGTACTACCTGTACAAACAGGACACCGAAAAGTACAGGGTAAAAAGGCGCAGGGAGCTTGAAGGAATCGCGCCCTCTTTTACCTACAAGCGGGAAAAGCATGAGGAGCATGAGGAAAAACAAAAAAATATTTACGGCGAAAAGAAGAAAGTTGCGGAGCTTGGGAATGAAAGCAAGGAATCAATAAACTTAATATTTGGAGGTTAAAGACATGAAAAAACTAATTGCAGGGCAGGCGCTGAAGGCAAAGGCTGTCCTTACTTCACAAAGCGGTGAGAATTTTGTAGATACGGCAATAAAAATATTGATGGCCGTGGTTATCGGCGCACTGGTCCTTGGCGGGCTGTACAAACTGTTTGGCGAAACGGTGCTGCCGACTCTGACGCAGCGCGTCCAGGAAATGTTTAATTATGGGAGCTGAGCTGCTGTATTTAATCAAGGGAGGTCTTTTTGTCTCCCTGCTGTTGGCGGCCTCCGTCATTGATATCAGAAAAAGAATTATCCCTAATACCGTCTGCCTGCTTATCGCCGCCACAGGCCTGATTCTCTTTGAACCTGTCAGGCTGGCGGGCTGCCTTTCAGCTCTGCCGCTTTTGCTTGCCGCCCTGTTGTGGGGCGGCATGGGCGGGGGCGACATCAAGCTGGCGGCATCATCGGGCATTGTTCTTGGCTTCACCGGAAGCATGGCGGCCATAGCCGTAGGTCTTGCTGCCATGCTTCTTTTTTGTGCCGGTTATGCTGCCGCTTGGAAGCTGCGCAGGCGGGAATGTCAAAAGTCGTTCCCCCTGGCGCCTTTTCTCTCCATTGGCTATATTGCAGTCTATTTCATGAATACAGGAGGAATTGACTTATGGGTTTTTTAAGAAACAGAACCGTGCTGGGTATTATCTGCATTATGGTGTCCCTTTTGATTTGCTTTGCGGTAACGCCTTTCTTTAACGCTAATATCTCCAGGAAAACGAGCATCGTTCATGTGGCCAAGGATATCAAAGCCGGGGAGCAGATTACCGGCGAGATGATAAAAACTGTGGAAGTAGGCAGCTACAATCTGCCGCAGGATGTGGTAAAAAGCCCGGACATCGCCGTGGGCAGATACGCCGTTGCCGACCTGCTGGCCGGCGACTATATTCTTGCTGCCAAGCTCGCCGATGCTCCTCCCGCTGAAAATGCCGCATTGTTAAGCTTAAATGGTGAAAAGCAGGCCTTTTCCCTCACCATTAAAAGCTTTGCCGCCGGCCTGTCGGGCAAGCTTATTTCCGGCGACATCGTATCAGTGATTGCGCCTGACTACAAAAAGCGAGGCACAACTGTTATCCCTGCGGAGCTGCAGTATGTGGAGGTTATCGCGGTTACCGCCGGCAGCGGCTATGACACGGATACTGCCGGTCAGCGGAAGGATGATGACAAGGAGCTCCCAAGCACCGTCACCCTGCTTGTATCGCCGGAACAATCAAAAATCCTGGCAGAGCTTGATGCTGAGGGGAAGCCGCATCTGTCCCTGGTTTACAGGGGCTCTGAAGAGAATAAGGCTAAGTTTATCGAAGCGCAGGATGCGGCCCTGAAGAAGCTTTACCCGGAGGCAGCGAACCATGATTAATTTCAAAACAGGCAGTATCTTCTCACGCAAAACAGGCGGGGAGCATCAGACTCCCGAGCCGGAAAGCGACAACCAGGTGCTTGCCGTGTGGGGCAGCCCATCCTCCGGCAAGACAGTCGTCAGCGTCAAGCTGGCCAAATACCTTGCCGACAAACGCAGGAATGTGGTACTTCTGCTCTGTGATATGACGACACCCATGGTCCCCTGCATCTGCCCGCCTTCCGACATTGAACATGAAAAGTCACTGGGCAGCATTCTTGCCGCTGCCCAGGTGACCGACAATCTTATCAGGCAGAATTGCATATTGCACAGAAAGCAGAGCTTTATTACCATCATTGGCATGCTCAAAGGTGAAAATGTATTTACCTACCCGTCCTACACAGCGGAGCAGGCGTCGGAGCTTATCGGTCATCTGCGAAACATTGCGCCGAATATCATTGTCGACTGCGGCAGCACTATCGCCGGCGACATCCTGTCGGCGGTTGCTCTGATGGAATCCGATGCGGTGCTGCGCCTGGTCAGCTGTGATATTAAATCCATCAGCTATCTTTCATCCCAGCTCCCTTTGCTGATGGACCGGAAATGGGATGCCGACAAGCAGTACAAAATCGCCTCCAACGTGAAGCAGTATGAGGCGATGGAAAACATTGAGCAGATATTAAGCGGCGTGGCCTTTAAAATCCCGCACTCTCAGGAAGTTGAGCAGCAATATCTGGCCGGGGACCTGTTCAGGGACCTGGGGCTGAAAGAAAGCCGGGGCTTCAGAAAGGAAATTGAAAAAATCAGCAAGGAGGTGTTTGGAATATGAGCATCAATACAGCCACTAACCACAGCCTCTTTTTCAGCCCGGACGACACATCAAAAGATTTCGCTGCCGTCCTTCGCGATGTGCAGGAATATATCTCGGGCAAATACTCCTCACTCATTCTGGACGGAAACAAGAATGAAGCCAGGGAGCAGGTCAAGCGGTATATCCGCAAATACCTGATGGATTGCCGCATTGCCGTAAAGGGCATGACCACAGAGCAGCTAATCGATGCGCTGTATGCGGAGATGGCCGAGTTCAGTTTTTTAACTAAATATATCTTCGGCACTGGCATTGAGGAAATAGATGTGAATGCCTGGGACGACATCGAAGTCCAATACTCCAACGGGCAGACCGTCAAGCTGGACGAACACTTTGACTCTCCCGCACACGCCGTTAACGTAGTTCGCCGAATGCTCCATGTATCCGGCATGGTGCTGGACAACGCAAGCCCGGCCATTCTCGGGCACCTGTCCAAAAACATCCGTATCGCTGTACTGAAAACTCCTCTTGTTGACGAGGATGTGGGAGTGGCGGCTTCTATCAGGATCGTCAATCCGCAGCATATGGAAAAAGCCGACTTTATCAGCGGCGGCACCGCCACAGAAGATATGCTGGACTTCCTTTCCGAATGCCTGCGCTACGGAATATCTGTGTGTGTGGCCGGTGCCACAAGCTCCGGCAAAACCACCCTGGCCGGATGGCTGTTAAGCACCATTCCCGAATCCAAAAGGGTCTTTACCATTGAAAACGGAAGCCGCGAGCTTGCCCTGGTAAGCAAAAAAGAAGGGAAAACCGTCAACAGCGTCATCCATACACTCACACGCTCCAGTGAAAACGAAAAGCAGAACATTGACCAGGACGTTCTGCTGGATATAGCCCTGCGCTTTAATCCCGAAATTATATGTGTGGGGGAAATGCGTTCATCCGAAGCCTATACCGCACAGGAAGCTGCCAGGACCGGCCACACGGTGCTGACTACTATCCACAGCAACTCCTGTGAAGCCACATGGCGCAGGATGGTTACCCTCTGCAAAAGAAAATACGACATTGCCGATGATACCCTGATGTCCCTTGTCACCGAGGCTTTCCCTGTTGTGGTCTTTGCCAAGCAGCTTGAAAATAAGCAGCGCAAGGTTATGGAAGTGATGGAGTGCGAAATACTGCCGGACGGGGAGAAGAATTACCGTAGCCTGTTCCGTTTCAACATCACCGATAACCGCATGGAAGGCGGCAAGTTTATTATTAGCGGAGAACATCGGCAGGAAAACATCATTTCGCAAAGCTTGCAGAAGCGCTTTCTGGAAAACGGGATGCCTCAGGAGTTTCTCAAGAAAATGCTGAAGGGAGGCTCAGCCCTGTGACCATACTTCAGCTTGCTGCCTGCATCGGCATTATAATGGGCAGCTTTATGCTCTTAGAGCTCTCGCCTATGAAATTTGCCGACAGCCTGTTTAGCTTTCTGACCGCAAAACCCAAAACCATCAAGGATGAAATCAACGAAGCAACACACAGGAAAAAGCCTTCTCTGTTCCGCAGAGAAATAATGGAGGCCCAGGATATCCTCAGGCTGACCGGCCGGAGCAGCCGATTTTCTTTAATCTGCGTCTGCTCTCTGGGGCTGTTTGCCCTGGGTGTCTCCCTTGCCGTCCTGTTAGAGAATGTGTTCCTTGTGCCGGTGCTTGCCGTCGGCTTTATGTTCATGCCCTTCTGGTATGTGAAGCTGACGGCAAACCACTACAAAAATGATATCGCCGCAGAGCTGGAAACTGCACTGTCCATTATTACGACATCATATCTTAGAAACGAAAATATTCTGACTGCCGCAGAGGAAAACATCGATTATCTAAACCCTCCGGTAAGCAAAGTGCTGGGTGAGTTTCTGACACAGATGAAAATGATTGACCCCGATGTTGACGCAGCGCTGAGTGCAATGAAGCCCAAGATTGACAATGAGATATTCCGGGAATGGTGCGATGCCGTCAGCGCATGCCAGCATGACCGGGGGCTCAAAACAACGCTCACGCCCATTGTAAACAAGCTTTCCGACATGCGGATCGTCAACGCGGAGCTGGAATACCTGATGTTCGGGCCGAGGAAGGAATTCATCATCATGACAATCTTCGTCATCGGCAACATTCCCCTGATGCATGCAGTCAACCAGTCATGGTACAACACTCTGATGCACACGGCGGCGGGGCAGATTATCCTTGCGGCAACAGCTGCCCTGGTATTTGTTTCAACAGCCTTTGTAATCAAGCTGACCAAGCCTATAGAGTTCCGGAGGTGAAAACAAATTGACAACCCTGCTTTTTTTATTTGCAGCCTTCCTGGCAGCCGGCCTCTTTTTTATCCTCGCGGATATACTGAAGCTGCCGGCCATTAAAGCCTCCAAGGCTGTGCTCAATGCGGGACGAAAAGACAATAAGCTTTCCCGCACGGCGGATGCGCTGCTTCTGGATGCGGCAATCAGGCTTTCCAAATTCATCTGCATGGACGAGTACAGAAAAAGCCGCCTGAAAAACATCCTCAAGGCTTCAGGCATCCGGATGACTCCCGAAACATACACGGCTTATGCATATGTAAAGGCAGGGGCAGTACTCCTTGGAGTGGTACCCTGCCTTCTGCTTATGCCGCTGGCTAGCCCGGTGCCCGTCTTTCTTGCCATAGCAGTTTACTTTAAGGAAAGCCGGAGAGCCGATGAATGCATAAGAGCCAAGAGAGAAATAATCGAGGGTGAGCTTCCCAGGTTTGTGGCTTCTGTTGAGCAAGAACTGCGAAACAGCCGCGACGTGCTGTCCATCCTGGAGAACTTCAAGAAGACGGCCGGCACCGCATTTGCCGGTGAACTGGATATGGTTTGCGCCGATATGCGCTCCTCAAGCTACGAAGCGGCGCTGACCCGGTTTGAGGCAAGGCTGAATTCCCCCCAGCTCTCCGATGTGGTGCGGGGGCTCATCGGTGTGCTACGCGGCGATGACGGAGGGATTTATTTTAAAATGCTTGCCCATGATTTCAAACTGCTGGAGCTACAGAAGCTCAAAACACAGGCACAGAAGATCCCGCCGAAAATCCGCATCTTTTCTTTCCTGATGCTGATGTGCTTCCTGCTGACCTATCTTATTATTATGGCTATGGAAATACTCAAATCCCTTGGCGGTATGTTCTAGCAACGAGCGATAAAGGAGGATGCCATGAATAACATCAAAAACAACCGGGGTGAGAGCTATATAGATACGGCTGTGCTTGTGCTCTGCGCCATGCTTGTTGTTGCCCTGGCCGTCAAAGTCTTTCCTATCTACATTGCCAAAAGCCAGCTTGATACCTTCGCCAATGAACTGTGCAGGGAAGCGGAAATTGCAGGCCGGGTAGGCAGTGAAACTAGTGCAAGGGCGCAGGTGCTTCGGGAAAAAACAGGGCTTGACCCAGATATCTCGTGGTCAAAGACTGGCAAGATACAGCTTAATGAAGAATTTACTGTGACTCTATCCATGCAGGCTGACATCGGACTCTTTGCCGGTTTCCGCTCTTTTCCCGTCACCTTGAAGTCAAAAGCTGCGGGAAAAAGTGAGGTATATTACAAATGATTAAAATTAATGGTATAATAAGGGAAAGCAAAGGGTCGTCGTTTCCCCTGATTGTTGCGATTGCCCTTGTTCTTCTCCTCATTATGTGCGGCATAACCGAATACATGAGGCTGATGATAATCGCCTCAGGCGTGCGGGATGCCGTTCAGTCTGCCGTAATTGCAACAGCTAACGACAACTATGCAAACGTCTATCACAGCGTTCGCGAAGGGTATTCAGGAGGCTATTTATTATCCGGGGCTTCCTGGACAGACAGCCTTGATTACGGAGATATATATGACCGCCTTGACCGGACACTAGGCCTGCAGGAAGCAGGCGGCGAGCATATAAAGTACGCCGGAGGGGCTGTGGAGTATAAGCTATCCAACCTTTCGGTGGAGATTATTAATGCGCCCTTTGCTCCGGGAAATCCGGCTTCAGAGCAGAAATTCCTTGCAGATGCGGCAATCACCCTAGAGGTTCCGGTGTCCTTTGGCGGCAAAGCACTGCCGCCTATGCGCATAAAACTTAAGGTAAGAGCCGGATATACCCCCAAATTCTAAACATTCACGACATTCCACTAGATTTTGTCAATATTTTCTGGTAGGGTGTGAATTAAAAGGGACAATTTAAACAAGAGGAGGTTAAAACCCCTATGAAAAATATAACAGATAAGAACAAAAGAGTGCTGTTGGCCTGGGGCCTTGCCGTTGTTTGCATTTTTCTCATAGCTGCTATTTCATCCAAACTTGACATAAAACCTGCCCAAGACGATGCAACCCCGCCTTCCGTTACGGTACCCGGAGACGTTAACCCTGCAGTCAGCTTCGATGGAGAAACGGCAGACGAAAAAGACGAGGTTGTGGTAAAGCAGGCAGATGACGCCAATGAAACCGATCAGTCTGATCCGCCGCCAAAGCCAACACCCCTGGGCGACACAACAAACCCCGCAAAGCCTCCCGAATATAAAGAGGAAGATACGACAGTGAGCAAACCGGCAGAACCCAAGGCGGGGGATAAGAATGAAAAAGGGCAGGTATGGTTCCCAGGCTTTGGCTGGGTAAATGACGAAGGCGGTGGGACAGAGGTAAATGAGGTAGGCTCTGATGGTGACATTAATAAACAGGTTGGAACTATGGATTAGCCTTTAAATAATTAAACAGCTCAAAAAGCACAGCTTGGACGCTGTGCTTTTTGCTGTTCAAGGAGGCCTTTATGAGACGAACGCTTAGTATCTTTCTTATATTAGTCTTGTTTTTGACTTTTTTGTCTCCCTTAACTGCCTCTGCTGAGGGAGAAGGAAACATTGACCATGGAGGCGGGGGGATGGGCAGTGGTACGAACTTGAATTACTGGAGTCCGGGCGATGAGGGGGTACGCGTTACCGTAGTCAGAGCGAGTGACAGAACTCCAGTAACAGTGCCAATTGATTTTACAAATAAAAACCCAGGCCATTTGATGCACTTCGGTAAGGTTTCAAAGATAGCGTATACCGGCGGCAGAGCGTTAATTCCTTCTACGGGAACGTATACTTGTAATAAACCAGACATAACAATACCCAAAATAATAAGCTCAGGGAGCGGCAGTTCAAGTATAGAAGAAATCAAAAGATATTTTTGCTCCGAATACATGATTATGACCATTTCAGAAATTACCGGCTTTGATTACGACACCCTAATTAACGGGGATTACAGAATACTGCTGGAACCAATCGCTTACATGACCTTCAACGGAATCAGGATGGCAATGACTGCAACGGAAGCGGCGTTGTATGACAGAGTCCTGGGCGGCGGGCTGCGCAGCAAGATGGGAAACTTGACGCATAAGAACCTGCCGCTGGCCATGTTTCTGGAAACACCGGACTTGAGTTATCCCGCATGGTCAGGCTCCAAGACGAACATTGTTTCCAACGCCGATATTATTTCCTCCCTCGGGCTTGGCATTGTGCGGTTTTCAGATGCAGAAGTTCCTTCGGAGCTGACTGCATATGATTATGAGTATAGGGTCAACACCGAAGTTGTTACGGCAGTCACCGTCCGGGGAGGGCAGGCCGATCCCGACCGGCCGGTATCGGTGACTTTTGATATTAACGGGAAAAGCTATAAGGTAAATAATGTTTACTATCCAAACGGCGACAGCCAGCTCGTGTGGGTGCGCTGGACAACCCCATCTGCCCCGCAGACCATGAACATTTATGTGAGCGCATCGGGGACCGGATCGCAAAGCAACAGGACTATCACCGTTAAGATTACAGATTTATCCCAAAACGAACCCCCTAACCCAACTGCTAATGACCGAAACGACTCCTACTCAACACTGAGCGTTCCCAGCAAGCAACAGAAAACCACAGCTTCATGGGGGGTATGGTCTGCACGGTGGCGTGCACATTGGGTTTGGATTAGCAGCTGGTCCTGGTACAGCGACGGAGA
The DNA here is from genome assembly GCA_002479415.1 of Firmicutes bacterium UBA7523. Classification (GTDB taxonomy): domain Bacteria; phylum Bacillota; class Dethiobacteria; order Dethiobacterales; family Dethiobacteraceae; genus UBA7523. The sequence continues at coordinate 13,270 of DLMZ01000008.1, forward strand.
AGGGGGCGGGTACTGGCAGGATAATGGCCGATGGCAGGATCGCGGTTGGTGGGAGTTCGACTGGAACCCTTACTCAGCAAGCCTGACCGCATCTAAAAACATTAAGCCGGATGACAAGGTGCCCACTGCAGCGGGAAAAAACATGAAGTCCGGATACGGCTTTAACATCAGTGTCACTGCCGATGTAAGCACCAATCAATCATCTGCAGTTACTGGAGCGCAGACAGCCGTTACCTATTTTCCGGAGTTTCAATACAATACCTACTGGCGGCTTTTGGACCGAACAAGAATCGGATACAGTGCTGAGTTTGAGTTTAAACAGAACAAATACTCCACATACGGCCGGCGTGTTCATTTTACACCGGTGTGGTTTCCCAATGGCAGCTACACCGCCTACACTTATTTGCTGGATTGCTGGACTCCTGCCGGGATGCTGTCGATGAACCTTGCCGACACGGTGACAATCCAGGGAAGCTTGTGGGATGACTGGCATATTGCTCCTTTAAAACCATAATAAAAAGAAGGCTGCCAGGCATCAATGCCCGGCAGCTTTCTCCTTTTTCAAAACTATGAAAGGTGGAGTTTACAGTGAGAAATAGCAAAAGGACTTGGTTTGTTCTTTGCTTCGCCCTTATGCTGGCAGCGATGTTTTGCGTTAATGCGTATGCCGCCCCGACAGGCGATGTTTCAGGAGCCATTGAGGAAACATGGAAAGATGCGGCTAGGCAGATTAAGCAGGTGGTTAACAATGTATTGTTTCCTGCCATAAACCTGATTCTTGCAGTGTTTTTCTTTTCCAAGCTCGGCATGACATACTTTGATTACCGCAAACACGGTCAATTTGAATGGGTTGCCCCGGCTATCCTAACGAGGGAGGTGCTAATATAGATGGCATTCATGCTTATTATTCATACCCTTGAAAAACATCAAATTAAATTCCAAGATACGCTTGACTAACAAATACCATAGGGCTTTTTTGTCTTATCGATATTGAAGTATTACATTAATTGACGCTATGCCTGATTATATAGACACAGGATATTTAAGTATTCAATATATTGAACAATAATTTTTGAGGTACTATTGACAAAAACAACAGCTGCGGAATATAATATGACCATACCGTCACATGACTATGCCGTCACGTAACATTAATTTTGAAAGGGGTTTACTGTAATGGAATGGAGTTTATTCAAGGTATTTAGTATAGTTTTAGCTTTTTCTGCCTTTATCAAAGTATTTATCGGGGTATTGTTTCACGACCAGTTGTACACATGGGCAAGAAGGCAGTATGCACAGAAAAAACGTACGGCATCGGTTAATGCTTTATTAATTTATGCTATGGCGCTTTTAATTCTTGTATGGATAGAAACACTAACAAGCTATATAGCAAACGGATGGATACTTACTGCGTTTATAACTATTGCTTCATTAAAATCCTTAAACTTGCTCTTTAGTTGGCAGAAAACTGCTGAAAAATTTGTTTCATTTATTGATAATGCAGGAAAGAAACTGTGGTTTGTTGATCTAGCAGTTGGAATATTAGGAATACTATTTCTATATTTAGGGCTTTGGATATATTAGTAGAGAGAGCTGGTATCTCTGGTAAGTTGGTAATATATGCCTAGGATACTTAATTATGTTCCAGGATCATTTCTAGGGTTGGGAATAGAGATTGAATAGAAGAAAGTCACAAGCATATGCAACCGTAGCTGTTTTACTGGCTATTATGGTAACAGTAATTTGCATTGTATATATTTTTAAAGGCAGGAAATCTAGAAATGGGGTAATAATCTAATGCCAAAAGAAACATTTAATAATTTACCGGAGGAAAAGAAAAATTTCATTATTCAAATAGCTATTGATGAGTTTTATGAGTATGGCTTTGAAAAATCCAGCATAAGCCGTATTGTTGAGATGTCAGGAATAGCTAAGGGTAGTTTTTATCAATACTTTGAGGGAAAGGAAGACCTTTTTCGCTTTATCATGACAATGGCAAGTGAAAAGAAGTTGGAATATCTTAGTGATTTAATGTCTAATTTGAACAATCTGGATATATTTCGACTACTTAGGGCATTATTTCTGGGCAGTTTAGTCTTTCAAAAGGATAATCCCAAACTGTCAGGATTAACAGACGGATTTCTGAAAAATGCAAACTCAAAACTTAAGGAAATAATAATGGGAGACAGCATAAAAAATAGCAATTTGTTTCTTGAAAACCTTTTACTTCAAGATATAGCTCGTAATGAAATACGATCTGATTTGAATATTTCTTTTACCGCTCATCTGATAACAGGCGTTGCAGTATCTTTGTCGGATTATATGCGAGACAGGTTTGATGATATGGAAAAATTAGATGAAAAAATGTATGAAGATTTAGTGGATGAATCTATTAAATTATTAAAAGAAGGAATTGAGCAGAAACCTCAAACTTGTAATGGTTGTGCATGTTAATGTTAGCCTATTTGTTTCCGATCAAGCTTGGTAGAATGATGAGTATAATGCCATGTAATCATATGAAAAGACTATAAATTAGATTCCTATGTTTGATTATAGATAAATACAATTTAAAAGAAAAGAGGTGACAAAAATGGCAAAGAAGAATGCAAAGACTCCATATGCGGGGATAGGATTAGTTTTTGGTACGGCAATAGGTGCAGGGCTAAGTATTATTATAACTGGTACTGTCATTTGGGCGGGAATAGGAACAGGCGTAGGACTTGTTTTAGGAGCGATTATAGGGAGTTATGAAACAAACAAGAAAAACGAAAGTAATGAAGAATTATGACATACCAGGAGTTAGTATTGCTCTTATTCATGAGGGGAAAATGGTTTGGTCTAATACTTATGGTTATGCTGACATTCAAAATGATCGGGAAATGACTGTGATGCAATGGAGTGGCTGGACAGACTAACCAAGCTTAGATTAAATACTAAAAAATGCAGTTAAAATACTTTAAAATTGGGGGATAAGCAATAATATGAAC
>DLMZ01000008.1:16392-16645 GCA_002479415.1 Firmicutes bacterium UBA7523
CCATCAAAAAGGCATTAACATTTATAGGGTTGACATTTTTTTTGAGTTATCTTCTGGCATTCCTATATTTTGTTTTTGGTGGAGAGTGGGTAATGCCTGGCTCGCTTATTGTGGCAACAATATATATGTTTATCCCAATGGTAGTTGCTTTTGTTGTGCAGAAATTAATCTATAAAGAACCTATTAAGAAACCATTAGGTATTTCTTTTAAGCTAAACAGGTGGTTTTTTGTAGCATGGTTGCTTCCTCCAGT
>DLMZ01000008.1:16906-17076 GCA_002479415.1 Firmicutes bacterium UBA7523
GGTGCTTTACTAACGCCAGAGGAACTTGAACAAATGCAAAATCAGGTCGCTACATTTCCTGTCCACATAATCTGGATTGTGTTATTACAAGGACTTCTAGCAGGTATTAGCATTAATGCGGTTGCTGGGTTTGGCGAAGAACTAGGCTGGAGAGGATTTCTACAAAAAGA
>DLMZ01000008.1:17305-24459 GCA_002479415.1 Firmicutes bacterium UBA7523
TGATTCTTCAGGGACACAATTATCCCCAAAACCCCTTAGCGGGGGTATTTATGATGATAATTTTTACATTACTGCTTTCACCAATCATAAGTTATGTTAGGCTTAAAGCTAATTCAGTTATTGCAGCAGCCATTATGCACGGCTCCATTAACGGTACTTTGGGACTATCTATTATAGTAATTAAAGGAGGAAATGACCTAACTGTTGGTGGCACCGGCTTATCAGGTTTCATTGTTCTCGTAATTACTATAATCGGGTTGTTTGTTTATGATCGTGCTTTTGCTAAAGAGTCAATTATGTAATCAATTAATCTGTTCCAATTCATTGCGAGGCAAATTATTAATACCGAAAACAGACGGGGATGCGGGGATTTCAAAGGTTTTTGGGTCTAGTGCCCCTTGGCATATAGAGGCTATAATATAGTGTTTTTTTATAAAAGATTTGTATGAAAAAAATCTCTTAATAAGGAGATTCGTATGATCTTCTCTTGCGATTATATTTACCTGGTTATTCAATAAAAGCGGTGGAAGTACATTCCTGGCGATAATTCTGCACGGTGTCGTAAACGCCCCCTCAGGCTGGTATCCATTAGGCACGTTTACAATTCTGAAAAGATTACAAAAGAAGATTCTGTAAAACTAGTTCAACAGAATCAGGATAAATTACAGTTAACAGAAAAACAATTTGCACATTGGGCAGGTAAAAGGGACATGGTCCTTATTGAAGTTGATAATGTGGAAGAAGTTGGGCCGTTTTCAATAAAAAAAAGACTATGTAATATGGATGACTGGCTTCCGGTTAAAGAAATTGATAAGGATAAGGTAAGGTGGTTGTAAATATGGTTGCTTTTCATTACCAAGGTTCAGGTGATGCAGTATTATTTATCCATGGTCTTGGCTCTTCATCTGCTGTATGGGGAAAACAATTGGAAGTACTAAAAGAAGACTATCAGTTAATAACAGTTGATTTGTATGGACACGGTAACAACACAAAGACATCCAGTGATATCAGCATCAAACAAGCTGCAAAAAACATATCCGAAGAAATAAGAGAAAAAGAATTATCAAATATTACTATTGTAGGTCATAGCTTAGGTGGCCTGATAGCAATAGAGGTAGCTGACTACAATAAACATTTTATAGACAGGTTAATCCTAATAGATGTGCCTACTAAACAGACTGGAATGACATTGTTTAACTCTCTTTTCCTAAAAATGCTGGAGAAGGATTTCTCAAGGGTAGTTAAAGAGCATTACAAAAAAATGACTCAGGATGAAAGACTGTTGGGGGATCTGCTGGAAACAGCACTAAGCACTGATAAAAACTCATATTATCAGTATATGAAAAGCCTACTTGAAACCGATTATTCAAAAAAGGCAAGAAGTTTAGATGCTCAGATTTACCTTTTTGTATCCTCTTCATTGGTGAAGGATAAGGTAAAAGTTAAGCAGAGAATGAAAAAATATGGTTATGAACGAATCCAGGAAGACCGTTTATATTATTATTCAGAAACGGGACATTTTTTAATGATTGAAAGTGCAGAGGATTTCAACCGTGAATTGTTAAAAATACTATCGGATTAGTTAAATACATACCTCCTTGCAAAGGGGGGTAATTTTTTTTGGAAAGAAATCTATATTAGTATTGCCTTCTGGGTATGGACACGATATATTTTTAACATAAAGATGGATAATGACAACATAAGGTTATGTAAAAATAACATTTAGGGAGGCATTTGTAATGAAAAAGAATAATTTAAGGTATTTAGGATATTTGGGATTTATTGGGCTATTGGGGGTGCCTACAGGTAATTATGGGCTCTTTGGGTTCTTTGGTGCTTTTGCCTTTTTTGCCTGGGGGCAGATCCGAAATGACGAGATGTTTAAAATAAATATTGCTAAGGCTGGACTGAACGCTTTTGTAATTTCCTTTGTCGGCTTAGTGCTTGCCATGGCGGCTATATCCATTCTTCGAATACAAGAAACAGCTGCCCTGTTTATTGGAGGCATCTTTTTTGTCCAACTTATGACCTTTATAATATCCTTTTATGTCTATGAAAGAAGAGGTGACCTTTAAAATGAAGATTGTAATCAGGTCACGTATGAAAGAGCTAAGAGCAAGATATGATTTAACCCAGGAACAGCTCGCCAATATAGTTGATGTACGTAGAGAAACTATAGGTCATATTGAGAAGAATAAGTATAATCTTTCTCTGATACTTGCCTACAAGATCTCTAGGGCTCTAAAGAGCACCATTGAAGAAGTTTTTACCTTTGAAGAGGTAAGCTAAAACCATTAGATAGCATTAGGAGGGTATTAGAAGTGAACAGTATAAGTATATGGTGGAAAATTATTTTAAGATTATTGTTATGTTATTTGTTGGTCCAGCTGGCACCTGCAGTTGTAGTAATAGCATCTGGGATAGTTTTTGGTCCCATTACTACCCTGGATGCTGCAGTCCTTTCACAGGGGCAAATCCATTTTATTGCCTGGGGATCTCTTGTTGTTGTCGCTACTGTTGTAATCCTGTTGGCTCGTTTTATAGATAGAAGACCTATTGCGGAGCTAGGTATGACCCTTCCGACAAAAGCAATATCCACAGCCTTTCTTGGAATAGGGCTTGGTGCCATTGCTCCTGTTTTGATGTTTATTATTCTTTGGTCAGTTGGAGGTTATAAAATTACCGGGGTCAACCCTGAAGTATCTTTTCTTTCTCTTGGTGCGTTTTTTCTGATAGTGGTACCCGCAGCACTTAACGAAGAGATTGTATTTAGGGGATACACAATAGCTAATCTTAAAGAGCGGTTGGGAACGGGGCTTCTTTTAACAGTGAGTGCTATAATCTTCATCCTATTTCATACAACATCCGTGCTGACAATAATGACTCCGGTTGCTTTTATAAGCTATCTCCTGGGAGGTTTGCTCCTCGCCATGGCATATGTTTACAGATTAAACCTCTGGCTTCCCATGTGGATACATATTAGCAACAACTATATTTACAGTCTCCTGTTCGCACCGTCTGTGGGTGTTTTTGAAGGCACGATGGTGGTTGGGAAAGCAATAAGTGATATTATTGATGCTACATGTGTTCTTACAGCAGTTATTGTCATGGGCTTTATAGTTAAGAAAAATGGAAGACCTTTTCCAAAGTCTCTAAGGCTATAATTAATCTATGATGCCGGCTACAGCATAAATATCCAAATTGCTTAGAGTCAGCATCACATTTTTTTGAAACCTTGAGATAGGGAAGATGGTGATATGATGGAATATCAAGAGACAGGAAGGTTTGGAAGAATAACAAAAAACATGAGAAAACTGGGCTTTGCAGCTGCCATGGAGATAACTTTATTTGATTCATTAGAATTTCCAAACTTAAAAAAGAAAGAGCAAGCGAAGTACTTAGAAACAGTTATGGAAAGAATGGAGAGAAACATCGGTTTAGAGAATACTAACAGAGTATTATATGAATGTGGTGCCCAATGCTGTGGTAAATCATGGTCAAGTTTTGTTAAACAGATATGGGATAATTCAAAGTCACTTGAAGATTTTTTTGTAAATTTGAATAATGAAGAAAAGAAATATGACACTCGCATTACTTATGACCCCCAACACAAATCCATTACAGTAGTTAGAAATAAATGTATATGTGGTTTAATAAACAAAGGAAACATTTTTAAAGAAAACAATACTTTTTGCAACTGCAGTATTGGTCATATGTCAGTTTTTTTCAATTCCATTTTCGTGGTTGAAAGTATTCAATTAATGAAATCAATTTACGCCGGTGATGAGAGGTGTGAATGGATTATCAGATTGAAGGAATAACTATTTTACTTTGAGCTTGCCAGAAATGAGAAAATATCAGCATATATGTCCAAGCACAAGCACAGAGGAAGATACTTTTGCTAAGTTCAGGAAAGAAGCCGAGGAGAAGTGGCAAAGTGGGAAGCAAAGAAATGGTATTACGCGACTTTTATTGCCCTGATTTGGTTGCTTGTAATATGGCTGATAGTCAAAGATTTCTTATTTTGAATAATATACAACTAGCGTTATTGTTTTGAGGGTATTTTACAATGGAAATATGGATGTTCACTATTTTAATTTTTAGTAGCTTTGTGGCTGCACTCGTATCTGGGGCTGCCGGATTCGGCGGTTTTTTATTGCTTCTGCCAGTTGTCACTGCCTGTGTCGGTGCAGAGATTGCAGTCCCGGTGCTTACACTTGCCCAGCTAATTTGAAACATTTCTCGCATGGGAACGGGATGGAAACAAATAAAATGGGATACTGTTGGGTGGTTTTGTCTTACGGCCTTGCCCCTTTCTGCATTAGGAGCGTTTGGTTTTTCTGTTTTGCCTAAATATATTGTGACACGTTGTATAGGTGCAGTATTGATTCTTCTTGTTATCTTAAAAATCAAAAAAATATTTGAATTGAAAGGAAACAAGAGAACATTGCTCATAGGTGGTGCAATAACGTTGTCGCCAATTGAGATGTAGTATCTATCTTGGTTGGCGATTTTTTGTTGCAAATTTTGCAGAAAACATATTGACAGCTATCGATGTGGCTGATATTATTATAGCATATCGATAACATTCGATATCGTTGATGCGTATAAATTGTTGGGAGGTAATTTTATGGAATATCCATATGCTGATTATGTTTTGGTTATAAAGGCTATATCAGATGAAACCCGATTAAAGATAATTGACATGTTATCATGTGGAGAAATGTGTGCCTGCGATATATTAGAAGGGTTAAGCATTTCTCAATCCACTCTCAGCTATCATATGAAGATTCTATCTGAAAGTGCCCTTGTAAATGCAGTGCGTGATGGGTCATGGATGAGGTATACGCTGAACAAGGAAAAAACAGATGATGTCATAGCTTTCTTTAAAGGTATAACAAGTGAAAAGGAAAATTGTTTTTGCAAAAAATGCAAAAATCAAAAACCTAATAATCAATGTTGTTAAGACGCTTACCCCTTCGCTTCAGGATGCGTCAAGCAAAATATAGTGAACTTCTCTGGGAGGCTCAAGGATGATGAGTAAAAAAGATACTAGTTGTTGCTCTAGTGGTAGTGGCTACTGCGGACAAGAACAGGGAAAAAGGCAGATCATAATTGATTTTCTTTATCTTGATTTGAGTATATGTGAGCGGTGTCAGGGAGCTGAAACTAATCTTGCTGATGCGGTTAATGAAGTATCGACGGTATTAAGGGCGGCAGGATTTGAGATAGTAGTTAATAAGGTTAATATAAATTCAAGGGAGTTAGCAATTAAATACCATTTTTTAAGTTCCCCAACAATTCGCGTAAATGGCAGAGATATTGCTTTTGAGATTCGGGAAACTTCATGCAAAGAATGTGGTGATTTATGCGGCGACTCTGTGGATTGTAGGGTTTGGGTACAGGATGGTATCGAATATACTGAACCACCAAAATCTATGATTATTAACGCAATTTTGAAGGAAGTATATGGAGAGCATAGTTCAAATCGTTTAGCAGATGAGAGATATGAAATTCCTCAAAACTTAAATGCTTTTTTTGATGCTTTGGCAAGAAAGGATAATTGATGATATGAGTAAAGACAAAAATAGTGGAATTGGCTTTTTTGAAAAATATTTAACGCTTTGGGTAGCTTTATGCATGGTAGCAGGTATATTAATCGGCAAATATTTGCCCGGTATACCAGGATTTTTAGGTCGCTTTGAATATGCAAAGGTATCTATTCCAATCGCAATCCTAATATGGCTGATGATTTATCCAATGATGTTAAAAGTTGATTTTCAGAGTATTAAAAATGTCGGGAAAAGTCCTAAAGGGCTATATGTAACGTGGGTAACTAATTGGTTGATTAAGCCGTTTACTATGTACGCCATCGCCTCTCTATTTTTTTATGTAATATTCAAAGGCTTAATAACACCGGAGCTTGCTGAAAGCTATTTGATTGGAGCAGTTTTATTGGGGGCAGCTCCTTGTACGGCTATGGTATTTGTGTGGAGCCACTTAACAAAGGGTAATCCTGCCTACACAGTTGTCCAGGTTGCTACCAACAATATCATTTTAATGTTTGCGTTTACTCCAATTGTTGCAGTGCTATTAGGCCTTAGCGGTGTTGTGGTACCATGGGATACACTTATTACTTCTGTAATTCTCTTTGTCGTGATTCCGTTGTCGGGAGGAGTGTTTACTCGGCAGCATATTATAAAAAATAAAGGTGAGGAATACTTTAAGAATCAATTCATACCGAGATTTAATAATATTACTATTGGCGGGTTATTGATGACATTAATCATCATCTTTTCTTTTCAAGGAGATGTTATTCTTCAAAATCCGCTACACGTAGTACTCATTGCAATACCCTTAACAATACAAACGTTTTTAATTTTCTTTATCGCATACTTGGCGTCTAAATTCTTGAAGCTAAAGCATAATGTAGCAGCACCGGCAGGTATGATTGGTGCATCAAACTTTTTTGAGCTGGCAGTGGCAGTAGCAATTACATTATATGGTCCGACATCACCAGTGGCCTTAGCAACCGTTGTTGGGGTTTTGGTTGAGGTGCCTGTTATGCTAGCACTTGTTAGAAGTGCAAATAAAACCACACACTGGTTCCCTGAAAAAAGTGTAAGAGGTATGGCCCATGAGTAATAAGATAAAAGTAGCATTTATATGTGTTCATAATTCCTGCCGCAGTCAAATCGCTGAGGCGCTAGGTAAGCATTTCGCAAATGATGTTTTCGAAAGCTACTCTGCCGGGACTGATACTAACCCTCAAATCAGTAAGGATGCAGTACGTTTAATTAAAGAGATTTATGGGATTGATATGGAAAAAACACAACACTCCAAATTGTTAACGGAGCTTCCAGAGATTGATGTTGTTGTAAAAATGGGTTGCAATGTAGTCTGTCCATTTTTGCCGAACAAGTATGAAGAAGATTGGGGTCTTGCTGATCCAACCGGAAAGAGTGATGAGGAGCTTAGAAAAGTAATATCTACGATCGAAATGAAGATAAAAGAATTGAAAGAAAAAGTTAAATCAATGTAGTAGATATTAAACGGCTGATAAAACCAGTATTTTTTTGAAAACCTTGAGATAGGGAAGATGGTGATATGATGGAGTATCAAGAGACAGGAAGGTTTGGAAGAATAACAAAAAA
>DLMZ01000058.1:0-17477 GCA_002479415.1 Firmicutes bacterium UBA7523
GAAACCACAGTTGTTGTTGCAACATTTGGCACAACTGCAGTAGAAATCGTTGAAGTTAAAAATAACACCGATACCGTTTATGCTGGTCATCCGGCAAAAATTCTTGAGCCAACCTCAGGTAATAAAGCTAGCTTTAACTTAAAGGCCACAACCGGCAACGAAATACCTGCAGGTAAAATCGTTGTGGTAGAGCTGGAAGGCGCAACATTTGATGCTACAACTCCCTTTGTTTTAGAAGGAAGGGACGGCACAGGCGCCTGGGGTGCAAGAGCAGCAACTATTAACCTGTATTCCGACGACACCAAAGCATGGTTCGAAACAGACGAAGCTGGAGCATGGGCTGCTACCACCGAACTGAGAATCACTGACATTAACCTCCCAGCAGCAGGTGATGCCGCCGCAGGCGACATTAAAGTTAAAGTAAGCGGCAACCTTGGCGCCAGCGGTACAGTAGAACTTGGTAAAGTTGCCAAGCCCTTCACTGTAGCAGCCGACATGACTCGCCTTGCTTACCCCGGTGCTGCACAAGCAGGTGCTAACGTTACCATTAAAGAAGCTGCAAAAGCAACTATTCTTGTGGACACACTGCTTTTTGGTCTGCCCACAGGCGTAACCTTTAACGGTACTCCGACTGTAGAGGTAACCACTGGTGATATGGTAATCGGCGCTGTAAGTATTAATGCCGATGGCAAGCTGGAAATTCCCGTAACTAGCGTAAGCACCACACCCAGCACCATTACTATCAGCAAAATCAAGTATGATGTTGCACGTGCCGCCATTGAAGGCGATGCAAATGTATCAGTTTCAGCAAAATCTGCTCCTGTTAACTGGTTAGATACCAAGACTATCGTAAGCGCTCTTGCTGCTCGCATAGGGAACGTTGCTGCTAAGACAGTATTCACCATCGGTTCCTCTAGCTACACACTTGATGGCGCAACTTTGACTATGGACGTAGCTCCTGTAATCAAGAACGGCCGCACCTTGTTGCCCCTTCGCTTTGCTGCAGAAGCAGTAGGCGTTAGCTCTGACAACATTATCTGGGATTCCGTTCGCAGAACTGTAACCCTGATTCGTGGCGACCGTGTTGTACAGGTACAAATCGGCAGCACCACAATGCTGATAAACGGCATTGCAATCACCATGGACGTAGCACCAGAAATCATGGATGGCCGTACAATGTTACCCATCCGTGCAATCAGTACTGCACTAAATGCCTCCGTTGCCTGGGATGAAGTAGCAAAGACTGTTACCATCACAGCTAACTAATTAAACAGCTACTAGGAAACGCTCCGTTAACACGGAGCGTTTCTCTATTTATGTGTGTCAAATAGCGGGATGGCTGCCATTATTTAAACAAGGGTTCTTACAGGAAATAAACATGCTATGTTGAAATATTAGAAGAAACCTATAGCGAATATTTACGTCTAAAGGTAACGAACACCTATCGCTAGCATACAACCTGAGAAAAGGAAGGACACGTAAATGAAAAAAGTACATCTTAAAATATTGGCATTGTTATTGGTGGCTGCTTTGATTTTCGGGGTGCTTTCCGCTGGTGTTGTTTTTGCCGCGCCGGTGGTGAAGCTTGGGAATGAGGTTCTCCTTGAAAAGCAAATGCATCTGGTAAGGGGAAAGCGGGTAGGTCTTGTTACCAATCAGACCGGGGTGGACGGCCGAGGAAGAAGCTTGGTTAATGTTTTTGCGGAGCATCCTGAGATTAATCTAGTCGCTTTGTATGCGCCAGAGCACGGCATAGATGGCCAGGCCAAAGCGGGGGCGTATGTTCCTTCTACCGTTCATCCGACGCTGGGAATCCCTATACACAGCCTTTACGGGCCGACGAGGAAGCCCAGTGCGGCAATGATGGCAGGTGTGGATGTGCTAGTATTTGATATGCAGGATGTTGGCTCAAGGACTTACACGTATATGTCCACCATGAATTATTGCATGGTGGCGGCGAAGGAAAATAATAAGCCTATCGTGATATTGGATCGGCCGAATCCGGTGGGCGGGTTGATTGTGGAGGGGCCGGTGATGGAGGACAGATTTATTACTTTTGTAGGAGTGGATAATCTGCCTATGGCTCACGGTATGACGGCGGGGGAGTTGGCTCTATTTTTTAACAGGAAAATTGGAGCCGATGTAAAAGTGGTGAAAATGGAGGGTTATACTCGTGATATGATTTGGCAGAACACAGGCTTAACTTGGGTGCAGACTTCTCCTAATATCCCCACTATTGAATCGGCGTTTGGATATATGGCTACCGGCTTAGGGGAAGGTACAGGCATTTACATGGCAGATAGGTTTCAGTGGATTGGCGGCAAGGGGATTAACGCCAACACATTTGCAAATTTGTTGAATAATGCGGGGCTGCCCGGTGTAATATTTGTGCCGGAGCTAATAAACGGCGTAGGCGGAGTGCGGTTAAATATCACGGACTACCGCATGTTTAATCCGGCAAGATCTGGGTTCTTTGCTCTGGCTTATGCCAAACAGCTCACTAATTTTACTGTGCCTAAAAGCGGGAGTACCGCAGCCTCCATTGTGATGTTCGATAAAATCATGGGGACGGATAAAGTGGGGCAGTGGCTGGAGCAGCGACTGACTCCGCAACAGATATTGGCTAACTATAGTCCAGGGTTAAATAAATTTAAAGAAGAGCGGAAGCAGTATTTGATTTACGGCAGTGCCACGGACTTTATCAGGATACGGGTTAGCGGCCGGTTTGTGTATTTTGATGTGGAGCCATTTATTGATAAGCAGCATAGAGTAATTGTGCCGCTGCGGGCAATCGGTGAGGCCTTGAATGCAGATGTGAATTGGAATCAGGCTACGCGGGCGGTTACCGTTCGCAGTGAAGGGAAGACGGTGGTGCTCACTGTGGGCAGCAAACGGGCTTTAGTTGACGGGCAGGAGCGCTTTATGGATACTGTGCCTGTGATTAAAAACGGCCGAACTATGATTCCGGTTCGCTTTGTTAGTGAATACTTGGGGGCGCAGGTGAGCTGGGATAGTACCGCTAGAACGGTGAGTGTTAACTAAGGAGGCGCCAATGTTAAAAACGAAATTAATGATTGCTACGCTGGTGCTTTTAATTGCAGGAATATTTATTTCCTCCGCAGCGGGAGCACGTTATGTTATGCCTGCAGGCTACAGTGAAGCTTCGGAGCTATGGCGTGATTTGGGGTATGTCCCGGCGGGAAGCGCAGACGGCAGTGAAGGCTCTCCTTATGATGTGATAGTTTGGGGTTCGGATCCTGAAGGGATAGCGGCGGCGCTATCAGCGGCACGCAATGGCTTAAATACGCTTTTGATAGACAGGCGAGAGCAGGTTGGTGGGCTATTTACTCTTGGGCAGTTGAGCAAGATTGACATGAACTACAACTCGGATAACGTAGCTGCTCGGCAGTTGGTTACACGGGGAATATTTGAGGAATTTCTGAAAAAAGTTGGGGGAACTGTCTTTGATATTCCCGATGCGCAGCGAGTGTTTGATGATATGTTGGCAGCGGAGCCTTTGCTGACTGTACGGTTGGGCCTAAAGCTGGATAAAGCTGAATTGGAAAACGGCAGATTAGTTGCTCTGGGAGTAAGTAAAAACGGTGAGCATGAAACGTTTTTCGGCAGGGTTTTTATAGATGCTTCTCAGGATGCAGAGCTGGCTATTCTTGCCGGGGTGCCTTTTACGGAGGGTTTTGAGGATATTGGTATGCCAGGACGCTTCCAGGCGAGTACTCTGGTTTTTGCTCTGGAAGGAGTAAACTGGCCTAGGGTGATGTGGGAGAATATCGTGGTGGACAAGCGACGTAGTTCGGCGGCTACCTTTCGTGCTGGTTGGGGCTATGACCAGCATGTAAAAAGTTATGTTCCGGAGAACGAGAGAATAGCTTTTCGCGGATTTAATATGGTTCGTCAAAAGGATGGCTTAGTATTTATTAACGGGCTACTGATATATGGGGTGGACCCGTATGATAAAAGTGCCAGGTCAGAAGCCAAAGCGGAGGCACAAAAAGAAGCGTACCGTTTTGTGGAGTTTGTCAGGGAAAATTTGCCCGGATTTGCCAAGGCCAATATAGCCTCCTTCGCCTCAGAGCTTTATGTGCGGGAGAGCAGGCATATGCAGGCGCTATACAGACTAACTATAGATGATGTGCTGGAAAACCGGGATCAGTGGGATCGAATAGGCTATGGCAGCTATCCTGTGGATATTCAGGCAGTGAGTAAGAACCAGCCGGGGTATGTGGTTGGAGCGCCGGAAATGTATGCTGTGCCTTTTCGCAGCCTTGTGCCGCCTAATTTGGCAAACCTGCTGGTTGTGGGCCGCTCGGCCGGTTATGATTCTCTGGCTCACGGCAGCGCCAGAGTGGTGCCTGTGGGAATGACGGGCGGCCAGGCAGCCGGAGTGGCTGCTGCGTACTCTTTAGCAACAGATAATGATTTTATAACTATTGCCGGTGACAGGGCTGCCATAGAGTTTATACAGGAAGTGCTCTCAAGCCAGGGGGCGTTTGTTGGGCCTGGTAGAACGGAGCTGCCTGCTGTTGCAGTTGATGAAGGGTATTCGGTTCTTTGCAGGCTGCGCAGCCTGGGACTTGTGGCCGGAGGGTACGGCAATGAATATTATCTAGATAGTCCTCTTGGCAATCAGGCTTTTTTAAATCTGCTGTTTCATGGTTCATCCCGTGTATTGCACCTGGCCGGAGCAGAGGAGCAGGCTGCGAAGATGTATTTTGTAACCTCTCCGGAGAGCGGTAGCGTTACCGGGGAGAATGTGGAAAAACTGGTGCGTGAATTTATCCGTTATAATGTTCACTTAACGGAAGCTGTGGAAAAGAGCGCATTGAATAACCTGAATCTTAGCGATGGAGATATTTCCCGGCGGGTGCTGTATGAAGCTGTATGGAGTTATTTGGATGATTTGCGTGGCTTGTAGCCATGCTGCTAAGATATGGATGGAACAACAGAAAATTTTTTGGTATACTTGAAAAAAAGAAGGTGCATTGGAACTTTTGCCCTGACTACTGTGTCTAACATAAGTAAGGGTAGAGTTTTTGCATCTGGCAGAGGGAGTCGGAGGATGGAAGCTGTCAGGCAACTAGTTAACAGAGCACAGAAGCAGGATTTAGAAGCTTTTGAGCAGCTCGTTACGCTCTACCAGGACCGGGTCTACGCTTTGGCACAAAGATTAACAGCCAATCAGTCGGATGCTCAGGACCTGGCACAAGAAGCGTTTATCCGAGCTTATCGTGCTTTGCATAACTTTCGTGGTGATGCTGATTTTGGCACATGGCTTCACCGGATTACAGTGAATGCCTGGTTAAACGATAAGCGCAAGTCCCAGCTTCATACCGTAGTATCGCTGGATGAGCCTATTAATACTGATGAGGGCCAGTTGTCAAGGGAGATTCCTTCCTGGGACAATAACCCGGAAAATGTCGTGCTTGCTCACCAAATGAGCGATTTAATGCAAAATTCCTTGGACGGTTTGCCTAAGGAGCAGAAAGTGGTGCTGTTGCTCCGTGAGCTTGAGGACTTGTCTTATGATGAAATAGCGGCCACATTAAACTGTTCAATCGGGACTGTTCGGTCCAGGCTCAGCAGAGCAAGGGATGCTTTGCGAAAACAAGTTATAGCCAGGGCTCGTGCCACCGGTATCAATCTTGGCGGTGCGGGAACTTTTGAAGAAGAAACAAAAGTAATTCATCATTGTCCGGAAAGGAGGGCGAGAGCGCGTGAGATGCTCTGATGTAAGGGTACTGACGTCTGATTGGTTGGACGGTCTGCTGTCTGAATCACAAATGAATACATTCCAAAAGCATTTGGCAAGCTGTCAGTCCTGTTCACGCTACACTACTGAAATGCAGCAAATCCTTGCAGCGTTGTGCAGTACGAACAAAACCCAAGCCGCTCCCCCCGACTTTACCAACCGGGTAATGAGCCGATTGCGTGAGGAAGAAGCTGCCACTGTCGTTGAGCGCCGTTTTATGCGGTTTCCGTTGAAAAGCTTGGCAATGGCTGCGTCTATACTGTTGCTGTTGGGAATAAATAATTTTGTAGTCAGTGACTATGTGGCTGGCAAGTTTATTAAGCCGGCCCCGGCAGGGGAAGCGCCTGTAGCAGAAAAACCAGCGCCCGTAAAGATTGTTGCACAAGCTCCTGCTCCAGAGCTTGTAGACGCTCCAGAGGAAGCTCTTACTAATCCGGAAGATATTCTTGCGGCAGCAGTCTCGGAAGAGCCCGTGCAAGAGTTTGTAGAAGAGATTAGACCGGTAGAGATTGAAGTGATGGAACTGGAAAAGCCATCAAAGCCAGAGCCTATTGTGGTTGCGGAGGCACCAAAGAGTTCTGTGGCACGGAATATCAGTTTAGACGATTTAGTGCTACCTGCTCCCGGAGTATTTGTAAATGGGAAGAGGGTTACCGAAAGTACGGTAGTCAAGCTATATGTGCCGCAGATTGATGAGGCTGTTAGAGTATTGGCAGCAAACGCCAATATGCAGGGTCTTGCACCGGCACAGGAGTATACGGCTTCCAGTGCAGATGGTCGCGTAATTAAAGTTTATAGGTACGATGTGCCGTATGCCCAGGCAAATCAATTTGCCAATGCTGCATATGGGCTGGGCAGGGTAATAGGTGAAGAATGGACTAATGACGACATCACAGGAGAATATGAGCAAAAGCTTGCTGAATATCGTCAATTAGTAGAAAGAAGCTTGGCTGCCACTGGAGAAGAAGCTGAGCAGCTTAACGAATCTATTAACTCATTAGTGGGCGAATTGGCCATTATGGATAAGAAATCGAAAGAGATGAAGAGTGTGATTGTCTGGCTCGAAAGCTAAGCCGGGACGCACAAAATGGAGCATTGCTTTGTCACTGCATAACCCCAGCATCCTCGACGTATACAGATACGCCTGCGGTACTGGGGTTATTTGTTTCGCGCACTGCACCATTTTGTGCGTCCCGGGGAATGGGGATGGGGCGCATTGCTTTGTCACTGCATAACCCCAGCATCCTCGACGTATACAGATACGCCTGCGGTGCCGGGGTTATTTGTTTCGCGCACTGCACCATTTTGTGCGTCCCGGGGAATGGGGATGGGGCGCATTGCTTTGCAGATACTAAAGGTAAATATTGTCTGAGAATATATGTATTGACGTAAATGTGTTGCAAAGGGTAAAATAATTTTGTAAGATTTTTTTTTGCACTAATGCCGACTGACTGGTCGGTCGGCGAATTTAGGGGGATACATAATGAAGAAAAGTTTAGTTTGGCTTGTGCCGGTAATTCTTGCTGTATTACTTTCCGGATGCGGTGGGGAGAAGGCGGATGATGTTAGGGAGCCGGATCCCATACCCGTACGAGTGGAGGAAGCTTTAACAGGCAATATAAGTGAAACGGTGGGGTTCAGTGGTGAAGTAGCGGCGGGGAGTGAGGTGCAGGTTGTGCCAAAAACCTCCGGCCGTGTTGTTCGTGTGGTTGTTAGCGTGGGACAGGAAGTAAAACAGGGTGACCTGCTAATAGAGCTGGAAGCGCAGGAGCTGGCTGCAGCGCTAAGGCAGGCCGAAGCTGGGTTAGAAATAGCCCGGGCTAATTTAAAAAGCGCTCAATCCGGAGGTACATTAGCTCAGCTACAGGCTAGCAAGCAGCAGTCTGAGGCCAATTACATAAATGCTAAGGTGAACTTTGAAAGAATGGACTCACTGTATGTGCAGGGAGGTATTTCACTGCAGCAGCTTGATGCGAGCCGACTGCAGTATCAGGTTGCAGAAAGTCAGTATAATTTGGCGCATGAGCAGCTTGCGTTATTTGAGCGTGGTGAAGGTCAGGCTGAGATACTGGCTGCGCAGGTGAAGCAGGCGGAGGCTGGTGTGGAAATGGCCAGGTTGAACTATAATAATTCTCGAATTACCGCTCCTCTGGACGGAGTAGTGGCAATGCTGGGTGCTGAAGTCGGCACAATGGTTTCACCAGGGATAGCTGTGGCTGCTGTGGTTAACGTGGAGGGTGTTTCTGTGACTGCGCGTTTGACTGAGCAGACGGTGGGGTTAGTCCAGCAGGGCATGAGGGTAACTGTGGAGATAGCCAGTCTTGGGGAGAGCTTTGACGGTGAAGTGCGGGAGGTTGCGCCAAGCCCTCTTGCAGGCACCAAGTCTTTCCCTGTCAAGGTTCGTTTGCTTGATGCAGAAGGAGTAAAGCCGGGGATGTTTGCCCGTCTGCTTATTAACACGGCAGCCAGTGATGATACGGTTATTGTCCCCCGTGCTGCTGTATTGGAGCAGGACGGAAAGCATTATTTGTATACGGTAAAGGACGGCAAAGCAGTAAGGAAGAATGTCGTTACAGGTTTGTATAACGAAAATAGTATTGAAATAGTGAGCGGCCTTTTTGTAGGTGAGCCGGTGGTTACTGCGGGGCAGCATTTTCTGCGTGATGGTTCTGTGGTGCTGGTGGAAGAGGTGGATGTGCGATGAGCCTTCCTTCCTTAGCTATTAAGCGCCCCATTGCTATACTAATGGTGGTGTGTATCGTCTTGGTACTAGGCGCTTTTTCCTTTATTAACCTCCCTGTTGATTTGTTGCCGGAAATGAAATTCCCGATGATTGCCGTCTTTACAACTTATGACGGTGCGGCGCCGGAGGAAGTGGAGACAATGGTGACACGACCGCTGGAGGAATCATTGGCTACAGTTCCAGCGGTGGAAAAAATCACATCTTCTTCCTCGCAGAACAGCTCTGTTATTATGCTGGAGTTCTCTTGGGGGACGGATATGGATTTTCGTGCCCTTGATGTGCGGGAAAAAATTGACATGGTCAAAGGATTTCTGCCGTCTGATGTACAGTCCCCGTTTGTATTTCAGTTTGATCCATCTATGATGCCCATAATGTCCATAGCTGTGACGGGAGACTTGTCGCCGGAGGAGCTAAAACGGGCAGCAGATGATATAGTTAAGCCAAGATTGGAGCGCATTGAGGGAGTAGCGTCTGTTAATGTTTACGGCGGCGTGGAGCGGGAAATTCAGGTGGAAGTAGACCCATCCAGACTGGCGGCATATGGCCTTAGCTTGGATCAGTTGTCTCAGATTTTGCGTGCCGAAAACCTGAATGTTTCCGCCGGTCAATTGGTGGAAGGAGCAAATGAGTATCGTGTCCGGTCTCTTGGCGAGTACCGGAGCCTCTCTGACCTGGAGAATTTAGTTGTAATGAGCAGTCAGGCGGGTACGCTATATTTGCGTGATGTAGCCGAAGTGAAAGACGGCTTTAAGGAACAAAGCCAGTTAATGCGGACCGACGGCAAGCCGGGCATATCTGTAGTAGTTAATAAACAGTCCGGCGCTAATACCGTTAAGGTTGCATCGCGTGTTCATAGGGCTATTGGAAATATGGAAAGAAATATGCCTGAGGGCAGCAGCATTACTGTGCTGTTTGACCAGTCTGAGTTTATTAACCAGTCGGTAAACAGTGTGCTAAGAATTGGCTTGATTGGCGCGCTGTTGGCAGTTTTTGTACTGTACTTATTCTTGCGTAACCTACGCAGTACGCTAGTTATCGGGCTTGCCATTCCGGTTTCTATTATTTCAACATTTGTACTAATGTATTTTAATGGTCTGACCATTAATATTATTACCCTGGGCGGTTTGGCTCTGGGAATTGGTATGATGGTCGACAATGCTATTGTAATACTGGAAAATATTTTCCGCTTCAGGCAGGAGGGAAAGGGCGCAGCAGAAGCGGCTGCCGAAGGCAGCAACGAGGTATCTGATGCGATTGTTGCAGCAACGCTGACTACTGTAGTCGTATTTCTTCCCGTAGTATTCGTAGAAGGAATTGCGGCGCAAATTTTCAGTTCTATGGCTTGGACTATAAGCTTTGCGCTTTTTGCATCGCTGGCGGTAGCGCTTACAGTAGTGCCTGTTCTTTCCTCACGGCTTCTGAAAGTGCCTGCTGTTAATGGCAGTGGTAATGGGAATAGCCAACTGTCCGCCCGCTTTGGCAGGTATCTTAAGCGTCTAGAAGAATTATATAATCATACCCTTCGCTGGGCGCTTAGTAACCGTAAAAAAACTGTGGGGATAATGGTTGTTGGCTTTATTGTTAGCTTAGTGCTGGTGTCTTTTGTGGAAACAGAATTTATCCCTGGTATGGATGATGACGCACTAAGCATTAGCATTAGATTACCCGACGGAGCATCTCTGGATGAAACACAATTTGTTGTAGAGGAAATAGAAACTCGCCTTGCCGCTTATGAAGAAGTTCGCTATGCAGCTATTACAATTGGTGCGGGTAGCGCCATGAACATTGGCGCAGGCGGCAGCAGCAACCGTGCCAGCGTAGAATTGAAGCTTGTGGAGCGTAGTGAACGCCGTTTGAGCAATAACGAGCTGGCAGATAAAATACGGGAAACAGTGAGAACTATTCCAGGAGCAGAAATTACTGTTCGTGCTTCTCAGAATATGAGTATGGGCGGCGGCGGTTCGCCTGTTAACATCCTGATTAAAGGTGATTCGCTGGATGTGATGCGGCAGATTACCAATGAGGTTCGTCGTGTTGTGGAAAGAGTGGAGGGAACTCGTGAGGTGTCCACCAGCTTTGATGAAGGTTGGCCCGAGCTTCTTGTCAGAGTTAACAGAGAGAAGGCGGCAGCATACGGCATTCAGTCCATGACTGTAGCCGGTACCCTACGCACCGCGCTGAGCGGTCAGGTAGTGACGCACTACCGGACCGGTGGGCGGGAGCTGGATGTGCGCCTGCAGCTCCCACCAGACTTACGCAAAAATATAATCGATCTCGAACGTATTGAAATTATGACTTCTTCTGGGCTGCGTGTTCCTCTTGGCGAAGTAGCAGAATTTACCAAATCTACAGGACCGAGCAGTATTTCACGTAACGACCAGATTCGCAGCGCAAGCGTGACTGCGGACCTGTCCGGTAGACCCATCGGTCCGGTGGCCGCTGACCTCCAAAAAGGGCTAAGCGAGCTAAGTTTGCCTGCCGGTTATACTATTGAATTTGGTGGTGACCAGCAGCAAATGGCTGAATCCTTTGGCTCTCTTGGCCAAGCGCTGATTTTGGCAATACTCCTAGTATATATGATTATGGCAGCACAGTTTGAATCGCTGCTGCATCCATTTATTATTATGTTTGCTTTGCCGCAGACCTTTATCGGCGTTGTCTTCTCCCTAGTGATAACCGGCAGGACATTAAATGTGCCGGCATTTATTGGCGTAATTATGCTTGCGGGTATTGTAGTTAATAACGCTATTGTTTTGATTGATTATATTAATAAGCTGCGTGCGCGCGGGTACTCCTGCCGAGAGGCCATTCTTGAAGCCGGTACTGTTCGGTTACGCCCGATTCTAATGACTACTATGACTACAGTGCTAGGAATGTTTCCTTTGGCTTTGGGCATAGGCTCCGGATCAGAGGTTCAGGCGCCCATGGCTACAGTTGTTATTGGCGGGCTTCTGGCTTCAACAATCTTGACATTGCTGGTCGTGCCGGTAATCTACAGTATTATGGAAGATTTGGGGAATAAAGTTCAACGCAAAAAGAAAAATGAAGCAACTGGGGAGGTTGTGTCATGAAAAAATTGTGGCTGAATATTACGTTGGTCGGAGCAATATTGCTTCTCTGGGCTGCAGGTATTGTGGCGGCCGGGGACTTGCTGACGTTGCGCGGTGCAGTAGAGCAAACGGTTAGGCAGAATCCGAGGATGAGATTGGCCGAATATGGACTTAGCAAAAGCGTCATAGAATACGATAAGAAAAAGGACATAGCTGACGGCTATCGTAAAATAATGTTCTCGTTTACTGAGAATTTTGAAGGTGAAGCTGCATTGTTTTGGGCTGCTATAGTTGAGCCAGTAATGGCAGAAAGGGAGAAGCTAAGAGCGGAAAAGCAAAAAGAATTTACTCGAAACCAACTGGCTTTCGAAGCTCAAGAAAGCTATCTTCGCCTGATAAAAACTAAAGAACAAGAAGCGATTGCGGCTCGCAGTCTAGGGAGAGCAAGAGAATTAAAGCGTTTGGCCGATGTTGGCTTTCAGGCTGGAACCATGGCCCGCAGTGAGGTTATGAGGGCTGAAGCTCAGGTGTCGGCAATGGAGGCTGCGTATCTTCAGCTCGAAAGCGCTGTAGCCATTGCCGAAGCGACGCTAAATATGACAATGGGTAGGGAATTTGCCGCCCCGATGCAATTAGGCAAGGAGTTTAATCTCCCAGAAGTTGACGAGATACATTTGGACTTAGACTTGGAGCTTGGGATTGCCCGTGCCCTGAACAACAATATTGATGTTCTAAGTGCACGTAGCGGTGCTGCCATTGCCGATGCAAGAATGGAGTACGCAAGCTACAGATTTGGCAATTATTACAAAGAAGATTATGCAATTGCCGAAATAAGTCAGGAAGAAGCTGCGCTGCATGTTAAGCTTGTAGAAGATAGAGTCCGGCTGGAGATTTTTGCTTTGTATCAGCGCTTGGCAGGGAAGGAAAAGCAGCTTGAGGCACTGCAAAAGAGCGTGGACTTAGCTGCAGAGAGCTACCGCATTTCCGTATTGCGATACGAGCTTGGCGTTGCAACACAAGGAGAAGTGGTAGATGCCCTGCTGAATTTGTCTGATCAGGAGGCTAAGCTTTTGAACGAACAGTTTGACTATTATCTTGACTATCTTAACTGGAGATTGAAAACCGGTCTTGAGGTGAGCTAGGTGAAGATAATGCTGGAGTTAGACAAAAAAGCTCGGATTCTTGCCGCAGCAATGGAGATTTTCGGTGAGCGCCCCTATCATGCGGTTAAAATGGAGGAAATTGCGGAGCGGGCCAGTGTAGGCAAAGGAACAGTTTATGGATATTTCAGCGGGAAAGATGAGCTTTTTAGAGAGATGATTCACGAAAGCTTTGAAGTCTATTTCCGTGAGGCACTGGCTGCTGTGAGTGAACAGGGGACAGCCAAGGATCAGCTTAGGAGGCTGTTTCATTATCATTTATATTTTATTGAGAAGCACGCGTCTGCCGCCCGGATTTTAGCAGGTGAGCGGCGGCTCCCTAATCCTGAAATAGAGGTGGCAAAGGAGCGCTACGCTAATATGAAAGGGTTTCTTTCCCAATTGCTAAGCAAAGGAATTAGCAACGGTGAATTCAGGGAGATTGATGTTCAAATAGTATCAGAGATTTTTCTCGGGACATTTACCAGCCTATGGGCCGCCGTTATTTTTAATGAGTTGCCATTGGCAGAATCTGAGAGTGTAGTAGACAAAATATTGGATTTGTACCTCAACGGCCTTTCAAAAAGCTAGCTGCGAGTATATATTACGGCACTAATTATTATTCTTGTCGGCAGGAATGCCCAGTATTTGGCCGAATTGAATAATAATATAAAGATCTGAGGTGTTAATTCTGAAAAAGATATTATCAATTGCGCTTGT
Organism: Firmicutes bacterium UBA7523; assembly: GCA_002479415.1. Classification (GTDB taxonomy): domain Bacteria; phylum Bacillota; class Dethiobacteria; order Dethiobacterales; family Dethiobacteraceae; genus UBA7523. The sequence continues at coordinate 13,420 of DLMZ01000058.1, forward strand.
AATAATATTGCTGGTTTCCTCCTTGGCTTATGCGGCGCCTCTTAATGAGATATACGAAATTATCGAAGCTCGATATATTGACGAAGTAGACTCGGCGGCTTTGCGTGCTACGGCACCGGAGGACTTGCATGTATACCTTGCCGACCCTTATTCGAGTTATCTTTCTCCTAAGCAGCTTGTTAAGTTTCTTGAAGAATTTTCAGGCGGATATGGCGGGATTGGCATCCAGATAATTCAGCATGGGGAAGATATCCTCATTCTCTCAGTATATCCCGGTTCGCCCGCTGAAAAGGCGGGGCTAAGAGCAGGAGATGTTATCATTAGTGTTGAGGGTTTTACTGTAAAGTCGCTGCCGCTATCTGAGGTTGCTGACCTGATTCGCGGTGAGGTTGCCACTAGCGTGATTCTTGAGGTGCGCCGCGATAGTACCATTCTAAAGCGCCTTATTTTCCGCGAACAAGTTGATTCTCCCACGGTCTATAGTGAATTGATGGGCGACATAGGGTACATATGGATACAATCGTTCAGTGAAAATACACCTCAGCTTTTTAGAAATAAGCTGGCTGCTTTACGGCAGGCAAATCCGCGCGGCTATATATTGGATTTGCGTGATAACCCTGGCGGTTCGCTGCCCGCTGTACTCGAAACGGCGGCGGATTTCTTACCAGCCGGTCCGCTGGTTATCCTGCACGACCGTTATGGAATCGAAGAAATATATTTTAACTTTAATGATGGAGAAGCGTTGCCTAACCTTGTTGTGTTGGTTAACGAGAATTCTGCCAGCGCGGCGGAGATACTGGCGGGCGCTATTCAGGATTATGAAGCAGGAATCATAATGGGAGAGCAGACCTTTGGCAAAGCATCTGTTCAGACACTTTTTATGCTTTCCGACGGCGGTGGTTTAAAGTTAACTACCTCCCGTTACCTCACTGCCAAAGGCCAATCTATTGACAAAATAGGGCTTGCTCCGGATGTAGCAGTCACAGGCTTTGAGGAGCAGTTTAATGCTGCTGTTCGGCTTATTCGAGGAGCAACCTCAACATTAGTTTTCCAGATTGGCAGCGATAATGCCTGGTTTACCGGTGGAGATATTATTTCGTATGCCAAGCCTTTTATCAACGGAGGCAGGAGCTATGTCCCGCTTCGATTACTTGCTGAGACAATGGGAGCAAACGTTGTTTGGAGTCAAGCAAAACGGACTGTGACAATATCCAAGGGCTTTAGAATAATAGAAATTCCAGTTGGTCAAGGCCAAGCGCGGCTAAATGGGCAGTTTTATGCTATGGACACACCTATATTGAAAGAAGATAGAGTGTTTCTCCCTGCCCGTGCCGTAGCGGAAGCCTTGGGCGGCAGTGTTTGGTGGGATGGTAAAAAGAAAGAAGTAATTATAGCCTGGTAGGTCAGCCTAGCGGCCTTATTCTCGACATATATAGTAACAACCCCATCAGTTGCATGTTAAATACACGCAGTTGATGGGGTTGTTTCTATGTAAATGTAGCTTTTTCACCTTATCAGACGGTTTATCAAAACAGCCGCTTCCGCACGGCTACAGTAGTCTTTGGGGCGAAAGCGGTTTTGGGTATCGCCGACGAACAGACCGCTGCTTACGCTGTATTTAACCACAGAAATTGCCCAAGGTGCGATTTTCGCGGAGTCGGCAAAGGTTAGTTCAAAATCAGGCTCTTCGCCGTTGAAGTTTTTTATTCGGGAGAGAACCGCAGCCATCTGCTCACGGGTAATAAACTCATTTGGCCGGAAGGAACCGTCTTCAAAGCCGGCAAATAACCCTGCTTTTCCCGCAGCTTGAATATATGGATGGAGGAAATCCTCACTTCTAACGTCATAAAAAGCAGATGGGCCATACTGGGGAGCAATTCCCTTGGCCAGGACCAGCATTCGCGCTATTTCACCGCGTGTTATTGTTTTCCCAGGGTAAAACAATCCTTGTTCTGCCTGAATGGCTCCTTTGTCAGCTAAGGCCAGAATATCGGGGCGGGCCCAGTGATAATCCAAGTCGGAAAATATGTTAACAAAAGGGCTTTCCTTAATTGTCCATTCCATGGAAGCAGAAATTCGGCCGCCAAACCATTCATAGTAAACTGTGGGTGATTCAATGGAAAAAGCGAGATGACGGGAATATCCGGGGAGGGAAGCAAAAAAGTTCCAAGGGACTTCTGATGAAATAACTGTAGGTTCTACCGGAACCCAGCCATGAGAAAGCAGAAAAAACTCAGCCCATGCGTGTTCAAAAAACTCCCCGTCGCCTTCGATGGAGCTTTGTCCGTAAATCATTCGAGCCGGAATTCCCGATGAACGGCAAAGCGCGACGAATAAGGCGGCATAATCTTCACAGACGCCATAACGATGCTGCAGGGCGCTAAGAGCGCCTTTATTTCGTTGCGGATGCGAATCGCTATAATTCATATACTGTTGAACAAAGGCAAAAATTGCCATTGCTTTATCAATGTCGCTTCTCTTTCCCGCAGTGATTTCCTTTGCTTTAGAGATAATATCAGGATGATTGCTTTCAACGAGAGCTTCCGGCTGAAGATATGAAGGGTGCGGAGCTAAATATGAAGTCCCTGGAGAAGACAAGTCAAATGAAACGCCAAAGTTTTGTACCAAGTTTCCAAGAATGATTTCTGCGTTTTCTCCCGGTTCCAGTCTGGGAATATTATAATTTGCTGTCAAGCTGCCGCGCTCGTTGCGATAGAAGGCTGACGGGCTTCGATTCCAGCGGGTGTCTAAAATAAACTGATTACTAAAAGGATCTGGAAACATGACCGGCACGGTTACTTTGAGATTAATAACAGGCTGAGATGAAATGTTTTCCACCACTAATCGTTGCTGATATATGTAAATACGCTGATCTTCACGTGTATAAGCGGCTCCTGCTTGCAGAGGAAGTAAAAGCAAAATTATAAGGCCAATTATTGTAGGCAGGATTCGCAGCTTTCTATTCATAAGACATCTCCTTATTTAAGTAAAGATATAAATCTATTCGTGGAAAAATTGAAGATTCCTTTACAATTAAGTTTTTCCATTGTCATAAATAATCGAATCCTATATAATAGTAACGGTTGTACTATCAACAGGTGGTGTTATTCGTGAATAAACCCAAAAGTATTTTTGCGGCAGTTATTATAGTTTCGTTGTTATCAGCGGTTGCTTGGGGAGCTTCTGTTTGGGTGCGCATTTACCATGATCCCCCCGAAATAAATGGAGAAGAGTCGAACGTAAAAGGAGATCCTGAAAAGAAAATAGTTAATATCTTGATTATAGGAACAGATCAGCTTCAAAAAGAAGCTGCTCGTGCAGACAGTATTATGCTAATGAGCATTAATGAAGATACAGACGAGATTTCCCTTATCTCCGTTCCCCGTGATGCGCGTGTGAATATTCCCGGCCGGGGGATGGACAAGATTAACCACGCTATGGCCTATAAAGGCGAGATTGCGCTGATGAAAAAAACGGTTGAAGAGCTTTTTGGTGTTCCAATTAACCATTATGTTTACACAAATTTCAGTGGATTTATAAAAATAGTGGATATATTAGGCGGTGTCAAAATAAATGTACCTATGAGGATGTATTACGAAGATGTATATTATCCTATAGATTTGCAGCCGGGACTGCAGCGCTTAAACGGAGATAAAGCATTGCAGTATGTTCGCTTCCGTGGCGACGGCCAAGGTGATTTTGGCCGTATATTACGCCAGCAGGAATTTGTAAAAGCTCTTGCGGAGGAAGTGCTGAAAGTGACTACTGTGTTGAAGTTGCCGCAGCTACTTGAGCAAACGGCTCGTTATGTTCGTACCGATATGTCTATTTCCGAGCTTTTATCGTTTGTCCGCAGAGCTTTCGGCTTTAACTTGGACGAAGCCGTGACCATTGCGCTGCCGGGCAGCAACGTCAATGTAAACGGGGCAGCCTACGTGGAACTCGACAAAGAAGTCCTGCAAGACGTTATCCATCGCTATTTACTGTGGGAAGAAGCAGAAGAGGAAACAGAGCAGACAGAATAGTAGTTAAATCTTTTCAGGCCGTTCAAAAAGGAT
>DLMZ01000058.1:17713-29567 GCA_002479415.1 Firmicutes bacterium UBA7523
CGACAAAGCAATGCGCCTTTTTGAACGGCCTGAAATTATTTTATTGTGTATGCGCCCCTTACCATAAATATCGCCGTCCCTCCGCCAGCAGGTACTCTAGCGCCTCTGCCATCTTCGCGAGGGATAATCAGCAGATTATTAAGGGGTAGCCTCTCACCGCTGCCCAGGTCTTTACCTACGGTTACATTGGACAGACCGTTGCCTGCACTGTTTGCTACAGCTAAAGCGGTTCCTGCCCGCAGGATTATTTCTGTGCCTTCACCGCCCTCTAGCATTCCGCCGGGCGCCACATTTACTACCTCATATGAGCTGCCCCCGCCTCCGCTCCCGCCTTTACTATGCTGTTCCACATAAGCGTGGAGGTAGCTTTGGCTGACTAAGGGGTCTCCCGCAGAGCCAGGTTCGGGAACGGAAGAGCCGCTGGCGGAGCTCCCTGCATACAGTCCTGCTCCAAAGGCAATGAGCAGGGAGAGGGAGACAATAATTGCAAATGATGGAGATTTCCTTGTCATGATTTTCCCCCTTTAACTTGCTTTTACCATCATTATAGCTGTTATTATTCAGCCGGACAACCCGTTAATTTGTCCAGCGAACGAATATATTGCCAGTTACTGTACGCAGGAAAGCTTGTATTGTTCGGCGAATCATAGTCAAATAATTAACTTTTGAGGTGAACGATGAAGAAGATTATGATACTATTGCTCGCTATCGGGATATTTACAGCCGGTGCGGGTGTTTTACAAAATGATGCTGCTGAATGGAAGATACGTGATGTGGAAATTGCCGTAGACTTTGACGATGTTTTGAGCTTGGCGCGTGATGCTGGCCGTGCACCTGTAGATATGCTGGCCGAGCTGAAGGAGCTGGGTGTTACTGCGGTAGGAGTGCGTGAAGCTGCTGTGCAGCGTTATCGCCGTGAAGGGCGCATCTCTCCTGTGCAGGGAAGCGATATTATCCATAACTGGCGCCTTACCGGAGAAGCGCACCCTGTTCTTGTTCCCTTGCTTGAGCGTGGGGATGTGCATCCAGAGTCTACCTATCTTCTCCTTGATGACCAGGCATTGGCAGACCGGCTGGCAGCTAAAGCTATGCTAAAGTTGCAAAAAAATGTGCGCACCTATTTTGATCAGGTGCCTTTAATTGTAGAAATTAATGAAGAATTCAATAAAGTTCTTAGTTTGCGTATTGGTGTTGACCCTGGCGATACTTCCATGCTTCAGTCTCTTGGCTTGCGTATGGTGCCGCGCCCGGATAATTTGAATCTAAAAAGTGAGGATGCGGTCAGGGCCACGTTGGATGAATTTTTCGATTTTCCCGCAGAGATGCTTTCGGCCATTGTTTTTGAAGGCACCGAAGTAACAGGATTTCCAAAGCATTTAGAAACTACCGCCGCTTATTTAAATGAAGCATCTCTGCCCTTTGGCATTATTGAGTTTTTTACCCGCCAGGCTGGAGTTGACAGCCTTTCATTCCTTATCGACTATAATACCATCCTGGTTCATCCCAACCAGCCTGATAAGCCTGTTCAGTCTGTTGCAAATTCAGTTCGTGAACGGCGGGTGCGCCTGGTTTATCTTCGTTTTCCCCTTACAGAAACGGATGCAGTAAGTAAATCCTTGGGACTTGTGAGCGGGGTTTCGGAAACGCTGGCTAAATACAACTATAATGGCGGTCTTGCTCAGTCTACCGTCTTTCCACCCGTAGCTCCGATTCTGCTCTTGATAATTCTTCTTGGGGTGGCTTCTGCTGTAGTACTGCTATTTACTGAAGTTTTTAAGGGGCATTATTATCCGCTCTGGTTTGTCTTTTTCGTTGTTTTTGTTGGTTTATTGGCTCTATTTAAGATGTTTTCCCAGAATACGGCACTTCAGATTGTATCTCTCTTGTCGGTAATGGTATTTGCTTCGTTGGCTGTTATTAGTCAGCAGCTAAATCGTATTCCTCGTAGGCTTGACAATGCCGGTGCGTTTCTCTGGGCACTAACATCTTTAATAAAAACATTTTTTGTGGTGGCTGCCGGCGGAATAATTATCGTCAGCCTTACATCCTCGCCGTACTTTACAGGGGGAACTGCACTTTTCCGGGGCGTCAAAGTAGTTCATATACTGCCCTTTGCGCTGGTATTCCCAATGGCAGTTATTCGTATTTACCATCACAGCATTGAGAAGTGGACTCCCAGCCGCTTAATCCGTATAGCAAACGACTTTCTTTCCCAGCCGGTATTAGTTTCATATCTTGTTCTTTTCGTAGTTTTAGCTGTTGCAGCAGTTTTCTATGTGGGACGTACCGGACATACTGCCGGTATTCCAGTGCCTGCTCTGGAGCTGCGCATCAGGGATATTCTTGAGAAAGTGCTTGTTATCCGTCCCCGCTTTAAGGAATTTCTTATCGGCTATCCTTTGGCTCTGCTAGGGTTGACTCAATTGGCCAGGGGTTCCCGTTCGGCATTAACAATAGCCTTGATAGTTATTGGTGCTGTTGCACCCATATCTATGGCTAACACATTTATGCATTTTACTACACCTATTCCTTACTATAATGCGTTTATTCGTTCACTAAACGGCTTGTGGACAGGCATTTTAATCGGAGCAGTACTATACGCCTTTAATTTAGTGCTGCTTCGCATATGGCGAAATGTGGTGAAGGACGAATGAAGAATGTAGTTATTTCCGGGTATTATGGTTTTAATAATGCCGGTGACGAAGCTATACTTCACAGCATAGTTAGCTCGCTAAAAAACCTTGCCGCTAAACGCGGTGAAAAGCTGCGCTTTACTGTGCTTTCAGCCGACCCCTCACATACAGCACGGTGCTACGGTGTTGAAGCAGTAGGCCGCCAGAATTTGCTGCAAATAATTCGGGTGTTAATTCGAGCCGATGCATTTATCAGCGGCGGTGGCGGGCTGCTTCAGGATTCTACCGGCAGAGGGTTTTCTATTCCCTACTATTTGGGGCTTGTGGCTTTGGCTCGCCTGTTAGGGAAAAAAGTTGTTTTTTATGCACAGGGAATAGGCCCGGTTAAAAAAGGCTTTAATCGGCTATTGATGCGACTTGTGGCTAACCGTGCTTCATTAATAGCCGTTCGTGACAAATCTTCCCAAAAAGAGCTTACCCGTCTTGGAGTTAATCATCCCCCTGTTGTAGTTACTGCAGATCCAGTATTTCTTTTAGAGCCGGAAGATGCAAGTGGACGGGCTGCTCAGTTTATAAAAAAAATTCCTGAGAATAAACGTGTAATTGGCATATCTGTCCGTTCTTGGCATAATGAAGAAGAGACGCTGTATGAGCTATCTGTCGCTGCCGACATTCTTGCCCGCGATTTATCTGCGGTTACAGTTTTGGTGCCCATGCATTATCCCGACGATTTGGATGTCGCCGAAAAACTGGCCGGTCTTATGAAGTCAGAAACTTATGTGCTGCGGGAAAACCTCACACCGCAGGAGTTGCTTGCTCTATTTAGTCGCTTTGACCTTGTGCTGGCAATGCGTCTTCACGCATTGATATTTGCCGCAGTTGCCGGTGTTCCCATGCTGGGCATAGGTTACGACGGCAAAGTAGATGCGCTTCTGGCCAGAATGGGGCTTCAAAGTGCGGGAAAGCCGGGTCAGCTTGAAGCGGTTGAACTGGCAGGGCAAGCGTTTGAGCGCTGGCAAGCCGGGGACAACCTGCGGCAGACGCTGCGTGAAAAAAGCGCCGGTATGCGTGAGGATGCTCTTGTCTGGGCGAATACAGCTTTGGATTTTATCATTGATTCACAAAGATAATTGTAGCTGGTTGGAATTATGTATGAAACTTCGGAGGTCTATATGAAAGAACCGATACTCGGCATTCCTGCCCATATTGTTACTCTGGAGGAAGCGGTTTCCCGTGTCAAGGAAATGCTTAAAAACAATAAGTCGCATTTCATTGCTTCGGTTAATCCCGAAATTTGCATCGCAGCTCGCGAAAACGAATTATTAAAGAAAGTTTTGCTTGAAGCCGACTTAGGCATTCCTGATGGCATTGGAATTGTTCTTGCTTCACGGCTTTGTGGCGGGCAGATTCGCGCTCGTGTAACCGGTATTGATTTGATGCAGGAACTGGTTAAACTGGCGGCTGTAGAAAATAAGTCAATTTTCCTTTACGGTGCAGCGGAAGGCGTGGCGGCAGAAGCTGCCACTAAGCTAACAGAATCTTATCCAGACCTGCTAATTGCCGGCACACAACATGGCTATATTTCTAAAGAGCAAGAGGCGGAAGTGGCAAAGCAAATTGCTGCCTCTGGAGCAGACATAGTATTTATCGGACTTGGAAGTCCTCGTCAGGAGTTTTTCTTCGCCGACCATGGCAGCGCCACCGGCGCCAAGGTTCTTATGGCGGTAGGGGGGTCCTTCGATGTGCTTTCCGGCCGCCTGCCACGCGCGCCCCGTATTTACCAGCGTCTCGGCATAGAATGGCTTTATCGGTTGTGCTTGCAGCCTGCGAGGCTAAAGCGCTCATTAAGTCTTCCCAGGTTCCTTTTTCTTTCATTAATTAAGAAGTTTTAATGAGTTAAGGGGTTGTTAAACCCTGGCAATTATGATAAAACCTAATTGTACCTTTTATGTATAATGCTCTCTTTAAGTTTAGGAGGAAATATAAGTGCAGCAATTTTTATTCTTATTTGGCGGAGCTTTTTTTATCAGCTTATTGACTACGCCTATAGTCAGCCGTATTGCTTTCCGTGTAGGGGCTGTTGACCAGCCTGATAAAAGAAAAGTACACAGCCAGGTTATGCCGCGGTTAGGGGGCTTGGCCGTTTTTGTTGGTTTTGTCGCTGCAGCATCATTTCTTGTTAACCAGGGGCCGCAGGTTGCAGGCCTGCTGCTTGGCGGTATTATAATTTTTCTGCTGGGCGTGGCAGATGATATTCGGGGAATTACTCCAAAAATTAAACTGACAGGGCAAGTAATAGCATCTATTGTAGTTGTTTCTTCCGGCATTCAGGTTCAGTTTATTAATAACCCGTTTAACGGTTATTTTTATCTTGGAATACTGGCTGTTCCTCTTACCATCTTTTGGATTGTTGCTGTTACAAACGCGGTGAATCTCATTGATGGCTTGGACGGCTTGGCTTCCGGAGTTGCTATTATCGCTCTAATAACCTTTGCTGTTATTTCTTATCAAATGGACCAGCTTACAGTTTCCCTGCTTTCAGTATCATTGGCAGGTGCGCTGCTTGGTTTTCTCCGCTACAACTTTTTCCCGGCAAAAATATTCCTTGGTGATTCCGGCAGCATGTTTATCGGTTTTATAATTGCTGTTTTAGCAATTTTGGGGCTTCTTAAGGGAGTCACTCTGGTAGCTTTTGTTATCCCCATCATAATACTCGGCGTGCCTATTTTTGATACTTGCTTTGCCATCTTTCGCCGCTACTGTGAACGTCAGCCTATATTTCAGGCTGATAAGAAGCATATTCATCACCGCTTACTTGGTCGTGGCCTATCCCACCGCCAAACAGTATTGGTAATCTACGGACTTTCCATTTTCTGCAGCGTTAGTGCTCTACTAATGATGAGAAGTTCAATTCTCTTTTAGCAGGCAAGTAAAGTTAGGACCGGCCTGTATTCAGGCCGGTCCTAAAAAGACAGTTATTTTGAGTATACATATCAAGCTTATAGTCCGGAGGTAGGATGATGAAAAAAGCTTTGTTGTGGCTGTTGATAGCGGCCTTTTTGTTTGCAGTATTACTTAGCGGATGTGGGAAGAAGCCGGCGCCTGTGAATGAGCCGGGAATTGAGGAAGAGACAGAAGAAATTGAAGAGGATTCAACGATTAGAGTGGAGAAGGTAAAGCCTGTTTGTGTGGTGATTAACAACCATCGTGCGGCTTGGCCTCAATCTGGCTTGCAGCAGGCTTCCATAGTTTATGAATTTTTGGTTGAGGGTGGCACTACAAGGTATCTGGCTGTCTTTGACAGGCACTTTGAGGAAGATTTTGTTGTAGGACCGGTGAGAAGCCTGAGGCCTTATTTTGGCGAACAAGCGCGTGAGTATGGCGGAGCAATTGCTCACAGCGGATATTCAATTCGTACGGAGGAAATGATAAAAGGTATGGGGCTGAAACAGATTACCAGCGCCCAGTACCTCTGGAGAGATTCCTCAAGGAATGCACCCCACAACTTATATACGCATATTAGTAAGCTTTATAAAGCTATAGGAGCTTCGGATATAACAGAGCTGGAATTTGAACCCATGGAGTTGCCAGAGGAGTATGAAGAGGAGTTCAATCCAGAGATTGTCTATAACCTTAATTACAAGGTGAGTTACAAGTATGACGCAGAGAATGCGGAGTACTTGCGGTTTATTAACGGTGGTCCTCTGGTGGATCGTGAAAGCGGCAAGCAATACAGCGCCACTAGAGTAATCGTGCGTACCGCTAAGCACACCAATGTTCCGGGCCCGGAAGCTTTAGTGGATATTGACTTGTCCGGAAGCGGGTCAGGGTTTTTATATGAGGCCGGCAGGAAGTATGAAATCCTCTGGGAGAAGAAAGGCGGCAAGACCGGATATTATTATTCGGACGGTACACCGGTTGAGATTGGCTGGGGTAACACCTGGATTCAGGTTGTGCGCAGCTTGTAGAAAGTTGGGAGCAGATGAATAACAGAGCCATGTTGAAGTGGGCCGGAGTAGTGACGGTATTGCTGGTTATTTCACGGCTTACCGGGTTTTTGCGCGAGACAGCTATTGCGTATCGTTTTGGCGCTTCGGCGGAAACTGATGCATATTTAATTGCGGCCATGCTGCCGTACATATTGTTTTATGCTTTTAACGACGCGGTGAAAACCGCGTTTATTCCCGTATATGGCGAGTACCATAAAGATGAGGAAGGAAATGCATTTGCACTCACTGCTTTTGTTATCCTGGGCGGAGTTTTATTATTGCTAAGCGCCGTACTAATCTGGGCTGCGCCGGTGGTAGTGAAGCTGGTAGCGCCAGGGTTTAGCGGAGAGACTCTTGAAATAACGGTGCAAATGGCCAGAATTATGCTGCCGGGTTTGTTTTTTCTGGGTATGAGCGGCTTGTCCAGCGGATTACTCCATACAAAGAAGAACTTTGTTATTCCGGCGCTGCCAGCATATCCCAGTAATGCTATTGTAATTGCGGCTGCTGTTTTGCTGGGAACACGGTACGGGATTATGGGGTTGGCTTGGGCCACAATCGCGGGCTTTGCCAGCCAGTTTCTTATCCAGGTGCCTGCGGTAATGCGCCAAGGAGTTTTTAAAAGGCATAGGCTGTTATGGAAGCATCCGGGTGTAAAGAAAATGGCTGTGCTACTGCCGCCGGTTATTCTAGGCGGTGCTGCCTTGGAGTTAAAAAGTATTGTGGATCGGGTTTTTGGGTCTCTGTTGCCTGAGGGAAGCATTGCAGCTTTAAACTTTGCCAACAGAATATATCTTTTGCCAAATGGAATATTAATTTTGGCGTTGCTCACAGTTATTTATCCCACATTAGTAGAGCTGCATATCGAAGGAAGAATGAAGGATTTTAAGCAGACGCTGAGGCAAGGCTTAGGACTGATTATTGTCCTGGTTCTCCCCATGATGGTTGGGCTGGTTGTGCTGCGGGTTCCGGTGGTACGCTTGCTCTTTGAAAGAGGGGCATTTGACACCGCGGCGACAGGGAGCACCGCATTTGCGCTGGCTTTCTATAGCTTAGGACTGGTCGCGCTGGGCGCTCAGCTGCTGATAAACAGGGCGTTTTATGCTCTGAAAGATACTGTGACTCCAATGGTGTTTACATTTATTATGGTGCTGCTCAATATTGTGCTCAACTGGCTTTTGATTAAGCCGTTGGCCCATGGCGGAATAGCTTTGGGTACCGCATTGTCGGTAAATATTGGAACTTTCGGCTTGGCTTGTTTGCTTTGGCGAAAAATTGGTTCCTTCGGAGGGAGGCAGTTACTGGCAACCTTCTGGAAATCTTCACTAGCTGCTTTAGTTATGGGAGTACTGCTGATGGCGGGAAAAGAGTATTTGCCGGTTGAAGGCTTTACCCAGCAGGCGTTAGGCTTAGGTGTACTGATTGGTGCAGGCGCAGTAATATACTTTGCATTGGCGTATGTATTGAAGGTGGAGGAACTTCAGATAGGGATAGGAATTTTAAAAAGAAAAGCAGGTCGCTAAGAGCAAAAAAATCCCGGAAACGGGATTTTTTTGGAACTATTTCATGATAAGATGAGTCTAAATAAGAAAGAACTTAATGGGGGATTACATGAAAAAGCTTGCTTTGGCGCTGGTGTTTTTCTTTATGCTTACAGGTGTGGCCGGGGCTTCGGGATTTTCTGATATGTCCGGTCACTGGTCTGAGGATGTTGTCCGTTCTTTAACGGAAAAAGGATTAATTGGGGGGTACGGAGACAACACATTTCGGCCAAATAATCAAATAAGCCGCGGAGAGTTTATTAAGCTGCTCACCGTGGCTGTGGAGCTGGATATTACCGATTGGTCCGGTGACCATTGGGCTATGCCTTATGTTGCAGCCGCTGTTAACGGCGGTATTGTTATGCTTGACGAATACCCTGAGGGGATTGATCCCCGCGGGTTAATCCCCCGGGAGGAAATGGCTGCGTTGCTAGTAAGAGCTCAGGGCTTGAGCAGCCAGGATTTGTCGGTCTTATTCATTGATGCGGAGGAAATCAGCGAGCATTATCTTGGCTATGTGGCGCAGGCAACAGATAATAAATTGCTCAACGGTTATCCTGACGAAACCTTTCGTCCGCACGGTTATTTAACACGGGGAGAAGCATCTGCTGTAATCTCCCGCATTCTGGATCAGCGTGAGATTGAGCCGTTGCAGATGGGGCTGAATCAAAGAAATGTCTACTTTAAAACAGAACGTTTGGCTTTAAATGTGGTGGTTTTAGAGAAGGATAGATTTTCTCCGCATGTTGCTTTTGCCAATAATCAAGTTAAAGGTCTTGAGGATTTAGATGTTTTGGCGTCGCGCAACGGGGCGGTGGCAGCTATAACCGGCAGTTTTTTTGATTTGCACGGCCAGGAGCCGTGGGGCAATATTATCACTAATAATAAAGTGGTTCATGTGGGAGATGTGGGTTCGGCCATTGGATTTTTGCCGGACGGCAGCATTCTGCTGGACAGGTTGCGAGTGAAAATCGAAGGGCGCGTTGGGCCTTCTTCTAATGAATCGGATAGCAAGACATGGAATGCTTGGGGCTTTAACCGTGCGCCCGGTGTTAACGGAGGAGTCTTTATCTATACGCGGGAGCGCGGGGAAAGCTTGGGCTTTAATGCGGGAACGTCTGTGGTTGTAAGTAACGGGTGGGTGGTTTCTATTTTGGATAACTGGGATGCATATATTCCAGCTGACGGCTTTGTAATTAATTTTAGCGGCTATGATAAGCGATACGCTTCCGACTTTTCTGTAGGCCAGTATGTATCGTACAGAGTTCGTTTTGAAAGCCCGGAGGGCGTGGAGCTGCCCGCTTGGTATAATGTGACGGAGGGTGTAGCCGCAGGGCCCACTTTGCTTAAGAACGGACAAGTGCTTGGCGATTACGTTGGGGAAAAAGTAAGTGTGGCTGCCAACGAAAGAAGAGCGCGTACTGCCTTAGGCATTACGGCGGACGGGCGTTATCTCTTAGTGACAATGCGGTCAACATTGGATGAATTGACTAAGACATTACAAAGACTGGAAGCTGTGGATGCCATAAATATGGACGGTGGTGGCTCTTCCGGGTTGTGGTTTGATGGAGAATACGTGACAAAGCCACTGAGGAAGCTAAATAACGCAATAATTTTTTCGCTGCAGCCATAGCGCGGCATTAAGATTCTTTTAGCTGCTCTGGGCTTTTACGGTGATAGGGATTAATAAACACAAGTTTACAGTGGAGGCAATCAATCAACTGCTTTTCTCTAAAATCCCAGGAGCTGTACATATGGTTATTACAGTGCGGGCAAAGCCAGCTGACCATATTTATACCTCACTTTCTAATTTATGGGTGTTCTCGTCGGTGCTAGAATTTGCGGCGGTTGCAAAGATGAGAAGCAATGTTAGTATTATTCGGACTGTTTTGGGGTTTTCAAATGTACAAATGAATGCGGACAAAGCGGGGGGAGTTACAAAGACTACTTTGCCGTAGATATCTTGATGGCGAACATGATAAGTGTCGGGGATGCTGTTGGCATCCCCTTTTGTTTGGTAGTAGATTTCTCCTTCATACCCGACGCTGAGTATACGGTGTGTAATCAGGCGGTCGCCTCGATAGTAGGTGATAATCTCATAGGGGTTAAAAATATGCTTATCCTTTGTTTTTACCGCAATAATGGAATGAGTAGGTATGGCAGGCGCCATACTTCCGCTTTTAACAGAAAACAAAGTATATGGTACTAAATCGCGGGTTGCAGGGGTAATGGCAAATAAAAGAGCGCAAAGGACGACAAGCATGAGAAAAATCCGCTTCCCTTTCATAGGGTTGACCACAGTACCAAGGTATGGTTGTACTCAAAAATCAGAGAAAGCCACTGAAACCAGATAAATAACACATAAGAGAAAGCTGCCGCATAGAGAATAGTGACTGTCCAGATAATTGGTCTGGGCAGCTGCAGGTAGTCTTCACTATTGCTGGAATCTTCTTTCCGTTTAAACATTTACAACCCCTCGCCTTCTGGTAAGATTGTATGTTATATAAGGCGCGAAGTCCCAAGAAGAATGGCGTAATGCGATTGACAGCAGAAAAGAATAATAGACAAAATAACTGCCCAGCGGCAGTTTTATTTGGTATTATGCAAAATATTTGCAAAATTATAAGCGAAGTATGTCTTCTTTGCACAATTATTTTTTAGAAATGTTGCCTTCAGTTCAAGATTTTTACAAGGGCACCCACTGTTATTCCGGCTAGCATGGCGTAGTCTTCTGTCTGCATGTATGCGTTGGCCGCTTGGTCAAAGAGAACGGTACCGTTTGGAGGCAGTTCTTCGTCTCCCAGCCAGAGAATATAAAGAAGCGGAACACGGGGAAATGTGGGAATGATAAAGGATAAATCTCCGTAATTTGTTTTCCCTCCGCCAAGCTTTATAGCGGCTCGCTCAAAATCCTTTAAGCGTCCGCTGAAGTTTCTTATAAATGGTATAACGGCTCGCTTATAGAAGGGCTCCGCATAAATGGCGCCGCCTTGCAGGTTTTTAAAAGAAATCCAGCTATGTGACAAATTTGCGCCCGTTGCTCTTTTCAGATAGTGAAGAACCAGGATTGAAATAACTATAGGCGCTTCAATATGTGTATTATAAAAAGTAACTAAGCCGTCCGGGAAAGTAACTAAATATTTATCTCCAAGTAAGGGAACTGTGAAACGCTTTTTATCTAAGTCATATAAACAACCGCTGTTGGCTGCCATGGCCAGTGCGTTCCTGCCTGCAAATTCATTGCGGGCAAAAGCTAGCGTTTCGTCCAGATTATAAGGGGTTTTATTCACTAGAAAAGCCTCCCTTGTATTGACCCATAGCAAAATTATACCATTATTAATTAATATGGTCAAAACTCAGGAATAAATAACTCAGGAATAAATAAAAGAGCCCGTAATGACCTGCGCGCCGGGTGGCACAGATTTTTTACGAACCTGATACAACCTTACGGATGTATAGATCCGGTGGAAATCTGTGGCAACCTTTGCTCGACAGTTACAGATACTTTCAGAGCCAGACCAGCCTAGCGGAGGTTGGCTTGTGACCCTGCATTAAGTATTTCTGCAGGGAAAATGAAGCATCTGTAACCATCTTAGCTCGACCCCCAGACATCCTGGGCTGCCCGCAACAAGTTAATGTTATGAACAAACCTCAGACACCTGAAAATCTTCCCGCCGGCCTGCATCGAGCC
>DLMZ01000058.1:29741-42304 GCA_002479415.1 Firmicutes bacterium UBA7523
TCTTGGCTCGGCCATTACGAACCCTACGCTAATATATTGTCCGCAAAAAATGATTATATGTGTATGATATAAATGAAAAATATGGGTAAAAATAATTACTTAGCAGGATTAGGCTGCTGCTACAGGGAATTATTTTTTTATAAAAAATTTTAGGGGGTAACAAAATGCTAAAGCCCGGTATATGCGGAGAAGCGGCTATGGTTGTTGACGAAAAAAATACGGCTATTGAGGTGGGCAGCGGCAGCGTACCTGTTTTTGCCACGCCTATGTTGGTGGCGTTGATGGAAAAAGCGGCAATTAATGCGTTAAAAGAAGTAATATCCGAGGAGCAGACTACTGTAGGTACTAAGGTAGATATTGCCCATACTGCGGCTACCCCTACAGGCATGACTGTGACAGCACGGGCGGAGTTGTCGGAGGTTGACGGCAGACGCTTGGTTTTTAATGTTTCGGCAGTTGATGAAGGAGGCCCCATAGGGCAGGGTGCCCATGAACGCTTTATTGTAGATGTTGCTAAGTTTATGGCAAAAGTTGAGCAGAAAAAAGCGGCAATTTAGCAGATTAGTGGGGCAGCCAGAAGGGTTCGAGATATACAGGCTGTAGTTGTCTTTGAGCCAACGCGTAAATTACTGTTTCATAAAGCAGGTCGAGTCTGGCAAGGAATACCTGTTTTTCTCCTTGTTGCCGGGGGCCGAACGGTACAAGGAAAATAGTTTTTATATTAATAATTTGCTGCACATTCTGCATTAACCCTTCGGAATCACCGT
This sequence comes from Firmicutes bacterium UBA7523, assembly GCA_002479415.1. Classification (GTDB taxonomy): domain Bacteria; phylum Bacillota; class Dethiobacteria; order Dethiobacterales; family Dethiobacteraceae; genus UBA7523. Next base: position 30,509 of record DLMZ01000058.1, read on the forward strand.
TTGAAACAAGTGCTAGGACAACCGGCCTTCCTCTTTGCAGATGGCGAATTGTTCTGGAAAGCGGTGCTGCCATGGCGCGAGCATTTACCAGCTTCGCAAGTAAGTTCCCGGGACAGGGAGCGACGACCATCATGTCGAAAGAAATCTCTTTTTCTTTTGCTCCGTCTGTCGCTTCTGCCATGGATGCGTTTAGCAGCTCTTTTCCTGTTATTTCCTCCAATATTTTTTTTGTGGCGATAAATTGTTCGTCATAGTCCGGGCAATCGGAGACAGCCAGGAAAAGCGGATATACGTCGGCTCCGGCAGCAATCATTTTTTTTAATTCATCAAGAATTGCGGGCATTAAAAAATGTCCTTCGGGAAGTGCAAACCCGATTTGTTTTCCTTGTAAGCTCATAAAAAACCCCCTCTGCTGGCGCATTAATATATATGCGCTACGCAGGGGGTTTGTGCTTGTCTAAGTAAGGATTAAATGTTGAGTAAATTTTCCAGCCCGTAAACAACGTCTTGACGCTTCATGGACTCTCTGATTGCCAGGATTACACCCGGCATAAAAGATGTGCGGTTCAAGCTGTCGTGACGAATAGTCAACGTTTGTCCGGTACCGCCGAAAATAACTTCCTGGTGAGCAATAAAGCCGGGGAGTCGCACGCTGTGTAAATGAACTCCGTCCATATCGCCTCCTCGTGCGCCTTTCACCTTTTCAAGTTCCTCTACTGCTTGTCTTTCTGAGCGACCCCTGGCTTTTAAAATCATTTCCGCTGTTTTTATGGCTGTGCCGGAAGGCGCGTCCACTTTCTTTTCATGGTGCAGTTCAATAATTTCTGCATCAGGCAAATATTTGGCAGCCTGAGCAGATAAGAGCATCATAAGTATGGCGCCGATAGCAAAGTTTGGCGCAATAATTGCCGGTACTCCGTGTTTCTCCGACCAGCCGTTTATTTTTTCAAGATCTGCTTCGGTAATGCCGGTAGTACCCACTACCGCACGCACGCCTGAGGAGAGAATTATTTCTATATTTTTCATAATAGTAAACGGCGAGGTAAAATCAACAACCACATCGGGTTTCGCCTCCTGAAGTGCGGCAGCAAGATCTGATTTAAGCGAAACATTGATAGTTCCTACTCCTGCTACTTCTCCCGCATCTGTGCCGTCTCCGTTAGTATCTATGGCTGTGATCAGTTCCAGGCCTGGTTCCGCATGAACAGCACGGATAACTTCCTTGCCCATGTTGCCTAAAGCGCCATTAACGCCTACCTTAATAGTCATATGTAAAGCCTCCTTACATTTTCTCCATCTAATATATTAGCATTGTCTAACATTGCCGTCTGAATGTCAAGCATCTGCCGGGGAATGTTAACAGTTTTTGCGGGGTAAGCTAAACAGGTCTTTAGATAGGTTAACTATTTCTTTACTAAAAAACACTATGAGAGGAGCATAATAGTATGACTGTTACCATCGGTATAAATGGATTTGGAAGAATAGGACGTAACGTTTTCCGCGCTGCAATGGAAAGTGAAAATGTCAAGATTGTGTCGATAAATGACTTGTCTGATAACGCTACTTTGGCATATCTTTTAAAATATGATTCTCTTTACGGCGTCTTTAAGCATGATGTCCATATTAAAGAAAACAGCTTCATGGTGGGAGGCAGAGATATAAAGGTGCTGGCGGAAACTAACCCGGAAGTAATCCCCTGGGGAGATATGGGGGTAGATGTGGTGATTGAGGCAACCGGCAAGTTTCGCACCCACCGTGACGCTTCCTTGCATTTAAAGGGAGGTGCTAAAAAGGTAATTGTTACAACGCCGGTAAATGATGCCGACATTATTATAGTTATGGGCTTAAACCATAAGCAATATAATTCTGATAAGCATAAAATTATTTCCAATGCTTCCTGCACTACCAATGGGCTGGCGCCGATGGTAAAGGTATTGCACGAAAAGTTTGGGATAAATAAAGGGTTAATGAATACTACCCATTCTTACACAAATGACCAGCAGTTGCTTGATCTGGCTCACACAGATATGCGGCGGGCACGGGCAGCGGCAATTAATATGGTCCCCACATCTACCGGAGCAGCAAAAATCATTGGCAAAATTATTCCTGAGTTAAAAGGAAAAATTGACGGTTTTGCCATCCGCGTACCTACCCCTACCGTTTCTGTTGTCGATTTTGTTGCCGAGCTAAAACAAGAAACAACTGCGGAGGAGGTAAACAAAGTGCTGAAGGAAGCGGCAGAAGGGGAGCTGAAGGGAATTCTAGGCTATTCCGAGGAGCCTTTGGTTTCAATGGACTACAAGGGCTCGTCATATTCCGGTGTGGTTGACAGCCTGCTGACTATGATGATAGGCGGAAACATGGTTCGTGTTGTTTCCTGGTACGACAATGAGTGGGGCTACTCATGTCGTGTTGCTGATTTGGCTTCTTATGTGGCGGAGCAGGGACTGTAGTCAAAGAAGTATGTGTTTGTCAAAAAACTAAATGTACAGTTAAAGGGGGAAACTTGATGACTGAAATAGCATTTGGTACTGACGGATGGCGCGCTGTTATTGCCGAGGATTTTACTTTTGCCAATGTGCGTTGTGTTACACAAGCTATTGCACAGCATTTGCGCGAACAAGGATTGCAGGAAAAAGGAGTCGTTATAGGGTACGACACCCGTTTTCTGGCAGAAAAATTTGCAATGGTGGTTGCGGAAGTCATGGCGGGCAATGATATTCCCGTATATCTCTGCAAGAAGTATACACCTACTCCGGTAGTCGCTCACGCAGTTGCTAAGCGCGGAGCCGGTGGTGCGGTGATGCTTACTGCCAGCCACAATCCCGCCGATTATCTGGGGATAAAGTTTATTCCCGCGTATGCCGGGCCTGCTTTACCTGAAGACATTAAGCCCATTGTCAGCTGTATGGCTACTATTATCAGCACTGGCGCTGTCAATTCATCCTGCCTTAATAAAGCTGAGGAGCGGGGTTTGTTGGAAATAATTGAGCCCATGGCCGACTATGAGGAGCATGTGGCAAGTATTATCGATTTTGCAGCTATTAGCCAGGCAAATACTCACGTTGTGGTAGACCCTATGTATGGAGCTGGAATCGGTTGTATGGAAGAATTGCTGACACGCCGCGGCTGCAAGGTGGATGTTATACATAATTGGCGTGACCCGTTATTTGGCGGGGCAATGCCTGAACCAACGTCATCACATTTAAAGTCTCTGGTAAGCAAGGTGCAGGAAACAAAAGCTGCTGTGGGCATTGCGCTGGACGGCGACGCGGATAGGCTTGGTGTTGTGGATCCTGAAGGGCGCTATTATAGCCCTAATGAAGTTTTGACGCTATTTTTGGACTATTTGGTGTATTCCCGAGGGTGGAAGGGTGCGGTGGCTCGTACAGTAGCCACAACTCATATGCTGGACAGAATGGCTAAGCATTATGGGTTTACTGTGGTGGAGACTCCGGTAGGCTTTAAATATATCGGTCAGGCCATGCGTGAACAGGATGCATTTTTAGGCGGAGAAGAAAGCGGCGGAGTGAGCATCCGCGGTCATATTCCTGAGAAAGATGGCATTCTTGCCGGGCTGCTTTTTATTGAAATGCTGGCTGTTACAGGGAAAACGCCCAAACAGCTCATGGCAGAAATTTCTCAGCGCTTTGGGCCACTTAAAAGCGAACGGATAGACTTGCGGACAAGCGAAGAAGCAAAAGAAGCAATTATGGAAAGAATGAACAGTTGGAATCCCCGGACGCTGACGGGCTCCCCTGTTGTTTCTCTTTCCCGAGTCGATGGTTTAAAAATCATGTTAGAGAACGGAAACTGGTGTCTAGTTCGCCCCTCCGGTACAGAACCGGTCTTTCGTATTTATGTGGAAGCAGCTTCAGAAAAGGAAAAGGATGCTATAGCTCAGGAAGTAAAGAGCATACTCTGTTCTCAGGAAAAAGAAAAAGTGCCGTGCTTTGTATAAATTTTTATTTAGAAAAAGCTTAAGTTCTTTTTGGAATTGCCGATAAATATTACAAGCAACATAAGAGGCGGTGATCATTATGAAAATATCTGACAATTCGGGTGTGCCGGTAAACAGGTTGTACCAGAAGCAAATAGAAGCAGGGAAAAAGCAAAAAGGACGGAATGTGTCTGAAGAAAAAAATGATTCCGTCTCGCTATCCCCCGAAGCCGCTATGGTACAAAAAGCGGCCAAAGCCGCCTTAGAGCATGACGAGGTCAGGACAGAAAAAATAAACCAAATTAAAGAAGAGCTTGAACAAGGCGCATATGCTTTAGACAGCAAGGAAATTGCTGAAGCCATGCTTAAAAAAGAATAGCAAAATATTGCAGAAAGGAGCACGTTATGAGTATTTTACGAATAGGCGGTATATCATCTGGCTTTGATACAGACAGCATTGTTCGTGACTTAATGCGCATTGAACGAGTTAAGGTAGACAAAGCCATGCAAACCAGACAAATTGCTCAGTGGCAAAAAGAGCAATACCGCGGAATCATTAATAACGTGCGTTCTTTCCGTGATAAATATTTTGATATACTAAAGCCGCAAAACTACTTGCTTAGTTCCGCCGGCTTAAAGAAGATGCAGGCATCATCCTCCGACGGAACTATAGTCTCGGTTGTGGCAGGCGCCAATGCTTCCGCGGGCAGCTCCACATTTCAGGTTGTTCAAAGCGCCACCGCAGCAGAAGCTGCAAGCAGTGCTATTACCGCCGGCAGCGCCGAAGGGGAGCGCTTAAGCTTGTCGGATACCCTGGAGACAATAAGCGCAAAACTGCAAAACGGGCCTTTTGAATTTGATGAAAACGGCCGCTTTACAGTAACCATAAATAACAAAGAGATTGTAATCAACAAAAAGGATACTCTTCGTACCGTTTTAAATAAAATAACCAACAGCAGCGCAGATGTGCAGGCTTCTTATAACTCCTTTAGCGACACTTTTAAAATAACGGCTAAGAGCACAGGTGAAGGTGTAATTACCACCGATGACGGCGGCAATTTCTTTTCCGCACTAGGACTGGAGCCCGGAGTTGAAGGGGAAATCGGCACCGCAGGCCGTGATGCAATATTTAAGATTGACGGCTTTCAAGGCACGCGCTCGAGTAATTCCTTTTCTGTAGAGGGAATTACATACAGCATCAATAAAAATATTGATGAAGCCGATAATTCACCGCTGGTAAATATTTCGGCAAGTGTAGACGCTGAGGGCATTTTTAATACCATTGAATCCTTTATTAATGATTACAACAGCTTAATAGACGGAATCAGCTCCAAGCTTTCAGAGGAAGTTTTTAGAGATTTTCAGCCACTCACAGACGAACAGAAGGAGAGTATGAGTGAGAAGGAAATCGAAATATGGGAAGGAAAAGCAAAAAGTGGCTTGCTACGTCGCGATCCTGTGCTAGATAATATGTTAGGCAATATACGCAAAGCACTTTATGATATGGTAGGCGAATACCATTTAACTGAAATTGGCATCCAAACAAGCAGAAACTATTTAGATAACGGCAAACTTTCTTTGGTAGGCGACGGGAGCGTATTACGCGCCGCCATTGCCGAAAACCCCGACAAGGTAGCAGATATCTTCACACGCAGCTCCAGCATTTCCTATAGTGCAACCTTGAGCGGAGAACGGCGGGCACAGCGCTACAGCGAATCCGGCCTGGCCCATCGTATCAGCGACATTATAAATGACAATATTCGCACACTCCGTGACAGCAGCGGCCGTAAAGGGATTCTCCTGGAGCGGGCAGGTATTGAAGGGGATATATCTGAGTTTAACAACTACTATGATAAAACAATCCTTAATATTAATAAGCAAATAGATCGTTTGAATGAAATGCTGCACCGTCGTGAAGACCAGTATTTTCGTCAGTTTGCAGCTATGGAGAAAGCGCTTCAGCAGCTTTACTCCCAGGGGGATTTCCTTATGATGCAGATGATGAACGGAAATAGCTAGTAATAGGGGGAAAGCATGACTAGAGAGCTAATTGAACGTTTAAATGAATACTATCAACGCCGGTGTGAAAGCTATCGTAATCTGGAAGTTATTACACTGGAAATGCGGACACTGGAAGAGGAATTGCCGTCGTCAGCTGTGCAGTTTGCTGATAAGCTGGAAAAGCGGCAAGAGATAATAAATAAAGTCTCAATAATAGAGCAGGAAATTACGCCTCTCTGGGCTGCTCTGCAGCAGGAAACGAAACATGAACTGACACCTGACAATTTATATATCTGGATTTTTTGCCAGGAAGCTGAAAGTATTAAAAATGTCAACACAAAAAGTCAAGAGTATATTCAAAGCATTATAAATATGGATTCCCATTATCAGAGTGTGTTAAAAAAAGCACAAAAGATGATTAAGGAAGAGCTTCTTTCTTTGCAAGCAGGCAGGCAAGCTAGAGCCAGTTATTCTGCTGTATCACCTATAACCGAAGGTGTATTTGTCGACCTGAAAGCCTATTAGAAAAAAACAGCGCCCACTAGGGCGGCCGACCTGGCAGGCACTGTTTTTAATAACTCTCCAATGGACTGGGGAGAAAAATCAAGGAGGATGAAGTATGAGAATCAATAACAACATTATGGCAATGAACACACATCGTCAGTTGGGTGCCAACCAAACAAACGGAGCTAAGTCACTGGAAAAATTGTCATCAGGTTTGCGTATTAACAGAGCTGGCGATGACGCTGCCGGCTTGGCAATCAGTGAAAAAATGCGTGGTCAGATCCGTGGCTTAACCCAGGCATCAAGAAATGCACAAGATGGTATTTCCCTTATTCAAACTGCTGAAGGCGCTCTAAATGAAAGCCACAGCATTCTGCAAAGAATGCGCGAGCTGGCTGTTCAGTCTGCCACCGACACAAACACTGCAGAAGACCGTGCAGAAATCCAGCGCGAAGTCGACCAGTTAACCTCAGAGCTGACCAGGATTGCCGACAACACAGATTTTAACACTCAGAAGCTCTTATCTGGGGACTTTAGCGCTAAGTTTCACATTGGTGCTAATGAAGGGCAGAATATGGATGTTGCTATTGCTGATATGAGGGCTGAAGCTCTTGGTGTTGCCAGTGCGGAAGGCTTCGCTCTTGAAATGACTGTACAGGTTACAGGTCACGCAGATACTGAACATGGAGATTTAGCGATAGCAGGTGCTACCAGTAGTACTGTGACAGCCGATTATGATGTAGTAAAATTGGATTCCACAACAACCGTTGGTTCCTTGGAGGCAAACTATGCACTTACGAATTCCAGCGGAGAATATGTAGCATACAGCAATGACGGAAAATCTTATACTATGTTAACTGCATCTCAGGCGACATTGGGAACAGGTACCCTTGTTACCGCTGGAGCCGTCGGTGCCGGGGATTTCAATGCTATAGACTTCGGTGACCCTGTAGTGAGCGGATCTGTAACTATCTCGGTAACTGCAGACGGTGATGATAAAATTACTGGATTTTCTGCCACAGCTACAGCTAATATACAGTTTGAAGAAGGGGGAGAGCTCGCTTCTGGTGTATATACTGTAGTAGGAACTGGCCATCACCTTGTAGGTGGCGGTGACTCGCATGGTTTGGTTGACAGCAAAGGAAACGTAGTTGGGTTATCGACTGATGGCCTTACATTCAGATCATTTTCTGATGCAACTCAAAACCTGTTTGTTATAAAAGAAGATTCCGGTCCAGGAACTAATGCCTTGCAAGTAGGTTCTAGCATAAGTGTAACTGGTGACGGCGGCATTGACGTCTCCTCACAATCAGCTGCTAACAGTGCAATCACCGTTATTGACGAAGCTATTGTAAAGGTTTCCACCGCTCGTTCTGAAATGGGTGCTGTGCAAAACAGGTTAGAGCATACCATTAACAACCTGGGCACATCTGCTGAGAACCTAGCAGCTGCTGAATCCCGTATCAGAGACGTAGACATGGCTGCTGAGATGATGGAGTTCACCAAGACTAACATCCTTAGCCAAGCTGCTACCGCAATGTTGGCGCAAGCTAACATGGCTCCACAATCCGTACTGCAGCTTCTTGGCTAATCAATCAAATACCCAAAAAACTGGAGAGACATTCTCTCCAGTTTTTTATTGCCGGTTTTGCAGCACACCCTCATAAATTTCTATTATCTTTCGGGTAAGGAGCTTGTGGTCAAATTGCTTTTGTGCCAAAGTGCGGCCAAATTGTTGCAGCCGACGCAGGTATATCTGGTTTTGTGTGAGCTTAGCCAGGTCGAGGAAAATATTACGGTAGCAGGGTTCGCTACCTGATAGCCCGCTGAGGTCAAGGTGTTTTTCCTCTTTTATATTTTCCGGTGAAAGAATGCCTTGGTAGGTGCGTCCCAGAATAAGCGCAGCGTTTCCGGTGGCTAATGCTTCAGCGATGGTGCGGCCTGTGCCGGCTACTATGTCTGTTTTGGCAAATAAACGCGGATGTTGGGGCTTGCACCCCAGAAAAATGGCGTGCTTACTGTCGGGCTGGATGTTGGCGGAAACATAAAATTCAATATCGTTCAGCAAAGCGGCTGCTTTACAAAAATGTTCGAAGCTTTTTTGTCTGCCGCTGTCAACCCAAGTTAAAAGAACTATTTTTATTGGTTCTTTTTTTTCTTCGGGTCTGTATTCGGATAGATCAACTCCTATTGGTACAATATATGTTTTATTGGAAAAATCCCTTAAGTTATGTGCGACACGGCGAGAAATACAGATAATCGCGCCGGAGTCTTTTAAGTAGCCTTGGTATTGCGGCTGATTTAACCCCAGGCCGTGGCAAGTAACTACATAAGGGATGTTTAGTTTAGAAGAAAGGCTGGCTGCCAGAGGGAAGGAAAGAGGGGAGTGTGCATGGATAAGGTCAATCCCTTTGTTTTTTAGCAATATATTTAATGAGTCCGGGTTACTTGCCGGAATAACGGCGTTTCCCAGTTGCTCTAGCATGCTTGTATAAGGGTCGGGGATTTTAACTGGGGGGCGGCTTTCCATGAATAGATGAGCTTGGTGTCCCTGAAGGCGTTGTTCACGTACCAGGGAAATAATGTAGGAAGTTTGGCTGGAATAAAAAAAGCGGTTTAGGTGGAGAATATGCACGGTTTCACTCCTTTCATATCAGTTTATGAGTGAAGGGATAAAGTGTGAAATACAAATGTATAGCATTTAATTATTTTGTTGAGTATAAGATATGACTACTGTGTTTAGAGGAGGTGCGCTGTGAAAATAGGAATGTTTACCGATAGCTATAGACCGTATGTAAGCGGAGTTGTGCGTTCAATTGAAACCGTTGCGGAAAAATTAACTGAGCTTGGCCATGAAGTTTATATTTTCGCTCCTTGTTATCCCGAATATAAGCAGGAAGCTAGGGTGTTCCGCTTCATTTCCGTACCGACGCCCACCTATCCCGATTTTGCTATAGCCCTGCCGTTTTCCTTGCACCTGCATTCCACAATTAAGAAAATAGGGTTGGATATAATTCATGTTCATTCACCTTTTTCAATGGGGATGCTCGGCGCACGTTGTGCTAAGCGTTTGGGTATTCCTTTAGTCTTTACCTACCACACCATGTATGACCAATACGTCCATTACTTGCCTTTTGCCAAGAATATTTCACGCAAAGTTATTCTGGGGTTTGCTCGTAATTTTTGTAACCGCTGTGATTTAGTAATTACCCCTACTGAGGTGGTGCGGGCAGTTGTTGAACAGCATCTGCAGACTAAGGTTGAAGTGGTGCCCACAGGAATTGATATTAATGAGTATTCTTCAGCAAATCCCCGCTGGTTAAGAGAAACCTGCGAGATTGCTGATAAGACCAAAGTTTTGCTGCACTTAGGGCGTATGGGCAAGGAAAAAAATGTCGGGTTTCTTTTGCAGGCGTTTAGTGAGGTTTTAAAGGAACAGCCTAATACCCGATTAGTTATTGTTGGAGAAGGTCCTGAGAGAAATAATTTAATTGCACAAGCAGAGCAAATGAATTTACGGGACAGCGTTCTATTTACAGGCGGCCTTTCCCGGCAAAATGTGATAAACAGCTATGTTGGGGCAGATGTATTTGTGTTTGCTTCCACTAGTGAAACGCAGGGACTAGTTCTTGGCGAAGCTAAAGCTGCAGGAACGCCGGTGGTAGCCGTTAAAGCGTTGGGAGCTTCTGAAATGGTTGCCGACGGTATTGACGGGTTTTTAACCCCCTTGGCACTAAAGTGCTTTAGTGCTAAAGTTTTAGAGCTTTTAGAAAATGACAAGCTGCGTGAAGAAATGTCCAGACAGGCTATCATAGGTTCCAACGCTATGTCTGATTTAAACATGGCAAAAAAAATAGTTGTGTTGTATGAAAATGTTATTCAAGGGAAACAAAGACGTGCCTATTCAGCAGTATAAAAAGCCCGCTTGAGCGAGTGTTTGCTTGCTCAAACGGGCTTTTTCATTTTGCATGCCAGGAGATTATTTCATTCAGTGAAGCTACGACTTATGCAAAGGGGTTTGTAAGGGGCGTGTCACCTTACTTCAGTTCTCCTGCAGTTTGTCCAGCATTTCCTTAATTTTTGCAGCCGTATGACCGCTTGTTTCCGCAAACTCTAAAAAAGCATTTTTCACATCTTCATTGTCTGTCGATAGGGCAAAGCGATTGTAGTCACGCACCTGCTCTTGCTCATTAAGCAGGGCTCTTTCCAAAAAAGATACAATTTCCACGTAATCACCTCCTGCTAAGCATACCTTTTCCCTGTGAGAAATAATTATGCAAGGGAGATATCTATCTCAATTTTTAAACCTAGGAACAAAAAGTAACTACTTCTAGGATTTTTTCGTTAACGGCTTTTTTCATGACAAAGATAAATTTAGGCATCTGTTATGGTTCTCTTGAAGGAATTGAGCAGCCGTTTATGGAATGAATAGACTGGAGCTTACTAAAGGGGGTTAGTGTTTGCTGTATTTGCTTAAAGGAATTATCTTGGGCTTAATCATTGTCTTCCCCGGGATGAGTGGAGGGACAGTCTTAATTATATTAGGAATTTATGAAAAAATTATTTATGATATTTCCAAGCTAAGGCTTAGGCAGCACTGGTCGCTTGTAACCGGAGCGCTTGCAGGGATATTTGCGGGCGGGATGATTATGGCTTATCTTTTTACGTTTTACCGGAATATGACGGCCGCCTTTCTTCTCGGGCTGCTTTTAGCTTCAATTAAAGCTGTGCTAAAGGGTCTTCCAGGGCCGAATACAATGAGAAGAATCATATTAGTAATAGGGTTTGCCGCCGGATTTTTGATGGCTATTGAGCCGCTGGACTTGTTGGATAAAAGTAGAAATGTAAATGCTTTTCTACTTATAGTGGGAGGGGCTATCTCCAGTGCTACCATGCTGATTCCAGGAGTGCCTGGCAGTTCTGTGCTTATAGCCATGGGGATATATGATGATGTGCTTTTTTATTTGCGTGAACTGGAGTTTTTCCCGTTGGCTGTTTTTGTTGTCGGCTGTTTATTGGGAATTATGTTATTGTCAAAGATGTTGGCTCAAATATATGACACGCACCGTATTACCATATCATACTTTTTTGCCGGCCTGATTGCCGGTTCTTCCAGAGTATTGTTCCCCATCTCTTGGGATGTTACCGTTGTTTTGGCGTTTCTTGCTGGGTTTGTCTTAGTTTGGAATTTGGGCGGGAAAAGTGAAGATACTGCGTCCTGAACAGATGTTTATTTGAAGATTATGGAACAGCGAAATAGGCAGTCTGCCGGATTTTCTCCGGCAGACTGCCTATTTCACTTCTTTATCAATAATTTCATGCTATTAGCAGGAAATGGTATATTATTGTAG
>DLMZ01000047.1:0-368 GCA_002479415.1 Firmicutes bacterium UBA7523
AATCACAAATTGTGACAATTTTTTTAAAACAATAGTAGGAATATTGAAACAAATAAAGAAATAAGAACTTTAGTAATTTCAATTAATTCAAGCTTAAAAGAGGAAGCAATTATGAAGCAACTAAATCAGCTTTTACGTTGCATTTAAAACAGGGGGTTTAAGCTTTAATGAAAAAAGTAGGTTCTGACATAAAAAGTATTTCTCAGGTTAAGTATCAGGAAAAATCTTTGGAATATTGGGGTCCTACGCCTGATGAGGCAAGAAAAATCATGGTTAATAAGCCTAAAGGTCTTAAGGATAAAAGAACCTCCTTAACAGAAGCTGTAAAAGAACATGTAAAGGATGGAATCAATCTAGGGATAGGTGGC
>DLMZ01000047.1:532-72583 GCA_002479415.1 Firmicutes bacterium UBA7523
GTCAATACTAGGGTACCTTTTGCTGCAGTTTGGGAGGTAGTAAGGCAAGGGGTTAGAGATTTAACTCTTTCCTTTCAGTCGAATTCCATTTGTGTCGAATTGCTGGCAGGAGCGATGATTTTGGATCCTGACAGGTTTTCTATCAAACGGGCAGAATTTGCTTGGTGGGGATATGAGGTTATTGGCGTAGCTCCTTTGCTGCGTTACCTCACTGCGAACGCGTTAATCGAAGTGGATGACTACACTAATTATGGTATGTCTGTACGGTTTAAAGCAGCTGCTATGGGAATTCCTTTTATCCCAATCAGAGACCATGGCGGTTCCGATATGGAGCTAGTAAATAAAGGCACAATGATGAAATGTCCTTATACAGGAAGAAACATATACTTGGTTCCGGCTTGCCACCCTGATGTTGGCCTCGTACATGTCAGCGCTGCAGATAAGAATGGTAATGCACGAATCTTCGGTGCTCTTTGTACATGTCCGGAGATAACAATGGCCTCTACATATTCAATTGTAACGGCAGAGAGGATTATTCCGGAAGAAAGCATTAGGAATTATCCCAATATGACGGAAATTCCTCATCCTGCTGTGGATTCTCTGGTTGAGAGGTCTTATGGGGCATACCCAGGTGCATGTTATGGTTTCCATTGGTTTGACATGGAGCATATCAAAATGTTTAGAGCTGCCGGGGAGGATTTTAGGCAAACAGGAGATAAGACAAAGCTAAAGGAATATTATGATAAGTACGTTTTTGGGTGTGAGGATTATGATGACTTTATTGAAAAAATATCATACAAAACACTAGATAAGTTAAATAAACTTGATGGCGGACAACCCATAATTTTAGCATAGAAAAACAGGCTTTATAACTGAGGAGGCAACAAAATGTCTTATAGTCCTGTGGAAATGATTGCTTATACTGGTTCAAGAATATTGGAAGACGAAACTATAGTGTTTGTAGGGACAGGCTTACCCATAGTTGCTGCAATGCATGCTCAGTACACACATGCACCCGGCCTATTAATGATTTATGAAGCAGGGTCCCTGGCACCCATTCTTGACATGGGAATGCCGTTATCTGTGGGAGATACGAGGGCTGGCCGTAAGGCCATGTTTTTAAAAGGGCTTTGTTCAGCTTTTGAACTAACCCAAAGAGGATATGCAGACTTTGCTTTTGTCGGGGGAGCTCAAATTGATATGTATGGGAACTTGTGTTCAACAATGCAGGGAGATGAATATGGAAAGCCTAGAGTGAGATTTCCTGGAAGCGGCGGGGCCGGTGCCATGGCGGCAAACTGTGAAAAGACTATAGCAATTATGGTTTTAGAGAAGCGTAGATTTGTTAAAAAGCTAGATTTTGTTACTAGCATTGGCTTCGGGGACGGCTCGCCAGACTATAGAGAGAAAGCTGGAGTTATGGGGTCCGGCCCTTATAGGGTTATAACTAACCAGGCATTGTTTGGTTTTTGTGAAAACACAAAAAGGATGAAGCTTCTGGAAGTAAAGCCTGGAGTAAAGCCTGCGGAAATCCAGGATATGGTAGGTTTTGAGCTTATCATTCCGCCTGATATTAAAGAAATGAAGGAGCCCTCGGCAGAAGATTTACGTCTCCTGAGGGATGAGATAGACAAAGAAGGTTATTTTTTAAAGCGTGAAGTAAAAAAATAATTTACAGTAATCTTTCTATACCTGTAGTTTTAATAGCCAAGGGCACTCCCTTGGTTTATTCTTTTCTCTGTTGCATTATATATTTGCCAAGGCATATAATTGATGTGAGAATGGGAGGAGGATACGGGGTTGCCCGAAGAATATTCGCATTAATCGGGGTTTTGTCATTATTGGGGGGATTTGTTTGAAAGCAAAAGTAATTCTTAACCCTTATTCCAATCGCTGGATTGCTAAAAGGCGTTGGCCGGCAGCGGAGGCCGCTTTTAAGTCGGCGGGTATTAATTTTTCATTGGCTGTTTCTGAATACCGTGGGCAGGCGGTGGAGCTTGCTAGGCAGGCTGCTTTAGAAGGCTATTCTCCTGTTATTGCCGCAGGAGGTGACGGCACCATAGGAGATGTGGTTAACGGACTCGCATTGGCCAATGGTGAAGAAAGCATTGGTACTCTGGGAGTTATGCCGCTGGGTTCAGCTAACGACCTTGTTTATAATCTGGGGTTGCCTCTGGACTTAAATGAAGCAGCGCAGGTTATCGCAGCTGGCAATACTAAGCCTCTGGATGTGTGCAAAGCAGGGGAACGTTATTTTGTTAATAATTCCGCACTGGGACTTGAACCGTACATATCAAAGGTTCACCGGAAAATAAATTGGATTAAGGGCCCAAACAGTTATCTGGTTGCAGCTCTGAAAGGGATATTTTGCAACCCGACCTGGCAGGCAATGGTAGAGTGGGATGACGGGCATTATGAAGGGCCGCTTACTCTGGTAACTGTGGGAAACTCACCGAGAACAGGAGGCCTGTTTTTCATGGCGCCTAACGCTGACCCTTATGACGGGAAACTGACGGCGGTTTTAGGGTACAAAAAGACAGCTTTTAGTATGTTGCGCGTTTTACCAAAGACCATGTCTCCTGAAGGCGCATTTATTCATACTGAAGGCATTCAAGAAATTCATGCAACGCGTATAAAAATCCGTCTTGTAACTCCTTGCCCTGCTCACTGTGACGGTGAATTGTTTTCAAAGGAAATCGATTCTATTGAATACTCAGTTTTGCCGGGCAGGTTAAACGTGTTGGTTCCGGAGCTATAAAAAATAGCAGGCAGGGAGAACGTTTCTCTGCCGCTATAAAAACGGGAGGGATACGATGAATGTTTGGGACTGCCTGGGGCAGGATGCGGAGTATTTGTTGGGGCACACTTGCGGAACTGTGCCTAAGGAGGATCTTCATCTTCCGGGGCCAGATTTTGTGGACAGAGTGTTTACGGACTCAGACAGGCCTGTGCCTGTGCTAAGAAGTCTGGAGCAGTTTTTCAGGAACGGCAGACTCTCAGGAACAGGCTATTTGTCTATTCTGCCTGTGGATCAAGGGATTGAACATTCCGGCGGCGCTTCTTTTGCTACTAATCCTGCTTACTTTGCTCCTGAGAATATTGTTAGATTGGCAATTGAAGGAGGCTGCAATGGAGTTGCTTCCACATTAGGTGTATTAGGGGCAGTAGCTAGAAAGTATGCCCACAAGATACCTTTTATTGTGAAGCTTAATCATAACGAGCTTCTTACATACCCGAATGCCTATGATCAAGTGATGTTTGCCAATGTTAAACAGGCTCGAGATATGGGGGCTGTAGCTGTCGGCGCTACTATTTACTTTGGCTCCCCAGAATCTCGTCGGCAAATAATAGAAGTATCAGAAGCCTTTCGCATTGCGCATGATTTGGGGATGTTTACAATACTCTGGTGCTACCTTAGGAACTCTACGTTCAAAGTCGACGGGATAGATTACCATGCAGCGGCAGATTTGACAGGGCAGGCTAACCATCTTGGCGTCACGATTAAGGCAGATATCATTAAGCAAAAGCTTCCCGAGACAAATGGCGGGTATCCTGCAGTCAGCAGTTTAGGCAAAGAATATGGCAAGACAAGTCAAAAGGTATACGATGAACTGACAAGCGCGCATCCCATAGATTTAACTCGCTATCAGGTCGTAAACTGCTATATGGGCAGAGCCGGGCTGATAAATTCAGGAGGGGCTTCCGGAAAAAATGATATGGCAGAAGCGGTAAGAACTGCGGTAATTAACAAGCGTGCCGGAGGCATGGGGTTAATATCCGGGAGAAAAGCTTTTCAACGCCCAATGGTTGAGGGAGTGAAGCTTTTAAACGCCATTCAAGACGTTTATCTTGACAGTGAAATTACGATTGCGTAATTCTTGTATTAGCAAAGGCAACGACAATTGTCAACCAATAGGCAATGATTGGTTGACAATTATTTTTTATTTGTGCTATAATTCTGCTATATTGATTGAGGAGGCAGACAATGAAGCCTAAATATTCCGTTCGAGATTTAATATTAATTTCACTATTTGCCGCATTAACAGCTGTAATGGCTTATGTTTCAATCCCTTTGCCTTTTAGCCCAGTGCCGTTGAGCGGCCAAACATTTGCCGTTATGTTGGCCGGAGTTTTGCTTGGCGCTAGAAAAGGCGCTTTCAGTCAGATTATCTATCTATTGTTAGGCGTTGCAGGCATACCTGTTTTTGCCGGCGGTTATGCAGGGATAAGCCGTTTGGCCGGACCAACAGGAGGCTTTATTTGGGGCTTCGTTATTGGTGCGTATATTATAGGTAAGCTTGTGGAAGGAGAAAAGTGTCCTTCAATGGCTCGTTTGGTTGCAGCAGTTGTCGTTGGAGGCATAATTGCCGTTTATTTACCCGGAATTTTGCAGTTGGCTTACGTTACAGGGATGGCGGGGCGTCAAGCAGCTGTTGCCATGCTTCCTTATATTCCCGGGGATTTGGTTAAAGTCGCGGCAGCGTCGGTTTTAGCCAAGCAAATGTTATCAATTCCTATTTTTAATGCCTCGTATTAGCGTGCAGCTAACTGCATAACATAGTAGGATAAACAGTTTCTCACAAGTAGGGCGGCAGTTACTTTAACTGTCGTCTTTTGCAAATATTTTTTCTGGTTTTTTTGCATATTAAGTGTTATAATACAGTAAATTCACTAAATATTCAGAATATTTATATAGCAGTAAGGAGGATTCTGATGGAGAGCTTTAAAGAAACTGAAGTTTTCACCAAAGCATTTCAAGAGATTTTTCCAAAATTGGTTCATTGCTTGGAAACAGAAGAAATGCGTGAACTAACAGGCCTTGGTATTACTCCGGGGCAAATTAACGCGCTGCTAATTCTTTATACGCATGATGATTTAACAATGGGCGAACTTTGCGCCGAATTGTTCTTAGCAGAAAGTGCAGCCACACGTTTAGTAGACCGTATGGTAAAAATGAACCTAATCCAGCGCAGAGGAGACGAAAAAGACCGCCGAATCGTACGCGTGTACCTGACATCTTACGGCAGACAACTGGCCAGCTTTGTGTTTGAGCGCAGGTCTCTGCGATTTCAAAAGCTGGCCGACCAGCTTACTCCGGAAGAAAGGAAAATGCTTGTTTTGTCGGTCAAAGCCGTACTGCGAGTAATAGGTAGTTCTGAGACACAAAGACAGTGTTTCCATGCTGTTGAAGATAAAGGAAAAAGCCTTTAGGGAGTTACTAGGTATTTCTGCTAAGCATTAAAAACAACTTGCTGCTATTTTCTTCCGTATTTCCTCTACTTGTGAAATAATATTTTCATGTCCTACCAATGCGGAAATCATTGCCGAACAGGGGATGCCGCGCCGTCGCACCTCATTAATATTTCCGTCATTAACCCCACCAATTGCTACCAGCGGGATACTATAATTCTTTGCTATATATTCAACTAGATCCAAACTCACAAGCTCTCCGGCGTCCGATTTAGTACCGGTTGGAAAAACTGGACCAATACCTACATAATCTGCTCCGCGGGCGATAGCATCTTCTACTTCTGCAGGTCTAGCAGCAGATACACCAATAACCATCTCTTGTCCAACGAGTTTGCGAACCTGCTCCGCGGGCAAATCGTCTTGCCCCACATGAACGCCGCCTGCCTTACTAAGTATGGCAATATCCACATCATCATTTACAATAAACAAAACACCGGCGGGCTTACACATCTCCCGTATAGCTTTGCATTCGTCCAGCTTTTCTTTTTTTGGCTTATCTTTTTCCCGGTATTGAATAATTTTAATCCCGGCGTTAACCATTTGACGTACCACTTCAAGGTTGTCTCCTGCGGCGGATAGCGCCTCGCAGGTTATACCATATATGTCTGTTTGAAAAACTTCATTGATTTTATTTCTCATAATACTTGCCTCCTCTGCTTCTGAATACATTATATTCTCAAAACACCTGCCAGTAAAGACCTGTTGAAAATACAAAAATGAGGCTGCAGTTTTGCAGCTATATACTGGCCGTAACGCTTGAAACATTGATTTTCAAATGTTTCAGGTTTTTTTATTTTAATCTTAAAATTTAATATACTTTTGCGGAAACTATAGCAGCCTTTTGGTATAATAATGACGACAGGAGGAACTGCTGATGATTATTGGGCTGACCGGTGGAATTGCCACAGGTAAATCTAGCGTGGCAGAGTTGTTTGAAGAATTAGGGGCTGTCCGTGTTGATACAGATTGTTTGGCTAGGAAAGCAGTAGAGCCTGGGAAACCTGCATGGCAAAAGATTATTTGTGAATTTGGTCGGGAGATACTTGATGACGAACAGCGTATAGACAGAAAAGCCCTTGCAGCCATAGTTTTTAATGATAACGAAAAGCTGAAAAGGTTAAATGGAATTATTCACCCCGTTGTCCGGGCTCTTCTGCGCGAGCAGATTGCCGAAGCCGTGGGGCAGGGGGCAAAAGTGATTGTTGTGGAAGTCCCTCTGTTATTTGAAGCAGGGTTTGAGAATGAAGTAGATAAAATAATAACAGTTTCAGTAAATGAGCAGATACAGTTTGCCAGATTGATGCAAAGAAGCAGTATTACCGAAGCTGAAGCGGTAAAAAGGATAGAATCTCAAATGCCGCAAAACGAAAAGCTGGAAAGGGCCGATATGGTTATAGATAATAGTGGCACATGGGAGAAGACTAAGGAGCAGATAATTGACTTATGGCAAGCGATTCAACAGGAGTATCAAAATGAAATTTAGTGCAAATATTTCTCGTGCAATAATAATTGTCGGATTGCTTGGAGTTTTATTTGTTGTGCTTTGCCAAATGCCGCAGTTCGGCAGAATTTATTATCCTTATCGTTATCGACAGATAGTTGAAGATAATGCGGCCGCTTACGGTGTTGATCCTCTTTTGGTAGCCGCAGTGATTCGCGTGGAAAGCAAGTTTCATCCAGATGCAATTTCCCATAAAGGAGCAAAAGGATTAATGCAAATTATGCCGGCTACGGCAGAATGGATTGCGCCTCAGGCCGGCGTAATGGATTTTCAGGAAGAGTTGCTTATGGATCCGGAGATAAATATTCGTTTAGGCACATGGTACCTTGCCAGCTTAGCAAAAGAGTTTAACGGCAGAACTGTTGTGGTTATTGCCGCATACAATGGCGGCAGAGGACAAGTTGGACGCTGGCTTGAGGAAGGCGTATGGAACGGAAGCTATGACGAAGTAGCAAATATTCCTTTTCCTGAAACTCGCAACTTTGTATTAAAAGTAAAAAACGCTTATTGTCAATATCAAAAGTTGTATAAAAACTAAGATTGTCCGGCTAACAATTTGGTGGTAGAATATAAAGGTGTTTTGATTAAGGTGCGCTTAAAGGAGGAGTAATGCATGGCTGGTCATTCAAAATGGGCTAACATTAAACATAGAAAAGCGCGAGTAGATGCGGTCAAGGGGAAAATATTTACTAAAATATCTAAGGAATTAATGGCGGCTGCTCGTCAGGGCGGTGGTAATGCGGACAGCAATTTTCGTCTGAGGCTGGCATTGCAGAAAGCACGAAGTGTTAATATGCCCAATGATAACATTCAGCGTGCCATTCAAAAGGGCACCGGAGATTTAGAAGGCGTTAATTTTGAAGAGATTGTTTACGAGGGATATGGTCCCGCAGGCACAGCAATTATGTTGGATATTCTTACAGATAACCGCAATCGCACAGTAGGGGAAATACGTCATATATTTTCCAGGAGAAACGGTAGTTTGGGAGAGAGTAATTGTGTTGCTTGGATGTTCAAAAGGCGCGGGTATTTGGCTGTGATAATTGAAGGGCAGGATGAGGATGAGCTTATGATGATGGCACTGGATGCTGGAGCGATAGATTTTTCAGCCGGAGATGGCGCCTATGAAATATACACTAATCCTGAGGATTTCCAAGCAGTGAAGGAAAAACTGGAAAGCCAGAGGGTAGTCTTCAGTGAGGCAGAAATAAGCTTAGTACCGGAAAACACTGTAGAGGTTGACAGCTTGGAAAGCGCTAAAAAAGCATTGGGTTTAATTGAGGCCCTGGAAGACCACGACGATGTGCAAAATGTTTACAGCAACCTGGATGTTCCTCCCCACATACTGGAAAAGCTAGAGAACGAATAGACAGTATAAACACCTTCCTCACGGGAATTGTATTAACAAGGCCGTGTAAGGGAGGTTTTATATATGCGCAGAAGACGTAAAAGAAAAAGAAAGGTAATTACCGTCATAATAGCTTTTTCTCTTTTAGCTGCAGTAACTTTGGCTGCCGTACGTTATGGAAATGGCGAAGATATTCCCTTGCAGCCTCCGGCCGTGCAGCAGGAAATTATGGGAGATATTGTTGAGAATGTCTTGCCTCCCGTTGTAGGGCAGAGCGCACGAGAAGAGGAGGAGAGCATTTTTCAGCATGGTTACCTAAGTGTTTGTGAAGATAGAATAGCAGTATTTTGGGGAATCCCGCCGGATGGGATATTGCAGTATGTTACGGAGTTTGAAGTCAGAGACGATCTAAGAGATGAATTGGAAAAGGGTGTATTGTTTACCACAACAGAGGAGCTTATGCAGCTGCTGGAGAGTTATACCAGCTGAATGATGTCTCAGGAAACGGGCATACTACATTTTTGAGGTGATAAAATGAAATGTCCTATTTGCAACAGTATTGATACAGGCAAGGTTGGAACCGTCCAATACTATTGCTGGAACTGTTTTGTGGAATTCAATATGAGGGGTCCTAACCAATTTACAGCGTATTATGTGGACGAAGAGGGTGCTTTAGTTTCTTTGAGTGAAGTGGCCGAAGCAAAAGAAGGAGAAATGCCGGTTTGGCTGAATGAGGGAAATTAGCCCCGCATATAATAAACAGGACGAATGTGGGGTGAGATTCTTGGAATACAACAAAGAAGCTAAAAGTGCTTACTTACGTTATGGGTTGTTGGTGTTAGCAGTAATGCTGATAATCTATTCAATTTACTGGCTTTTTGTTTCCGGTACAAAATTTCTAATAGCTATGATTCCTTTTTTTCTCGCAATAGTTATTGCTTATATCTTGAATCCGTTGGTAGAATTCCTGGAAAGACGCCGAATGTCGCGCTCCCTGGGGATTTTACTTATTTATGCTGTATTTTTTTCTTTTCTTTTTATTGTTGGCGCCACTACTATTCCAAAGCTTATATTTGAAATGCAGAAGCTAGGAGAGATGATTCCAGAATATACAGCAAGTTTCCAGGCGTTTATCAGCCATCTGCAGTCTGATTATCAGCGGTTTAATCTGCCAGAAAGTGTTCGTGCTGTTTTAGATCAAAATATAATTGATTTACAGGATAATCTGCAAGATATCCTTGAAAAGTTAACGGCTACAGTTTTAAACTTATTTTCTCATTTGTTTACAATTCTCATAACTCCTTTGCTTGTTTATTACATTTTGAGGGATATTGACAGTTTAAAGTCAGCTTTCGTGCTAATCTTTCCCAGGCGTTGCCGTAATTGGGTGGTTCAAGTAGGTCGAGAAATGGATCATACCCTAGGAGCTTATTTTCGCGGTATGCTATTTATATGTTTTGTTGTTGGGCTGCTGACTTACCTAGGGCTGCTGCTTCTTGGTTTGGAGTTTGCACTTATACTAGGCATAATCTCTGGATTAACAAATATCATTCCGTACTTCGGCCCGATAATTGGCGCTGTTCCGGCTGTACTCATTGCTTTATTGACTTCGCCAAGCTTAGTTTTAAGAGTTATTGTAGTCCTAGTAGTTGTGCAGCAGCTAGAAAGCCAAGTAGTTGCGCCACAGGTATTGGGCCGCAGTTTGGGTCTTCACCCCCTGATTGTTATTTTTGTATTAATTTTGGGAGG
The DNA here is from genome assembly GCA_002479415.1 of Firmicutes bacterium UBA7523. GTDB lineage: Bacteria > Bacillota > Dethiobacteria > Dethiobacterales > Dethiobacteraceae > UBA7523. Next base: position 10,381 of record DLMZ01000047.1, read on the forward strand.
AAGGCTATTTGGACTGGCTGGCCTTATCTTCGCCGTTCCTATTGCTGCAGTGCTGCGGATTTTCTTGAAGCACGCCTTAGCTCTTGCCGCAGGCCGATAGCACATTGATTGACACACTTCCTTTTCATCTATATAATTGATTTTGAAATGCTTTCAGGGAGGTTTTGGCATGAAGTCTAAAGATATCCGGGCTACATTTCTAGAGTACTTTAATAAACAGGATCATCTTGTATTACCCAGTTTTTCACTCATTCCTCAAAATGACCCTACCTTGCTTTTAGTTGGGGCCGGCATGGCTCCGTTAAAGCCATATTTCACCGGTGAAAAAGTGCCTCCGCACCCGAGGATAGCTACCTGTCAGAAGTGTGTGCGCACCCCGGATATAGAGCGTGTAGGCCGAACATCACGGCATGCCACCTTTTTTGAAATGCTGGGGAATTTCTCCTTCGGAGATTATTTCAAGGAAGAAGCAATTGCTTGGGCTTGGGAATTGGTAACTAAAGGGTATAAGCTCCCAGAGGATAGGCTTTATGTCAGTGTCTACCAGGATGATGACGAAGCTTTTGAAATCTGGAACAAAAAAATTGGGTTGCCACCTGAAAAGATTTTTCGTTTGGGTAAGGAAGATAATTTCTGGGAGATAGGACAAGGTCCTTGCGGCCCGTGTTCAGAAATTTATTATGACTTAGGTTCGGAGCGCGGCTGCGGTCGTCCTAATTGTGAAGTAGGCTGTGACTGCGATCGATTTATGGAAGTCTGGAACCTGGTCTTTACTCAGTTTAACTGTATGGAAGACGGCAGTTATCAGCCGTTAGCTAAAAAGAATATTGATACTGGCGCCGGCTTGGAGCGACTGGCAGTTGTGCTACAGGGAGTAAACAATCTATTTGAAATTGACACCGTGCGTCCTTTACTCGATTATTTTAGCGGTGTCACAGGCGTTAAATACGGCAGCGATGACTCTAAGGATGTCTCTTTGCGGATTATTACCGAGCATTTGCGTGGAATTACCTTTATGATTGGAGACGGCATTTTGCCCTGCAATGAAGGGCGGGGTTATGTGCTGCGGCGGTTGCTGCGTCGAGCCGTCCGCCACGGTAAGCTGCTTGGTGTGGCAGAGCCTTTTTTGTATAAAGCTGTAGATACAGTTGTCAGAGAATATGGAGAATTCTACCAGGAACTGGCTCAGGGTCAGGAGTATATTGAAAAAGTGGTTCGCTTGGAAGAAGAACGCTTTCATGAAACTCTGGAACAGGGTATGAAGATATTAAGTGAGCAGATGAGCGAGAGTAAAAATGGAGTTTTCCCCGGGGACGCTGCGTTTAAGCTTTATGATACCTATGGTTTTCCTGTTGATTTAACTAAAGAAATACTAGCCGAGCATGAACTGGTCTTAGATGAGCAGGGTTTTAAGGACGCTTTAGAAGCACAGCGGGAGCGGGGCCGCAGCGCCCGTGGTGCTGCTGTTTACGGTAAGGAAGAAAGCATGTGGCATGATTTGGAAGGTGTAAACACAGAATTTGTTGGCTACGATAAGCTGGATGCAGAATCATCAATCATTGCTCTCTTTAAAGATGGCGAAAAGGTCGCTTCAGTAAGCGAAGGAGACAATGTAGATATTGTGCTTGATGCAACTCCCTTTTACGGAGAAAAGGGGGGACAAGCAGGTGACGCCGGTGTAATCAAGACGCCGGGAGGCTCTGTCGTTGTAAATGACACAATAATGACGCCACACGACCAAGTAATTCATCGCGGCAAGGTTGAATACGGCATAATTTCTGAGGGAGATGCTGCTGCAGCAGTTGTGGGTTCTGCTACACGAAGCGCCGTTTGCCGAAACCATACTGCAACCCATCTATTGCATCGTGCTTTGAGGGAAGTGCTGGGAGAGCATGTAAAGCAGGCCGGTTCTCTTGTTACCGCAGAAAGAATGCGTTTTGATTTTACCCATTTGAGTGCAGTTTCTCCGGAACAGTTGGCAGAAGTGGAAAAGCGGGTAAATGAAAAAATATGGGAAAATATACCTGTAAGTATCAGGCTGACCAGCATAGATGAAGCTAAAGAAATTGGTGCAACTGCGCTTTTTGAAGAAAAATACGGTGATTCAGTACGCGTTGTCAGTGTGGGTGACTACAGTACAGAATTATGCGGTGGCACTCATGTTGCCAGCGTTGGCGAAATAGGTTTGTTTAAAATTATTTCGGAATCAGGAATCGGCGCAGGCTTGCGTCGTATTGAAGCGCTGACGGGCAGCGTTGCTTACAGCTTTTTTGAACAAAGCAGAAAACTTCTTGATTCCGCTGCGGTGCATTTGAAGACTTCGGCCGAACTCCTGCCGGATAAGATTGCTGACTTCATCGGTGAGCATAAAGAGCTGCAAAGAGAGTTCCAGCGGTTGCAGCTTAAGCTGGCCGGCATGGAAGTGGACGGTTTGTTGGAGAAGGTTTCTAAGCAAAGCGGTATTTCCGTAATCAGCGCTCAGGTATCCGCTGGTAATATGGAAACTTTGCGGGAGATGTCAGATCGCCTTAAAAACAAAATACAATCGGGCATAATAGTTCTTGGCGCCGTATCGGACGGCAAGGTGCTTCTCGTCACTGCAGTTACGCAGGATCTAGTAAAAAAGGGGTACCATGCAGGCAAACTAATCGGCGAAGTGGCTAAACTTACCGGCGGCGGTGGTGGCGGACGCCCAGATATGGCACAGGCAGGCGGCAAAAATCCTGAAGATTTAGCCGGAGCACTGCAAAAAGTTGATAATTTAGTGGAAAAACAAGGCAATAACTAAAAGGAAAACATGCTTAAAGGTAGAAGTAAGTAATAATAAACTATGCCGGGGGTGAATGTATGAACGGCTCCTTTGACCAAACGATGAAATTTAAAAGGAAAATGGAAGATGAGGTATATGAGGCTAAAGATGTTTTTGCCGTAGTTTATGATGCTCTCAAGGATAAGGGCTACAACCCCATCAACCAAATCGTTGGTTATCTGTTGTCCGGGGATCCGGCTTATATTACCAGCCATAAAAACGCCCGTGTATTGATACGCAAACTGGAAAGAGATGAGTTATTGGAAGAACTGGTGGGCAGTTATCTTCACCAGCTTGACAGTAAGGATTAAAGACTCGGAGGCGTTGCTATGCGTATTCTTGGCCTTGATGTAGGGGATAAAACTATCGGGGTAGCCGTTAGCGATGAGCTGGGCTGGACAGCTCAAGGCTTAGAAGTAATTCGGCGCAGCGAGTGGGAAAATGACTTGGAGCGATTACGGGAACTGGTTGTTCAATGGGAGGTAGGTTCAGTCGTTGTGGGCTATCCAAAGAACATGAATAACACTGTTGGCCCGCGGGCTCAAATAGCAGCTGAATTTGCTGATAAGTTGTCTCAATGCTTGGCGTTGCCGGTTAAATTATGGGATGAGCGCTTAACGACTATGGAAGCTGAGCGGATGTTAATATCCGCAGATGTAAGTCGCTCTAAAAGGCGTAAAGTTATTGATAAAATGGCGGCAGTGCTGATTTTGCAAAATTATCTGCAATCAAACCCTATTAACGCCAAATAGGATAATATTGTGTAAAAATGTAAACAATATAGGCGTTTACTTACATTTAAAAAGGAGTGTATAATAAAATGGCAGAAATACGTGATGATTTAGTAACATTGGTGGATGAGGAAGGACAGGAACACGCTTTTATCGTTCTCGACATTTTGACTGTTAATGACCAGGAGTACGCAATTCTTGTATCTGCGGAAGATGAAGAGGTGGATACTGAAGCAGAAGAACAAGAAGCCGTTATCTTCCGTATTGTAGAAAATGATGATGAGCAAACACTATTAGTTGTGGAAGACGATGATGAATGGCAGGCGGTTGCTGCGGCTTGGGAAGAACAGTCTGACTATGAAGATGAAGAGGAAGACGAGCAGTAACTGACGGAGGGGAAAAATGACAATGCGCACACCGCTACGGATATTAGGAGGAGTAACGTTCCTTTTAGCCGTAGCGTTTGGCTTATTAGCACTGCAAATTAATAGTTGGATGCAGCCTGTGGATGCTCCTGCGGCAGCTCAGGAGCCGATTATGGTTACTATTGCCCCCGGGTCAACTTCATTGAGTATAGGGGAAGCGTTATACGACCAAGGGTTAGTTCGCCATGCGCTGGTTTTCCGTTACTATGCAAAGTACCGCAAACTGGACCAGAGCTTAAAAGCCGGGAATTACTTGCTTGAATACGGCATGAGCATTGATGAAATCCTTGCAGAATTGGCTGCGGGCAATGTTCATCGGCCCACAGTGAGTGTTACTATTCCCGAAGGGTTTACGCTGGAGCAGATTGCACAGCGACTATCACAACGGGGATTAGCCGACTATGATGAATTTATGGACTTGGCTATATCCACTGTTCCTGTGTTGGGGCAAAGCACTCCCGGTATGCGCTACGCTTTGGAAGGCTATCTTTATCCCGACACTTATACGTTTGATGAAGGTGTCACAGCAGAAACTATTTTACGTAGAATGCAGGACAGGCTCAATGATATTTATACCCAGGAAATGAGAGAGCGGACTGAGGAACTGGGGTTAACAACTCATGAAGTGGTGACGCTGGCTTCCCTGGTGGAGCGTGAAGTGCAGGTGCCTGACGAGAGGGAGCTGGTTGCCAGTGTGCTGCACAATCGTTTGAGAGTTAAAATGCCGCTGCAGATTTGTGCTACGGTTATATATGCCTTAGGTGAACATAAAACTACCGTAACGCTTAAGGATTTAGAAGTGGATTCTCCTTATAACACTTATAAAATAAGAGGAATTCCCCCCGGACCCATTGCTTCACCCGGCCTAAAATCGCTGACGGCTGTACTTTATCCGGCTAAAACAGATTATTATTATTATTCTGTCAAGGATGATGGCACTGGAGGGCATTACTTCGGAAGAACACTAGCAGAACACGAGGCTAATATTGCAAAAGCCAGGAGAAATAAAAAGTGAACAAAGCTAAGAGTCCTGAGATACTGGCTCCGGCCGGGGATTTGGAAAAACTGAAAATGGCCGTAATTTATGGTGCGGATGCTGTCTACCTTGCCGGGAAAATGTACGGTATGCGAGCTTTTGCGGGAAACTTTAGCGAGGAGGAGCTTCGTGAAGGGATAGAGTTTGCTCATGCTCATGCGGCTAAAGTATATGTTACCGTCAATATATTTGCCGGCAACGATGACCTTCGTGCCATGCCAGCCTACTTAGCATCCTTGGCAGATGTCGGAGCGGACGCCCTGATTATTGCTGATCCGGGTGTTTTTGCCTTGGCAGGAGAGGTTGTTCCCCATATACCACGCCATATTAGTACTCAAGCGAACACCACCAATTGGCGTGCCGCTCGGTTTTGGCAAGAACATGGGGCATCCCGTGTTGTTTTGTCCAGGGAACTGTCCATGGAAGCCATACAAGAGATACGCGCTAAAACATCTGTGGAGCTGGAACTTTTTATTCATGGAGCTATGTGCTGGGCTTATTCCGGCAGGTGTTACCTGAGTCAATATATGGAGGGGCGCAGTGCCAACCGGGGCGAATGTGCCCAGGCCTGTCGTTGGAAGTATCACCTGATGGAAGAAAAGAGGACCGGCGAGTACCTTCCTGTAGAAGAAGACGAGCGCGGCACTTATATATTTAATGCCCGTGATTTGCGTTTAATCGATTATATTCCCAAGCTGACAGATTTAGGCGTTGATAGCTTAAAAATTGAGGGTAGAATGAAGAGCGTTTATTATGTGGCCACAGTAACCAGAGCTTACAGAAGGGCAATGGATGCTTACCTGGCCAATCAGGATAGTTTCACCTCTGCAGCTGATTGGCATGAAGAATTGGAAAAAATCAGCCACCGACCATATTCTACCGGTTTTATTGCCCATAACCCCTCTCTTGAAGGGCAGGTTTATGATACAACAGCGCAAATGGCCAGCCACGATTTTGTCGGTGTGGTGCGTCAGTTTAATCAGGGCCGTGCAGTAGTGGAAATGCGCAATCGCTTTGCTGAAGGGGAAACGTTGGAGATTGTAGGTCCAAAAACTCACAGCCGCCAGGTAATTATTCAAAATTTGCGTAACTCCGAAGGCATCCCGATAAAAGAAGCTGTACGGGTGCAGGAGCATGTAAGCTTCACAGTTTCCTTTCCCGTTGAAGAATATTCATTAGTTCGCAGAAAAACAGTGTCAACCGCATAAAAACGCCCCCGGTGGAAAGACTATTGATTTAAGTCTCCCGGGGGTGTTTTTATGCACAGAAATAATCGTCAAAAAAGAATACTTATTTTGCTGCTTTGTTTTTTGTTCGCCGGTACTGCTCTTGTCGGCAGAATCTTTATGCTGCAAATTGTTCGAGGAGAGGAATTTGCTAAAGCCGCTGTAATTCAGCGTTCACTGCGGCATGTGTATGCTACCGGCCGTGGACAAATCCTCGACCGCAACTCTGTTTCCCTTCTTGATAGCCGCTGGGAGCCAATCCTTGTATCTTTTAACCCAATTTTAGCAAATGATTCCCAGCAAGTGTTGGCACAGTATGAACTTCACGAAGAGAGCAATGTAAACGTCATTCGCAATGTGGACGTAATTACCTTTCGCAGGCTCCAGGAAACCCCTATTTTTGGCCTAGTGCCTCTCTATGAAGAAATTCGCTATGGCCCAAAGGCACTTGCTCCCCATATAACCGGTTATATTCAACGCCGGGAAACAAGAAAAAGAGGCCCTAACTATGTGGAGCTGACTTACAAGCCGGCGTCCGGGCTTGAGCGTTTCTTTGATTCTTCCCTCTCTGCCGCTCGTCCGTCTGCTTTAGCCGCCATATTGGACGGCCAGGGGCGCCTAATAGAAGGCTTGGGTTTTCGAGAATGGGGAGAGGACAACTCTCGCCGCCCTTATAACGTAGTTACCACAATCGACTGCAATATCCAGGCTGCTGTTGAGAAAGTCGGCAGAAGTGCCATGGAAAGCGGGGCCATTGTAGTTATCGAGCCGAAATCCGGTGACATTTTAGCCATGGCATCCTTTCCCGACTATGAACCCGCTAAGTTCTACCAGGGATTAAGCGCCTATGAATACAATGAACTGGACAGCAACCCTTACAAGCCTTTTCTTAATAAGGCTGTGCAAAAATATTCTCCAGGCTCTGTATTTAAGGTTATTTTAGCTACCGCAGCTCTGGAAAGAAATTTTGACCAAAGAGAAGCTTACATATGCACAGGAAATATTAATGTGGGCGACCGCAGCATTTCCTGCTATCAAGGGCGTGTTCATGGTGAAGTTGATTTAAAGCAGGCGCTAGCGGTTTCCTGCAATGCCTATTTTATTCAGCTTGGCCAACGTTTGGGTTGGGAAACAGTTGCCGAAACGGCCCGGAGCTTTTCACTGGGACGCGCCAGCGAGCTTCCTCTGAGCATAGAGTCCTCCGGATATATCCCCGATGCCCAGGAGCTTTCCTCGTTAGGAGATTTGGCAAATGCTTCAATTGGTCAGGGAGTTGTTGAGACAACACCGTTGCAAATAGCAAGAATGATGGCTGTAATTGCCAACCAGGGGCGAGATATTTATCCTCGGCTAGTCTTAGAAATCACAGACAATAACGGCGATACCGTGCGCCGATATCCGGTGCAGTACGGTTCCCTAGTTATAACTCCTGCCACAGCCCGTTTATTAACTTCTATGATGGAGGAAGTGGTGAAATCAGGTACGGCTAAGGAAGCAGGGAGCTCACTTTATACAGCGGCAGGCAAATCGGGAACTGCTCAAACAGGGCGTGAAGGTGAGAGCTATTATTGGTTTGCCGGCTTTGCTCCAAGAGAAAATCCCCTGGTTATAGCTGTTTTTATAGATAGCCGCCGCGGTTTATCTGCTCCTGCCGTTTTCCGCCAAGTCACGGAGGCCATACTGCCCCTAAGGCAATCCCCATAAAAAACCAGTAACAAACATCTATATTCCCACATATCATATAAAGGACATAAATATGCGGGAGGTTGATGCTTTTGTTTCCTGTTATTGCCGCTGTGGCGGCCATAGTAAAGGAAATTGTGCTGCTTGTATCTTACTTAAATAACAATTCTTTTCCCCAGCCCTTATCTCCCCGAGAAGAGAAGAGACACCTGGATTTAATGTTTCAGGGTGACCCCTATGCCCGCAGTATACTGATTGAGCATAATCTCCGTTTAGTTGCCCATGTAATAAAAAAGTTTGAAAATACAGGAGATGACCAGGAGGACCTCATCTCCATCGGCACAGTCGGCTTGATAAAAGCTATTGATTCTTTTAGAAACGATAAAGGTACTCGATTGGCAACCTATGCTGCCCGTTGCATTGAAAATGAAATTTTGATGCATATACGAGCCAATGCTAAACGAAAAGCAGAAGTTCTTTTGCACGACCCAATAGGCAATGATAAGGATGGAAATGAGTTTACGCTATGTTTATATCTGTACTAGTCTAGCTTCGGCAGTATATCTAGCTCGAAGTCATCTCCAACTTGATGCTTTTCTTTGAGATAGACGGCACGCTCCACTACAGATTTGAGGAGCGTGTTTTTCTTTTGGATATCGGATGTGAGCGGGTATACCTTCAGTACATGCTCCACGGTGGGGATAATGTCGAGTTGAGCCTTAGATCTCTTGATTTCCGCCAGGAGAGAGGCTTTGGCAGTCTCTATACCTACCTTGGCGTCTTCGATGCGCTCAGCGAGACTCTGTGACCTCTCAAGATATGTTTCCTCATCATATATGCCGCGCTCAAGGAAGTCATGCAGTTTTTCTTTCTGCTTTTCCAGCTCGGCCAACTCTCGGGCTAATGATTCTTTAGCAGCTTCGCGCAACTTCACGGCATCTGTCGAAGGGGTTGGCTTCTTGTTACGCCTGCCCCACTGGGCCTTATATGTCGATAGCCACTCCTCGAGAACAGTCAGCAGTCGCTGCTCCACAAGCTCAAATTTAGACCCTTTGTTGTTACACATGCGATTTTGGCAAATCATATGCGGTTTCTGCTTAGCGTACGGTCGGCGCACCATCATCATGCCGCACTTATCACACACGATTAGGCCAGCCAAAGGGTTAGACAATGCACCGTTAATAAAATACGGAGGGTGGGTTCTAGTTTCAAGTATTTTCTGCGCTTTTTGAAAATCTTCTTTACTGACTAATGCTTCGTGCTTGCCCTCGACTTCAATCCATTCATCCTGCGGCCTGGTCCGGGTGTCCTTGCGCTTGCCAGGCTCTTTAGATTTTTTGCATTCTTTTTTTTGCCACTGAATAACTCCGGAGTAGACTGCATTCTTGATTACATTCTGGACAGCAGCCTGTGACCAAGGTATACCGGTATAAGAGAGCAGACCCATCTTGTTCAGCTCATTAGCTATTTTTGCACATCCCAGATTGTCGTTGATGTACCGTGAAAATATTAGCTTTACGACCGGCGCTTGCTCCTCGTTCGGAATTAGTGTTCTGTGACCGTCAATTTTGGCTATATCGTAGCCGTAAGGAGGACGGGGGGGCAAGTATCTCCCCTGCTCAACAGAGGCAATACGGCCACGCTGGAGCCTCCTCGTGATGAGCTTTAGCTCCCGCCGGGCCATGAAGGTTTCAAACTCTGAGTACTCTTCATCAAATTCGTCTGAAAGATCATAGGTTTTGCGCGGAGTGATTATTTTTGTTTTGGACTGCTGGAACGCTTCTAGGATGATGCCTTGTTCGCGCATACCGCCGCGGCCAAGCCTGTCCAGGTCCATACAAAGCACAGCGTCATAAGAACCGGCTTCAATCTCCTTGAGCAGCTCAAGCATCTCCGGCCGGTGAAGGATTGATTCTCCGGAGACTATCTCTTCGTAGATTTTAATTATGTTGAGATTTTTTTCTTTGGCCACTTGAAGCAGGGCGCGCTTGTGCTTCGCCAGGGTTTCGCCTTCGCCATGGGCTTCGGCTTCGATGTCTTGGCGGGATTTTCGCAGGTAGATTGCTACACGTTCCATGCTTATCACCTCGGCTTAGATATATCATAGGTGGTGGAAAAAGAAAAGCCTCAGTTAAGAGGCTACACACAGTTGGCGGCTTATAAACCTTTCTCAGCCAAGAATAATCTATGATCTCTCAATCCCATTACATACAAACGCAAAATTTTCTTTGTATTCATCAAATTTCCTCTTATCATAAATGCCTTTGGCATTGCACGTTGGACACAAATATGTCCCTTCATCTTCGCTTATATGTACTTGTATTGTCTTGCTATTTGCATCCCAACATGCTGAGCAATACATAATACCTTCTTCGTCATCTTTTAATGTTAAATATCCACCACTTTTATGCCTAGTGATTTTTGAAGAAATATCTCCCTTGAGCTTAAGTGTCCTGATCTCTTCTTTAAGTTGAATAATCTCGTTTTGCATCTCTAGTGCTTGTGCGCTTAAATCTATTAATTTTTTATATACATCAATATTGTCTATTTTTTGGAGAACTTGAGCAACGTCTTTTATGCCTTCATAAAGACTCATAATCACACTACCTTTCATATATTGTTTTTAGGAGGGAAGGGGATTCGAACCCCTGAGGCGTTTTCGCCTTACCGATTTTTAAGATCGGCGCCTTAAGCCACTCGGCCACCCCTCCCCAAACTCGAAACCAAATGTAATGCCAACCAAAACATGCCCCAGTCAACATCGCCCCAATCACAATCAGCCCCACCGCTATAGCAGTAATCTCCCATAGCGACTTGAGCAGCTCAATTGCCCAGGCGGAAACGCTGACCCGGTAAAAGAATAGGGTTATGCCAGATATTAAAATAGAGAGGGAGAAAAGTAGGTGGTGGTCATTTAGTCAGTCCTTGTTTAGCTAGCCGAGGGCTCAGATTTCTTAGAAAGCTCTTTTTGTCCTGCCATAGCAAAAATGCCGCCTAGCAATAGAAGAATAAATGCAATTAAGTATGCAGCAGAGATCATGATTAATCCAACAATCGAGCTGAAAATCATAAGTATCCCGGCAAGCTTTGGTTTAGCAATTGCCAATGCGCCACCTACTAGCCCTATTAACGCAACAGGGATGGAAACTAATCCAAGATTAGTAACAGTTGTTGCACCTTCAGCTTGTAAAGCTTCCCCAATTCCACCAAACGCTGTTGCCGCTAATCCTCCAAAAATTCCTGCGATACCGCCAATTATACCAAGAATTAAAGCTGCTATTCTCATTTTTACCCCTTTCTTTATTCCGCAGTAGTTTGTTTTAATTAATATCGTCAACTGCGACAGTATAAATTGCCTGTCCAAAACCGAATACGCTAGGCTCAAAAATAAACTCCCATTCCGTTTCATCGGCATCCACTTCAAATGCTACTTCTCCTGCCATTTTGCGCCCAGCAGCAAGTTCACCATCTAAACTCCCTTTTGCGCTTGTTGAAATAGTTAAGCTTTGAGAGTAGCTGTCTGAATCGTACAGCTTAAACATAAGCATGCTTGAGATTCCTTCAGACTCACTGCCTGTATTTTCTAGCGTGCAGTCAAACAGTAGCCAAGATTTACCTTCGTCCGGCGTCCAGAAGTCGTCTCCTTCGTCAAAGCGCACTCCATTAAGAGTGAATTGCAAACTGCCCATTTTTATAGTTTCGCCAATATTAAAGGTTTCTTGAGTATTGCCTTTGGGTTTCTCGTTTTGGTTGTTAGCATTAACTCTTTCTGGTTTTGTTGTTTCTCCGCATCCCACAACAGCTAAAGCTAATACTAATGACAGCACCAACAAAAATATAATTTTTTTCACAAGTTCCCCTCCAAAAAGGTTATTTGTATGTAAACCTGTCATTTTTCTATTGACAGGGGAATAGAGAAAAGTAAAAACATTGTAGTTATTTGTCGAAACCTCATTCAAGCACAAAACCCGCCTCATCATTGGCGGGTTTTATTTCTTGGTGTCGAAATTTAAAGTTTTCAATTATCCCTAACGGGTCAAAGCAAATCCAGTATTTATCTACACGGCAGTAGATGCCGTGTTTTATTATGTAGTGCTGAAGAGCGGCAGTTAAAAAATGCTCTGTTATATTAAGATGCTCTGCAAGTTCATGCTGAGTCCTAATTCCGGTCTTATAAGCAAGAATTAGCTTGTCCAGTGGTACGAGTCGCCGGTAGCTCCATGCACGCGCAAGGTGTTCTTGTTTTCGATTAGAAATTATAGTTTGGTCAAGTATGTTTCCGACTGTCATATGGTAATGTCCAAGCTCCTCGGCCATGATACAGGCTTTCTCGGCAGCACTATCTATGTTACTGTTAATGGCTATTATTTGGTTGCTATAAATGCCTTTTAATTTGCCATTGAAAGGGCGGGATATTACCTCAATCCGTTCTTCAGCAGCTTCATGGAGTAAGGTTTCGTACATGTAAGCTCCTCGCTAATTATTCATTATTTCTTTGCAATTGTAATGTCTTTTCTTATTGCATATATCTCTTTTTCTGCCTGACTGCCTTTATGCATTAAGAAGTCAACAGTGTTTGAGATGTCGTTCAATTTGTTGTTTGTTTCCGTGCGGAATTCGGTTAGCATAGCTGTTTGGTCATATACGGAGTTAAGCTTTTTTTCAATACGTTCTTGCCCTTCAGTTAGACGTTCTTGCCCTTCAACCAGAGACTTTAACTGTTGAAGCACTAGTTCTTGAAATTTTTCATTGTCCACTTACTCACGCTCCTTTATATAGTGCAATTATTCTTTGCCTTCCCTTTGCTGCCGCCGCATCCGGACAAACTCCTTAAACTGCTCTATGTCTTGCAGTTCCTCATCTGTCCATTCGTTACCGTCGTGATGGGCGGCTATGGTGTCGTGCGGAGTGCGAATGTTTGTGCGGCCGAGAAGATAGTCGATGCTGACATTAAAATAATCTGCTAGCTTACTTTTTATATCATCGTTTGGCGTACTTTTTCCGCTTTCATACAGAGAAACCGCAAATTTTGTAACACCAACTATGACTCCAAGCTCCTCTTGAGTCATATCTCTTTCTGTTCGTAACAATCTAATTCTTGCTCCCAAGTCAGACACTATGCACCGCCTAAATGTTTAATATTCTTAAACTACCTATATTATAAATGCAGGGAAAATATATGTAAACAAAGTTTAAGAAACTTCAATATTTATGCTTGACAGTTGAAGAAATATAAACTATTATAGTATTAAAGTTGAAGCAACTTAAACATGAGGGGGTGTTGATGTGAAGCATTTAAGATTAATTCTGGCAAGAAAAGCCAAAGGTTTTACTCAGGAGGAGATGGCGAAACTTCTTGGGTATAAAGATAAAAGCGGTTATTGTCAGCTAGAAAACGGCCAAGTAAGCATGACGCTGGAGAAGGCTAGCCGAATTTGCGAAATTTTAGGCGTTCAAATAGAGGAGATTTTTTTTAACAAAACGGTTGAAGAAGCTTCAACACGCTCTGGGCGTGACTTACCCAAAACCGGCACATAGAAAGGATGTGAGAAGATGGGTGGACTGCACTCGTTGAAAATCAGCCAAAAAGAAAACAATCTAGACGGCTGCCGAATAGAATTAGACGGTTTTGTTCTTAAGGGCATATCCGAATATACAGTTAGCGCCGCTGCTCTCGGGGGAATTGAACTGACTCTTAAGTTAACGGTTAAAGATTTAGAACTGCTTGTTGATTAACGCCGTAACCACGCTTACTGCAATCTGTGAGAGTGCCTGCAATGAGAAAGAGCCAACATTCTGTGCAATTTCCTTTGTTCTACTCCAGTTATTATCGCTTCGAATATTAGCCAAAAACTCATGGCCCTGTGGAGACAGATCGTGGATTAGACATCCACCATCAAAAAACCAATCTACTTTTGTTAGGAGCACTGATAACTGACATTGTTTTATGTGATACAAAACGGTTTCAACTGGGTATTTTTCAAGATTACTGTAATTTTGATCTTCCTCAGGATATCTCATAAAAGTACCAAAACCAGTTTTTCCCTCAACAGTAAGCAAAATGTCTCTAATGCAATCCGGATTCAATCTCATAAAAAACACCCTTTCAATGGTAGTGTCTGGACAACTTTACCATATCACGGGAGATAAGAAAGGGGCAAGACCAAAACCAACACAGCGTAAAGGATGTGAAGAACAGTGACAGAGAGCAAAATTGTCTATCAAGCAGAGGAGGACAACGAAGAATCCTCAATAACGTTTAGGGAGCTTATTATAGATCAAATTCTTCTTTTAACTGACTGGAATGTAACAAACATCAAAAGAGACCCTGAACAGGTCAGAAAAAATATTGAAACTATCCTAATTCTTAGAGAACATTTTATGGTGTAAGGCCGACCTTATATGATTGTACCGCCCTTTGATTTGGAGGCAGGGTTGTTCTTTTCAAGGCTGTCTATCATCATAAAAAGTGTCTCGTATGTCCTTGCAACCTCACTTGCAAGTGACTGATTAGATTCAGTCGGGGTTTCGTGGCACTCAGCTGTCAGCCTATCAATTATTGCTATCGTCAACTCTTTGGCAATCTCAAACTTGTTAACCAACATATCACATCCTTAGTGACCTGTTCAGGGCTAGCTTATAAGTTCGTCAATTGCCAGAAAAATCCTGTGAAAGGAGTGAGAAAACATGGTTGTCCCTGCCACCTCCCCGCATATCAATGTACGGGGTGAGCGTATGAACCATATGGGCAAAGTAGCAGAGCTTCTGCAGCGTCCCAGGCACTACGCCATGGTGCGTAAAGTCGGGAACTCAACCGTGAGGATTATCCAGCCGGCGCCAATTACGGATGCGGAGCGGGAGCGCATCCTGGATGCCTTCTATGTTGCCGGCTGGGCAATCGTGGAGGAGGTGGTCGAGCGGGGGGAGAGCGTTTAGTTCTCTCTTGGGAGAGTAGGGGACGGGCCTTACAATATAACTTTACAGCAATGATAAGTCACATACAATCCCTGCAGTGTTACCCATCATTTAACGAAAGGGGGTGCTGATGTGAGAGAAGTGATTAAAGCTGCACGAAAAAGAGCCGGGCTGACTCAGCAAGAGGTTGCAAACCAATTACATATCACTAGAGAGTTTTATAACCAAATTGAAAACGAAGCAATAGAGCCTGATTTTTCTTGGGCTGAGCGATACGGTCGCTTGGCGGAAATTATCAACGAGGATAACTTGACGATGGTTGTCTGCGCTAAGAAGTGCTTCATCGGGCAGAAATATTGCTATACGCTATTAAACAATGTTGATTTATCGCCCATGGCAGCCTTAGCAAAAATGGAATCAAAAGACCGACAGTTTGACCAGGCCTGGAATCAGCTACGGGATTTGATGCTCAACAAGCGAACGGTTTCTGACTTCAACGCTGAGGAATTACTGGCCGTAGAAGAGTGTTTTTCTGTACTGCTAGATATGGAGCATATCATTGAGACAACAAAGCAGATTGCCACAATGATGGGTTTTAGGGTTTCTAGGTGGGTGGCTGACCACAACCAGAAGATGGTTAGAAAGAAGTATGTGGATCCAAAGAAGCCGGAGCTGCAAATTGCTTAAAGGAGAGGATTATATGGTTAGCTGGACATGTCCACACTGTGCAAAGTCAATGCATTCGTCTTGGGACTGCAGGGACAAGGAAAAGGTGCAATGTATTCACTGTGACTGCTGGCTTGTGAATCCTTATTTCAAAGAAGAGAAAGGAGCGGGTGGTGATGGAAAGGCATAGCTTCGATGTAACTGCAACATACAAAAAAGCAATAGCGATGTTGACATCGGATGAATGCATCCACGAAGACTCTTTCACCTATGCTGGTATTTGCGGAACAATTATGAGCGCTCTTACAGAGGAAGAAAGGCAACAAATCGCCGAGAGAATTGAGGAGAGGCTAAAAATCTTAGAAAGATTGGAGGCGAGAAAATGAGGGGAGTTTTGCTGAGCTACGTTGGCACCGTCCGCGGACTAAGAAGCTTCCTGGCGGCCGCGATGTATCCGGAAAAGATTGTGAGCTTAGACGTTCGCAGGCAAAAGAAAAAAGCCACTCCTGCCAGAGTGACCTTGAAGCCCATTGCGTAGGCTTGACTGTCTTTATTGTAGCACAACTCAAACCGAAATTTCAAGGGGTGAAGAAATTGCAAGAAATAACAATTGGGCTGTCGGAACGACAGGTACACTTTTTGAAGATGTTTGCAGCTAATCATTATCCAGGAGCTAAGGATAATCTGGCTACAAATAAACCTATACACGTTGTCCAAACAAGAAGAGAAAGAGTCGTTGATTCCAGCTACGATTCACCAGATGCTACAAAGTATTATTTGCGCTCGGACTGCACGGCCTACGATTCGGCAAAAGAATTGATAAGCGGTTACTATGAGCGCGGTTACGATGAAGAGTGCCCAATAGAAATCGTTTCTTTTAAAGAAGCATATGCACAAGATGAATTCACGGATATAAACGGTGAAGGACAAGTCTTGATGAACGAAGAGGAATATTTTGAGGCTTATGGCTTAACAAAGGATATGTACTCCAAGGTTAACATTGAGTACTACTACGAGCCTGTCGCCTACTTCTTCATCTTAGAAGAGGCCAGACGCTATATCGAGTATCAGCGACACAACCTTTGCAACCCTCGAACTTACACGTACAGTTGCGGCTTTGCAAACCACGGGGAGTACGAGCACTTTTGGGACCTGCTTTTCAGTATAGGGAAGATGCTGAATGAGGGTTGATTTATCAGCTGCGCCCGTTCCTATAGGTGGGGCAGGTTGCGGGCTAGCGAGGGCGGGGCGGCTGATTGATAAAAGATGAGGCGGGAAAGCGCCGAACGGCAAACCCCGCCCCCAAAGATCCAAAGGAGGAATAAATGTGAAGCTAGTAACCCTTAAACTGCGAAACTTTATGGGAATCAAAAATTTCGAGCTTGATGCCAAGGGTAGTAATGTATCAATTTATGGAGCCAACGGAGCGGGGAAAACAACTTTGTTTTCAGCTTTTTTATGGCTGCTGTTTAATAAGGACGCGACGAATCGGACAGACTTTGATATCAAAACATTGGACAAAGAGGGTCAGGTTATTCACGGCCTTGAGCACCAAGTGGAAGCTGTTTTGGAAATTGGCGGCAAAGAATTGGCGCTCTGCAAAATTTACAAAGAGCAGTGGACCAGAAAACGTGGGAGCGTATCACGAGAATTTACTGGTCATACTACCGATCACTTTATTGATGGTGTACCGGTGCCTAAGAAAGATTTCACCGCAAGAATCTCAGAGATAAGTGCCGAGGATGTTTTCAAACTACTCACTAACCCAACATACTTTAATACTCAGTTGCACTGGCAGGAACGCAGGAAGATCCTCCTTGAGATATGCGGAGACATTACTGATGCCGAAGTGATTGCCTCGGAAAAAGCGCTTTCCAAACTTCCGGATATCCTGAACGGCCGTAAGTTGGATGACCACCGGAAGGTGATCAATGAGCGTCGCAAGGCTGTCAACGATAAGTTGGAGAAAATTCCGGTCCGTATTGATGAAACTGAACGTGGTTTGCCAGACATCAGCAACATCCAGGTAGACAAGCTTCCGGAAGACATTGCAAAGCTCCGTGCAAAGGTGAGGGAGAAGAATCAGGAGATTCTTCGTATTGAGGGCGGTGGAGAAAGCGCCGAAAAGACTAAGCAGTTGAGAACGATTGAAGGAGAGATTCTAAGGCTCAGAAATGAGCGCCAGCAAAGGCTGGATGCGTTAGCAGGCAAAAAGAGAGAAGATCTCCGTTTGGTTAAAGGCGCTGTTCTTGACCTAAAAGGTGAAATCGGCACACTTACGCGTACAATAAGCAGCTATGAGAACGATATTGCGACTTACACTACCAAGATGGAGCAGCTGAGACAGGATTGGCATAACGAAAACGAACGTAAGTTTAATTTTGAGCAGGAAGAAATCTGTCCTACATGCGGTCAAGACCTTCCTCATGAGCAGCTACAGGATGCTAGGGAAAAAGCTTTAGCGACTTTCAATAAGCATAAAGCGGATAAGCTGGAGACTATTAATGCAGACGGGCAGAAGCTGAAAGCTTTAAAAAACAAAATGGAAATCGAGCTTAACAAAGCTCAAGCTAATATGCAAAAGGCTACTGCAGATATAGAGCAACTTCAGAAGAAAGAGGCTTCACTGCTGACTGAAGCAGACGCTATTCTGCAGGGAGCAAAAACAGTTGAGGAATCAACACTTTATGCTAGTTTGTTAGAACAGAAAGCATCCTTAGAGGAGGAAATAAAAGAGCTGGAAGTAGGAAATTGCGACAGCATAACTTCAGTTCGTGAGGGTATTTACGTATTGGAGAATGCCATAGCAGCTCTTGAGAGTGCAACTGCTCAGGTAGACAGCCATAAGAGAGGCTTAGAGCGCATTAAAGAGCTTAAGCAGGAAGAGAAAAAGCTGGCAGCTGAGTATGAGCAACTAGAGAACGAGCTTTATCTCACAGAACAGTTTATCTGCGCTAAAGTGAGTCTGCTTGAAGAAAAAATCAACAGCAAGTTTGAATTGGCTAGGTTTAAATTGTTTAATGTGTTGGTCAATGGTGCTGTGGAAGAGTGCTGCGAGACCATATACAACGGGGTGCCGTACTCCAGTGGACTTAACAACGCAGCGCGGATTAATGTAGGCCTGGACATTATTAATACACTGGCTGACCACTACAGCATTGATGCGCCTATCTTCGTAGATAATGCCGAGGCCGTTACGGAACTAATTGAAACTCGTGGCCAACAGATCCGGCTTGTAGTCAGCGCGGATGACAAAAAATTAAGGGTGGAAGTGGCGGAAGTGCCACAGACACTCTTTAGTGAAAGAGAGGCTGTTTAAATGACAAATGCACTGGCAACAACATCATCAGTTAAAAAACTAAGGGCTATTATCAACACAGAGAGCGTGAAGGAGCAGTTCAGAAATGCTCTTGCAGAAAATGCCCCGCTTTTTATTGCCTCACTAATTGACGTGTACGGCAACGACAAGTATTTGCAGAAATGTGAGCCTCAGTTAGTGATTATGGAAGCGCTGAAGGCCGCTACTCTAAAGCTGCCTATCAACAAAAACCTGGGATTTGCTTATATTGTTCCGTACAAGGACGAGCCTCAGTTTCAGATTGGATATAAAGGCTATATCCAGCTCGCAATGCGTACCGGGCAGTATAAGTATATAAACGCTGATGTGGTGTACGAAGGGGAGCTAAAAGGACATAACAAACTGACCGGCGAGGTTGACCTAAGCGGCGATGCAGCTTCTGATAAAATTATCGGATATTTTGCCTACATCGAAACTATTAACGGCTTTAAAAAACCGCTTTATTGGACCAAAGAAAAAGTGACGGAACACGCAAAGAGATATTCAAAATCCTATAATTCAAACAATTCTGCATGGAAAACCAATTTCGACGAAATGGCGTTAAAGACAATGATACGAAACCTGCTCAGCAAATACGGTGTAATGTCTGTTGAGCTTATGAACGCATTTAGCGCAGATACAGGGGACGAGCGTTCATACGAGGCCCAGGCTGAGGACGAGATAAGCAGCAACGCAAACGGCGAAGTGATTGATGTTGACGTCACGGTCGAGAGCAAAAATGAAGGGCCGGGATTTTAAGTAGACCAAAGAGCCGGGGCGGTCGCGCGACCGCCCCGGCAGAATGGAGTGCAGCATGGAATTCGTGGCTTACGCAAGTAGCTCTAAGGGAAATCTATACACTCTCTCAGATGGGCAAGAAAGAATACTCATTGAGTGTGGCTTGCCGATCAGAGAGGTCAAGAAGCTGCTTGGGTTTAGTTTGTCGGGGATATCCTTCTGTCTGCTGAGCCACGGCCATTCTGATCACTCAAAAGCTGCTGCGGACATTATGAGGGCTGGGGTAGATATTTACACGTCGCAGGGCACAATCGACGCCCTGAAGCTACATAGCCACCGCGCACATGTAATCCGGGCAGGGAAACAGTTTGCATCTGGAAATTGGATTGTACTGCCGATAGAGGCGCAACATGATGCCCCGGAGGCGCTGGCTTTTCTGGTTTACAATAAAACCACTCGCAAACGGATGTTATTCGCAACAGACACGTATTATCTGAAAAACGCATTTGCTGGGCTCGACATTATTGCGGTTGAGTGCAATTACGCCGCTGACATCCTTCAATCTAACGTAGAATCCGGAGCTGTACCGGCCGCAATGAAGAACAGGCTCCTAAAGTCTCACTTCAGCCTTGAAAATGTGAAGAAATTTTTAAAAGCCAACGACTTGAATAAAGTGCAGGAGATTTGGCTGGTACACTTGTCCGACGGCAACAGCGATGCAGAACGGTTCAAGCGCGAAATCCAAGAACTAACTGGCAAGCCAACATATATCGCGGGGGTATAACTATGAAATTTGCTGCTGAAATCGAAAAAGTGGAATCGCTAAAAAAACACTTCAAGGTCGTCATTTATGCGGACAAGGAAGCAAACAGGCGGTTCCTTTCGCAAATAGACGGTTTTATAGACAAACCAGTAAAGGTTGAAGTTCTCGTAGATGAAGATAGGCAAAAAGAAATTTTGGATATGATTAGCGAGGAGCAGCGGCGCAAAACATACGCTATACTGCGAGACATCAGCAACCACATAGGCGATGTAATAGAGAGTACAAAGCTTGAAATGAAGCATCAATTCGCGGCAGCAGGTGGCCCGGAAAGTTTTTCTCTCAGCGACTGCTCACGTGAGGTGGCCCGTGAATTCATAACTTTCTTGATAAAGTTTTGTTTCGAGTACGGAGTTCCGATGTCTGAGCATCCGAAGTCAGCATTTGACGACCCGGAAACATACGCCCGGATATGCCTAGAAACAAACACATGTTGCATCTGCGGCAAGCGCGGAGAGGTTCATCACTGCACCGGCTCGCGCATCGGAATGGGACGTAACCGCAACAAGGTTGACGATACAGGCAAGCTCAAAATATGCCTTTGTCGTGAGCATCATAGCGAAATGCACAACGGAGCGGAAGAAGATTTCTTTATGAAATATCATGTAGTGCCGGCGGTAGTTTAAATGTGGGGGTGGAGATAGTGACAATGAATTGGGGAGCGAAGTCGCACAGCAATATAAAAAAATGGCCTCGTTGGGTCTGGGCAATACTTCTCCTAGTTTATTTATACGCATTGCTATCTATGATTATGCGTCCCTCAAGTGCATTTCAGGAACCAGAGTACATTGTGCACATTGTTCAGCCGGGAGATACGCTTTGGTCGGTTGCTAAAGAGCGACAGGAAGAGGCTGGTTTCAGTGGCGATATTCGATCTCTTGTGTGGGAGATTCAAGAGGCATCAGAAACAACGGCATTGATACTACCGGGAGATATTTTGCTGATACCGGTTGTGAAATAGGCTCGAAAGGGGATGTACGCATGCAAGCGGTTAACGTGATTCGTGAAGAGATGGAACAAAACAAAACCAATAGTTATGTTCAGGCGGTGGGGGACTTCCTGCTGAAACACCTGGCGGCAAATCCGGGGGATGCGGAGAAGATTTCGGCTGAAAAAACGCTTATCAGTAGCATGGATGCTCTGCGGAAGGAAGCAGAGAAGAAAAAGACAGGGAATTTTTACGCTATGCCACCGGATGAAGGCTTTAAGATTATCCTAGAGTATTTCGGCATCACCGATGCCCAGGTAAACGTGCAGATACCTGCGGCTCCGGAGAAGAAGGCATTGGACTTTGATGTGAAACTGGATGATCTGCTGAGGGGGTAGGCGCTATGATTATAGCCGAAATGATAATTCCGAAAATGTTCACCGCTTATGCAGAGGATTTGGGGTATCAGAAACACAACGGCTTGCACCATTATCAGTATTACTGCAACAATTGTGACCAGCTTTTTTCTGCGGCTTGGGGCAGAGCAGTAAATATGGGCTACGCTGAGCGTGGAAGTCTTTTTGCTTGCCCGTGCTGCGGCAGACCGCACGAAAAGCATGTTGCATTTGTTAAGCGGAACATAGCTGCTCCGGACAAAGTGCGCCTTGTTGTTAAGGAGTATAAAAGCGCAGTTACGCTTGAGTTTTCCTGCAAGGCAGTTGTCTTTTATGATTACTTAGGCCTACAGGGCGCAACCCACAGGGAAGTGTTTCGATTTGATATCGCCAAGCAAGAAGCGACTCTTTCGGTAACTCACGCCGGCATTAAGCACGAACCCGTTGAGATCGGGAGCCCCTTTAACCTTGCCTTATTCCAGTCCAGCATGCTTTCCATTTTCTCCTCTCGCAGCATACCTAACACTGAGCAGAAATCGAAGCTCACAAAGGTTCTCAAAATCCTACGCGACACTGTGCACCAGAAGCTAGAAAAGCACCTTGGGCACAAAATCAAGTCCATGTTCGTCAGTCCGGGCACCCATTGGGGGATGTTTCTTTTCCCACTTTTCAATATGGCATACAGGGTGGCTTGCACGGATGCACCAAATCTGCCGGAGTGTTACCGGGATGAGCACAAAGCCGTATTTGCCTTCTGGAACACAAAATATTTCGATGAGCTTGAGGGTGGCCAGCTAATGGAAGATGTAATCCTGAACACCCGCGGGGGCATGGACTTTATTTCGGCATTAGTCGAATTATCCGGGCTACCGGACAAGCCTAGGGTGCGCAGGATCCTTGCAGAAAACCCGTTTGAAGCTAACATACTAAAACTTGCATTTTCTACTTGCTGCAATTACGACCATGCAACTCAGTTGTATCGGGGGATTACGGCAAACCGAAAATTCCGGGCGGACTCATGGAATGGCGGTGAACTCAACAGTGTTAGTTATGATGGACTGGCTGAATTTTTGTGGGAGATGAAAGAAATATACGGAGAGGCCGGCATTGTACGCCTGGTGAATGAAGCGAAAGAACTGCATACCAGGGACTGCATCCGACTATATGAGCAGTTGAACGACGAGAACAAGGAAGCTGTGGTCGGGGAAGGTATCCGGCTTCGGGATCTGCACGACTGGATGTCGCTGCGACACAAAAAGCAGGGGCACAAAAACCTTAAATTCGATGTGCCGGAACACATTGTTAGACGGCTATCCATGCAGCATGACAGGCTGCGGTTCTTCCTGCCTGCGGAGTCGATGGAGCTTGTAGAGGCTGGTCATCAGCTCCATAACTGTGTTGCATCCTATAGCGACAGTATGAAGCAGCATGATTCGTGGATTGTGCTCGTGGCGGATGATAAGGGTAAATTAGTGGCCTGCCTTGAACTAGTCGGATCCGGTAATCCCCCCAATGTTACGAGGGTGTTGGTGCAGGCAAAGATTGACCGGAACCAGTGTATTTCTAAAGACAAAAAATTAAACGCTGCTGTTCTGGCCTGGGCAAAAGATGCCGGCATTGAAATTAAAACCAAGGACGTTAATGTGCCTAATAAAAAGAATAATGAATTGGAGGTTGCAGTATGACCGAGACAGCTTTAGCCATCGAAAGAACGCCTGATGTCATAGCAACTGAGATTATAAGTATCCGAGAGCAAGGGAAGAAGATTGTTTTAATGGCCAGCATTGAAATTGGGAAGCGCCTAGTGGAAGCAAAGGAACTGGTAGCGCACGGAGAATGGGGCAAATTTCTTGAAGAAAAGGTGGATTACTCTCCCCGGACAGCAAATAACCTTATGCAGCTTTACAACGAGTACGGCAACAGCCAGATGTCACTTTTCGGTGGTTCTGCAGATTCGCAAGCGATTGCGAATTTGAGCTATACACAGGCTATTGCTTTGCTTGGAATCCCGACACATGAGCGTGAAGAGTTTATGCAGGAACATGATGTTGAAAGTATGAGTACTAGGGAGCTGCAGGCGGCGATTAAGGCCCGGGACGATGCAGAGCGTAAGCTGAAAGAAGTCGAAGAAAATTCAGATGAAATAATGGATGAGCTGATTACAGTTCGAGAGGAAAGCAAAAAAGCAAAAGAGGAAGAGGATAAGCTCAAAAAGGAGCTCAAAGAGGTTCAGCGGCAGCTGACAGAAGCTATAAATGCCGGAAACAGTGAGAAGGTTGGTAATCTGCAGTCTGAACTGGCAAAGACAGATATAGCACTAAAAGATGCTCAAAGTAAAATAACTGCACTGGAAAAGCAGTTAAAGGAAAAGCATATTGATATTCCTGCAATAGTTGAGAAGGTTCCTGAAGATGTGGAGAGGGAGCTGAACGAGCTGCGGACCAAGATGAAGCAATTTGAGGAAAAGGCCGGCAAGCCGGAAGCGCTGCTGAAATTCAAGGTTCGTTTTGACACACAGGTATCCGGTTTTCAGGAATTGCTATCTATTCTGGAAGAAATTAAGTCAGCAGAGCCTGACGCTTACGAGAAATACCGCAGCGCCGTTTCCGGTCTGCTGAAAAAGATGCTGGAAAGCCTGTGATTTAACTAACCGAAGAAAACTAAGGTGGTGAGTTTGTTTGAAAGCTATCAGTATACTTCAACCGTGGGCATCACTGATTTCCGTGGGTGCTAAAGAGATAGAAACCCGGAGCTGGGCAACCAATTGTTTGGCAATACACGCAAGCAAGCGATACCCAAAGGATCTACAAGAACTAGCAAAACAGGAACAGTTCTATTCCGCGCTACGTCCAGATGGCAACTATCAGTACCCGGAATTACACTTAGGCTGTATTATCGCAGTCTGTCAGCTGGTGGACTGTCAGCGGATTAATTCAGACGAACTCCCGCCTGAACCGGAAGCATCCTTTGGAGACTACACGCCTGGGCGCTACGCCTGGTTACTGACGGATGTGAAGAGAATAACACCAGTGGCAGTAAAAGGGCAACTCGGTTTGTGGAATTGGGAGCCGCCGGAAATGCATACACAAGGTATTGGTTAGCATGTTTACTCCTGTATACGATATAGAGACTGTCTTGGAAACGCTGCTACCCCTCCGCATCGGTCATGTAAGTGAGGAGTATCAATTGCATGATGCTGTAGCAAAGCGTTTAGCTGGAGCGGGACTGTTCTTTTATAAAGAGCACCGCCTGGGTCCCCGAAATCGTATAGATTTCTTGGTTGGCGGAATTGGCGTTGAGTGCAAGAAGGGTCGACCGAACTGGCAGCAGGTTACAAACCAGCTGCACCGAACTTTAAGACAGCAAAAGAAAGTGCATTAGAAACACAAATATGTGACTTCCTTTACAAGCCATTCATGGAGATTCGTGGTCATATGTGCCGGGGTGAAGACAGAAAGCCAATCACAACAGAGTACAGCGGAGAATTAGACGTTCAGCAAATAGTCGATGTAGGCTGTGCGTGGTGGTCTTGTGACGGGCTTAACGGTGAATGCGAGAGTAAAAGTTTTGATATGCTGCAAAAAGGGTGGATATGGAAATGCCGCGAGTGTGGCAAGGAGGGAAGCACAATTGTATAGAAAGATGCGAGACCAGATTGAGCAGTTAGTTCTCGAAGAATTTGACCGGGCGAACAAAAACTTCCGGGGTTTAGTAATAACCATGAGGCGTATTGGGGGAATACGCGGGAGGAGACGCAATGATACCTGAGTATAGAAGGTTTAGATGTTGCTTGTGTCCAAACAGGAATGACCCACAGAAAGTTAAGTGCCCCCCGAAACCGTTTAACCCAGAAGTCACGCCTTGCCGTTTTATCAAGGCCTACATAGATAAGCGGGGCTGGAAATACAAAGTAATGTCCGGCATGGGCGAAAGCAATTACAAGGCCAGGTATCAAAAGCCTGAGAAACGTGGGGATGCTGGGTGGAAGTGTGTGCGAAATCTTCCCTGGCGGAAGTCGTTTGATGAGGCGCAGAGTGATTTGAATGCGTTAGCGAAGAAGAAGGGGTGGGGTGAGACAGGGTGAGCAAAAAGCAAAGCATATACGCATATGTCGAAATGCAAGAGATGCAATCCTGGCCGCTTGAAAAGAAAGTCGAGGAGGCGCAGGAAATAATCCGCGAAACGTTCAGGCGCGGTAAGAAGGTAGCTCTTGCATTTTCCGGCGGCAAAGACTCAACTGCCCTCTGGCACCTTATTCGCGAAACCTGCCCTGAAGAAGCAAAAAATATGATAGTCATTTTCGGCAATACAGGCGTGGAGTACAAAGAATCCCTTCTGTTTGCTCGTCAAATGGGCAAGGAATGGGGCGGCGAGAATTTTTACGAAACGAAGCTTGACCGAATAAAGGTGCCGCGCCTGAAATACGAAGCGCAAAAAGAAGTATGGGCAAAGATTGAGGCGGATGATGACGTTGCCAGGTACCTAAATATAAAAGGGCGCCTACTGAAAACTGACAAGCTCAATGAAGCCGTTACACCCGAAATGTGGGCAGATTTTCGCCGCCGGAAGCTCGTGTGGGAGGCGGGAACGCAGGTTAGTTTTTGGTTTATTGCTGAACAGTACGGTTTCCCGATACTTGGCAAGGATGCTACGAAGTTGGACGCGCCGCGAATAAACATCAATGTGTTTCTAAAATACAGCGATGAACAGAGCAAGGGTAACGAAAAATACTACGACATGATCAGAAAGTTCCCAGACATGCGTATATCACACTCCTGCTGTAATTTTATCAAGGAGCAGCCAAGTCAGAAGCTGCAAAGAGAGTTGGGATGCGACACCCTTTTCCGTGGTTTAATGGCAAGCGAGAGTCGCCGCCGCACGTTTACTTTTTTAGACCACGGATTTTTGTACACGGTCAAGACAGGCTACCTTTACTCAAACCCGATGTCAACATGGACGGATGCCGACGTTTGGGAGTACATCAAAACGCGAAACTGCCCGTATTCGGAATTATACGATTTGGCCGATGATGACGGGAACAAACTGTTTCAGCGCAACGGCTGCTATACATGTGGCACAGGATTGGCCTACGAGGGAAACAACATAGAAATCTTGCGGAAGCATTATCCGAGCAAGTGGCGGGCGTTGATGGAATACGGGATGGCTAGGGAAATGAAGGCCTTCGCATGTGCCATCAGTGACGACATCAAACTAAACACCTTAGAACACGACTGGCTGTTGGATATGCGGCCATGTGCTTTTGACAGGCTGACACCAAGAGTAAATTTGTTGGAGGCCTTATCGTATGGCGCGGTGCTATTTTAGGCACAGAAGGGGTGTATTAAATGAACCACTACCAACTCCACCACCTAATCGAAGCCTACCGCGCCCGGATGCACCAACTTGCGGCTGTGTACGGCATGGGGGATGCGCGAGTGTTGCGACTAAGCCAGAGGCTGGATAGGTTGATTGTGGCGGAGATGAGGGGGAAAGGGGTGTAATTTTGCGAGAAATCATAGTGCCGAGAGAAAATGGACGGTTTGTATCAGGGTTTTCTTATTCTCCGGAAACGCAAATAAAACCAGGTGAACATAAAAGTCAGCAAACCGAAATAAAACCAGGGCAAAGATTAAGCCCATCTACAGAATTTAAACCCGGGCAAGTAGCACGCAACAAATTACCGATTGGTTCTGTGAGGATAAGAGAGGAAACGCATACGGGATTATTGAGGGCATGGGTAAAAGTTGCCGAGCCTAATGTGTGGCAAAAAAGAGCAATCCTTGTTTGGGAGTCTATGCGCGGGCCATTACCAAAAGGCTGGGTTGTTCACCACAAAGACAGAGACAGCCTCAACGATCATCCCGATAACCTTGTAGGAATGACGCGGCGCGACCATGCCGCAGAACACAGAAGGGAGCTGCAGGCATGGTATATGAACTAATTGTGGATTCCTTTGCCGGCGGTGGTGGTGCCTCAATAGGTATTGCCCTGGCCATAGGCCGTTCCGTAGATATAGCCATTAACCATGACCCGATAGCCATAGCCATGCACAAGGTTAACCATCCGGACACCTACCACTACTTAGAGAATGTCTGGGAAGTAGACCCCCGAGAAGCGGCGGCAGGTAGGCCAGTGGGGTTGTGTTGGCTGAGTCCGGATTGCAAACACTTTTCGAAAGCAAAGGGTGGCAAGCCAGTAGAAAAGAATATTCGTGGCCTTGCATGGGTGGCAGTGCGCTGGGCGGCAACAGTGAGGCCGCGAGTCATCATCCTAGAGAACGTAGAAGAGTTTAAGACCTGGGGGCCGCTGCTTGAAGGCGGCAAGCCTGACCCGAAGCAAAAAGGACGGACGTTTCGTTCATTTGTCAATGCGCTGAAGAGGTACGGCTATAAAGTAGAATGGCGTGAATTGAGGGCATGTGATTATGGAGCGCCGACGATACGCAAGCGGCTGTTCCTTGTTGCTCGATGTGATGGACAGCGCATTGTCTGGCCGGAACCGACTCATGGTGACCCGGAGAGTGATGTAGTTAAATCCGGGAAGCTGAGCCCATGGCGCACTGCAGCAGAGATAATTGATTGGAGCCTGCCATGTCCCAGCATCTTTGAGAGGAAGCGGCCACTGGCTGAGAACACTATGAAGCGAATTGCCCGGGGAATTAAGAAATTTGTGGTTGATAATCCAAGGCCGTTTATAATGCAGGCTTACGGTGGAGGTTACACGGGATCTGGATCAGACATTAATAAACCGCTGCCAACAATTACAACAAAGGATCACAACTGGCTAGTAACCCCAATTATATCCCGTCAATTCGGCAATTCAATCGGGCACGGAATTGATGACCCCCTGGGAACTGTGACAGCTGGCGGTGGCGGTAAATCACAATTAGTCACAGCTTTTCTTGCTCAATACCACGGCTACGATGACGCACCAAGAGGTCAAACGATGGACAGGCCGTTACTTACACAGGACACATCGAACCGCTACGCCCTTGTCACTAGCCACATCATAAAAATGCGCGGCACCAACATTGGCCACAGGGTAGACGAACCACTACATACCATTACTGCCGGCGGCTTACATTTGGGTGAGGTAAGGGCCTTCCTACTTAAGTATTACGGCACGGCTACCGGTCAGGAGTTAAACAGCCCGATGCACACCGTAACGACAAAGGACAGAATGGGCCTTGTTGCCGTCCACGGCCAGGACTATCAGATTGTTGATATCGGCATGAGGATGCTGGAACCACACGAGCTTTTTGCGGCACAGGGTTTTCCGGATGATTACATCATTGACCGGGACGAGGACGGGAACAAGTTTGCGAAAAAGGAACAGGTGGCAAAATGCGGCAACTCTGTTTGTCCACCGCTTGCCGAGGCGCTTGTAAGGGCGAATATGTCGGAGCTGGCCACGGAGAGAAAGGATAATGAGGCTGCCATATGAAGCGAAGTAAACTAAGGTGCGATGCAAGCAATTTTGACATAGATACGGGGTAGGTGATTGCTGTTGCCACAAAAACAAGATTTGGATTCTATATTATCTCAGCCCCAGGTTGCCGCCAAGGAGCATATGAAGCGAATTATTGAGCAGCTAAAAAAAGACGGCCGGAGGTCTAACTGATGGCAAACCCCCAACCGGACAAATACACAAGACTTTCTAACGAGCTGTATGAGTCAATAATGCAGACCGATTTCACCAAACGACAACGGAGCATGCTGGATTTAATTATTAGAGCGAGTTACGGCTGCAATAATAAGTATGCCTTGCTTCGGCCCTCTGATTTTGAGGTAGTTGGGGTTTACAAAACACACGTTAAAAAAGAGCTTGAGTACCTTTGCCGTGCAAAGGTGATAACTTGGCATGGTGAGCGGATTTCGCTCAATAAGGACTACGAGCAGTGGCGAATTAACCTTTGCAAGCCATGCAACGGGAACAAGCTGCAGGAAATTCTTCGAAGAAACATCTCTAATGAAGTTACTGAAACAGTAACCAAAGTTACCAAAACAGTAACTGCCGAACAAATGGTCGGTTACCAAAACAGTAACCAAGAGGTTACTAAAACAGTAACCGACACCCCCCAAGAAAGCCTGCAACCATCGGACTCCGCAGGGTGCCTAAAGACAATTAAAGACAATAGTAGTAGTAGTATAGTGGGCGAGGCAAGTCTTGAGGATGCCGTTGTGTTTTACCAAAAGCACTTTCCTATACTCAACCCATACCAGTATGAGCAGTTAGTAAAATTTGTGGATGATGGCATGGCGGCTGACGTCATTCTTTATGTGATGGAAAAGGCGGCTCTAAATGGGGCGTTAAAGTTTGCGTACATACAAAGCACATTAGGCACTCTTTTTGTTCAGGGAGTTCGAACGAAAGAACAGGCCCTAAGAGAAGAGGAGTTATTTAAACGACGAGGAGGCTTTAACAATGATGACACGAAGAGACCGCGAGCGTCGCCAAGGAGAGGTAGTGCAGCTCAAAAACGCACTGGTAGCCTCGAATGTATTATCATTAACGGCGCCGGGGATGAAGCTGCTGAGCCAGGATGAACATGTTGCGACGTATGATACAGGGGAACGGATTTCTTGTATCGGCTGCGGGGAAGAAATCCTGGTAACTCTAACAATCTTTGACTTATTGGGTGAAGAGAAAAGACGCGAGCACCGTGTAGACTTATGTGATGACTGCTATAAGCGGCAAGAAGAGGACAAGCAGATACAGCAGCGCTTGGAAAAGATTAATAAGCTCTTTAACGTGGCGGATCTGGGAGTTCGTTTTGCTCAGTGTACATTCTCAAACTGGACTAAACGCAAGGAACTAAACATGGCCTATAAAATTTGCCATGAATACACGAAGGCTTTCAGGGACGCTAAATTGACCGGTCAAGGTATAGTTCTGATGGGTGACCGCGGAAGCGGTAAATCCCATCTGGCCGCAGCGATTGCAAATGAGCTGTTAAAGCAGCTAGTTCCCGTAATATTTCAGCCGGTGCCCAAGTTGTTAAAACGTATTCAGGCAACATACGGACGTGGCAGTGAGGAAAAGGAGAGGGATATAATTTCCGCACTCACAACCTGTGATTTGCTTATCTTGGATGATGTCGGAGCAGAAAAATGGACTGAAACTCGTGAAGAGACTTTGTATAACATCATCGATGAACGGTACCGGCAGCTGCTACCCGTTATACTCACCACAAACTGTGACATGGAAGACCTTGAAATGCAGATTGGCTCACGCAGTTATGATCGATTACTAGAAGTTTGCCGTTTTGTCCGCATGGAGGCAGAAAGCTGGAGAGTGTTAAAGGCCAAAGGAAAAGTTTGATTCGTGGATTGGAGGAACGAGAATGAATAGACATACAATCGCGTTATACTTTTTACTTCTAACGATTGTCTGCCTGCTGGTGTTCAACGTTTATACTCAGGCATATATTGCTGCGGCGTTAAGCCAGGAGCTCGAGGCGGCATTTAAGGAGCAGGCGGAGATCCGGCAGAAGCAAGATGAAATCTGGCAGAGGCAGGAACGGATCCTGCGCATCTTTGAGGGGGCAGAAACCTTTGAAGTAACGGCCTATACTCATGTGGCTATACCGGGAGTAGCGGATATCAACGGCACCGGAGATGGTTTGACGTCAATCGGTTTGCCGGTGAGTGAAAGATTTGTAGCAGTAGATCCTCGGGTTATTCCCCTGAGGAAGTGGCTTATAGTCGAGGGAGTGGGTTTGGTTTACTCCGCTGATACCGGTGGGGCGATAAAAGGAAACCGCATAGATATTTTTAAAGAGTGCCGAAAAGAAGCTTTTGAGTGGGGCAGGCGCAAGGCAAGAGTGGTGGTGCTATAGCATGGAGCGACAAAACATACCTAAGGCGCTTAGGCAAAAGCGGCCCAAGAAAGATGATGAAAACATGGACACTTGGACCTGGTACAAGCCAGAGCAGTTCCTAGATAAATTCTATCCGGGGTGGCGCGAGAACGTCCACTTGTGGCCGTCCCGGTCGGGGAGGTTGTGATGTAAATGGCGGCAAGGGAACAGCTGTATCGCGAAGCAAGTGCGCCAATGAGGCCCAGTGCTGGTAGAACTCACGAGGAGATTGAGGAAGAAATCAAAAGACGCTACGGGCATATGAGTGCGCCGGTGGTGACGCGGCAGCTGACGGATGAGGAGCGGTTGGAGCTGGATGCGAGGATTGAGGCTAAGTATGGGGCGCCGAAGCCTATACAGAGCCAAGTCATCAAAAAGGGAAGGATGGATAGAGCTATGACGGAGCAAACGGTCAATTATACTGCAAAAGCAGAGGAAAATGTGGGCGGCATGTCAACTAGGGAACTTATTGAGTTAAAAGGACTCAAGGGGAAAATCGCCGTCTCTCTCGTAGAGAGCGTTGACAAAGCAGCGTTTCTTCGGGCGGTAGGTGAGGGTAAGTCTAACGTCGAGGTTGGCAAAATATTTGGCATTAGTGCTACGTATGTGTCGGGGCTGCGTAAGTTGTGGGACTGTCAGGGCGAAAGGAAGAGGATTGGGAAGAAAAAAGCTTTGGTGCCGGGCGTTGGCACTGTTAAGCCCGCTGAACATGACAAGAAAGATGAGCTGGACGGCGATGAAGCCCGCTATACCCTGACCGAAAAAGGCGAGGAGATTATGGTTGAGGCGGAGGTCTCTAGCGATTATGCGTTTGAACTGAAAGCATTTGAACACCCAAGTGTGGCAGCGGAGTTAGTATACGGAGTATATTCGGCTCTTACTAAGTTTGTGTGCGTGAATATAGATTCTAGGGTGTCGGTTGAGGTTAAGGTGAGGCGGGTTTCTTCGTGAGGGAGAACGAGATTCGCGCCCAAGTTAGGGATTATCTTCGGCTAAAAGGTTGGTTTCTGTATTACAACCTAGCTGGCTTAGGGGCTTATCCGGGATTGAGCGATATAGTTGCAGTTAAGGGCGGGCGTATAATACACATTGAGCTTAAGACCAAGCGCGGCAAACAGAGTGACAACCAAGAAAAATTTCAGACTGACTTAGAGGCGGCCGGCGGGGAGTATCGGGTGGTTAGGTGCATCGAGGACGTTGAAGATTTATAAATTCACGGAGGTGCGAAATATGGATTGGAATCAAGCGAATGAACATTTAGAAACATGCGAAAAAGCATATGCCGGCATCGGTTCATCAGGGTATTTTGCTTTGAGTGTTGTCATTAGACCATTACGCGACAGGCTTAATGGCGGGGAAAGAACAGAAGAACTCTATCAAGAGATTATGGAAGTAGCTTTATAAAGGGGGCCGTACTCCCTATGAAAAGACAAAACAAACGAAAAATATACCTAAAGCCGCACTTCAAGGAACGCTGGCTCCAGCATATCGGCTCTGAAAAAGAAGGCCGCATCAAGAGCACTCTGCACGCAGCCATGGCGGAGAAGCCAGCGAAGAGAGTCAGGGAAAACTATTTTGCATTTGAAGTGAGGGGCGGGCATCGGGCAGTGTGTGCAATAGACCCTGACGGGACATGGGTGTTTGTGACGCTGCTGGCGCGGTGGATGCATGAGCCGCGGAGGATGGCGGAGAAAGAGGAGGCTGGGTAGATGATGAACCAAGAAGGTAAAAGGGATGAAGGAAAGGCAAGACTATCACTCGTACCATCAGAAATAATCAGGTGTATTGCATCTGTGCGCGAGTTTGCTACAACAAGAAAATATTTAGACCCCGATAATTGGCAAGGAGTAGAGATTGAAAAGTTTCGCGACGCAGCATACCGGCATTGGTTAGAGTATATTGATGACTCTAAGAGTGTAGATAGCGAGAGTGGTTTACCCCACTTGTGGCACTTAGCTTGTAATGTAGCGTTTCTGTGCGAAATAGAAAGGAGAAGCGCGGAAAGAGGAAAGTGTTGTGATGTTGCAAGAGAGGTAAACATCATATCTCCCGCAGACAGTTGCGTCATGTGCGGAGAGTATACGCCGGAAGGCAGTCATGTGTGCAAGGTGTGTCGAGATGCTGTTGGCTAGGGTGCGCGGTTAAGGGGGAGCAGAAATAATGGGCATGGGGGTGGCTTGCTTGTCAAAGACGGAGTGTATTAAGTTTGAGTGTATCTGGTGCGATGTCCCGCTGCTATTCAACGTGGAGCATGGATACTATAAGTGTCCAGACTGCGGAGGAGAGTGGTGGCCCGGTCCCTCAGATTACGGGGTCTCGACGTTGTGGCGTGATGAGCAACGATACAAGAAAAGTATAAGCAAGCAGGGTGGCGGTAGTAATAATGCCGGCAGAAAAAAAGACAAGCCTTTGCCCCAGCAAGACAAGTATAAACTTTATTAATAAGGGGCTTGCAAAAAGTTGACAAACATGTTAAGCTTACGTTAATAGCGTTATACCTTAGGGATGGAAATATTTTACATAAAAGATTAGTTTGTTTATGGTTATTAATAATATTAATGGTTAGTGATTTGATATTATTAATAATTGATAGTTAATATTTAATATAAGAGCCTACGGGCTCTTTTTCTTTTGCGGCAAAATTAAAAAGGAAGACAATTAACAAACAAAGAAATCAACGCAGCCTTGAGGGTAGGTGGTGAGAGTGTAGTGGCCAGGAAGCGCAGCCCGGAGCGAGACAAAGCGTACGAGATGTGGAAAGAGAGCGGAGGGGAAATGCCGCTTGTTGATATTGCCGCGAAGTTGGGCGTTAGTCCGGAACAGATACGGAAGTGGAAGCATCAGGATAAATGGTGTGCTGGGGGGCCGGAGAAAAAGGTAACGAGAAATGAAAAGGTAACGTTACCAAGGAAGGAAGAAAAGAAAAAGCAGAAAGGTAGCGTTACTAATAGGGTAGACGAGCAAATACTAAAAGAGATTGAAGAGGCAGAACTGACTGAAAAGCAGAAGTTGTTCTGCCTTTATTATATAAAAAACTTTAATGCTACTCAGGCAGCAATCAGGGCTGGGTATAGCAAATGTAGCGCTCACGTAAGCGGGCCACGTCTATTAGGTAATGATAGAGTTAGAAATGAAATCCGCCGCCTCAAGGGGGTAATGCACGAAGAGTTACTAATTGATGCAATGGATGTTCTTGCTAAGTATATCAAGATTGCCTTTTCCGACCCTTCCGAGTACGTGACCTTTGGGCAAAAAGAGATTCAGGTTATGAATATGTTCGGACCTCTTTACGAAGAGGTAGGTGAAGGTGAACACAAAGTTAAGAAGCCGGTTATGAAGACTGTCAACTACATTGACTTCAAAGAAAGCAGCGACGTTGACGGCTCCATCATAACCGAGGTTTCCCAGGGTAAGGACGGCGCAAAAATCAAATTCGCCGATAAGATGAAAGCCCTGGAAAAGCTAGAGCTCTACTTCGACCTTTTGCCTGACAAATGGAAGCGCCGCTTGGAGGAAGAGAAACTAGAGGTGCAGAAAAAGCGGCTGGACATAGATGACAAAGATAAGACTATGAAAGTTATGATAGTGGACAATATCCCTGAAGGCCCTGAGATTAACTCAGAGGGTGATGAGCAATGATGCCGCAGACAAGCGAAAGCCTTCAAGTAAACTTAAACGATATAATTGCGCCCAGTTTTTACTCCCTTCACCATGATGTTAAACAAGAGCGCTTCACTGAATTTTGGTTGCGCGGCGGCCGTGGTTCAACAAAATCATCATTTGCCAGCGCAGAGATCATCTTGGGCATGATGCGGGACGCAGACGCCGGGGAGCATACTAACGCCGTAGCCTTGCGCAAGGTTAAGGACACGCTCCACGACTCCGTCTTTGAGCAGCTTTCTTGGGCTATAGAGAAGCTTGGCGTGTCTCATCAATGGCATATCCCGCAATCAAAGCTAGAAATAACATATAAGCCAACAGGGCAGAAGATTTTGTTCCGCGGAGCAGATAACCCAAAAAAGATTAAGTCCACAAAGGTTAAGAAAGGTTATATTAAGTATATTTGGTTTGAGGAACTCGATGAGTTCTACGGCCCGGAAGAAATTAGGGTTATCAATCAATCCCTCATGCGTGGCGGCGAAAAGTTTCTCGTCTTGTACAGCTATAACCCGCCGAAGAGCTCCCGGTCTTGGGTTAACCATGAAGCCAAGATCCCAAAGCCAGGCCGGAAAGTGCATACATCAGATTACAGAGCTGTGCCAAAAGAATGGCTAGGCTCTATTTTTATTGCCGACGCAGAGCACTTAATGCGCACGAACGAAATGGCTTACCAGCATGAGTACCTGGGCGAGGAGGTTGGCACAGGGCTTGAGATATTTACTAACGTAACATTAAGGAAAATTACCGATGAAGAAATTAGGGCTTTTGACCGCATAAAGCAAGGGCTTGATTTCGGGTACGCTGTGGATCCGGTTTGTTTCGAGAAAATGCATTACGATAAGACCAGGAAACGGCTCTATATCTTCTATGAGTTTAGTGGGATAAAGACATCTAACCGTAAGCTTTATGTCGCTATTAAAGATCAACTGTCAACAATAACGACAGCTGACAGCGCCGAGCCTAAGAGCATTTCAGAGTTAAAGGGGTACGGCATGCAAATTAAGGGGGCCAAGAAAGGCCCTGATTCCGTTGACTATGGTATTAAATTCTTGAGTGAAGATATAGAGGAAATCATCATCGACCCGGTAAGGTGTCCCAGGGCAGCGAAAGAGTTTATAAACTACGCTCTGGAAACTAACCAGCAGGGCGAGGTTATAAGTAGCTATCCGGACAAAGATAACCACTGTATAACTGGTGACACTATAGTGAACACCTTGAGTGGTGACTTTCCAATCTCACAACTGGTTGGAAGAGAAGGGCTTGTTCATTGTTACGATGAGAAGAATAAAAAAGCTACTGCGTCACGATATCTTGATGTGCGTCTAACTAGGGAAAAAGCAAAGGTATACGAAATTGAATTAGAAGACGGGCGGAGAATAAAAGCGACAGAAGATCATCTTGTATTAACCCAGGACGGATGGAAGCAGGTTAAAAACATCGGCTGTACTGATAGCATCCTTGACATATCCAACCACGCTTGATACGATAAGGTATGGGTATGAAGGGGGCTCAAATATGGCCGAAAAAGTGCGTTACGAAGATGGGCAGAAATTTGCTTATTTCAACGGCATTAAGTTTACGCGGGATAATAAAACAGGATATTATTTAAATTCAACCATTCGAAAAAGGCTCCACCGCTATATCTGGGAGTTTTATAATGGAAAGGCCCCAAAAGGCCATCACGTGCATCATAAGGACCGAGATAAGAGTAATAACGATATCAGCAACTTAGGGCTTTTAAGACATGGTAAACATGTGACACTCCACGGCATTGAGAATTCCATGGACGATGAGTGGCTAGAACGGTCAAGGGAAAACCTTAAAGTAAACGCAAGGCCAAAAGCATCTGAGTGGCATAGGTCCGAAGAAGGCAAGGAATGGCATAAGCAACACTACGAATCATGTAAGGACAAATTCCACCGCAAAGTAAAAAGAAACTGCGATAACTGTGGAGCCGAGTTTGAAGCGTTGGATAACGGGCTCAATAGATTCTGCAGCAATAAATGTAAGTCTGCATGGAGAAGAGCGACGGGACTTGATGATGAGGTGAAACAATGTGAATTTTGCGGAACAGTTTTTATTGCCAACAAATACAGTAAGCAGAAGTGCTGCTCAAAAGCCTGTTCTAATAGGCTCTCTCCCAGGCTCCCCATCCTTCGCAAAGGTAAAGTCAGTTAAGTTTGTTGGGGAACACGATGTTTACAATATGGAAGTCGCAGACCACCATAACTTTGCGGTTAATGGTGGTCTTATTATTCACAATTGTATAGATGCTGCAAGGTACGCCCTAGAAGATGAGATGAAAAATGCCAAGGCTAAAGCGCTGGGTGCTAAGCCGCGAGGATTTTAAGTTTTAAGTAAGGATGTGAGCAGAACTTGCCAAAACTCATAATCGGTAGCCAAGAGTACGAATCCTGGCCGCCAGACGATCCACAAAACAAAGCACGCCTGGAAAATTATAAGCGCTCCCGGCTGTTGTTTAAGGGTAAGCACCAGGACGTATATGAACGCATCCAGAAATGGCTGGAGCGCCAGGAAGATAAAGAGCTTATTTATATCGTCTGCAACTTTGCCGGCCTGCTTAGCAAAGTTTCTGCCGATATGCTTTTTGGTGAGCAGCCGCGCTTTGTGGCAGGAGAAGAGAAGTCAAAGGAGCAGGAAGCGCTTGATACCATAGTCAAGAATAATAGTCTGCATGTCCTCAATTATGAGATGGCTCTTTCAGCAAGCTGGCGCGGAGAAGCGATATATAAAGTGCGCTTTGGTAAGTTCGCAGACTGGGCAGAGACTGAGCACGCGGTCATTGAGACAGTATCGCCCGAAATATTTTACCCTATTCTAGACGAGGACAACGTCCGGGGACTCAAAGGCGGAATATTCGGCTGGGTAAAGCAAGGTCCTGGTGACAAGAAGTACCTGCGCATCGAGCGGCAGCTGCCTGGGCTTATAGAAAGCGAGCTATACGAGCTTGACGGCCGCAGTATCGGTCAGCGCGTAAAGCTCAATACTTTCCCGGAGTATGCTGACCTAGAAGATGTGCAGGAGACTAGATATCCTGGGTTGCTGTTTGAGGTCGTGCCAAACTGGCGGCTTGATGATGAGTTTTATGGGATTTCTGATTACTATGATTTAGAGGGAATCTTCGATGAGCTGAACAACAGGGTAAGTCGTATATCTCGGGTCCTCGATAAACATGAGAGTCCTAAATTGATCTTGCCTCCCGGTATCATGAAATGGGACGAGAATTACCGGCGGTGGCACATCGAAAAAGAAGACCTCGAAGCTATTGAGGTTAACCCGGCCGAGGAGCAAGTTGGGGACTTACCGCGCTATTTGACCTGGGACGCCCAGCTTGAAGCGGCATTCAAGCAGATAGACAAGCTGCTGGAGTTTGCCTTTATGGTGTCAGAGACTTCGCCGGACGCCTTCGGGCTTGGGAAAAGTGGCCAGGCTGAGAGCGGGAGGGCGCTGAAATTTCGGTTGCTTCGTCTGCTGGCTAAGATAAACCGCAAAAAGCTCTACTTCGACGAAGCTTTACGAAATACACTTTACGCAGCGCAGTATCTCAACAACGTCTGGGGCCGCGGCCCGGAGCCGCAGGATGTCAGGATTGAGTGGCAGGACGGGTTGCCTGCGGATGAGTTGGAGCAGGCTCAGGTTGAGCAGACCCGCACTGGTAACAAAGCTACAAGCAGCGTCCGGAGCGCAGTGCGGCGGCTGGACAATTTGGATGGCGAGCAGCTGGAGGAAGAGCTTGAAGAGATAGCGAAGGACGAAAAGAGCCTGGGGGGGCAAGCCGCGGATCCTGCGCTGAGCATCACTTTGCCTGGCGTGGAGGGTGACGAAGAGCAAGAGGGTGAATAGTGATGTCCAAATTTGGAGAAGGCAGCGGCGCTGCTCGCTTCAGCGATGTCCAGGCACAGAGACTGATAAAATTTTACGAACAGGCCGAACGTGAAATACTGGATCAGCTGAACAGGGCATTACTTCGAGGCAACAAGACTGAGTATTTGGCCGGCATGAGGAGAAATATCGGGGCTATCCTAGGCGACCTGAGAAAGGGGAATAGAACATGGTGTGAAGAAGCGTTGCCAAGTGTGTACTCTCAAGGAATCCGCTCAACTGACATTATGTTGGGGCAAGAAGGGTTCAGGGTTAGTGATGTAGCAGGTTTTGGCACCCTCCATCAACAAGCGGCACAGGTCTTGGCGGAGAACACATATCAGCGGTTGGATAGTGTGGCGCAACTAATCGGGAGACGAACAGAGAGTGTATATCGCGACCTGGCCCTAGAGAATATTCGTGGTAGCGTAGTTGGGTATGACAGTTGGAGAGATGTAGCTAGGCGATATCACGAACAACTAGCAGAACAGGGAGTGACAGGATTTAAAGACGCAAAGGGTCGCAATTGGAATATGAAGAGCTATGCGGAGATGGTAGCTAGAACTAGCACTATGGAAGCGCATCTTCAAGGGACTGCTAACCGCCTGGTGGAGCAAGGTCATGATTTAGTGAAGGTGAGCAGGCATCAAGGAGCTTGCGAATTATGCGTTCCCTGGGAGGGTTCGATATTAAGTATAACTGGCAAGACAGACGGGTACCCGACGTTAGAAGAAGCAAGGGGAGCAGGGCTGCTTCACCCGAACTGTTTCCCGGCTGGAGTATTAGTCAATGGTCCGGCACCATTGGCCGCGTTTGCCAGATGGTATGAGGGCGAGATAGTCATCATTACCACTGCCAGTGGAGTAGAATTGCCCGTCACCCCAAATCACCCTATATTGACGCCTAAAGGATGGTTGGCTGCGGGACTGCTCAACAAAGGCGATGATATCATCCGCTACACAGGGCAAAAGGGGATGATAAGCGATATTGACCCAGACGATCAGGACATTCCAACCCCGATCGAACAAGTAGTTGACTCGTTCAGGGAGTCTTGCGGCGTGCCGTCCCGATGCATGCCAGTTACCCCCGAAGACTTCCACGGCGACGGGGTCGGCTCCGAGGTCTATGTTGTATGGGCCGACAGCCTGTTGATGGGTGATAGCAATGTCTCTTTCGGCGAGCCATTCAGCAAGAATATGTTCTGTTTTGCTGATGTGAGATCCCACTTTTTGCTTACCTTTGGCACGCTTGTGCAGATCTTCATCAGAGCGCTTACTACCGCGCAGCGCTTGATTGGCGGCACTAGTAAGAGCGCGTCGCTCTTCGGCTGTCATCCTTTCCATTCGGGTTCTCAAGGCTTCGGAGCGACTATTAGCAGTGGTAATGCCAAAATTAGCGAGGCGTCTCTGAAGTGTAGCATGGTTAACACCCAAGCTTTCCGCAATAGCCTTCTTGGTTTCGCCAGCGAGATACCGTTGCAGAATCTTTTC
Source organism: Firmicutes bacterium UBA7523 (assembly GCA_002479415.1). Lineage (GTDB taxonomy): Bacteria > Bacillota > Dethiobacteria > Dethiobacterales > Dethiobacteraceae > UBA7523. Next base: position 50,981 of record DLMZ01000047.1, read on the forward strand.
GTTGTCCAAGGGAATGCGACGATTAATTCTTGCTTCGGCAAAGCTACGAATAGGGATACTATTTTTTTCAAGAATAGTTTTAACGGTTTGCTTGCCGACATGGAAGGTGGTCGCAAGTTGATGGAGCGACTCGCCGGAGGTATAGCGACGGATGAGATCACTAGCATCAAGGTTAACGCTTTTTCTGGACATGTTTATAACCTCCAAACTAAAGATGGTTGGTATGTTGCCAATTCAATTATAACACATAATTGCCGGCATTCTTATGGACTGCACATTGACCTTGACAAAGAGATCGAAGATCTAGAAAAAGAGCTAAAAGATGTTGAAGATACATTGCCAGGCTATAAAAAAGCTGTTGTTCCCCCAGATAAACTAATTAATTATGTCTTAAATAAAGAACATTTACGTGGAGGCAAAGATAAGGCTATAGCTTTTGAAAGAGCTTTGGGTTATAATATTAATAACTATCAGGAGTTGATAGGCAATATTAAGGAAAACTTAAGGGCTTGGCCTGCTGCTTTAAAGGGTAAAAACCAATATGGTATGAAATATGAAGTCATGATGCTTCTAAGCGGGCCAAACGGGAAAACAGCAAAAGTGGTTACTGCTTGGTTGGTGGACAAAACAGGTGCGAGGTTGGTGAGTGCGTATGTCAAGGATTGAAGTTAAAGAATTTGATATAGTTAAACTTAAAGACGGCCGCGAAGGAACGGTGGTGCATATCCATGACCAGCCGGAGTTGCCGCTTGCTTATGAGATTGAGTTTGGGGGCAAACTGCAGCTTGAGACAGTAAAAGCTAAGGACGTAGAAGTGGTTGTTTGGAGAGAAAAATAGCACCTTTGGTTAGGTGCTTTTCTTTTTGGCCTTATCTGGTTTTGTCACCCCTTCTACAGCAATCCCATAAATCAACCGGTCATTGAACCTCATAGGAATCAATGCTCGACTTTTATAGCAATAACAGTTATGCTCTTGAACCCAGACAGCATTGCCGAATTTTATCTTGGTGCCAGGCCTGGGGTTATGATAAGGGAACCCACAGGATTTCCAAAACAAGCGAGTATGCTCTTTGCCTAGACGAATCAGGGTAGGGAGCATTTTGTTTTGATAAAGTAAGCCTAGGCGATAATTGATACCAACATGAACATCAAGTTTATCCTGGGGCATATACCAATCCATAAACAACACCTCTGGCAATTAGTTTCGCTAGGGGCGTTTTATTACCTGCTAAGGAGTAAAAAAACAATGGGAAGCTCAGCAAGCAATCAAAAAAATAAAGTAGTTCGACTGCATCACAAAACTGTAGTTAAGGCCCTGAAGGATATGCTAGAGCTAGCTCAAAATGGGAAACTGCGAAGCATTGTCATGGCTGGGAATGTCCGAGAAAAAGGCGGCGAAGAACTAACATACACCAGTTGGGCTAATGCCGAGCCTGGCCACAGGATGGAGCTTATAGGGCACCTGCAGATTGATGTGATGATGGATGTCGTTGCTGTAAATCTCATTGAATAGGGGGTATTCGAGTTGAAAATGCAGCCATTTTACCCCTGGATCCCAAACTGTCCGGAAACAAAACTGTCCCAAAAATTAGAAGTCGGGCAGACAGAGATAAACGAAGAGAACGCAAAGGGCAAGATAAAATAAATCTTAGGAGGTGGCCCAGGTGGCCAAGAGTTTATACCCGGGCAATATCGACTTGCAAATGTTTGCAGATGGAGGAGAGGGGGATCCGCAGGCAAAGGGAGGATTCTCCGCCGCATACGTCCAGGAGCTGCGCGATGAAGCTGTCGCATGGCGAAAAAAACTGCGCACTGCGGAGGAAGAGCGCGACGACTACAAGTCCAAGCTGGACACCGCAAACAAGAAATCAACAGACCTTGAAGGTCAAAACAAAACGCTTCTGGAAAGCGTTGCAGGCGCTTTGGGGCTCGATGCAGCCAAAGTAAAACCGGAAGAAATCCCCGGCAAGATAAAGGACGCAATAAGTAGCAATAACGCAGCTGTAGACAAAGCTCAGGAAGCTTTGCGTAAATCAGCATTTATTGCCGCTGCTGTCAAGCAAGGCGTTCGCAAGGAAGCCCTAGAGGATGCTTACAAACTAGCGGATTTTTCTGCAGTTAAGGTGGACTTAGAATCCATGTCTGTGTTCCCGGTGGACAAGGACGGCAACCAAATTATTGGTGAAGACAAAAACCCCGTGACTGGCCTTGATTCTCTAGTGGGCGCCTTGGCTAAGGACAAGCCGTATTTGGTAGGCAAGGTCGGAGGTGTAGGCAGCTCATCTAACCCAGGTGCTGGCAGTCAAGGGTCTGGTGATGCCGATAGCTTTGGGGCGGAGCTTGGCAAGAAACAGAAAGAGCAGAGCAAGAAGCACAGTGAAAGCCAGAACATTTATTTCGGTTAAATAAAAAACGGAGAGTGATAAAGTATGAGCAAATTTGTTGAAACCACGTTTGGTGGCACGCAAGAAATACTGAAATTCCCTGACCATTATGTTGCCATGCCAGTAATGGTCAGCGACTCTGGAGTGTCGGCTAACGAGCAAGGCAAGAAAATTGTCCCGAAAGGTACAATTATTGGCGGAGCTTCCGCAGCGGTGTTAAGAAACCTTGACCAGGCCGCGGTGAATAAATTCGTTGACGCAGCATATGCAGACAAAACAATTGGGGCAACTGGTAGCAATAATGCTATCTACGGCAAAGCGTTGGAGCCTGGCACTGGCGGGAACAGCATCAAAATTACCTTGGTTGACCCCAGCGCAAACGATGAGCCTCTGGCGGTTGCTGTTACCGGTAAGGAAATCGTCGTTACCTTAGCCACTGGAGGAGCAGGCGCAATCACTAGCACAGCAGCGCAGGTAGTGACAGCTCTTAACGCTAACGAGGTTGTAGCTGAGTTTGCGATCTTTACTGCTGACATCGAAAGCAATGATGGTGGGTCAGGGGCATGTGGGGCTGTAGCTGAAACTGCTTTTGACGGCGGCCATAACGGCGTTGTAACTGGTGCAGAGGGCGTACTTAAAAATGATATTGATGTGACCTATGGCCCAAAAGAAGGCGCAATGATTCTGCACGGCTTCATTAAGGTTGCTGCGCTTCCATACGGGAGCAAGAATGATTTGGCTGCGGATGCCGCCGCATCCGCTTTGCCAATCATTAAGTTTATTAAGTAATATTATAAAAAACACATGGAGAGTGATTTAGAATGAGCCAAACCATTTTTGACATGGTAAACGCCCAAGAGATAGCATCATATTGGAGCGAAGCCGTTGAAAACCAGATCCCATATTTAGGCGCGACTCTGTTCCCGCCAAAAAAACAGCTTGGGCTTGATTTGTCGTGGATTAAGGGTTATCAGGGGCTTCCAGTTGCCCTGACGCCCTCAGCCTTCGACGCGAAAGCAACCCTGCGCGATCGCATCGGCGTCAAAAAGATTGAGACCGAAATGCCGTTTTTCCGTGAATCTATGAGAATCGGCGAAAAAGACCGACAGGAAATAAACAAGCTCCTGGCAGCTTCCAACAGGGCAACTTTGGAGCCAATCCTTAACCGCATCTTCGATGATGCTGGCAACCTGATTGCCGGCGCCGAAGTGCAGGCAGAGCGTATGCGCATGCAACTTCTCGCAACTGGCAGGATTCAGATTGTAGCCGAAAATCGTATGAGCTACGATTATGACTACAAACATCCTGGCGACCATAAAGAGACATTACTCACCACTGCCAGGTGGAGTCAGTCAGAAACAGCAGTGCCGGTTCAAGATATTCAGCGTTGGCAGGATGAAGTTGAAGAGAACACTGGAGTGCGTCCGACTAGAGCAGTATGTAGCCGCAAAACGTGGAACTATCTGATGGCAAACAAGTCCATTCGCTTGGATATGGATCCCATTGGCGGGACAAACCGCATCATGACTGATGCTATGCTACAGCAGTATCTAGCAACTAAGCTGGGATTGTCTGTAGCGGTATACAGCAAAAAGTATCAGACTGAGCTTGGCGGAGCCTCATATTCGTTCTTCCCAGACGAAGTATTTTCCTTAATCCCCGATGGAAATCTGGGAAACACCTACTTCGGCACAACTCCGGAAGAATCGGACTTGTTGGCAGGCGGAACTGACGCAGAGGTTAGAATTGTCAATACTGGCGTGGCCGTCACAACTTTTAAAGAGGTTCACCCGGTAAACGTCGTGACTGTTGTCTCCGCGATCACGCTGCCTAGTTTTGAAACACTGGATAATGTGTTCATAGCAACTGTGCATACAGCGTAAGATAGCAAAATCCCAACAAAGGGCGAAGGCAAAAACAACTTCGCCCTTTGTTTTTATGGAGGGTTAGAGTGATGGTCAAGGTAAAAGCAAAAGCAAATGTAAGATACAAAGGGGTTAGCTATGCTTCCGGAGATACCTTCGAGATGTCCGAGCAAGAGTATGAAGAGCATGCAGGCGGAGTAGTTGTTGCTGCAGAACCTTTAATCAAGCCGAGTCAGATATCAGATACCTTGAGTGCCAACAATCAGTCGGAAGAATCCAGTGTTAACCCAAAACGCAAAGAAACAAAGCCGCGAAAAAATAAGAGGTGATGGCCATGGTTTCTGTGTCATTTGCAAACGAGTACTTTGCGACTAGGCTTAACACCGAGGCATGGGATGACGCCAGCAGTATAACCAAGGAAAAAGCCCTAGCTCAGGCCGAACGAGAATTGGAGCCTTACAAAGCACAAACAAGCAGCGCCAAGTTACTCTCGGCAATTTGTGAACAAGCACTTTGGTTGTTGCAGGGCGATACGCGGGCAGAGCTACAGAAAGCAGGCGTAAAGGTTTTCAATATCGGGAATGTTTCCGAGCAATTTAGCGCTGGGGGCAGGCCGCCAACCATCTCTCCACAAGGATGGGCTATTTTGCGGGGTCCCAGCGGAGTTAAAGCGGGGCGGTTGCTGTGATTGGCTTATACTTGAATCAAAAAGCAACATGGAAGAGCGTGGTGGGGCGAAACCAATATGGTGAACCAAAAACAGAGTCGCAGGAAATAAGTGTTCGCTGGGAAGCTAAGCGCCGCATGGTCCGTGATAAAGAAGGACACGAAATTGTTTCCGAAGCTCGCGTATTTTGCGTGGAGCAGGTATTGGCAGGGGACTTTCTGGAGCATGATGGTAGGACTTGGCCTGTTATCGCTGTTTCAGGAATTCCCGGGCTGGCCGGCGATGAGAGTCACAGGGAGGTGTATGTCTGATGTCTAGAAGAATGAGAAGCAAGTGGCGCACCAAGGAAGCTGTGGAAATTGTGGTTAAGGCCGGGCTTAAAGCCTTAAGGACAGGCGGCGAGAACATTCTTACTCACAGCATTGACGATGCTCCAGTTGAATCCGGCACCCTGCGTCGCAGCGGCACGGTGACCGTAGGCGCACTGCCTGACTCGGCGGCCGTTTATGAGGCTGCTGAGGCGGGCAAAGAACATAAAGGCGCATTTACAAAAGAGTTGGGAAAGGAAGCAACAGTTTTTGTCAGCTTCAACACTCCGTATGCGAGAATAATGCATGAACACTTGGGGTACAAACCTAAGCTGGCTGGCGGCCCAAAATATCTCGAAAGCAACTTCAAAAAGCTCAAGCGCAAGACTCAGCAATATGCTCAATTGCAAATTAAAAAGGCCTTACGGAAGGCGAAGTGATAAAGAATGATGTTGGAACAGATAGGGAACTACATACAGGCTCAGGGCGTTGCAACTTTAGAGGTTGATATGTTTCTTGGCTATATGCCTGATCAGCCAGATAGCTGCGTTGCGCTGTTTGAGTACGCAGGTGCGCCACCCGACTTGCATTGGGGAGGCGAATATCCGGGACTACAGGTTCGAGTGAGAAATACATCATACTCAGCCGCAAGAGCGAAGATAGAAAACATAGGTAAGTTGTTACACGGGGCGCATGAAACTGTTTTGTCAGGAACAAGGTTTTTGCTCATAAAGGCAACAGGTAGCCCAGAAGTATTGCGCCGAGACGGGAGCAACCGCGTTGAGTTTTTTATAAATTTTGAGACTATTAAGGAGCGTGATTAGTGTGGCGATAGCAGGAAAGGGCGGCAGCGTCAATGTCGGTGCCAATAAAGTAGCAGAAATTAGCAATTGGTCGTTGGACTTGGGCTCAGACGATATTGACATTACTAGCTTTGATTCGAACGGGTGGAAGGAGTTTTTAGCAGGACTGAAAGAGTGGTCTGGTAGCCTCGAAGGTAACTTCAAGCACGATGACACAAACGGACAAAAGGCAATCTTAGCCGCTTGGGTTGCAGGTACCGCGTTGACTTTTAACTTAAAAGTAAGCGATACTGTAACTTTCAGCGGTAGTGCTTTTGTTAAGCCCAGCATCGAAACCCCAGTGGACGACAAGGCATCGTTCAGCTGCGACTTTCAAGGCACCGGGGCGTTAACGCTACCGGCATAAGGAGCTGAGACAAATGGCGATAGTTGGAAAAGTAGGGGCGGTATATGTAAGCGACGTAGATACCGCCCCTGTTATTTTTATCGACGAGCCGACTACAGGCGACACAGCACGCAAGCGCTACCAGGTGACGGACGCAGATTTTCGTTACTGGCCACTAGATGAGCCAACAACTGTAAAGGTCAATAACGTTGTTGTTGCTTCTGGTTTTGCTTTGGAGCGTGCTGGCGGTGTTGTTGAGTTTGCAGAGGCACTGGAAGTCGAAGATGAAGTCACTGTTTCTGGAAAAGCATTGACCGTTGTGCAGGCCGGCGGGTTTTTTAATTGGTCAGTAGACGGAGACGGGGATGACGCTGATGCCACAACATTTGAGAGCCAGGGATGGAAAGAGTTTGTTCGGACGCTGAATGGCTGGAGTGGTAGCGCAGAGGCATACTGGGGTGACGAGAGGTTCTCTGACGCTCTTGGAAAAATCATTGTCGTAAAGCTCTTTGTGGATGCAGGGCAATCACAAAATTGCCTTGAAGGCTTTGCACTCATTAGCGGCGATGGAGTTGAGGCGCCTGTTGATGGGCTGGTGCAAGAGACTGTGGACTTTACGGGCACCGGGCCTTTGTATCCTAGATTTTAAACTGAGGAGATGTAATCATGCGTGACAAAACAATAAAGTTTGCCGGAAAAGAAGTTCGGATAGAAGAGAAAAAGATATTTGAGCTCGAAAAGATTGTTTCCGAGCTCTTTCCAGAAAGCAAAGGGAATCTCAAGAAGGTGGATTTAGGCAAGCTTATAGAGCAGATTGACTTCGACCTGCTCTATAAAAAGCTTCCTGCAATCATCCCCGGGATTACGAAAGACGATGTTCGAAACGCCTACATGTCAGAACTTGAAGAATTACTAGAGGCGTTTGTTAATGTAAATTTTCAGGGAATCAAGCGTCTAATCGGTCCTCTGATGAATTTGATTCAGGTTGGCTTACCGCAGAGGTAACTGTCCTTTTGGGCAGAGAGTTTGGCTGGACGCTTGATGACATGCGTAGATTGACACCGGGAGAGTTGTCGGCGATATTAACAGAGCTTCAGCGTCAGGTCACTATCGAACAATACAACGAGCAGCGTAATCACTGGGCTTTTTTGGCTGCTGTGATTACTAATGGATTTGGTGCTATAGCAAGCATGTTTAGTAAACGAAAGCATAAAGGCGTGTCCGCTGATGATTTTATAGGCAAGGATGCAAAAAAAATGCTCCAGAGGTTGCTGGAACAGGATGAGCCTAAGCAGACTGACTGGGGCAGGCATGTGAATGATGCTAAGGCTAAGGGGCTGGCGGGGCCGTGGTAAGAGCACGCAAAGACAGTATAGTGAGGTGGGCCTATGAACTTTGGCGAGCTTTTCGTCCGGATGGCCGTAGACGAAAGACAATATGAAAAAGAATTGGACAGGCTTGAGGGCGTTACACAAAAGAAGGCCGTGACCCTAGGAAGCATCTTCAAAGGTGCTTTTTCTTTTGCCCTTGGGATGGGTCTTGTTTCTGGTTTTCGGTCAATCACCGACGCTGTGATTGACTTTGCAAATACCGCATCAAGGACTCAGATGTTAGATATAGCGCTTCAGTCAGTAGCGCAATCATCTGGATACGTTTATTCAGCGATAAAAGAACAGAGAAACGCCATGGAAGACTTAGGCATTGCAGAGCAAGAAGCCTCTCAAATTCTTACTCGCTTCATGCAGGCTCAATTGGATGTTGCCGATGCGTCGAAGCTTGCAAGGGTTGCTCAAGACGCAGCTGTAATAGGCGGATATAATTCATCTGAAGCGGCAGAGCAAATGACCGAGGCTATCGCCAAGCAGCGTCCGCAACTGCTGTCTGCATTTGGATTTACCCGCAATTTGAATGATATCTACAACGATTATGCTAAAACTGCTGGTAAAACCGCAAACAAGCTGTCTGAGGCTGAGAAAAAGCAGGCAATGTTAAATTACATCCTCAAAGAGGGCGAAAAAATAGCCGGAACTTACGAGGCTAGCATGGGGAGTGTCGGAAAAAAAATTGGCTCACTAGCTCGTTGGTGGAGCAAATTAAAAAACGTTATTGCAACACCTTTAGCGTTGCCGGTGCTAGACATTTTTGTCGAAGGCGTTACCAAAGGGCTAAAGAATGCCGTAGCCTGGGGCGAAGCAAATGAAGTAACAATGCGCAGATGGGGACAGACAGCGGTTAATGTCGCGACACTGATCGCTCGTGGCTTTATGTTTGTGGCTAGCGTGATACAGCGGAACTGGCAGCTTACACGCTTTGCCGGGACAGCGCTTATTTTTTATAAGGTAGCGACGAAGGCAGCATCTGGGGCATCGGCACTATTTAGTACAATAACGCTGGCGATTAATGGACAGTTAACAACGAAGATCCCACTGCTCGGATTTGTAAGTACTGCGATGGGGATATACAAGATGCAGATGTACTTGGCATCCAAAGCCGGCATTGCCCTAACCGGTGTGTTGGCTAAAGTTAAATTGGCGTTGTATTCTGTTTGGACTGCATTAGGCCCTATCGGCTGGATAATGATAGGATTGTCCGTGTCTGTGGCCGGGGGCGTTTCGCTTTGGAACAAATATAACCAATCACTACAAAAGGTGCCGAAAGCCTCTGCCGACGTAGCAGACGCGACCAGCGGCGCAACAAAGTCTTTGTATGACCAGGCAGAAGCCATGAGCGAAGCCGGGAAAGCAGCAAGCAAGAACCTTCAATCATTTGACGAAGTTCATCAACTGCAGGAGGATATGGCTGGTAGCGGAGAAGGCGTGCTGGATGGGCTGGACATAGATGGTCTGGGTGGCGGCATTTCGTCATTGGACGTTGAAGACATGCTTTTTGGAGTTGAACAAGCCAAGGGGACACTGGCTGGCTTTTGGGGATGGATTAAACAAGAAGCAAGCAAAACCTGGGGAGAAGTAAAGTTTGTAGCATCCGCAATTTGGCAGAAAATTAAAGAACGATGGAACTACGAAATAAACGAAACTAAAATGCTGGTTCAAAAGGTATGGAGCGGTATAAAAGAAGAATGGAATAAATTTATCTCCTGGGCGGGGAATTTGTGGGATGGAGCAAAAGCCAAGTGGAATGATTTCAAGGATTGGGTAAAAAACGGATTTGGCTCTCTCTGGGACGGGGTAAAAGAAAAATGGGATAACTTCAAAGAGTGGTTGGCTAATCTCTGGGACGGAGTAAAAGAAAAATGGGGCGGCTTTACTGACTGGGTTTCTGAAAAATGGGATAGCTTTAGAACAAGAGCCGGAGAGATTTGGGGCAGCATAAAGGACTCAGTGTTGACAAGATGGGAAGGGATCCGAAACGCTACTCAGGCAATATGGTCTTTCATTTCCGCGTTTATAATTTCTTTGTGGCAGGGGGTACTGTCAACTGCAGTTAATGTTTGGTCTTCGCTGTATGCGGCTGTTAGTAAAACTTGGAACAGCGTACTTGATGCGGCTACATCTACATGGGAGGCCATCAAAATGGCTGTTTCGAGTCGCGTTAACAACACTAGAGACGTGATAGTATCTGCATGGAACAACGTAAGGGCAAGCCTTGCAGCGACATGGGAAAGCATAAGCAGCACAGCGGTCAGCATTTGGGGCGGTATCACCAATGTAATCAAAGGTGCCATCAACGGCATCATCGGGCTTATAAACAAATTCATCGGTGCATTTAACAGGATAGAAATACAAGTACCTTCGGCGAACATTCCGCTGGTCGGAGAAGTTGGCGGGTGGAGTGTGAAAGTTCCGCAGATTCCGAGGATACCGATGCTGGCTAAGGGAACTAATTATGTACCAGAAGACATGCTTGCATTCCTGCACAAAGGAGAGGCCGTAGTCCCTGAAAAATTCAACAACAATCAATCGGCAACCGCCGGCGCCGAGGTTTATGAAGCTGTATATAGTGCAATTCGCGATGCCTTCAGAAGCATGCAGTCAGAACAAAACAGATCAGAGCAACAGCATGAAGCGGTATTTTATGTTGATTCCCATCGTATAGCCAGGGCTATCCTGCCGGCACTAGTAAAAGAAGGGCAGCGAACCGGGGTTTCTGTGGTGACGGCGGGAACGTAACATAGGGGGATGACGGTATCATGAAAATAAACGGACAAAATATTAAGACGCCTACAGAAGTTGTTGTGGGCGTCTTTCGCATATCAAAATCCGGCAGGCTATCAGATGGCAGCATGGCGATGGATATAATTGCACTTAAGCGAAGACTAGACTGTAGTTGGGCACTTATATCGTCTTCTGACTTACAGCATTTACATGGAACACTTGAGAGTCAAACATTTAATGCGGTTGAATATGTTGACCCAAAAAATGGAGAAGCGGGGACTATGACTGCCTATGTAGGGGACATCAATCAGTCAACGTTTCAAGTAAAAGACGGGGTTAGGTACTGGCGGAACGTTTCTTTATCATTGATAGAGAAATAAATCGTAAGGTAGGAGAAGCAGCATGATTACAAGCCAAAGATATAAAGACGCCATCCGCGCTGATAGCCGCAAATTTATTTGCAGAATAGAAGTAGATTTTCCGGCGGGGACAGAGGAATTCACTGGTGATCAGATAACAAAAATGTCCTTGCTGGAAGAGTCAAAGGGTGAGAGTGACAATCCCATGGGGCTTGTTACATCTAACGAGTTTAGGTTTTCCATAGAAAACTCAGACCGCCGATTTTCCCCTTCAAATGAGAGCAGCCCATATTACGGGGAAATCCGTCCGGGCATTAAAGTGAGACCCTATATTGGACTCATTTTACCGCCGGAAGAAGAGGGTGAGGAAGAAACGATTGAGGAGATTCCTTTAGGTGTGTTTTGGGTTAACGACTGGCAAGCATTATCAACATCAATTGAGGCCACTGTTGTTTGTTACGATCGTCTCTACAGCCTGTTGCCCCAAGAGGTTCCTATGCTACCAGTTTTTCCGAACACGACAATAGGGCAAATGTTTGTTAGCCTGTTCAGGGCGCTGGGTCTCAATGATAACGAATTTTACATCGGATCCAGACTAAATATCCCAGTGCGCCTGGGTTGGCTACCGCGCGGCAAAGTGGGCCAGGCCCTGAACCTACTTGCTGTAGCTGGAAGCTGTACAGTTTCAGTTAACAGAAACGGTGTAGTTGAAGTAAGGTCTATGCTTGGCATTGGTTTGCCGACGACGAGTTGGACTGATAGCGACATGATTTTTTCGGTGCATAACCCACAAAGATACCGAGATGTCTTTTCAAGTATAAGCATAGGTTATGCGCTTCCGGGGGTCGGTGAAAGCGAAACTATTTTGAACATCAAAGATATTGACTTGCCAAACGGGCTGACAAGGATTGAAAATATTCCGTTCAGGCAGTCAGCTATTGCGCGCGTTGAGTCTGTTGAGCTTATCGGGGTAACCGAAGCATTTATTAATGACTTTAAATACGGTGCTACAAGTATGAGCCTCGAAATAATCAATCCAGGAGAAGGACGCAAGGTGGATGTAAGAGTAATCGGAAGGCCTGTTAGCGTAAATGTCTCTGATTTGTCGCTAGACGATTCAGTAGCTGTTGCTGAATACGGGAAAAAAGTGCTAAGAATAGAGAATTTCTTAATACAGAGTGAAAGATTTGCTCGTACATATGCTAGTGCGCTAATAGCATATGTCAAAAACCCAAAAACAACATTTAGCATAGAGTCTCGCGGAGACCAATCGGTTACAACAACCGATTATATAGAGATTTTGAGCCCATCAGATTCAGTTGATGCGCCTATTGTTGTTCAGCCGATAAGAATGAGCCTCGATTTTGAGGGGGGGCTTCAGGCTAGCATAGAAGCGCGCCTGCCTATTGTACCGCTATATTGGACTATGATTAGCCCTGGCTTATATGCATACACACAGGCCAGGATATAAAGCTAACACATAATGATTTATCAAGGAGATGAAAACAGTATGGCAATATTACTTGAAGATAGCCTGGGCAGACCAAAACCACAATATGAAAACACGGCCGGAACGGATTTTGAAGCGTGGAAAGGTGCGAATGGGCATGGAAATGTCCGGTCGTCTGACGGGCAATTAATCACGGTAGGATCTAAAGATGATAGTGCTGCTGCAGACCACACCGTGAGTGCTTCGGTTGTGGCTGTGTTGAAGGCGATTCTCCGGGATGTGGGCGGTAGCGGGGAAGGAATAGATGAATTGCTTGATCGTATGGGGGAGGCAGTAGCCAGTCCTGACGCGCATACGCAGTTAGCCCGACTGCAGGCAATTATGGATAGAATAGGGGACGCTGTTGAAGAGCCGAGTGGCTATACGTTGCTCGCTCGTATTCAGGTGTTGATTGATTTACTCAACTCCTTAGTAGATGAGGGAAACGTAAGGGTCGTTCAGCCCAAATTTATGGGACGAAAATCGTTTGCGTCAGAGTATGATTCGGCTCAGTCCGAAGAGGTAGTTGTTTCACCCGCCGCGGGAAAAAGGATTGTAGTGAAAGCTGTAACAATTACGACTGATGCGGCATCTGGGAGCGTGAAATTGTCCTGGGGAACTGCCGGGGCTCCGATTGCCGTGTTTTTCGCTGGAGGACAGAATGTTTTACACATGACGGGTGTAGAAATAGCCGGAGGGGTGGATGACACCGTTCAGCTTGACACGACGACCTTGGCTGACAATGTGTTTGTAGCAATAGACTACGAAGAGGTATAGGTGGTGAAGTAGTTGCCGGCTGAGCAAATGTATAGTAAGAATCGGCTGATAAATCCAAGCGCAGAGACTGGAGACACGACTGGCTGGGGTGTTGACGATGCTGAAGCCGTTCCTGGTGGTGTAGAAGGGGCTTACTGTTTCAGGGTTGGGTCGTTAGCCAGCATGGAGCAGGAAATTGTCGTCCCTGGACAGCCAACGGACTACAGGGTAGTAGGATTATTCTTGCCCGAGGGAGACCACCCTGAGGATAGCCCTGAAGTACATGCTTGGCTGGAAGTGATTTACGAGTACGGAGATGGGTCGAAAGACGAGTTTAGGTTCCCGTGCCGCAATGATGCGCTCGGGGTTATGGGAGGAGTTTAAGTGGCTGGAGGATTATTTGGCGGCGGAGACGGTTCCCTGGGAAATCCATTCCTGGTAGAGGACGCGGCAGACTTAAACGCGGTGCGAAATGGTCTCGACCAGCACTACAAGCAAGCAGCTGATATAAACCTATCTAGTTGGGGTAACTTCGAGCCTATAGGATATGAAGAAGATTTGGACCCATACGAAAGACGGTTTATGCCTTTTACCGGAAGCTATGATGGTGACGGACATGAGATACAGAACGCCTACATCTATTTTCCGATTATGGGCCTGGGATCCTACTGCGGACTTTTTTCTTTTGTAGAAGCGCCAGGGGAAATTAAAAATTTGACCATAAGAGATACTACGGTCCCAGAAGATGAGGAAAATCCTAATGACGAGGCTGGAGACTACGCCGGGGGACTCGTCGCACAAAATTTCGGTGTACTAACAAACTGTGGTTGTATAAACAGCGTTATATCAGGAGAGATGGCGGCCGGAGGGCTTGTCGGTATAAATTATGGTACCATTGTAGATTGTTCTAGCGAAAACAGCGATGTGGTAGGAGCATACTATGCTGGCGGGCTTATCGGTGCAAACTTTTATGGTGTGATGACGAACTGCAATAATGCCGACAGTGTTGTGCTAGGACGATATGTTGGTGGGCTTGTCGGATTTATTCTTTATGGCGGGGCCACAGAAGAATGTCACAGTAGGAACAGTGAATTATTCGGCCTCTACGTTGGTGGGCTTGTAGGCGTAAGCGTAGAGGGCAGTATATCAAACTGTTATAGCACGGGGGACAACATACATGGCAGCGCCATAGAAGTGTACGGTGATGTGTCCCCCGGTTACTGCGGTGGTTTTGTCGGGATAGGTTTTGACGATACCATAACAAATTGTTACAGCACGGGAACTCCCAACGGGGGAGAAAACGTGTTTGTCGGAGGATTTGCGGGCGAATATGCAGGGGTAATCACTGGTTGTTATTATGATAGCGATACTAGCGGGCAAAGCGATACCGGCAAAGGCGAGCCGAGAACATCTGCACAAATGAAAACACAAGAAACGTTTGCGGGTTGGGATTTTGAGAGTGTGTGGAGCATAGCCACAACTATCAATGATGGCTACCCGCACCTGGGAGTAAGTCCTGTAACCGCCTTGGTTTGGGTTAACTCAGATGTCCAGGTGCTGTCGGTTGCGTGGACTGCAGTGAGCAGCTTCGCTCCTATTCGAGATGATGCCGAGATCATCAGAGCGCGCTATAGGGTAGTGACGAAGGATTTGGCTGATGGCGGATACTTTGATTCACTCGGATTTTTCCGAAACCTGCTACGAGATAAGATTACGGGAAACAATGTTGTGTATTTTCCAGTTGCCCCAATTGCCCAAGGTGAGTCGTTGGAAATACCGGTGTTCGGAGCTGTAACCGAGGCGCAAGTTGTGGCTGCGCACCTTGTTCCAAAAGAGGCGATAACGGGGCGCGACGGCGATTATGCACAGATTCAGCTCGTGAATAAAGGCAGCGAGCAGGTTCTATCGACGCTGACATTTATAGCGGGGATAGATGCTTTAGCGCATGAAGTAATCAGCTTCGGTCCGGTAAACCAGTATGGCGAGTTTGAAATCTATAAGGGCATGTCATACAGGGTTGAGCAAGTTGGTATGGGCATGGCCCTGCCCGAGCTTGCATTGATTATTGAATGGAACCTGCGATAGGAGTGTTATCATGACAATACGGGTTAAGTCAACAGACGTTGTATCGCCGCCGGTAATACAGAAACCGACCTTGGCTAGGAGCGCAACCCCAACCTTCATCATGTCAACGATGAAGCCATCGCTGATAGATGATGAGCCGCTACAATTCCGGGTGCAGGTTTTTGAAGATGAGCAGATGCAGGACATGATATCAGAGGTGAGTTCGGCTGATAATCCTGAATCATTTGAATTTAGCTTAGACAAGGGCGCATCTTGGAGTCCTTTTCCGGAGGGCGGGCTTGGTGACGCTGAATGGGGAGCTATGCTGAGGTGTAAGGTGAGTATTGGCCCTCGGAATCAGGTCTGGGTACGAACGGGGACAGGGCTAAAGTTTAGCGAGAGCATTTCAGGGTTCGTTTATGACCTGCTGTTGCAACCACTAGAAGGGGTCACGGTCTACGCAATAGACAAGCTTGGGGGTGGACCAATTGTGAGCACGCAATCAAAAGATGACGGAGCATATACGCTTTCCGTTGACCCCGGAGCGTATGTCGTTGTGGCCGAAAAGTCGGGCTATATAACAGAAATACAGGAAAACATTGTTGTAAACGAGTGCGAAAAGGTGGTAGATGCTAACTTTGCACTTGAGCAGATTGTGTAGTGGTCGATAAAAAGCGTAAGAGGGGCGGGGGATTAAATGGAAAAGCTTGAAGTTTTCGCGGAGAGAGTAGACACCCTGGGGCGCAGGGTGAGCTCACACAGCGAACGTTTGGACGAACTTGACAAAGTGCAGGCTCAGCAAGGTCAGAAACTGAAAGGCGTCTGCAAGTACCAAGACAAGCAAAATGGATCTCTCCAGCGCCTTGAAGCCAGATTTAACGCTTTTTTCGTTACATTGCTGGGCGTTCTCCTGACTGTGGTTGCAAATATTTTCTTAAACTTGACGAGGTGATATTGTGAAAGACTTTTCAAAACTTATCGTCAGCGCAGTAGTAGTGTTGAACGTAGTCTTTACAGCTGCTATATTGCATGTGTTTATGCGCGTAGGCAGCGAACCTACTGCACTGGTAGCGGCATGGTTTGCTTTTACTACCGGTGAGCTTTGGGCATTGGCGATGATAAAAAAGGCAAAAATGGGAGGTGGTCATGATGAATAAAAACGGTGTGCCTTACATCGTAAACCACATCCCCAGGGCCACAAGAAAGCGTAGGCCGGGGAGGGTTCGCAAGCCCCAAACACTAACCATCCACAGCACCGGTAATCCGCGTAGCACCGCGAAAAATGAACGGGCGTGGCTGACTAACCCCAGCAATACCGCTGAATTTACAGGCTGGCACGTTGTTATTGATGACAGGGAAGCGATTGAGGCCATCCCTCTAAATGAAGTAGCATACCACGCCGGGGACGGTTCTGGTCCAGGAAATAGTTTTTCAACCGGCGTGGAGATCTGCGAATCCGGTAACAGAGAAAAAACCCTGCTCAACGCGGCGAAGGTTGTAGCCGCGATATTAAAAGAGCAGGGTTTAACTATTGCTGACCTACGCCAACATTATGACTGGAGCAAGAAGAATTGCCCGTCTATTCTACGAGCAGACAACGGACAAGGCTGGCGTGAGTTTGTATCAAGCGTGCAGCCTTGGATGAACCAAGAAGAACCATCCGAACTGGTTGCGGCATTAAGGGTGCTGGTCGGTGAAGGGATCATATCTTCGCCGGACTATTGGGAGAAAAATGCTGTCAAGGGAAAGACAGTGCAAGGCGAATATGCTGCCGCTTTGATTATCAAAGCGGCAGAAAAACTAAGGAGGTAGGACAATGTTTTATGAATTAATCAATGATGCTGTTCAGTTATCAATCATAGTCGGCGTGGGGTATGTTATAGCGTACTTGCGCAAGCGCATTGCGGACGAGAAGCTTGTGGTTGTCAAAAACATAGCAAAAGACGCGGTGATTTTTACTCAGCAAGTATTCGGCCACTTAGATGGCAAGGCAAAACTTCGCGTGGCGGTTGAACGTGTATCTGCGCTGCTTGCAGAGCGCGGCATAAAGGCAGCGCCGCAAGAAATTGAGATGTTTATTGAATCCGCCGTGAAAACAGCGAAAAAGGAATTTGCTGACCAGTGGTAGCCAGCAGCCGTCACACAACATAGAAAGAAAGGGTGAAGAGCATGACTTATCCCCCGCAAAAAGGTAACTACACAAGGTCAGATGGCTCGACTGCTTGGCCTTATGATAGCGTAGATGAAAATGGCGTGCAGACCGTTAAGGCTACAAGTGAAATCACACACATAGGAGGAACGGCTCAAGCAGGGCGTGATTGGTCGCAAGACTTATCAAAATTAGATATTGCCTTGTCTGCTTTGCGTGATGCTATCGCTGGTGCTGGAGGGAACGCCAAGACGCTGAATGACCTTCACGCCAAAATAGAGTCTGTATTGGCGGCCACTTTAACCGTCAGCGGCACTGTTGGTGTTAACAATTTCCCCGCAACTCAACCCGTCAGCGGCACTGTAGATGTTTCAGACAAGCCAGCAAGGGAGCTGGGCAGGGTTGTTGCTGAAATAGCTGGGAGCAAGAGCCAAAAAGAATCATCGCAAGAAACCGAACTTGCTACAACCGTGGAAACTTACACCAAGGCTGCAGGAGCAACAGAAATCGGCGTGTATTGCGAAAGCGGCTTGGTCCGTGTGAGGACAGATGGCGACCCTGCTACCGACCAGACAGGCACTCCAATCGCAGAAGGATTTTATCAGTATTTCAGCGCTGATGAGATATCTGTCTATTACGCTGAGGAGTCCGTGATTACGGTGGTGAGCCAGTAGTGAGAGGGCAATTTAAGGCATATCGTAAGTCAGAGATCTATAATGTATTCGGCGCGTCATGGGGCAAGGGATCTGCTTCGGCCTTAGCGCGCACAGGCTCATCGATTGGCCTATTAGCAAACGTTGGAGTTGACGCGACGCCTGCGGTAAACGATTTCGATAATGCCCCAATCTTTGGTGAGATGCGCGAAGTAACAGATACTATGGGGAACGTCTTTGTTAAGGTCCCTAAGTTTTATATCAAAAAAGTGGACGAGCTAAGCTTAAAGACCTGGGAAGTGTCACGCGTGCCCTACAAAGGGTTTTACCTCCCCTGGTGCTTTTGGGACTTCACCAACAATCGCGAACTGCCATATGTAGACATCGGCAAATACAAAGCCTCCCTCGGTGCAGGAAACAAGCTCGAATCAAAGCCAGGCGTTTATCCCTTGGTCAATACAAACATCGTCAACATGCGTACCTACGCTAAGAATAACAACACAGGCGGATTGCAAGGGTATCAGCAACTAGATGTTCACACATACAATATGCTTCAAACCTTGATGACTATAGAATTTGCAACACTAGACGTCCAAACTATAATGAAAGGCTTTACGGCAGGGCGATATAGCGCGGACGATAAAGCAATTGCCGCTACAGACCCCGCCGCAGGGAACACAATCGTAGTATCCAACACCACCGGCGCGCACTATAGGGTTGGGCAGCCGATTAGTTGCGGAACTTCCCTGGGTGGCGTTCAGCGGTTCTACGGTAGGAACATCACCGCAATTGACGCTGACACTCCAGAAGCCGGGCAAACCACCATTAGCTTCGATGGCGCACCAGTAGCCCTGTCTATAGATGATATAATATTTAATAGCGGCTGGAAGAATGGGTTTTCTGCTGGTATATCAGCATCATCAGGAAGCATTGTCAACAACTCTGACGGGAAGCATCCCTGCTCCTACCGCGGAATTGAATCTCCGTTCGGGGATGTGTGGCAGTTTGTCGATGGAGTCAACAGTAACGAGCATCAGGCGTGGGTGACCAAAAACGCGGAAGATTATGCAAGTAATGTCTTCGCCCATCCGTACGAGCAACTGTCATACGTCAACCACGATGCGAACGGCTACGTGACGGCTATGGGGTCTGACCCAAATAACCCCTTCGCAGCTTTTCCCATGGCAATTGGCGGGAGTACATCGACATACTATGCCGACTACTATTACCAGGCAACCGGACAAAGAATTGCTCGCGTTGGTGGGGGCTGGCTCAGCGGCGCGTTTGCGGGGCCGTGGTGCTGGACCTTGAGCGCTTCTTCTTCTGATGCGAGCGTGGCGATCGGCGGGCGGCTTCTTAAAAAGGCTCTTTAGGGGGTCTGGGGGCGAACAGCCCCCAGGGAGAGTTTAGCTAGACAGTTTTGGGGTTATAGGGTGCGTGCTTGCTCACGTTGGTGGGAACTGGAACAACGGCGCGAATGCAGGGCCGTGGTACTGGAACTTGAACAATTCTTCTTCTAATGCGAACGTGACGATCGGCAGGCAGACTCTTATTAGCGACAGAATTAACAATGCACCCCATATTCCTCACCGCTTGGTGAAAATTAGGCCGTAAAGAGCAGGGGCTAGTAGCTCAATCGAAAACCCCTGGCAGAGGAACGGCGTATGGGCAGAAAGCTCTACGCAAGTGGATGGACAGTGATCGCAAAAACACAAAGTATTGTCTTAAGCTGGATGTCGCTAAATTTTACCCGTCGGTGGACAATGAAATCCTAAAGCGGATGTTTCGCCGGAAAATAAAAGACGAAGATTGCTTATGGCTGATTGACGCTATTGTTGACAGCAACCAAGGACTGCCTATAGGCAACTATACCAGCCAATGGTTTGCGAACGTCTTCCTAGAAGGCCTTGACCACTTCATCAAGCAAAAATTGGGCACTAAGCACTATATCCGGTATGTTGATGATATCGTGTTGCTCGGGCCAAGCAAGAAGAGCTTGCACAAAGCACGTATCGCTATTGCAGGCTACCTTGGAAGCATTAATCTAAAATTAAAAAGTAATTGGCAAGTTTTCAAGGTAGCTAGTCGCGCAATAGACTTTCTCGGCCTTCGCTTTTTTCGGGACAAAACTATACTGAGAAAACGCAATGCCCTACGAATACGGCGACGTTTTAAAAAGATTGCAAATAAGCTCAAGATTAATTACCGCGATGCGTGTGCAGTGATTAGCTACTGGGGATGGATCAAGCGGAGCGATAGCTTTAGGTTTTACCAAGACATAAAGAGCCTCGTTAGCCTAAGCGATGCAAGAGAGGTGGTGAGCAAACGTGCAAAAACCCATAATCTACGCACCAGTGCCAGAGTTTGACCAACAAACCCAGTACGTAGCCCAAAGTGCGCCAGTTGATATGGGTGACCATATATTTGTCGGCGTTGAGGTGAAGGAGTTGGAGTTGAGCGAAGAAGGCGAAGAAATCAATGAAGAAGATTTGCCCTATTAGTATTAAGCTAACGGGTAAGCGGGATTAGCGGGAGTTGATATAATTGAATATAGCTGAAGAGGACCCCCGGCCGTGTGGTCGGGGTTTTTTTTAACCCTTTTAAGCTCTTCGGCAGATAATAATACTGTAGTCACCGTATTATTTGACCGTATCCGGCGGGGGTAGGGGGCGGCTACATAGCTGTACTATATTTGAAAAAATAGACCCTGATTTTAGTATATTTAAACCAATCATGGTAATATTGTTAACAAAAAAGTAACTTTTTCGTACATTGTTAGCAGGGATAATCCAAAAATCATAGAATTCTAACAGAAGTATGTTGACAATCTGTTAACATGATATTATTATTTATAAGATTGCATAGATTTAAAAGAAAGAAACAGCCCCTTTGCGAGAGAGGCTGTTTCTTCGGACCAACCCACCAAGGCCCGTATAATGAGTTACAACATTTCCCTGTTAAAGACGTATTGCGATTACGTCTTTATTTTTTACGGCCAATAGGGAAGGCCTTTAGGCCGTAATCCTCTGCCTTGATAATCTTACCCGAACGCCAGTGTCTAAATTGTGTTACGAACCCAACAACAGATTCATTGGTATGAGGGGCTTCATTATTAGATTTCTTCATTTTGATTTCTCCTCCCCGGGTTAGTGAAGGTTTTTCTACCGGAGCAAGGAAAAAGGCATAAGGTACGCGGTGGGTTATCTATCTCCTCTAATCCGTAGCCAACCCGGGGCAAAGCCGCGGGCCACGGTAGAGAGCAGTGTGATTATTGCATATCATACCCAAAATATTAAAAGCTGACTTGGGTATGATATGCCCAGGCCAGCTTTTACTTCATGTGCAGTGTTGACAAATATGTATACACTGGGTAAAATAAGAAGTAACAAGAAAATAATTTCCTGGACCGCACGCGCTGACATGGCAGTTGGACGCGTGCTTTTTTTGATACCGCACAATATCTGGTATCATTGGAATTATAACATACAAGATGTGGTTTGTGCAAATAATAAACAGAGTAGAATAACCAAAGATACGTTCGATTAGTCATTGTTGAAAAAGTTTTCGCATGATGAAATCCTTCAACAGATATAAACATAGGGTTAATGA
>DLMZ01000007.1:0-20174 GCA_002479415.1 Firmicutes bacterium UBA7523
ACCTAAGATATTTTTAGTATACCTTTTAATTATGGATGGACTCTTTTTTTAATAATAGGTCTAAATTTGAAAGGAGAATACTTGTAATGAATAAATGGGAATATAAGGTGGTTCAATTAGACAAAGTCAATGAAAGATACGCTTATTTACACGAGGAAGAATTAAATAAGCTGGGAGAAGATGGTTGGGAGCTTGTTTCTACCTCTATAGTCATTGATGAGGGAGATACAACATTTACAATGCTCCATTTAAAAAGAATCAAAAAAGAATAAGTTGAAACCAACTAGTAATATTTAATACCATATTGTTATTACCATTGGACTTTATTATATTTAGTTTTTCGAAATATAAATTGGAGGAGAAAAATGGTTACAATAAAAACATATAATTCGGAGTATGTTAAACAAAAGGAAAAAGAAGATAGGGAGCTGCGTGAAAAAGCAGTTATGGAATCAGCAAGAGCGAAAGAGAGGGTTAGATGGCGGAGAGTAATTATAGTTACTTCAATTATAATAGCATTACAGGTATTAAAACCATTTGGCATATCGCCTTTAACATGGTTATGGAGAATATTCTTAGGAATAATTTTGCTAATTTTAGTTTTGATGGGACTAGGGGGTATATTTGATCCTAATCGTACAAGAAGGGGTTAGCTGAGAAACATTAAAATCTTAGAGTAACAATAATTCAATTGATCGGAACCGTCATAGACGAATAGAAACTCTCATCCTAGTTTATAATATTAAGGAATCCTGTACCAATTTGAAAGGAGGAGTAAGCTTGAATGAAACTGTAGTTGGATTGTTTCGAACCAGGGAGCAGGCTGAAGAAGCAGTAAGGGAGCTGAAAAACAAGGGCTTCTCCGAAGACGAAATCTCTGTTTTGGCTGCAGATCAAGAAAAAGAACTGAAATATAGAGATGCAAATATAAATCTCGACAGACATAATCTAACTGATGGAGCTGCCGTTGGCGGAGCTCTTGGCGGGCTGGCCGGTCTTCTCGCAGGGGCCGGGACTGTACTTATACCGGGATTAGCACCGCTTATTGCACTAGGACCGCTTGCGGCAACGTTAACAGGTATTGCTGCCGGTGGAATTGCCGGAGGTCTTATTGACTTCGGCATTCCTGAAGAGGAAGGGCGTCGTTACGAAGATGAAGTTAAGAGTGGCTTTATCCTGGTAGCGGTTAAAGCTGAGGAAGCAGACGCAGATGAAGCAGCCTCCGTCATGCATGATAAAAACGCTGTGGAGGTAAAAAAACATGGTGACGAAATGGACTATACTTATGGCGATGACGGTTATCGCCTCGGCTAAACAAGATATTAGTAAAGCAGTAGCCCTGTACTTAACGCACAGGGCTACTGCTTTTTATTAAGTAAGCGTAAAATAAAACCCACCTTGCAAGCAGGGCAGGCTTGTAAATCTCATTTTTGGATGCGGCATTCCGAGGGCAAAGCGCTCGACCAGGGAAGCAGTTCATCTATAGCACTCTGATCCTCGATATCAATATTAGGTAGCCTTTCAAAAAGATACTGGAGATAACTGTATGGATTCAAGCCATTTTCCTTGGCAGATTCAACGATGCTGTAAATCGTTGCACTAGCTTTAGCGCCTTTGGGTGTATTTGAAAATAGAAAGTTCTTGCGACCTATTACGAAAGGTTTAATCGAACGCTCACTACGGTTATTGTCCAGTTCCAACCTTCCGTCTTGTAAGAAAGCACTCAGCTTAGACCACTGATTGCGGCAATAACTAATAGCCTGACCAAAAGCACTTTTGGGCAATACTCTTGGACCCTGGTATTTTAGCCATGCTAAAAAAGCATCCATCACTGGACGGCTGTGCTCCAACCGGAATTGATAACGTTCATCGGGTGTAGCATTATGTATTTCGCGCTCAATGGCAAAGAGTTGATTGCAGAAATTCAATCCCTCTTTAGCAGCTACTGGTGCATTGCGCTGCTCTGCCGGCAAGGCTTTAAGTGCCTCATCAAATTTGCGCCGGGCATGGGCCAAACAACCTACTAAGACTATATCCGGCAAACCGTTGTAGCCAGCATAACCATCAACGTGCAGATACCCCTTAAAGCCGGATAAAAACTGGCGGGGATGCTTGCTTGCCCGGGTAGTCTGGTAGTCATAGAGAACCATAGCGGGGCCTTCCCGTCCGGTACGGTAAAGCCACATGTAGGACGTGCTTTCAGCCGATCGGCCTGGCTCACGTAGTACCTGTAAGGTAGTTTCGTCGGCATGCAGGATATCTTGCTTTAGCAAATACTCGTGCATCCTCTCGTAAAGCAGACAGAGCCAGCGATCTGCGCCTTGAATCATCCAGTTGGCCAAGGTTTGACGGGACAGGTCGACGCCAAGACGGGACAACTGTTGTTCCTGGCGATACAGTGGCAAACCATCCACATATTTCTGTGTCATGATGTGGGCCATGGCGGAGGGGGAGACTAAACTCCCCGGCAGTACAGGTGCAGGCATGGGTGCGGTAACAATGGGTGTTTTAATGTCTTCCCGTTCGCAACGGCGGCAAGCATAGACGTAACGCACATGTTTGACCACGCTTACCTGGGCCGGAATAATCTTAAGCTCCTGCCGTACCTCTGTACTCATTTCATGTAAATCCTCACCACAGAAACAAACCTGCTCCTCGGGAGATAGGCGGTATTCAATGGTTTCCACCGGCAAGTCTTCAAGTTGCGCTTCACGGTGTCCCTTTTTCTTGCGACGACGGTAGGAGATGTCCTCCATTGTCGGTTCAGGCAAAGAGGGTTTAGCATCAGACTCAGCCTCATTAAAAAGCTGCATCTGATCCGGATTGGTCTGTTCACTGGAACTACCGAAACGCTTCTGTTGACTGAGACGAAACTGTTCTTCAAACCAGTTAAGCTTAGTCGTTAATTCAGCGTTTTGCTGCTCCAGTAAAGCACATCTATTCTGAAGTTCTTCTACGGTTTTTGCTGTGTTATTCATACTAATATAATTCGACGCCAATGCCCATAAACCCTTTAAATTAAAGGCTTTATGGCAAATTAAATTGAGTTTACAACACGGTCCGTGCGGTCATTTTTTGGTGTGCCTGACGCTGACTTAACGGCAGGCCGTCAAGCAGCCAACGCAACTCACGCCGGCTAACCGTAGTAACTCCCTTACCATCTTTTTGCGGCCACTGAAACTTTCCTTTCTCCAGCCTTCGGTAGTGAAGCCAAAAGCCGTTATGTTCCCACTGCAGAATTTTAAGTTTATCCCGCTTTCGGTTACAGAACACAAAGAGACATGGAGAGAACGGATCCAGTTGAAAGCCTTCCTTCACCAACACCGCTAACCCGTCAATGGATTTACGCAGATCCGTACGTCCGCAGGCTAGATAAACTCGCTCCAGGTTTGCTTCACTAATCATTTGAAATGAGTGTTTTCACTACGTCTAAAAGTAGCTTGGGGTCAAAGCCCTGTCGAACTTCTACGGCAACCCGGCCTACCCGTACTATTAAAGAAGATTGAAGCCCTGCATCGCTAAGGTTCAGTGGCAACCACGATAGGGTATTTTCAGAAGAGGCCGGCTTCTCTTTTCTTAGCCAATACCATAACTGATGGGGCTTGACATTCTTGTCGGCACACCAAGCCAGTACACTTTGACCGCTTGCCTTAAATTCCGCGATTGTGGTTGCCCAAAAAGTCTGTCGCTCTACTTTGGTCATAAAAAATCCCCCTTTACTAAACTCTACTTCGTAGAGTATCCCATAAAGAAGGATGTTTGTGCTAGGTGGGAGCAGTTTGACGCTTACTTAGTAAAGCAGTAGCCCTGTACTTAACGCACAGGGCTACTGCTTTTTATTAAGGATTTTTAGCGAACTCTTGAATAAGCATAACATTATATGTAAAATATAATTGGAATATACAGTTCAGCATAATCGTATAATGGGGATGATTTTATTGAGTATAATTAAAAAATCAATAGTTATTGGCATTTTAATTATAACGGCTATATCTTCATTTATACTTTTTTACTCAAAAAATTTAGAGGAAACGGCAAAGCCGTGCGGCATTTCGCAATTATTTGCTGCAAAATCGCCGGTAGAAAGAATACCGGTTGAAGAATTAACAACTCCTGACTTAGTGCTTCTTGGCGCTCGAGAGGAGGCAATTAGGCGTGTGCGCTACGATGCGTCTTACCTGGCAATTGATTATCCTGGTGGTGATGTGCCTGAGGATATAGGAGCCTGTACAGACGTTGTAATTCGTGCGTACAGACATGCAGGCATTGATTTGCAGGTATTAATACATGAGGATATGGTTGCCAATTTTCAGTCATATCCACAAGCATACGGGTTAACATCACCTGACCGAAATATCGACCACCGCAGGGTCAGAAACCAAATGCGGTTCTTTGAACGCTTTGGGGAATCCCTAACGTTGGAAGTAGAAGATTATGTAGAGGAATGGCAGTGGGGAGATATCGTCTATTGGCGCTTTCCCAACGGACAGCTGCATGCTGGAATTGTTAGTGACAAAACAAACTTGAGAGGGATACCGCTAGTTATTCACAACGCCTGGGTGACAGTGGAGGGAGATTACCTGCTGAAATGGGATATTATTGGACATTATCGCTTTTAATATTTTGAGGAGGAATTTTAATCGTGCCCGATAATCTTACACAGGAAAACCCCAATATTGAGGAATATTTAAGCAGTTCAGATGTTATTGATTATAACAATATTTTAATTAAAGAGAGAACTTTCGCTTTAGCAGCGGGTATTGAGGATGAAGTCTTATTAGCAAAAAATATATATGAGTATGTTCGTGACAGTATCGCTCATTCTCTTGATATTAATGGTGAAATCGTTACCTGTAAAGCTTCCGATGTTCTACAGCATAAACAGGGAGTATGTTATGGTAAGTCACACTTATTGGCAGCAATGCTTAGATGCGTAGGAATCCCAACAGGGTTTTGCTATCAAAAGTTGATTTTAGATGATAAGGAAAAGCCTTGGTTGATAATTCATGCTTTAAATGCAATTTACCTTAAAAGCTTGAAAAAATGGATAAGAGTAGATGCTAGAGGAAATAAAATAGGGGTAACAGCAGAATTCTCGGTTGATGAAGAAAAATTGGCATTCCCCATTAGAAAAGAATTAGGCGAAGAAGACGGATTAATCATTTATGCAAAACCAAATGAGAAGGTTTTAAATGCGCTGCGAATAAGCAAAAGTGTGCGTGAACTGGAAAACAACCTGCCAGCGGAAATTTAACATTATAAAACATTGGGGGTGGATGAATAAATGTTTTTTTACAGGAAAACGTTCTATTGTTCCCTAATTATAACTATATTAACAGCAATTGCATTGCCTTATTCCTATAATATGGGTCATAAGTATGAGTTTGGCTATCCATTTGCTTTTCTAACAATTTATGATAACGCACCGCCGATTAGTGAAGTAAAGATTCTTTTAATGAGAATAAGCATTGATCTTTTAATGTTTGTCATTAATGTAATGTTAATTTATGTGGTGCTTTATTCAATATCATTGCTATACATGAAAATATGGAACAAAAAAAATGCTAATTAACAACAAAACGGGAGCAAGCCAACACAGAAAGGACAGATTTGCAGAATTAAAGGGCTCTGGGTAATATTTATTATTGAAAACTAATAAGTTGACATAATATATATTATCGGACGTTAAATATTGTTCCAAATTTAGTATGATCTTTGCATTATTATGCGTTATTCCATCCCCTCCTCCGTGCTTTTATAGAATCTAAGGTGCTATGCAGGACTATAAAGTGTTTTGACGAAATATTATGACAATATATTTCTTTGAGCTACACAAAAAGGAGGATTTTTCTTTGTCATTAGGTGAACTATGGTTAAAAGGAAGCAAGACAGTTACAAATGAACGAATCTTATTTTTACTGCCGTTATTTCTTGATTTAATTCTTTTTGGTCCCCTTGCCTTTACATCTGCTAAGGTAATAGATATTAAACTGACCTTAGTTACGTCTTTGCCTACTATTCAAAATCTGTTGCCTGATGCGGCTAGCTTTGGTGGAACTCAGTCCGTAATGAACATGGGTTATCCGGGAACGCTTACCGTTGGTTTTATAGGCACAATTTTTGCCTTTGCCGTGGTTCCTTTTTTAACAGGTGGCTATTTGGGAACAATTATACAAGAATATCGCGGCAATGAAGAACGACAGACATTTATAGCTTTGTCATCTAAATATTTTGTTAGATTGGTTATAATGCGGATAGTTATAATGGTTGCTTTTTGGGGTTTGATTATTTTGCTAAAAACAATACCCATTGTTTCATCAATTATGGTCGGGATTCTGATTTTCATTAGCGTCCTATTACTCTTCTGGGATCTTAGCATAGTGTATGATAATTTAGACTTAGTTCCTGCCCTGTTTAAAGCTTACACCGTAATAAAGCAAAATACGGCATCGGTAGTTAATGCTCTTTTGCCCATTATTATCTTTCTTATGCCGCTGACGTTAGGAGCGTCCCTATTAGTGGGGTCTTTTCTGTTTCTTTTAGTTATCTTAGTATATGCCTATCTTGGCGCAGTTATTGTTAGTGGAATAGCATATTTATATATTACGCTAGCTGCTAAAACGCAGATTGAAAAGTGATTATAATCACTCTCCCATTACCTTAATAACGACACGTTTCTTGCGGCGTCCGTCAAACTCAGCGTAGAATACTTGCTGCCAGGGACCTAAATCAAGTGCTCCTGCAGTGATGGGGATTATAACCTGATGTCCAACTAGGATGTTTTTTAAATGAGCGTCCCCATTGTCTTCTCCGGTTCTATGATGACGATAGTTGGGCCCATATGGTGCTAAGTGCTCCAGCATTTCTTCAATATCTTCCATAATTCCCGGCTCCAAGTCATTAATAAAGACCCCGGCTGTGATATGCATGGCTGAAACTAAAACCATTCCTTCACGGATTCCGCTTTTTTTCAAAGCTGAGTTAACATTTTCAGTAATATGAACAATTTGGAACCGTTGCGGTACATTCATAGTAAGGTACTCTGTATGAAATTTCATTGCTTCCCCTCCCTTGATTTTGGTTTATCTATTATTAACAGCATGAATGTCTGTGAGCATGCGCAACATCCCTGCTACGCCAGCCTCCACGTTCAACTTCGCTTTTTTAATTTGGACAAAACGAGATGGTGAGATGGCATTTTGAGCTACAAATTTGCGCAATGGTCCGAATAAAGCATCGCCTGATTCGGCTACTCCTCCTCCGAGGATTATTACCTCCGGGTTAAGTGTGTTTACCAGATTAACAATGCCAGTACCAAGATACTCGATGGCATTAGCAAGAATCTCTTGAGCAATAGCATCGTTATGCTTTGCAGCTTCAAAAACGTGTGCTGCTGTAATATTCCCTTCTTCTGAAAGCATTGCAGACAGCGATGTGCTTTCTCCCTTGCTTATTGCGTTTGCGGCTGCTTGAGCTATTGCTGAGCCTGAGGAAACAGTTTCAAGGCAACCGCGCTTGCCGCACCCACAACGCAGTCCGTTAGGATTGACAACCATATGCCCTATTTCACCGGCAAAGCCTTTTGATCCGCGATATATATTGCCGTTAAAAATCAAGCCCGCACCAATGCCTGTGCTTACGGTAATAAATATTAGATTATTAAAACCCTCTCCCGCACCGTAACGTGCCTCTCCAAGCGCTTGGGCATTGGCATCGTTTTCTGCGATTACAGGGACTTCTAGTTTGTGTTCTAACTCCTTCTCCAGGGCAATCATATTTAAACCAGGGATATTAGGGGAGCTAATTAACATTTTATTTTGCCAGTCAAAAAATCCGGCAGCGCAGACTCCTGCACCGGCAAGCTGTGACTTACTTTCACCCGCCTTGGCGAGAACTCTATCAACAGTGGATGCCATTTGCTTAATAATGGTGTCAGGGTTCTTGTCTAACATCGTCTCTTCTCTGATAGATGCCAGAATTTTTCCCTGCAAGTCTGCTAGTACTGTATAAGTTTTTGTTCCGCCAAGATCAATGGCGGCTAAAAGTTTTTTATTCATGTGTTGTATGCTCCGTTTTAGCATGTTAATGTAAGATAATGTATACGCTTTAATTATATATCTATATATTTGTTCATTGCAACATCCTCGGTAACGCCAAGAAAAAAAGAATTGACTTTTTTCGTATTTTTGGTATGATTAGTATTAAATTATAAAAAAAGCTGTGATAGGGAAAGTACGTTTAGTTATGAGACTCAGAGAGCCGTCGGCTGGTGAAAGACGGATCCCAAGCTAAATGGAAGCTCACCCTGGAGTGCCAGCCGAAAGGCAACGAGTAGACCTGGCCGTTCCCCACGTTACGGGTATAAGCTGGGCAACAGCCAAATAGAGTGGTACCGCGGAATATCCTTTCGTCTCTAACGAAAGGTTTTTTTATTGCAAAAAATATTGTTTTGGGAGGGATACTTTATGACAGAAAAAGTTATGATTTTTGATTCAACCTTGCGTGACGGAGAGCAAACGCCTGGAGCCAGGCTTAATCTAGATGAAAAGCTAAAAATTGCTAAGCAATTAGCAAAACTTAATGTTGATATTATCGAGTGTGGTTTTCCCGTTTCCTCTCCAGGAGAATTTAAAGCTGTGCAGACTATTGCCAAAGAAGTTAAAGGTCCTGTTATAGTTGGGCTGGCCCGGACATTACCAGGAGATATTGACGCAGTTTGGGAAGCAATTAAATTTTCCGAACGTCCAAGGATTCATACATTTCTCGGGTCATCTAACATTCATATGAAGTATAAGCTACGCAAGGACCCTGATACACTGCTTCAAATGGGTGTTGACGCAGTTAAATACGCAAAAAACTATACAAATGATGTGCAATACTCCTTAGAGGATGCTACCCGCAGTGATATAGATTACATGTGCCGTGTCATTGAAGCTGTTATTAATGCAGGCGCAACAGTTATTAATATCCCGGATACTGTGGGATATGCCGTTCCTGAACAATTTGGAACTCTTATTTGTAATATTAAAAACCGTGTTCCTAATATAGATAAAGCAGTTATCAGCGTTCACTGTCACAATGACTTAGGCTTAGCTGTTGCCAATTCACTTGTTGCTGTGAAAAATGGTGCCAGGCAAGTTGAATGCAACATTAACGGTATTGGTGAACGTGCCGGCAATGCTGCGCTAGAAGAAATTGTTACCGGCTTAATAATTAGGCAGGATTATTTTAAAGAATATCATACCGATGTAAACCTTAGGGAAATCTATAAAACAAGCAGGCTTGTTTCCAGATTGACAGGTATACCGATCCCGGTAAATAAAGCTGTTGTGGGTATAAACGCCTTCGCTCATTCTTCCGGAATCCACCAAGACGGTGTATTAAAGAATTTATCTACTTATGAAATTATTAATGCTGAGCTCATCGGGGGCAAAGCGGCACAGATGGTGCTCACAGCCCGTTCCGGCCGCCACGCCGTAAAGAACGAGCTGAACGAAATAGGGTCTCAGCTGGATGACGCTGATTTTGAAGAGTTCTTTAAGGCCTTCCTGGAACTGGCCGACAAGAAAAAAGAAGTTTTCCGTGAAGATTTGGAAGCATTGATAGCAGACCGCTTAGCTTTAACTGTTCCGCCAACGTATACTCTGGAATATCTGCAGACGGTAAGCGGCTCAGGCAGTATTCCGGCCGCAGTTGTTAAGCTTAAAAAGGACGATACAGTATTTATTGAAACGGACTGTGGAGCCGGCCCAATTGATGCTGCATACAATGCTATCGATAAGATTACAGGGATAAATCCTCGGCTTGAAAACTATAACTTACGGGGTGTCACCGAAGGGCGTAAAGCATTGGGAGAAGTATCAATAAAGCTAACACTTAATGAAAAGACAATTGTTGGCCGTGGTACATCCACTGACATTATAGAAGCTTCTGTAATTGCATACATTAACGGAATCAATAAGTTCATTCTCCTTGCTAACGTTAACGGTAATGGTAACGAAGGAGAAAAAGCAATCCCATTATCTTAGTATCAATAAAGCTCAAACGGGCGTCATTATCTCCCCCCGTTTGAGCTTTTATTATTATCTGCTTCTTGTTCTGTTTCATTGTTATTGTTATTGAGAGGAAAATAATCTTCTAAAGGAAAACTAGTTAAATCATCGTGAAAAATGTCTCTTTTATCCCAAGGAATAATTCTTTTACAGTTCAATTTATTCCACTCCCGGCATATAATCTACACTTAGTATTGCCTGGGATGGCACAGTATACTCAGGGAAGCTGTAAAGCTTGTCCGGGGTAAACTATTGGACTTTCTAAATTGTTTTCATATATCATTAAATCAACATAGTCGCGAATATCTGTTCCCCGCGGAGCATGTATTTTTGCAAGACCCCAGAGTGTGTCACCGCTGGCTACGATAATTTCTATTTTGTATTCATTTTGTCCTGAAGCAGTTTTCCCGTGGAATATTGTCAGACCTAGGACGGAAACCCACATCAGCAGAAAAACAAGTACTCGCGCAGCTTTAAGAAGCCGCCTTCTCTCACTGTTTTTCCGACATACCAAGCTAGACATGGTTCTCATGCATCTTACCCCCAAACATCTGTTTGCGTTTACTATAACACGAACAAGTGTACGTGTCAACATGAATTGCGAACGAATGTTTGATTATTTGCAAAGATGTGATATAATACTGATAAAGTGAGGTGTTGATCAGTGGATAATTTAACAGTAAGGCAAACGCAAATCCTTGAATTTATCCGCAGAGAAGTAAAGAATAAAAACTACCCTCCCTCCGTACGTGAAATTGGCGAAGCGGTTGGTCTTTCTTCCAGCTCTACAGTACATGCTCATTTAGCAAAGCTGGAAAGCAAAGGATTTATTCGCCGGGATCCCTCTAAGCCAAGAGCTATCGAACTGTTAGCTGAAGATATTCCTGAGTTTATCCACGACATTGTCAGTGTTCCAGTGCTTGGACATGTAACTGCCGGCGAACCTATTATGGCGGAGCAGAATATAGAGGATTATTTCCCACTGCCAAAATCAATGACACATAATGATAATGTGTTTCTTCTCCGTGTACGTGGGGACAGTATGGTTAATGCAGGTATAGTTGACGGAGACCTGGTTATAGTGCGTCAACAAACTACTGCAAACAACTCTGAAATTGTGGTTGCCATGCTGGACGGGGAAGCAACTGTAAAACGCTTTTATAAAGAAAAGTCTCAAATACGTCTGCAGCCCGAAAATGATTTTTATGAGCCCATCTGCTCTCCTGAAATTTCGGTAATCGGAAAGGTTATCGGTGTATTTCGTCAAATACATTAGTATACAGTATAAAAGCGCATATCATTTTTACACCAAAAAATAAATAAAAGACGCATATCAAATGCGTCTTTTATTTATTTTGTATGATAATGTAAGCAATAACTATTTACAGGGCATGCAGGGCATTTCGGTTTGCGGGCAGTGCATGTGTACCTTCCGTGCAAAATTAGCCAATGGTGAGCTTTTGACCATAGCTTTTTTGGAATTGCCTTAACTAGTTGTCTTTCTGTTTCCTCTGGTGTTTTAGCTTTTGCAAGCCCTAAGCGGTTAGCTACGCGGAAAACATGGGTGTCCACAGCTAAAGCTGGGATGTCAAAGGCGGTACTTAGCACCACATTTGCAGTTTTCCTTCCTACCCCAGGAAGTGATTCTAGTTGGGCTAAGGATTGCGGAACATTGCCGTTGTATTCATTCACTAGGGCATTAGCAGTTGCCACCAGGTGCTTGCTTTTAGTCCTAAAAAGCCCCACATTACGGATTTCCTCAGCTAATTCATCCGGAGTAAGGCTGGCCATGCTTTCGGGAGTTGGATATTTGGCGAAGAGTAAAGTAGTAACTTTATTAACTTGTTTGTCTGTGGATTGTGCTGAAAGAACCACAGCAACTAATAGTTGCCAAGGTGTTTCAAAATTCAACTCTGTTTGGGGCTGTGGGTTTAACCTAGCCAGTTCGGTCAGAACAGCATTCGCTCTTTCCTTTCGCTTTATCATAATGTACTCCACAAATCTGAGCTAATTTTTTTCAATAATACCGAAACCCAGGCTTGTGATAACTCCATCAATAGAAGAGCGGTCGACCTTACTTGGGTAGTATTGTACAATTAGCCTTTCAGCAATAAAGTCAATTGTTGCTTCATAAACACCGTCTAGAAGTCGCAAAGCTACTTCAATATTATTAGCGCACGTTATGCAGCCCATCCCGGTAATTATTAATGTATCTTTTTTCATATTTTCTTGTGTACTCATGCCATTGCCTCCCAAAAAATATTTTAAGAAATCAACGCGATTAAAAGAATAGCCCGCAGTTAGTACGCGGGCAAAATTATCTAAAATAAAGTCAGGTAGTTATCAAGCTCCCACTGGTGAACCTGATTTCGATAACTGGTCCATTCAAAAGTTTTAGCTTCCACAAATCTATCATAGATATGGGTGCCTAATGCATTCTTAATAAGTTCATCTTCTGCCAGTCCGGCTAAAGCGTCAGCTAGAGTTTGAGGAAGCTGTCCAATATTAAGCGCTTGCCTCTCTTCGGTAGTCATGTCATAAATGTTCAGATCTACAGGTGCAGGCGGCATTATTTTATTACGAATACCGTCTAATCCAGCACTGAGAGTTACTGCCAACGCTAAATAGGGATTGCAGGATGGATCCGGATTACGCAGCTCAATTCGGGTTCCCACACCGCGGCGTGCCGGAATGCGAATAAGTGGACTACGGTTGTGTTCACTCCAAGCAATATACACCGGTGCTTCATAGCCTGGCACAAGGCGCTTGTATGAATTGACAATCGGATTTGTTACTGCAGAAAAACCTCTGGCATGAGCAAGCAGTCCTCCAATATAGTATAAGGCTTCATCAGAAAGCTGCGAAGGCTTGTTTTCGTCAAAAAAGATGTTTTTCCCGTTTTTAAACAGTGACTGATGGGTATGCATCCCAGAACCATTAATGCCAAATATAGGTTTGGGCATAAACGTAGCATGGAGATTATGCTGCATAGCAACAATACGTACTACAAGCTTAAAAGTTGCTATATTATCGGCAGTTGTTAATGCATCAGCATATTTAAAAGCAATCTCGTGCTGTCCAGGTGCCACCTCGTGGTGGGAAGCTTCCACTTCAAAGCCCATTTCCTGCAGTGTCAGCACCATGTCACGACGTGCATTTTCACCCAGATCAACAGGCATAAGATCGAAATAGCCGCCCCGGTCGTTGGTAATAGTTGTAGCTCTTCCCTGCTCGTCCTTTAAAAATAGAAAAAATTCTGCTTCCGGACCGGCATTCATCTCGTAACCCATGGAAGCGGCATCAGCGATAGCTCTGCGCAAAGTATTACGAGGACAACCTTCAAATGGCGTGCCGTCAGGATTATAGATATCACAAATTAGTCGGGCTGTCGCTTCCTCCTTGGTGTTCCAAGGAAAAACAGTAAAGGTATTGGGATCGGGGCGTAAATACATATCTGATTCTTCAATTCTTACAAATCCCTCAATTGAGGAACCGTCAAACATCAACTCCCCATCTAAGGCCTTTTCCAGCTGCTGAATAGGGATTGCTACATTTTTTGTAACCCCAAGGACATCAGAAAATTGCAGACGAATAAATTTGATTTTTAGTTCTTTAACTAAGCTTAAAATATCATCTCGGCTATAGGCCATAATTAACCTCTTTTCTTTTTCTATATTTTCGTTATAACAACTAAAATTATATGGTCTCCAACTCACTGTGTCAAGAAATACCAAAAATAAACCAAAGGGACGGTTCTTCTGGTTATGCTTTTAGCACAATGGCTCTACTAATACCTGTAAGTTTGGCTATTTGCCTTGTAGATAATCCTGCTTCTTTTAATTCTTTTAAAAGTTTTTCTTTTTCTTGACGTTCGAAATTCTGAATATCGAAGCAGTTGTTAATGTTGCATATCTTTTCAATTATTTTCATTGCTTCGTCATCTGCTAATCTTCTCTTTTCTTCTAATTCTAAGCATTTATCATTATTCGATTCTCTATGAAAAGTTTCAAAACTCTCTATAGCTATATTTCTATCTTTATCAAATATTTCTAATATAAAATCAATATCCGTATTTCCACTTTTTCCGGTATACTCATTGTAACTGCTCCATTTATAGCTTGCAAAATATTTAACTATTCCTGCTTTTAACGGATTTTGATGTATATATCTCAATACTGTTAATAAATAGCTTTCGCTATCAACCACTTCACTTTTATATCTGTCTTGAAATAAATGCCCGCTTCTATTATATTTAGAATTATACCAATATACATAACTTGTTCCTATTCTTTTCATAATTAACCCTAGTTCTTCTTCATGTACATGTATGAGCAGATGTATATGATTTCCCATTAAACAATACGCATAGAGTTTATACCCGCATTTCTGTTTATAAACAGCTAATTTTTGCAAGAATTTCATGTTATCTTCTTCATCTTCAAATATAATTTGCCTATTTATTCCGCGCAAAATAACATGGTATATACCGGTTTCACTCTTATTTCTTGCTTTTCTAGGCATATAAAATCACATCCCAATGTCTATGTTAGCATAGACATGAGAGATAGGTCAACCGCGAGAACCGTCCCCATGGTAATTGAGGAGGGAAAGTGATGGAAAAACACGAGCATCATGGGTATCACGACAGCAGCACCAACCGTAAGGACATTCATGCTCATCGGAATAATCATCATGACCACGGGCACCATTCAAAGCATTCAACGGAGGAGTTTCGCAGCCGCTTTTTTGTTTCCCTTCTACTAACAATACCTGTACTTTATTACAGTCACCATATCCAGTTGTGGTTAAACTTTTCCCCGCCGCATTTCCCTGGAGATAAATATATTCCCTTTCTTTTGGGTACCTTTATTTATTTCTACGGCGGTAAGGTTTTCTTGCTGGGAGCATGGGAAGAGTTGAAGGGCAGAAACCCGGGGATGATGACACTAATTACCATGGCTATCTCGGTTGCATTTGGCTACAGCTTGGCGGTTACCATGGGTATGCCAGGTGACGAGTTGTATTGGGAACTGGCAACGTTGGTCACAATTATGCTCCTTGGGCACTGGCTGGAATTGCAGGCCATACAGCGGGCAAGCGGTGCTCTGCAGGAACTGGCTGAACTGTTGCCGGATAAAGCTACCCGCATTATTAATGGTGGGACTGAAGACGTGCCTGTGAGCGCCTTGGCTGCAGATGATAAAATTTTAATTCGCCCCGGTGGACAGGTGCCCTCCGATGGGATAGTAATTGAAGGTGCATCGTATGTCAATGAATCAATGTTAACAGGAGAGTCAACTCCTGTACATAAGGGACAGGGGGATTGGGTATTTGCCGGCACGGTAATTGAAGACGGCTCTCTAAGAGTGCGTATTGAAAAGGCAGGCAAGGATACTACTCTGGCCGGTATTATGCGTCTGGTGGAACAAGCACAGGCTTCTCGCTCTCATACTCAGGTTCTGGCAGACCGGGCCGCATTTTGGCTGGTTCTGGTCGCTTTTGTTGCAGCAGGGATGACTGCTATTGCCTGGAGCGCAGCTAAAGCTGACTCTAGCTTCATACTGGAAAGGGTGGTGACCGTGCTCATTATTTCCTGCCCTCATGCTCTGGGGCTGGCAATTCCATTAGTAACTGCTATCTCCACCACCTTGTCTGCCAAAAATGGACTACTGGCAAAAGATCGTCTTGCTCTGGAGGAAGCCCGTTTAGTAAACTGTGTGGTCTTTGACAAAACAGGCACCCTGACTAAAGGAGAACAAACTATTGTTGCTATACACACTGCGGAAGAAAGTGAAGGAAGTGAGCTGCTGCGCTTGGCAGCTGCAGCAGAAGCAGATTCAGAGCACATGATTGCCAGCGGTATACTAAAGGCTGCGGAAGAACGGGAGCTGACTATTCCCAAAGCAGCTTCGTTTTCAGCATTGCCCGGCAAAGGCATTGAAGCTAACATTGAAGATAAAAAGGTTTTTGTCGGCGGTCCTAACCTTATACAGCATCTTGGATTATCTTTGCCATCTACCCTGAAGGAGCAAGCCAGTCGTTACGGAGTTGAAGGCAAAAGCATTGTTTGGGTTGTAGTTGATGGACAAGTTAGCGGATTTTTTGTTATGTCAGATATCATACGTGATGAATCACGGGAAGCGGTTGCCGCTTTAAAAAGCAGAGGCATTAAAGTCGTAATGCTTACCGGTGACAGCAAAGGTGTTGCTGAAAAAATATCGGTGGAGCTGGGTATTGACTCATATTATGCCGAGGTTTTGCCCGAGTATAAAGCAGATAAGATTAAAAGGTTGCGCGATGAAGGGTACCGGGTGGCCATGGTTGGCGACGGCGTCAACGATGCGCCGGCTCTGGCTGTGGCCGATGTAGGTTTCGCTATAGGTGCCGGTACCGACATAGCCGTTGAATCAGCGGGAATTATTCTAATGCGAAATGACCCTAGGGATGTAGTGCGCCTTATAAACCTCTCCCGGGCCAGCTATCGGAAAATGAAACAAAACCTGGCTTGGGCTGTAGGCTACAATGCATTAGCTATCCCGCTGGCAGCCGGGGTGTTGGCTCCGGCCGGTTTTATTCTCCCAATGGCAGCAGGAGCTGTTGTTATGTCTGCAAGTACAATTATTGTTGCTCTTAATGCCCAATTATTATGGCGGTTTAGTTTAGGCAAAACTAACGTATTAAAATAAACAATAATATAACAACTTGAAAATTACTACTGCTCATCCAATTCTGCCACAACTGCAGATAATGCAAGTTTTATGTGTTCATATGTTAAACCGCCTTGCATGAAAACACTATACGGTGGTCTCAGAGGAGCATCGGCTGAAAATTCGCTGCTGGACCCTTGCACAAAAGTACCGGCTGCCATAATTATTTCATCCTGATAACCCACCATTGGTGCCGGACTAGGTATTACATGGCTGTCAATAGGGGAAACTGCTTGAACTGCACGACAAAAAGTAAGTAGCTTGTTTGCATTTCCCAGACGAATTGCTTGTACCACATCTCCCCGGTCTTCATCCCAGTGAGGACTGACAATGTAACCAAGCTTTGAAAAAAGTGCTGCCGCTAGAATCATTCCTTTTAACGACTGACCAACTTGGTGCGGTGCTAAAAATAGCCCCTGATAAAATAGTCTTTTTACTCCCGACATACAACCGATACCGCTCCCCAACCCTGGTGCTGTCAACTGCCAAGCTGCTTTCTCTACTAAATCGGAACGGCCCACCACGTAGCCGCCGCCCGGCGCCAACCCTGCGCCGGGATTTTTTATTAAAGAGCCGGCAACAAGATCCGCTCCGACATGGCATGGCTCACGCTCTTCTGTAAACTCTCCGTAGCAATTATCTACAATCACGGTAATATCAGGCCTGCGTTGCTTTACAGCAGAGATTAATATTTGAATATCGTTAATAGTAAGTGAGCGCCGCTCACCATAGCCCCGGGAGCGCTGAATAAAAACGACGGCAGTATCCGAAGCTAGCACATTGTCTAATTCGCTTTCAACTAAGCCGTTACACATATCAGCCTCATCGTATAATACGCTATTGCTAAAGCCTGTAAGACCTAGCGCTTTTTGCAGCGTGTCATAAGGGCGTCCGGTAAGAGAAACCAATCGTTCCCCCGGCTTTAAAACACCGTAAATGGCCGATGCAATGGCATGGGTTCCCGAAACATACTGGGGGCGCACCAGCCCGGCTTCACCACCAAAAACAGAAGCGTATAATGCGTCCAGCTTCTCCCTGCCAAAATCATTATAACCGTATCCCGTGGAGTCATAGAAGCAGGTTTCATCTACCTGCAAATCCTGAAATGCTGTTAGGACTCTCCCCTGATTAGACAGTACAATATTGTCTATCATACGGAATCTTTCCTTTATCTGTTCTTCTGTTGCATCAAAAATATGCTTGTAGCGCTGCAAAGCTTCAAGAGTTTTCACTGTGCGGTTTTCCCCCATGCTCTAAAAGGTGTATAATTTTTTCATACCATCCGCCTGGAAGCACAGCTTTCACGGCAATTCCTTCGGGGAGGTACTCTATCTGTTCTATTTTGCCATAACGGCGAATTATGGCCAATATATCTTCTTTGCCATATGCCAAAATATTATCAATCCGTTTTTGATTTTTTCGCAGTAAATAGTCGATTCTCATCAACAGCGTTTCAGTGCCAATAGTTTTTGCAGCGGAAACGGCAACGTGCTCAGGAAAATCCCGTGCTAGAACTTGAAGCTGTATATTAGCTTCAGGCAAGTCTAGCTTATTAAAAACTACTAGAGTTTCCTTATTTTCTGCTCCTATTGACTTAAGAATAGAGCTTACGGCACTTATCTGTCCCTCTGTGTTTGGGTGGGATGCATCCACCACATGCAACAACAAATCTGCCTCCAGCACCTCTTCTAATGTTGCACGAAAAGCAGCCACCAGATGATGAGGAAGTTTTTGAATAAACCCAACAGTGTCTGTCAGTAAAAAAAAGCCGCCGCCAGGAGTTTCCACCTTTCGTGTTGTCGGATCCAAAGTAGCGAAAAGCTTGTCCTCAGCAAACACACCGGCATCAGTTAAGGCATTTAAGAGTGTCGATTTTCCTGCATTGGTATATCCCACCATTGTTACTATCGGCAACGGTACTGACTGGCGTGATTGCCGATGGATACTGCGATGTTTTTTAATGTCTTCTATTTCCTTTTTTAAATCACTTATACGTTTACGAATACGCCTTCTGTCTACTTCTAGCTTTGTTTCGCCTGGACCTCTGGTGCCGATTCCGCCAGCCAACTTAGATAGTTCCGTCCCAATCCCTGAAAGGCGCGGCAATAAATAATTTAACTGAGCCAGCTCAACCTGCAGTTTTCCCTCTTTAGTGCGCGCACGAAGCGCGAAGATGTCAAGAATAAGCGCGGTACGATCAACTACAGGAATGCCAATTGCTTCCTCCAGATTTCTTTTTTGACTTGGGGATAGTTCATCGTCAAAAATTACAAGATTAGCTTCTGCCTGCTCTGCAAGAAGACGAATTTCTTCCGCCTTGCCTTTCCCGACATAGTATTTAGAGTCGGGTCTGTGACGACGTTGAATGATTTCTGCCGTCGCTATTGCTCCTGCGGTGTCAGCCAGTTCAGCCAATTCGCGTAAAGTTTCTTTAATGTCCCATTCTGAGTTTTGAGTTTCCAACCCTACAAGTATTGCTTTTTCCATTGTTTTCCCTGCCTCTCCGCTCTATTCTACCAGAAAGCGAGAATGCAAGCAATTAGACAAGCGACTCCCAGGAAGTGCTGTCATCGCCCCAGGGCACCAAATCTTCACGTGTAATCTTCATTAATTCTTCTCTGCTGTAAGCCTTACGTCCAACAATCCGGAGGGCTTGGCGCCTGATGGCTCGTTCCAGCAGATTTCTAACAAGGCGGGCATTGCTGAAGTTTGCGTGACCGTTATTAATTTGCGACTTAAGGTATTGGTTTAAGCTATCTTCAGCTCCAGATGAAAGACAATATTGGCGCTCAGAGAGCATTGCTTTAGAAATTTCGATAAGCTCCTCAGTAGTGTAGTCGGGAAATTCAAGATGAATGGGGAAACGGGAACGCAGCCCGGGATTAATCCGTAAGAACTTAGTCATTTCTTTTTCATATCCGGCTAAAATTAGCACGAATTCGTTTTTGTGGTCTTCCATTGCTTTGACAAGGGTATCAATTGCTTCTTTACCAAAATCTTTTTCGCCGCCCCGAGCTAGGGAATACGCTTCATCTATAAAAAGGATACCGCCTTTAGCTTTATTAATCTGATCTCTTGTCCTTTTTGCGGTATGTCCGATAAATTCCCCCACTAGGTCTGCTCGCTCAACTTCCACTAAGTGCCCCTTGGGCAGCACTTTCAATTCAGCTAAGAGTTTACCAAATATTCGTGCCACAGTAGTTTTACCAGTACCTGGATTCCCTTTAAAAACCATATGTAGTACAATACTGTCATTTTTTAATTGGGCTTGCTCTCTCTGTCTGCAAATTTCCATATATGCTTTTAATTCTCTTACCAGATTCTTGACTCTTTTCAAGCCAATTAATTTGTCCAAATCGCCAAAGAGATCATCCATGTTATCTTGAATATTTTCGTAATGATGACATTTAATACC
>DLMZ01000007.1:20355-20543 GCA_002479415.1 Firmicutes bacterium UBA7523
TCGTAATGATGACATTTAATATTCTGATTGGCTACCTCCGCCAAAGCAATTTTTTCCTCCTTAAAGTTTATTTCATTGTTTTGACGCTTATAGATATAACTGAATCGAGCTGTTTGCTTCATAAATTCCCTCCTTCATAAAAGCATTATATGTATCCCACAGTTTATTGGCTTATAAAATTACAAACA
>DLMZ01000027.1:0-6831 GCA_002479415.1 Firmicutes bacterium UBA7523
CCCATGCCGGGCGCACCAAAAAAAAGAAGAGCCGAAAGCTCTTCTTTGCTGAAAACCTAGTCGGGGAACCTACACTTATACTATGCGCCAAAAATAGTGTTTCCTCGACTTTTATATTTAAGCTAACGTTCTAACTTCGTTTAAGCCGCTAAGTTTTCTTCTTTAACCTATGAAGAACAATCAATAAAACCATGATCAAAACCAATCTACTACTAGATACTAAGAATAGGACTAAGGATAGAATTCCGTAAGCAAAGGCTAATAATAAACCAAGTGCCCAGTTTTTTTTATAATCCATTACGTACCCCCCCCATGCATAGCATTAATCCAGCAGTTTGTAGATAAGGTAAAGGTGTATATACAAGAAAACCAAGCAGAGATTCACCTCAACTTGGTTTTGATTGCTATTGGTGTCGGGGATGGGACTTGAACCCACACGGTTTGCACCACACGCCCCTCAAGCGTGCGCGTCTGCCTGTTCCGCCACCCCGACACATAACGGACTTTTTGTAGTCCGTATGTTAATATAGCATAATGCATGCAGTTTTGCAAGTGTGATTTACAGGGTTAACTGGCTTAGGACGCCTTTTCCTGGTCTTTAATTTGTATCACTTGGTTGTTTTCGTTAACCGATACAATTATAGGTTTAAATGTTGCAAGCTCCGATTCATCTATATTTGCGTAAGAAATTATTATAATTGTATCTTGGGGTTGAACAAGACGGGCGGCGGCACCGTTTAAACAGATAGTACCGGAACCTCTTGTCCCCTTTATTACATAAGTTTCAAAGCGGGCGCCGTTATTGTTATTAACAATTTGAACCTTTTCATAGGGAAGAAAATCGGCGGCTTCCATGAGATTCTCGTCAATAGTGATACTGCCCTCGTATTTGAGATTGGCATCAGTAACTGTAGCACAATGGATTTTTGATTTACACATAGTTCTTTGCATTTAAGTTACACCTCCACGATGATGTTATCGATTAGGCGAGTTTTGCCAAATCGAACGGCCAGCGCTATTAGCGTGGGCCCCTTTATTTCAACCACATCTGTTAACTCCGAAGCATCGACAATTGTAACATAGTCGATGGCTGCTAACGGCTCTGTGGATATATTCTCAAGGATTTGCGCACGAACGGCGGCAGCATCCTGTTCGCCGGATTTAATCTGAGCGGCTGCTTTTATTAGGCTTTGATTCAGTATTAAAGCTGCTCTTCTTTCTGCGGGAGAGAGGTACGCATTGCGTGAGCTCATGGCGAGGCCGTCTTCTTCCCGGATGATGGGCATAATTATGATGTCAAGGTTCATGTTTAAATCGCGGGTCATTTTTAGTATCACCAGTGCTTGTTGAGCATCCTTTTGACCAAAATATGCGCGGTCGGGAGTGATAATATTAAAAAGCTTTGCTACCACTGTGGCAACTCCGCGAAAATGGCCGGGGCGGGATGCACCGCAAAGCCCGTCTGTAAGCTTTTCCACATCAACATAGGTTGAATAGCCTTGAGGGTACATTTCCTTAACTGTGGGAGCAAAAATATAGTGACAGCCTACTTTTTCCGCTTGGGCAGCGTCGCCGGTAAGGTCACGGGGATATTCTTCATAGTCTTCGCCTAATCCGAATTGCAGGGGATTGACAAAAATGCTGAGAATTACAAGCTGGTTATCTTCTCTGGCTTTACGCAGCAGTGAAAGATGCCCGTCATGGAGATAGCCCATAGTGGGAACAAAGCCGATTGTCTGCCCTTCTTGGCGGGCTTTTTTTATGATTTGTTTTATAGATGCAATGTCACGTATTATTTCCACTTAAAAATCCTCCAGGAGCTTTGAGATTATTTCTTCATCCATAGTAAAGGTGTGCTCAACTGAGGGGAACGATGAAGCCTTTACTTCCTCAACATAGGACTGCATAGCGGTTACCATGGGATTATAGAAGGAGCCGAATTGTTTAACAAACTTAGGGCGCATATCTGTTTGTAGGCCGAGTATATCATGGTAGACCAGAACTTGGCCGTCACAGTTAACACCTGCGCCGATGCCGATGGTTGGAATGGTAAGCTTTTCTGTAATCAAACGGGCGAGCTGCCGGGGAACTGCTTCAATAACGATAGAGCAAGCTCCGGCTTCTTGCAGTGCAAGAGCATCCTTAACAAGCTGCCTGGCTACTTTTTGATCTTTTCCTTGCACCTTGAATCCACCCATTTGTCCGACTGACTGGGGCGTTAGGCCAATATGACCCACTACAGGGATTCCGGCAGCCACAATTTTTTTGACTGTCTTAGACATCTCTTCCCCGCCTTCCAACTTTACGGCTGGTGCACCAGTCTCCTGAACTGCTCGGCCGGCATTGCGAAGGGCTTCTTCTTTTGAAACCTGATATGTCATAAAAGGAAGATCTATGACAACCATGGCATTTTTCGTGCCGCGTACAACTGCTTTGCCATGGTGAATCATATCGTTTAGCGTAACGCTTAACGTGTTTTCGTAACCTAGTACAACCATTCCCAGGGAATCACCCACAAGAATCATTTCCACCCCTGCTTCATCAA
Organism: Firmicutes bacterium UBA7523; assembly: GCA_002479415.1. GTDB lineage: Bacteria > Bacillota > Dethiobacteria > Dethiobacterales > Dethiobacteraceae > UBA7523. Next base: position 2,546 of record DLMZ01000027.1, read on the forward strand.
CTACGCGAGCCGAAGCGTAATCATAAGCGGTGGCCATTGTAATTTTTTCATTTTTATTCTTTAAGTCTGCCAATGTGGCTGTGGTAACCTTCATTTTGTACCTCCAAGAATTTTTAGAAGTTCATTGCGCTCTGTTTCACCGATGGTTCCTTTAAAGGAAGCCACATCAACTGTGGTTTGTCCGAGTAGTCTATAAAGGGGTAAAGCTGAAGGTATCTTTTTGCCCATTTCCTCCAAGTGAGTTTCCACAGTTGTTACATCTCCGCGAGATATGGGGCCTGTTAGTGCCTGGGGAATGCCTGTACGGAGAATGTTATTCCATGTGCCATCGATAAGAGGAGCCAATGCGGGCAAGCCCTCCTCCCTGTTAATGCCAGCTGCTTCCATAACCTGTAGAGCCATATCAAGTAAAGTGGTGAAATAATTACAGGCAATACAGGCGGCAGCGTGGTAGAGAGGTTTGCCTTCTGTGGGAATCTCCAGCGGACGGCATAGCAAGTCACTAACTAATTGACGCACAATGGGAAGTGCTGTGGCTTGTCCTTCTATGGTTATGAAGGAGCCGGGAAGGTTTTTAATGCCGCAGTCTGGATTGGCAAATGTCTGTAAAGGATGAAAGGATACTGTGCGGGCGCCTTTGGCAGAGTTAAGTATCTGGGAGCTGTGGGCGCCGCTGGTATGAGCTATGATTGCTCCTTGGGAAAAGCCGTCTTTAGCTGATATTTGGGCACAAACATCGGCAATGACTCTATCTGGGGTTGTTAAAAAAACAAAATCCGCTTGACGGGTAAATTGCACAGCATCAGTTGTATAAGGAACTCCCAGCCGCTGGCCTGCTTTTGAGGCAGACTCTTCTGTGCGGCTGGCAATGCCTGTTATGGTATGGCCGGCCTTTTGCAGGAGGACTGCCAAGGCTGTTCCTACATTTCCGGCTCCGACAATAGCAATCCGCATAACAGCCTCCATGTTTGTTAGCCTTACTGAATAAGTTTAGTGATTTCCAGAATATTAGAAAGCCTCCTGACCAGCAGTCAGAAGGCATAGAAGTCTATCCTGTCCTTCCTGTCCCGGTCCATTATTGGCTCCAAGCAGCTTGGGTAGGCGGTAAAATATAGTTTTTGGTAATACATGGGTGCAATTTGAGCTAGCAATACTGCCCCATAATGACTATATTAACAGATTCTAAGACAGGTAGCAAGGAAATATTTCTTGCATATTTAAAGGCTGGACCAAAAACGCTGTTAAGAGTCGAACGGCATTTAACATATCATCCTGGTCAACCATCTCGCCTGGGGTATGAACATAACGGCAGGGTATGGAGATAACGCCGGAGGGCACTCCATCCCGGGAAAGATGAATGGCACCGGCATCCGTGCCTCCGGCAACAAGGACTTCCAGCTGGTAAGGAATATTTTCTTTATCAGCCAGTTTTTCCAGCATCTCTTTGACCTTGGGATGACAAATTACTGAAGCATCTTTTACTTTAATAGCAGGGCCTTTACCTAAGGAAACATCCATGGTGGGCGCTTCCGGTGTGTCACCAACCAAAGTAACATCCACAGCAAGCCCTAAATCTGGGTTAAGCCTGTAGCTGGCTGTACGTGAGCCTCGCAATCCCACTTCTTCTTGAGCGGTAAAGACAGCGTATATTTCATTGTCTGTTTTAGACATTTCTTGCAGCGCCTTAATGAGTACAGCACAACCAGCACGGTTATCCATTGCCTTGCCTATAAAGCGGTTCCCTGCCTCGCCTAGTTCACGGTAGTAAGTAGCAACATCTCCTATTTTGACCTTAGATGCTGCTTCTTCTTTGTCTTTAGCTCCAATATCTATATAGAGCTTTTCCAAAGTTAGCTTTTTAATATCCTCCAATTTTTCCATGCCCACAGTACCTATAGTGCCGTTAGGGAAAATCATACGCTGACCTAGCAGAACATAGGGGTTAACACCGCCAACATTACTAAAACGAAGAAAACCTTTTTCTTCAATAAAGGTTACAATAACACCTATTTCATCCATATGGGCGGCGACCATAATCTTCGCGCCGGTTCCTTTTTTCACTGCATAAAGATTGCCGGTACTATCTGTGTAGATTTCATCTACACAACTTTCCAGCTCGTCCCGGATTATCCGTCCGACCTGTTCCTCTCTGCCAGACGGGCCGTATGCTTCACTTAACTTTTTCAGTAGCTGCTTCAATGCTTATTCCTCCTTCGGCAATGACATTTAAAACACCCTTAAGCAACCTCAGTGTATTCTGCACATCATCTAGATTTACAATTGAGGCCGGAGAATGAATATAACGACACGGTACAGAAACTAAGCCTGTCAGAATCCCCGAATGGGTTTGAGATATTTTGCCGGCATCAGTACCGGATGTGGTCGAACGGCGGAATTGGTAGGGAATACCCAATTTTTCAGCTGTTTGCACAAACAAATCAATGGTTTTCTGGGGAGCGATATAAGAAGCATCCATCAGAGTAATGGCTGGTCCGCCGCCTAGTGTAGTAGCGTGGGCGGCTTCTTTGGTGCCAACAACATCTGACGCGGATGTGCCTTCAACAACAATGGCCATATCGGGATGAACTGAATAGGCTGCGGCACCGGAGCCGCGCAAGCCTATCTCCTCCTGAACAGTAAAAACAACAGTTACGTCTAAGGCAAAGTCTTCTTTAAATAATTCTGCCAGGAGAAAACAGCCAACACGGTCATCAAAGGCCTTACCAATTAAACAATTTTCTCCCGCTTCCCTTGTTTTTGTGGAGAGGGCGACATAGTCACCAAGATTAACCAGCTTTTCTGCTTCATCCTGACTTCGAACACCCAGATCTATATAAAGATTATCTATATCAATTGCTTTTTTTCTTTCACTTGGTTTTTGCAGATGGACTGCCTTGGCGCCGATAACGCCGGGCACCTTATTTTTTCCCACAACTACAGGCTTGGAAACGAGCACACGGTCGTCAATGCTCCCTACCTTATGAGCGCGTAATAGGCCGCTCTTTTCAAAGCCGACGACAATCAGTCCGACCTCGTCCATGTGGGCAGCCAGCATTACCTTGGCACTGCGGCCTTTTCCTTTACGGAAGAAAAGGTTCCCCAAAGCGTCTGTGTATACTTCCTCTGCACTGGACGACAGTTCCTCTTTAAGAATGTGGCGAATATCACCTTCGTCACCGGACACACCATATGCTTCCGTTAAACGTTTTAATAGCATGATAATCCCTCCACAGATTCGCGGTCAACAGCAGCAATAAATTGGGCAAGCAATCTGCCGGTTTGCTTAATATCATCCATATCGAGAAGCTCAACCGAAGTGTGCATATAGCGTAAAGGGATAGAGACCAAACCTGTGGCAATACCGCCCCGTGTTACCTGAATAGCCCGAGCATCAGTGCCAGTGGCTCCCGGTGTTACCTCTAACTGGTAAGGTATTCTGTATTCTTTAGCAATCCGCACTAGTTCCTTACCTACTTTGGGATGAATATTAGGACCAAGAGTCAAAGCTGGTCCTTTGCCAATATAAGAGACCTCATGATCAGGAACACCAGGCATTTCACCGTGGGTCACATCTACAGCTATGCCAATGTCTGGCACAATACCATATGTTGCCACCGCTGCTCCGCGCACACCCACTTCTTCTTGAACGGTAGCTACCGCATAAACATCAGCAGTATGCTGCAGCCTCTCCAACTCCTTTAGGCATGTCAGCAGCACAGCAATTCCGGCACGGTCATCCAGCGCTTTAGCAGCAACGGAATTGCCTGCAAGCTCGATTAGCTCACGACGAATAATAGCTAAATCGCCCGGGGCAACCAGCTTACGAACACGCTCTTCCGGCAAGCAGATATCAATATGTAAATCTTCCAGCTTGTGCCCCTTGCCCCGCTCCTCCTCATCTGTGAGATGAGGCGGTTTAGCTCCGATAACACCGGCTAAAGTTTCTTTACCGTAGAGGATTACCTCCTGTCCCACAATGGTACGCGGATCAATGCCGCCCACAGCGGTAAATCTCAAAAACCCGCCCTCTTCAATTTTTGTAACCATCAGACCGATTTCATCCATGTGGGCAGCCAGTAATATACGGGGACGGTCGCTTATACCGTTTCCCTTTTTATAAAAAACTATGTTTCCCATTTTGTCTTGACGTACTTCATCACAGTATTGGCAAAGCGCTGCTTTTATTACTTTGCCCACGTGGTTTTCATAACCAGACACGCCGGGCGCTTCGCAAATATCTTTTAAGAAGCGTTTAATATCCAAGGCAAGTTAACCTCCAGTTTTAT
>DLMZ01000027.1:6945-12202 GCA_002479415.1 Firmicutes bacterium UBA7523
ACCTCCAGTTTTATGGGCTTATCTGGATTTTATTCCACACAGCCCATCTTTTCCCTTTAAAATTTTTATCCTCTTAAAAAAAGAATTTCCTTCTAAGAAGGAAATATGCAGTACCGTTATTTTTATAAATAAAACAGCATCATAGCTTGCGGTACAATTCACTTATTTCCATTAACAAGCAGTAAGCTTTTTCAGCATAGTCCACAGGCAAAGAACCTGTACCGCAGCCTGGCGTAAACAATAGCTGGCTGCGTAATCGACCGCCGTCCACACCCTTCTTTTCTAAAGTCAACATGTGCCCTTCCACTCTCTCAAGTAGAGAGTGGGCGGACTCAGACTCAACTTCAGCGGAAGTAGGCACTACGCCCCAGGCTAAAGATCCACCTCGGGCCAAATAGTTATTTAGCTCACTGGAATAAACCAAGAGAGATGTAAAGTAATTATATATATCAATATTAACAAAATCAAAAGGTAGTTCGAATAACAGTGACCAATCAACTCCAGCACAAGCATGCACCCCGATAAGAGCGCGTTCCTCTTTCGCTGCTTCTATTAAAGGAATTAAACTCTGCTGGATTGCCTCCCGGGACAAACCCACAAAGGTTGACTGGCCATACCCATAAATAGCGGGATCATCGATAAAGATGATTACAGGCAAACCGTAGGCTGCCAAAGTTCTTATCTGCCAGCGTATCTGTAGCGCAAGGCTTCTCACTATAATATCACGAAGCTCGTCATTATAAAAAGCAGGCTGCATATTCTCGTTTGTTATTTGAAAACCCATTGTAACCGGACCGGTTACTTGCCCCTTAAGATAAATAGCGTCCCCGGTTCCTTCACAACGCAGATGTTCAAGAAATGAGTAAAACCCGGCTGCAGATGAAAGGGGAAAAGCGAAGCTAGCTATAGTCTGGTCTTCCTGGTCTGCCAACACATCGGTATAAAACTCGGTAAGCATCTCCAGCCAACCCTCAGCGTCTGTCTGAAAATAAGGAGAGCGTCCGGAGGCTTCAACAACCAACCCACGCTCAATAAGAGGAGATAAGTATTGGCGGATAAACCCTTCGTCTTCACCGGCAGCGGGCAGCTGAGGCCAATGGGGGATATGTGGCAAGCTTTTATAAATAAGGCTCAATGCAGGAGCTGCCTGTTGATGAGGCATGCTGCCAATACCAGTAGCCAACCCCGATAGCTTTTTATCCATCTTAACCTTCCTTCCTAAACTGCTTTACCGCTTTGCGAAACTCTTTCATCTTTGTTTTATCAGCACACATTAGACCGTACTCCACGCTGTCCACTAAAGCAATCCAGCTGGCTTCAATAATATTATGGGAGACACCCACAGTGCCCCATGATTTCTTTTTGCGTTCATCCCTGGACTCGATTAGCACGCGCACACGAGCACCTGTGCCATCCTTACCGTCAAGCACACGCACCTTATAATCTACAAGGTGGATATGCTTTAACTCCGGGTAAACCTCCTCCAGCGCCTTGCGCAGCGCTTGGTCCAATGCGTTAACCGGACCGTTTCCTTCACCAGCGGTGAGATATTCCTTTTCACCAATCTTCACTTTAATTGTAGCTTCAGAAATAATTTGACCGTTATTACCCCGCTTTTCAACAAATGCACGAACACCAATCAAGTCAAACAAACGCTGGTGAATCTTTAGAGCTTTCCAAATTAGCAGCTCAAAAGATGCTTCTGCTCCCTCAAACTGGTACCCCTGGTATTCCATCTCTTTAATCTTATCAAGGACCATCTTAGTTTCCGGCGTATCCTTGGAAAGGTCTATATCATTTTCCTGCGCTTTATACAGCACGTTGCTTTTCCCTGAAAGCTCGGAAACCAACACACGGCGTTTATTGCCTACTAAAGAAGGCTCAATATGCTCATACGTATGAGCATGCTTTAATACGGCATCAACATGGATGCCACCTTTATGAGCAAAAGCATTTTCCCCCACATATGGCAATTGCTCCTGTGGCGGGAGATTTGCCAACTCAGCTACATAACGGGACAAGCAGGTCAAATTCTCCATTTGGTCCGGCTTAAGTATAGGGATGTCCATCTTTAGCTGTAAATTAGGAATAATCGTGCACAGGTTAGCATTGCCGCAGCGTTCACCATAACCATTAATTGTACCTTGAACCTGGCTTGCGCCCATATGGACAGCGATAATCGAATTAGCCACCGCCATCCCCACATCGTCATGAAGATGTACACCCAGAGGGATATTAATTTCAGATTGAACATATCTAAAAATATTCTGTAAAGCAAACGGCATTAAGCCGCCATTTGTATCACATAGTGCTATTAAATCTGCCCCGGCATCACGGGCTGCCAGCACAGTAGCCATTGCATATTCAGAATTAAAGAGATACCCGTCAAAAAAATGTTCAGCATCATAAATTACCTCCCGCCCTTTTTCTTTCAGGTACGAGACGGTATCAGCAATCATTGCCAAATTCTCTTCCAGAGTAGTGCCAAGCGCATCAGTAACATGAAAATCCCAAGACTTGCCGAAAATAGTAACCACACTAGTTTCCGCAGCAAGCAGAGCCTGAATATTTAAATCATCCTTAATTTTAATACCCGCTCGCCTTGTGCTGCTAAAAGCGGAAATCTTGGCATGCTGAAGCTCACACTGGCGCACCTTACGAAAAAACTCAATGTCTTTCGGGTTAGAACCGGGCCAGCCACCCTCAATATAATCTATACCAAACGCATCTAAGCGCTGAGCAATTTTTAATTTGTCACTTACAGAAAAGGATATCCCTTCCCGCTGCGACCCGTCACGTAAGGTAGTATCATATATTGTAAGCCTATTCAAACCCTTCTCCCCCATTCACTTTCTATCCGCCCAAGAATAATAGAATAATTATACTATACACCCAGTGAAGTGTCCAGAAAAAAGCCAACTTATGGCAGGAGCAAAAAAGCCACTCCTGTTGGAATGGCATAGTCTTAACGCAAAAAGAAACTGCCTTCGCTTGCCCAGCAGTTATTTTGTATTGAGTGCAGCGAGGAGTTCAGATACAGTGACAAACTGATATCCTTTGTTTATTAGCTCCGGCAGAATTGTTTTAAGAGCTTCCACGGTTTGGCTCTCGACTTCAGCAACATAATCATGCATCAAAATAATGTCCCCGTTTTTTACATTCTTTAGCACTTTGTTAATAATGGCCTCTACACCTGGGGCGTACCAATCACTGGAACTTTCAGTCCATAGCACAATTGTACATCCCAATTCTAATGAAACTTTTTCCGTGTTTTTATTAGTGAATCCGTAAGGGGGGCGAAAGATCTTTGGCGTAATGCCGGTTAATGAAAAGATAATGTTTTGAGTTTCCTCTACCTCTGTTTTAATAGTATGGTAATTTGCTTTGTTTACATCGATATGAGTAAAAGTATGGTTTCCGATCTCATGTCCTTCTTCAACAATCTGTTGAAGGACATCCGGATATGCCTTAACATTTTTGCCGATTACAAAAAAAGTAGCCTTCACATTGTAGTCATTTAATAAATTAAGTATTTGAGGAGTAAACCTGGGATGCGGACCATCATCAAACGTCAAAGCAATTATTTTTTTCTCAGTTGTGGTATAGCTAACGGATTCCTTGTAATAAAGCGGATACTGAATTAATCCATAAGCGAGGAGCAAGAGAATCAGCAACAAGCAAACTGTTACTACTGTTCTAATTCGAAGGATTAGGAATGTATTAATTCTCATATTTGCCCCGTTATTAATATTTGAAATCAATATATAGTATGAAAAAAAATTTGATAATATGTTATCAATAACATCAGGCTAAGAACCGTAAGATTAGCAAATCGTAAAATATTTGCAGGCTTTGATTAGAATGAACTTTATATCGGCCATATGCTTTTTAACATACTCTGCAGAACGCATATTAATCGCCTGTTTAATGAACACGTAGTCAGGCTACGGGTTAATTACCTTTCAAATAGAATTCTAAATCAACATGAACTTCCAGATCCTTCAGTTAATCAGCTGTCCTTTGAGTTAAACTCAAAAGGGCTTTTTCAATATATTATTTAAGTTCTTTCCTATTAAAGCATAAAAGTTTTTGCTTTTACTTAGAGTCTCGTCTATTGCATTCGCTACATAATCAAGCTGTTGATAAGTAACGGTAAGTGGTGGCTCCAGCCTAATGACATTAGGATTATTTAATGAGTAAACTGTGGCAACACGATATTTGTTTATAAGCTCAACCGATAAAAGAGTACCTAAATATTCTTTCGATAGATTATCCAAGGCTCCAAAAGAGAGCTTGTTAAGTAATCCGGCTTTTGTTTGCGTATCAATAACCTCAATTCCAACTAATAGGCCTATCGCTCTAACATCTTTGACAATTGAATGCTTATCCTTGATTTGGTTTAACTTATTAAGGAAGTATTCTCCCTTTAAACGAGCCTCCTCAGCTAAATTTTCCTCGATAATGATTTCAATAGTCTTCAAACCCATAGCACAAGCTATTGCATTACCCCAATATCCTCCGAATGTAGAACTATGCAGCAAATAGTTGTCCAAAGAACCATATGCTTTCTTCCAATTTTCATCAGTTGTAACATATGCTCCTGAAGAAACAATGCCGCCCCCTAAAGCTTTGGCTAAACAAATAATATCCGGAACAACATTTTCCCACTGACAAGCAAACATCTTCCCGGTTCGTCCAAAACCTGTCTGAACCTCATCCACTATAAGTAAGGTGCCGTATTTATTACATATGGAGCGTGCCTTATTCAAAAAACCCTCAGGAGGAATAATCACACCTGCTTCTCCTTGTACTGGTTCTACAATAAACGCTGCAACATCTTTTTTTGATAATTCTTCTTCAAGACTTTCAAGGCTGCCATACGGAATAGAAGCAGTAGACGGAATAAGCGGCTCAAAAGGCTGACGATATTTTTCTCTACCCATGACAGAAAGAGCGCCAAGAGTCTTCCCATGAAATGCACCTTGACAATGAATAAATCTTGGTCTTTTAGTAATAATACGTGCTAGCTTCAAGGCACCTTCGACCGCTTCAGCTCCACTATTGCAAAAAAAAGTTCGCGAAAGATTACCTGGGGTAATGCTAGCAAGGTTTTCAGCTAAAGCAGCACTTAAATGCTGCACTGCGGTCTGCATTATTTTAGGATAAGTTTCTATTTCTTTCAATGCCTCAAGAAGCTTAGGATGGTTATGTCCTACATTGAGAGAACCAAAGCCCTGTTTTTTGCAAGAACTTTTTC
>DLMZ01000019.1 GCA_002479415.1 Firmicutes bacterium UBA7523
GCGGCTGAATCTAAATGCTTTGCAGCCAGCGACTCATCCGCCTGCTCCCCATCGATACTTACGGTGCCAATATCCACACTGGCGGCTAAACCTAAATGCAGCGCAGCTAGCGACTCATCCGCCTGCTTCCCATCGATTCTTGCAGTGCCAAGCTCCGCACTAGCGGCTGAATCTAAATGCTTTGCAGCCAGCGGCTCATCCGCCTGCTCCCCATCGATACTTACGGTGCCAGAAACGGTGCCAGAATCCACACTGGCGGCTAAACCTAAATGCAGCGCAGCTAGCGACTCATCCGCCTGCCTCCCATCAGTACTCACGGTGCCAAGATTCACACTGGTGGCTAAACCTAAATGCAGCGCAGCTAGCGACTCATCCGCTTTATTAACCCCAACAATGCTTGCGCTGCCATGGTCCGCACTGGCTGCTAGACCTAAGCGCAACGCAGCCGGCGTTTCAACGGCTTCGTTTTCACTACCGTAACTAGCAGAACCAAACTGCAAAAACATTCCCTTTTCACTCAATACATTCATCATTGGCATTGTTTCATTTGAAAAGGCATGGGTCTGTTCAAGCGTATCGGCAAACAAAGCTGCGAAGGACAACAGAGAATATCCGGATTTAGCTGGATCTTTGCCGCCATATGGCTGAAGAGACACTAAAGCAGCAAGGTTAGCTTGTATTTGCATATCATCACCTCCTTTCCATGGAATTCTTTGTTACTTTCTTAAATAGGTGAAACGGGCCATTTCATCGTTAAGTGCCTGTTCCTCCCGGTTTAAGTCATACTTGTACCTTAAATAGTCCTTTTCCTTAAGTACATCCATTGTTTTTCTTTCCTGCATCGCTTTTTCTGTTAGCCGCAGCTGCTCTGCAAGTCGCTGCTCACACAAGGCCACCGTTTCTTCCTGCTCTTTAACACAGCGAACAAGATAAGCAATATAGTCGCAGGAAAGCAATGCTTCAGGGACATCCATTTGCTTGGACTGACTGGCGGAATAATTATCCTGAACCTTATTCATACATAATAGAAGCCGCTCCTTCTCATTACGGGCGTTCTCCACATCGCGAAAAGCTCCGGCAAGGCTGCGCTGCTGATCTTCTTCCGCCTTTAAACGATAATTAAGGACTTTTTGCAGAGAAAATACATATGTCAAAAATATCACTTCCCTCTAAGCAAATTACTTAGCTGTTCCATCGCTTTTACATATGTATCATTTTCATCGACCCCCTGCTTGAGAAAGGCATTAATCCCCTCAATACACTCCCTGGCCTTGTCCACACGAGGGTTGCTCCCCGGCACGTAAGCTCCAATATTAATGAGGTCTTCAGCTTCTTTATATGCAGCTAGATAATCCCTGAAGGTACCCGCCAGTTTCTGCTGTTCTAAACTTGTTAAGTCAGCCATTAACCGGCTTATACTTTGCAGCACATCAATAGCCGGAAAATGATTCTTAGCCGCTAAAGCACGGGATAAAACAATATGCCCGTCAAGTATTCCGCGAACAGCGTCCGCCACCGGCTCGTTAAAATCGTCCCCGTCAACAAGCACAGTGTACAGGCCGGTAATAGAGCCGACTTTGGCGGTACCCGCCCGCTCCAAAAGCCTAGGAAGTAACGCAAAGACTGAGGGTGTATAGCCTTTAGTGGTAGGCGGTTCACCGATTGCCAATCCAACCTCACGCTGAGCCATGGCCAAGCGTGTCACCGAATCCATCATAAGCATCACTTTTTTACCCTGGTCACGAAAATACTCAGCGATGGTGGTAGCTACTAACGCTCCCTTTATGCGCATAAGGGGAGGCCTATCCGAAGTGGCGGCTACAACTACAGACCGAGAGAGGCCGTCTTGCCCCAAATCCTTTTCGATAAAATCTACCACTTCCCGGCCCCGTTCACCGATTAGCGCGATTACATTGATGTCTGCTTCGCTATGACGGGCAATCATCCCCAGCATCGTAGATTTTCCTACTCCGCTGCCTGAAAAGATGCCGATTCTTTGCCCCTGACCGCAAGTTAAAAACATATCTATGGCACGTATGCCGGTTGGGAGAATCTCTTTTATCCGCTGTCGTTCTAAAGGGTTGGGAGGGTCATTATCTACAGGATAGCATTCTCCTCCGCCGGCAACACCTCCGTTTAAAGGTCTTCCCAAGCCGTCCAGTACCTGCCCTAGCAAGTGAGGCCCAACACTGACGTTAAAAACTCTGCCGGTGGGTACCACCTGACATCCAGGGCCAATGCCGCTAATACTTCCCAACGGCATCATTAGTACATGCGAATCACGAAAACCTACCACTTCGGCCGAAACCGGCAATTCTTTTGCTTTTGTATAGATAAGACAAACTTCACCAACAAAGGCTTGCAGCCCTTTGGCTTCTATGGTTAAGCCAATGACTTGGGTAACACGTCCAATCAATTTAGCTCTAGAAAATTTTTCCACTGCATTCATGCACCACGTAAGATCAAGATTATTCGTCACGGTCGGCCTCCGCCAACATTTTTCGTAATTCCATCAAGCGCTCACCCAGTAAACATTCGACCACAGCACTGCCTGCCTCAATACGGCAACTGCCCTTCTCCAGCGTGTCATCCGGCACAAAGCTTAATGTGCTGCTCTCTCTAAGCTCTGACTGCAGACTTCCCTGATGTTCCTTACAAATAGACATATCTGCCGGATGTAGCCTAACTATAATTTCACCTTGCTCGCTAAGCTTGGACAAGCCTTCCTTAACAGACAACAACACAAGTTCCGGAGTAGCAGCCAGCCTTTCTCCAATCATTTTCTCGGCCACAGAAACTGCTAGCGCAACAACCTGAGGTTCAACCTGCTTCAACATCTCGGCACGTTGTTTATGAGCAGCAGACAATTCCTCCCTAGCTTGACAAATAAGCTCATCGGCTTCTCGCCGCCCTGCAGCCAACCCCTCAATATAGCCTTTATCATAGCCCTCTTTATGCGCACGTTCTTCTATAGCTACAGCATTAGCTTCCGTCTCTTTCATTATTTCTTCACGTCGCTGTTTTGCATTGGCTAAAATTTCTGCAGCCTTATGCTCCGCTTCAGCCATATAATCCGAAGAGTGCCGTGACAGCGGGTGGAGATCATCGTGAGGACTGCTTTCAGCGGCAGCAGAAGGAGCTTCTTCTAAAACAGCGCATCTGGACAAGCACCGCTCACTATAATTAGCAGCAATTTGTTGAGACTTTATCACTTTAGACAATGATGGCATCTTCACCACCCCTGGAAATGATTATTTCCCCTGTTTCATCAAGCTTTCGAATAATACTAACAATCCGCTGCTGCGCTTCTTCTACTTCACGTACGCGAACAGGACCCATGAAGTCAATCTCTTCACGCAGCATTTCTGCGGCTCGCTTGGAGACATTTTTGAACAACCGTTCTCTGACCTCTTCACTGGATCCCTTAAGGGCCAGTGCCAGGTCTTTAGAGTCAACCTCCCGAATAATACGTTGAATCGAAGCATTATCAAGAGAAATAATATCCTCAAAGATAAACATTCTCTTCCTAATTTCTTCCACCAGCTCATCATCATCTTTTTCCAGCTCTTCTAAAATGAGCTTCTCCGTGCCTCGGTCAACATTGTTTAAAATATCAACTAAAGCCTGAATCCCGCCGGCGGAAGCAAAATCCTGCTGCACTACACTGGACAACTTCTCTTTAAGAACGAGTTCCACCTCTCTAAGCACTTCCGGAGATGTCCTGTCCATCAAAGCAATACGACGAGCAATATCTGCTTGCTGCTCATCAGGCAAGGAAGCAATTACTTGAGAAGCCTGATGCGGATCCAAATAGGCAAGAATTAAGGCAATTGTTTGAGGATGCTCCTGAGAAATTAGGTTGGTTAATTGCTTCGGGTCGGCTTTTCGTACAAACATAAAAGGCTTAATCTGTGACGCATCCCGCAACCTTTTAATAACCTCACCGGCTTTTTGATTACCCAGCGTCTGCTCAAGCAAAGTACGAGCGTATTCCAAGCCGCCGTCCAGCAAATATTTTCGAGCCTGCCCCAACACAACAAATTCATCCATTACAGCTTGGACAGTATCTACTTCCACCTTAGTTGTGTTAGCAATTTCCAAGGATATCCGCTCAATATCAGCTTCACTAAAGTGTTTCAGTATTTTAGCGGACAAGGTTGGGCCAAGTGTCATTAGTAAAATGGCTGACTTTTTTACTCCGCTTACTTTTGCCCGTGACATCAGGAAACTCACCTCTATTCATCAGTCAACCAAGTTCTAAGTAAATAAGCTACCGCTTCCGGCTCACTGTCTGCCATCTGGCGGACTCGTTGGTGCATTTGCTGTTCTTCACTTAGCTCTTGCTGTTCTTCCAGCGGTTGGTTTTCAACAGCGACAGGCCGCGATAATTTCGCTAACTCTGCATCCAAACTATCCTCATGCCGCTTCCTAAACATACGAAACAGCGCAAAAAACACAATCAAGGAAGCTAATATGACGGCTCCTATATTAACATACCAGCGAATCATTTCTTGTTGCTTTGCCTCATCAAAAGCCACTCGGGCCTCATCAACATGAGATGTATCAAAATTCATGCCCTGCACACTGATGCTATCTCCTCGCTCATCTTGGAAACCAATGGCCGACACTACAATATCATGTATTTGCTGCAGTTGAGCAGTTGTCAGTTTTCCGCCTTTGTCATTAACAATTACCGCAGCATGTAAACTCAACAACCGCCCCGGCGCCATTACCTGCCGCTCCGTTATTTCGTTAATTTCGTAATTTGACGTTTCGTCCCGTCTTTCATATTTTGCATCACCGCCGGCCTGAGAAAACACATATCCGGGGATATTGCTGCCGGTTCCGGCCTCGGCAGGCACAGCTCCTTCCGTACCTTCAAACGATTCTTCCAGCAAAGAGTGACTCCTCAATACGCCTTCATTGCCAAAGGTTATGATTGTCGTTTCGCGGGAATCAAAGTCAAACTCCGCCGTCATCATAGCAACTGCTTGACCCGGGCCAAGGACCCGCTCCAGCGTTTTTTGCATTCGCTGCTCCAGCTCTTTCTCAAAGGTCCTTTTTACATCCAGTTGACGCAGCGCAGACTCGGCGAGCTGTGCCGACGGATCCAAAACATCAACCAGATCGCTTAGAATGTTTCCCTGGGTATCAATAACAGTCACATCACCTGCCTGCAAATGCTCAACACTGCCGGCTACAAGATAAACAATACCGCGAATCTGTTCTTTCTTTAAACGAGAAAAAGGACTCAGTTTTAGCACAATAGACGCAGAAGGGTTCGCCGAATCCTGGATAAAAATACTCTGTTCGGGCAAAGCAAGGTGTACCCTTGCCTGCTCAACCTCGTCCAGTTGTACAATCGTACGGCGAAGTTCTTCTTGGAGCGCTCTTTGGTAATCTAAACGCCGATTAAAATCTGTGGCGCCCAGCTTTGTCTGGTCAAAAAGTTCAAACCCTACGCCGCCCCCGATAAGCGATCCATCGCTTGCCAGCTGAATCCTTACATCATAAACACGATCCTGCCCTACTAAAATTGTCCTGCCTTCATTTGCCAGAGAATAGTGGACTCCCATTTCCTGCAGCTTGCCTGCAATTTTGCCTGCATCTGCCGGCTCTAGCCCTGAAAAAAGCGGAGCCATCCTTGGCCGCGCTATAAACTGCCCCAAGAAAAAGACGGTGATAAAGAAAGCTGTCACTAATACTATAACTGAAACTTTTTTTGGATTGCTCAATGCTTGCCATCGCGACGACAGCCCATCTAAGCTCCAAGTTGTGCGTTCATCTTCCGCCAAATTTCACCACCCCTTCAGACCTCCGAACCTATATCTGCATACGGGATACTTCCTGATACGCTTCTATCAATTTATTTCTAATCTGAACCGTCATTTGCATAGATAGCTTCGCTTGTTCTACCGCAATCATTACCTGGTGAACATCTACAGCCTCTCCCATCACCAAATTAGTTGCAGCTGCATCCGCTTTTACCTGCAAACCATTAACTTCCGTCAACGTCCGTTTCAACATATCGGCAAAGCCGGCTCCCTCACTTTGTGCCGGCTTTTGTTCCGCAGCCTTTTGCCATCCCAGCGGAACAAAGGGATTAACAGGCAGAACCTTCAAGGCAATTCACCTACCCTTTCCCAATCTCAAGAGCTTTAAGGAACATGTTTTTTGAAGCATTTAGCGCCGTCACATTCGCTTCGTATGCCCTGGTGGCCGTAATCATATCCACCATCTCCTGTACTATGTTTATATTAGGATAAGCAACATACCCATCATCATTGGCATCCGGATGTTCAGGCTCATATACTAAGCGCGGCTCCGAATTATCACGGCTGACCCCAACAACCTGTACCCCTGCGCTATTTTTTGCACGGTCCAGAGCTTCTGCAAAAACCGCGGCTCTGCGCTGGTATGGGCCACCACTTTCCGTCCTGGTTGTATTTACATTAGCAATATTGTTGGCAATTAAATCTAAGCGGAAGCGTTCCGCTGTTAGTCCGGACGCAGAAATTTGCATTGCTTTCATAATTTGCATAATCTATCGCTTCCCTTCATGAATTACATAACGCATCAAGCTGTATCGCTCATTCATTACCTGTGCTAAAGCATTATAATTTAATTGGTTGGCAGCCATGGCAGCCATCTCCCGGTCAACATCCACATTATTTCCATCTGCCCTCATACTTGTCCGCTTGTCTGTACGCACCTCATGTCGCACCTCACTTATGCCGGCGCGCCCGCCCATATGGCCGGGACGGGTTTCAGCAAGAGGCAGTTTTCCCTTGTCTTGCAAAGCAGCACGCAGATTTTCTTCAAATGAAACTTCCCTGCGTTTAAAATTAGGCGTATTCAAGTTGGCCACATTATGTACTGTAACACGATGACGCTCTGCAGAAGCATCTAACCCCTTATGCAACAACAACATGGTAGAGTCAGTCAACAATCCGTTAACCATAAGCCCTCCTAAAAAAACTCTAGGGGCGGCCCTAGAGTTTTATTTTCTCCAATGGCAGCCCAGCCGCCCTGATCAAAAAAGTCTGACCGTAGGCCTGTAGCTTTGCGTCCCCGCCTTTAGACAGGTTTGCCCCTATATGACAATATACTGCAAGGTAACCTCTTCTTTAAAAGAGATTCTTATATATCTTTCGCTAAATATGACATAAATCCTGCAACAAACTAAAAAAAATATGGTAACAAAGGTAGCAACGCTTAACATAATGTCGGCGGGATACACAAAATTAAAACCCCAGCACATCGCCTGGGGTTTTAATTGCAGAAACTTTTCGCCATATCTCATCGAAATAATACCTATCGTTGCAACTTAAAACATTCTTTCCCTCATAACAGCAACCCCTTGTTCTTTTTGGGCCTTAATCTCAGAGACAGTATTCTTTAGCTCACTTAAAGCCCTTTCCAAAGCTATATATGCTTGTGGGCTGACTACACAAGCCAGTTGATCCATGGCTAATAATTGAACAGGCATAGATTCCATAAGAAGTTCTTTTGTTAAGGATAAATCCTTTTTTGCATCACTAATTTGCCTAAACAACTCGCGCTCCTGACGCAACAGTTCCGCCAGAGCAAGCTTATCCCCTTCTTGCAATGATTTATTTTCTGCCATTGTTAGCTCGCTTATATGGCGAAAAAGCTCATTTTGCCGCCTATACAACGATATAATAACTTTCAACAATTCTATGCTTCTGTTCATTTGTTTCACTCCCACACATACAGCTTACTGCACGCTATCTACTATTACCCCAACCAAGTTGTCAATCTCTGCCAACATCCCTGCAGCCTTTTCTGAAGAGATCTCGCTTAAAACCCTATTAGTTGCTTTATCAATAACCAGCACCATAGCGGGCTCACCTTCCCCAACCTTAAAAAACAGGGAAATATTAAGCTCGGTTACAGCTTTATTCAGCCTATTAACGAATAATTGAAGGTCATGGATCTCGAGCTTTTCTTGTTTCTTTTTTCTTCCCCTACGCTCTTGCTCACTGTAAATAAGCGTTTGCTTTGTCTCCTGCACTGATTTCTTGCTAACCTTCTCTTGAATTCTGTTCATCACTACGGGGTCGACACCTTGGATTTTCATAAATATTCCCCCGCTATCTTCGCTTTGATTCCAACATATACTCCTACATTTATCTATATCGGCAGATAATTATATAACTTAAGGACTTTTATGCAAATCAGCTAAAGTTTTTTATACCCAAGCCGAAATATAAATACAGAGACAATTGAATTGCTCTGCAAACTATAGCAAAGGAGTCGAACGGCATGAAGACGTCCCCCGCCTCTTCCTCAACGATGCGGGATGAGCAATTAGCCCGCCAACATCAACTTGTTTCATCAGGAGCCGAGCTAAAAAACAAAGAGGAAGCAATTCGCGGCAAAGCTCCGGCGGAAACATCTGAGTTCACCCCCAGTGATTTAGGAAGCGCCCTGGAACAAATCAATCGCACATCGGAAGCTATGAATATTAGCCTACGCTTCAAACTCCATGATAAATCGGAGCGAATAATGGTTGAAATTATTGATGTGAAAAAAAATGAAATACTCAAGGAAATCCCGCCGGAGCATGTATTAAACATGGTTGCTCAAATCCAGGATATGATTGGACTTATGCTGGATGAAAAACGATAAACTCTGAACAAAGGAGTGTCAAGCATGGTTGTCAATCCTCACCAACTGTACAAGCAAAGCCAAGTTGGAACAGCTTCTCCTGCACAACTGATTCTTTTGCTTTATAATGAGGCTATCAAGTCTGTTAAAATTGCTCGCTTTAGCTTGGAAGAAAAAAATATGGAAAAGAGCCATACTGCCATCGTTAAAGTACAGGATATAATTTTTGAACTTACGGCTTCTCTTGATCACACTCAAGGTGAAATAGCAAGTAATTTATACAGCATCTATGATTACATGAACAGCCTTTTAGTCGATGCAAACGTTAAAAAAGATAAAGAGCCTCTGAATCAGGTTGAAAAAATGCTGGCAGAATTGCGAGACACTTGGCATGCAGCCATTGAGCTTGCCCAGCAAAAATAGTAAAATAACTTAATGTGACGGCATTCAGATATTTATTAATCTCTAATGCCGTCTTTTTTTCTTTCTCTTTACCCTAAAGGTTTATCCCAAATTGCCGATAGAAAGAACATAAAGGAAAAGTTTTCGGGAGGCAGATGGCGTGAAACAATTAATCACAAACCTAGAACAACAAAAAACAATACTACACGAGCTTAGCACCCTCCTGCTTGAAGAAAGGGACGCTATTATCAGCAACGACAGCACATTATTAATAGAGTTATTGCAGAATAAAGAAGATTATCAAGCCGCACTTAACGCTTTGGAGCAAAACCGTCTATTACTTTCAGGTGAACAAACTCTAAATCAAATAGCAGAATCTGCAGACGAAAAAGACAGAAGACTTCTCCTCTCTCTTGCGGAAGAATTAAAAAACAAGATCCGCGAGCTGCACAGTATAAATGACACAAACATGATATTACTAAAGCATAATCTAGCATACTTTAGCCATCTGCGTAAAACACTCGTTCCCGAACAAAGGTTTGCCCCATATGACAAAAAAGGGTATCTACGCCAAAGCGCCGACAATATATTAATCAGTAAACTTGCCTAAAGGAGGGAGAACATGTCCACTTTTTCAGGGTTGAACACTTCACGGCTTGGCTTAATGGCTCAACAAAAAGCATTGGAAGTAACAGCTCACAATGTAGCAAACGCCAACACACCGGGTTACAGCCGACAAATAGCGCATATGACGCCTACCAGCGCCTTGCCCTACCTGGGCGGCAAAGGGATGATTGGCACCGGCGTAACTGTTGACGATATAAATAGAATACGTGACAGCTTTTTAGACGCACAAATCAGAAAAGAAATGCAAACTATGGGGCAATGGCAAAGCCGCAACTACTTTCTTGGACAGGTAGAACAAATTTTCATGGAGCCCTCTGAAACCGGGTTTAACACTGTACTAAGTTCTTTTTTCGACAGTTGGCAACAACTGAGCTTAAGTCCTGAGCTTTCAGGACTTAAGCTCAGTTGTTG
>DLMZ01000021.1 GCA_002479415.1 Firmicutes bacterium UBA7523
GGTGGGGTTTATTATACGCTTACACTTGTTTATTATTGTACACGCAAAAAGTTTCTACAAAGCGTTCTGAATCGTCTGCAGAGCTATTAATAATTTTTTGTTTTATCAAGAATAAAGCGTGCATAATAGAAAGGAGCTAGGAAAGTTTCCCTTCTTATTTTTTCGGTTCCTGTTGTCTCAAGAATTTTACGCCCAGGTTTAACATTCACTTCAATAATTCTGACATCCCCGCTGCGGTCAATAGCAAAGTCTATGCCAAACTCAACAAATCTTTTTTTCTCAGATTTTTCAAGGAAGGTACAAATGTCATGGGACAGCTGCTGTAGGGTTTGATACATGGCAGCGCTTCTTTCTCGTCCGAACTCTTTCCTCAGGTAAGGCAATGTTTTGACGGCACTGCCGCCGCGCTTAAGGTTGGAAATGATGTAACCGCTGGGACCTATACGGGTTGCAATACCTCTTATCGTCCATTGACCGAATTGGTTTTTTTGGATAAGAACCCGGTGATCCGCAACATTTCCCTTACTGGAACGTATATCAAGCCATGGCTGCAGGACGTGCGTTCCTGTTTTGATTCTTTTTTTTACCAAGTTGCTTAATTTACCGTGTGTCACTGTATTCTGCTGATTGTTTTCGTGAATCAGATAGTGGTTGTTTTTTTTGACAATTTTCAGGATTCCTTTTCCGCCCCACGTGTTGGCGGGCTTTAAGACCACGAATGAATACTGCTGCAGGCAGCGAAAAAAATGGCCTGTGCTCTTAACACGGTGAGTAGGTATTAAATAGGGCCTCAACTGCTGGGATTTTGTTAATATATTATAGATCTTTACCTTGTTGCCGAGGCAATACCCGACAAAGGGAACTTCACTATCTTTTTGCAACCGGATGTTCTGAGAATATTCCTTGTGTGAATGATAATACCCGATATCGTAAATGATGGAGGGAAAAAAACTTCCTTTATTCTGCACCCAACCGTTTCGCGTCCACTGATATGCATCAATCGTCCGACTGGACAAATTTACATCCTGTGGTGTAAAAACAATCAACTCATCAAATCCTGCCTTTAAAGCCGCCGCGGATAACGAAGAAAGAGAGTGGCCTTTGTTTATCCGGCTTTTCATGATACCCAATCGAGCAAAACCCACTATCGTTCACCTCGCCCATTTAGCTGTAGAATCATTAATGGCCCCAGAAAATAATATCTGCAAAATATTTATGCTGTGTAATACGAATAAGCTTTAGCTCTGCCTTATGGTTACTTTTTTTGTAATGTTGGAGCTACAGAGTTTGATTCTGAATTCTTATTTTTGTATTAGCTATTTCGAACTACAGGAACTTCATTTGATTTGGCACAGCAGCTATTATCGCATGTCACAACATAAACAACACCCTGCGTACCTGACGGTACCTGCCAAATAGTCTCAGCAATGCCTGTAACAAAACCATGACAGTCAATTCCGATGAAGCGTGTAATCTCACAATTACGGGAAGGCTCAAAGAAAAAGAAAGTTCTGTTAACTGGACGATTAAAAGTGGCACGTACGATTGTGCGTGCATTAAGCTGAACAACTCCACCAACTATGGGCAATGGTTGCCCCGTTTCTGTAAAGAATCTTAGTGTAAGAACGCGTAAATCGCAAACTGGTGTTGGCTGATGTTCAGGTTTGTCTGTAGGTATGCATATCACTTGACCTACGAAAATAATATTGGGATTTACAATCTGTGGGTTAGCAGCAAGGATTTGCTCTACTGTCACTCCGAATTTTCGGGCAATCTTTTGAAGTGTATCAGTAGGCCTTATAGTGAAAAATTGGCCGACACATTTTTTAGGTGGTCGGGGAATTTGTGATTGTACTACAGGCATTATGGCGCGTTTAAACTTGTTATTACTCATATTATATCACCCCATACAGATATTTTTCTTCTACATTATATGCAAAAATAAACTGAGTGAGACAGCAGGTACAATTGCATGTAGCATTAGAAAACCATAAGGCTTATTAGCCTTATGGTTTTCTTGTGGGGCGCCCGTTTCTTTAAAGCAAATGCTTATACAAATCTTCGATGTCTGCGAACAAATCTTGAAACGCCATTGATTGGGCAATGTTACCCCTTGCATATAGTTTGTATCTGTCAATTGCGTAGTTATTGAAAGAATAAATCATAACATTCTCTTGTTTTGGGTCAATAATCCAGTACTCCTTAACTCCTGACAGCATGTAAGTATTTAACTTCTCAATCATATCTTTATTCCTTGTGCTGTCCGACAGGACTTCAACGATAAGAGTTGGAGTCCCCATATAACAACCTTCTCCCGTAATATTATTCTCCAAGTCACAGTCAACCAGTACATCGGGCTGCAAAACGTCCGGTTCTTTTATGTCAGGCTTTTTAAAGTGCACATTAACGGGAGTTAATAATACCTTACATTTCTTATTTCTGAAATAGTCTATGAAGGTCAGGTACAATCTGCCAAGTACCTCTTGATGCCTAATAGCCGGCGATTCCATCAAATAAATTTTCCCATCAATAAATTCCATTCTTAGAGTGCTTTTTTCGTTTATTTCCATAAACTCTTCATAGGAAACCTTTTTCCCGCCATAATGATAGTCAAGCGTCTTTTCCCTGATAGTAAAATACTGCTCAACGTCAGTAATATATGGAGTCAGCCTGGCAACTTTATTGCCATTTTTAGTGATAACTACATCATTTTGCTCCTCCACAAAATCCAGGTATTTACCAAGGTTTTGCTTAAGCTCCGTCGCGGTTACCACAAGCCCCTCCTTAGAATTCAATGGCTTCATAAAACCACCTCCGGCTATATTTTACCACCGGAGGTAATTTATTGCAACAATATTGTGCGATATTTTTAATGTTTATGTACGATATTGTCCTCTCGTCGTTCCATATACCAGCGCCTTCCTCTTAAAACAGGTAAATTTGTCACGCAACCGAAACATTAAACGATGCCTCGTATGACGATTGTACATAGTCAAGGGCGAAGGTCGTATCGGAAAGCCAGGCGTCAACATTTTCGGCTTCTAGTACAAGGGGCATCCTGTGGTGATAGGGAGCAACCTGTGAATTTGCGGCGGTGGTGAGGACGACATATGCTTCTGAGGGTTTTGCTGAAAACATGTTATAAAGTCCGGCTAGGTACAGTATTTTTGATTTTTGAAGTTGAAAAAGGTATTTAGTTTTACTGTTGCCTTCTTGGCGCCATTCAAAGAAGCCGGTTGTTGGCACTACGCACCTGCGCTCCATTAGGGATTTGTGGAACATGTTTTTTTCCAGTGCCGATTCCGCTCGGGCGTTGATGATTACGCCGCTTCCCTGCCATTTGGGGAATCCCCATTTCATTAACGCAGCCTGTGGTTTAGCTTTGCCCAGTACCAGCACGGGTGCGACATTGGTGGGGAAGATTTCCCCTGTTGACATTGAGGCGAGTAACGGTGTGTCTTTATAGCGCTCGTTAATTTCGGCTAGGATTTGCCGAAACTCAATAATTTCTTCTTCCACTGCGATAAGATACCTTCCGCACATAGCTTTATACCTCCCGTCTTTCCATAAACCAGCGGTCTTCCTCATAAAACAAGTAAATCTGCTTGCCAAGAACATTACACGTGTAACGGATTCCGATGCCTCCAGCCTTTAGACTGGCCGCCCGGCATACGTCAGTAACGCGATCGATATAATACCTGCGCCCATTTTCCCACCAGAACGCTATGGGGCACAGCCTGCCGTCGGGGTAAAACAGCGCCTCGACCTTTATATATAATTTGTTGTGGTTTTTATATCGTTTTTCCATCATTTTATCATACCATCCTTGAAATAGCCTACAGGGTGTATGATATGGTCGCCTTTGGGGTTTATGCCTCCAAGATGCTTATCTGCCAGCAGCGAAGCGCGCTGTATACAAAAATGACCGAAGCGCCTGCGCAACAAATCCATGGTTTTATCGAGCGCAGCCTGTTTCTGCCTGTCTGCTTCGTCATCAAATATGGATAGCTGAAACGGGCTGTTTTCTGATATAAGATCAGTGCAGCGCACACCTATACTGCGAACAGGTTTTAGCCATAGATAGTTTTGGCGGAAAAGCCGCATAGCTGTATTAGCAATTTCACTGGATATATGGGACGGGCTTTCTAGCTTGGTTTGCCTTTCAAAACGGAAAAGTTCATTGTCGCGTATGGAAATAGCTACCGTACGGCAAAGAAAACCATGCTCGCGCAATCTTGCGCAGACGCTCTCGCAGAGTACAAGCAATATGACCTTTACATCTTCGTCACAGGTAAGATCCCTTGGTGTAGTTGTGCTGTTGCCAATAGATTTTATCAGTGATTCTTCGTCAATTCGCATGACGGGAGATTCATCAAGGCCGTTGGCAAAGCTGTGCAGGACATGGCCCACCTTGCCGAATAAGCCGCGTAATACAGCTTCAGGCATTGCAGCCAGTCCTCCTATGGTAAATATGCCGTAGCTGCGCAGCTTCTGCTTTGTCGCGCGGCCAACATACAAAAGGTTTTCAACCGGCAGAGGCCATGCGACTTCGCGGTAGTTATCAGGGCTAATCAGTGTAGTTGCGTCCGGCTTCTTAATATCCGACGCTAGCTTAGCAAAAATCTTGTTATAGCTTACACCCACGGAAACGGTAACACCAAGCTCCTGCTTAATCCGCCGGCGAATCTCGTCAGCGACCAAAACACCGTTGTCACCGCTCACATCAAGCCAAGCTTCGTCCAGCCCAAAAGGCTCGATTCGGTCAGTAAAGCTTGCATATATCTGCCGGGCAAGCTTGGCATAACGCAGGTAAAGAGGGAAATTAGGCGGCACCACAACAAGTCCGGGGCATTTTTTACGCGCTTGCCAAAGAGTTTCTCCTGTGCAAATCCCCGCTCTTTTTGCAATATAGTTTTTTGCCAATACTATGCCATGCCGCAGCTCCTCGTCCCCGCCGACGACTACAGGACTGTTCCTGATATCAGGAGTATGCACACATTCTACGCTAGCATAAAAATTATTCAAATCAGAATGCAGAATAACTCGCTCTTTCATATCCACCTCAGCAAACATTTGTTCGCTTTTATTATATTCGATGCACCCTTAGAATACAACCGGCAAAATATTGCAGCTAATATAGCTTTAACTAAAAAAAGGCTATTGCATAGTGAACTTGCTAGTTCGCTATACAATAGCCCCTAATTCGATACTATCTACATAAAGCGTAATGCTTCGGCTGGATCCAGCCTTGACGCCTGTCTGGCAGGGTATAGGCTGGCTAAAACTCCTATGATTACGGCGAGCAGCATTGCGGCAAGAAAGAGGCCTGTACTCCATGGCACAGCAATTTCCATACCGGAAAGAAACGGCCCCGCTCCTCGCGCTGCAGCCAGTCCTGCCACATATCCCACAGCGCCGCCAAGCAAGCTTACCACAGCACCTTCGATAAGAATAATTGTAGCTACATGGCTTTTTCGAAAGCCAATAGCACGGAAGATCCCTATTTCACGCGTCCGTTCACGGACGGCTCCTGACATGGTAATGGCAACCGTCAACATGCCGACAAAAAGCACAAGAATCGATACGGATGCACCAAATCTGGTTAGCCGGGTAACCATTTCATCCCGGCCAAGCGCTGCTTGGCGCAGGCTTATCACCTCAGCATGGGGGAGAGCTCCGTTTAATTGGTCAAGAAGCGCATCTTCTGAACCCAAACTATAGTCGGCAGACAGTTCGATTACTGTCACCTCCCCGGGTCGCTGCAAAATGCGCTGCGAAACTGCCAGGTTCATCATCACCTGATTGTCCTCTGTGGAAGCGTTTTCCGCCAACACAGCAAACACCTGAAATTCCATGCCGGCTATCTCTAGGGTATCACCAGGCATTACACCTAATTCTTCGGCAATGGTTGCTCCAAGCAATACTTCACCATCGGTCAGTGAAACCGCGCTGATATCTTCACGGGCCAAGTTTAGCTTCTCATAATCCATATCTTTAGGAGACGGGCTTGCTTCTCCCATCTCACCAGACTGCTGCAGCCGTAACCAAGGCTTGATTGCAAACTCACTCTGCAAATCACTGCCTGAGATAATCACGTGCCTGGCGCCTGAAGATGCCACTCCCAATAGCTTAGGCGCAACAGCGCGCACCATTTGACGAGCAGGAAGCTCATTTATTTTATCAACATCGACCATGGTAAGCTGCTCAACATCGAAAAGCGTTGGCGGAATTGTAATCCCGCCGTAAGAAAAGGCCAGCTCTCCCGTGTCCGGCGTAATCACGATATTTGCGCCAAAATCGGCCATTTGCCGCGTCATTTGCTCTCTCATGCTCTCCACCACATTAAAAACAGAAACTATGGTCGCAATGCCGATGGCTAGGCCCAGCACAACAAAAACCATTTTCGATTTACGCCGGCGGAGGTTATTTATGGCAATTTGAAATAAAGTCATTATGCACCTCCGTTATCTGGCTTTGCAGGCAGCAAGCGGTACAACTTCAGCCTGGTCTGCACATAACCGGCCGTCTTTCATCGAAATTGTCCGGCCCATGGAAGCAGTATTCTCCGGGTTATGCGTGACCATCAGGATAGTCAGGCCCTCACTGTTTAACTCATGGAAAAGCTCCATAATTTCTTGCCCGGTTTTTGTATCAAGGCTGCCGGTCGGCTCATCGGCTAATATCAGCGGTGGTTCATTCACAATCGCGCGAGCAATAGCTACCCGCTCCTGCTCACCGCCGGACATTTGATTTGGCAAGCGGTTCATCTTTCCTTCCAGCCCCACCCGGGTAAGCACGTACTCAGCCATTTCACGCTTCCGCTTAGCCGAATAACTGGTTGTAGTTAAAGGAAGCATTACATTCTCCATCGCCGTCAGATACGGAATCAGCTGAAATTGCTGAAATACAAAACCCAGATATTCCCGGCGAAAATCAGCCCGTTTCTCCTGGGATAGAGCATACAAATCAATGCCGTCAATTTCAATCCTCCCCGCAGAAGGGGGATTCAACCCACCGATTATGCTAAGAAGCGTACTTTTGCCTGAGCCCGAATGGCCCATCACTGCCACCGATTCTCCCTTATAGATTTCTAGACTGACGCCGCGAAGCGCTTCTACTTCATCTCCGAAAGATTTATATATTTTCTTCAGGCTATCTGCTTTAATGAGTACTTCTGTCATCTTCATCCTCCTATTTACCATCCTTAGATAAAGCGGAGCGCTTCAACAGGATCCAAGCGGGCAGCCTTCAATGCCGGATAAATACTGGCTGTAACTGAAAGCCCCGCAGCTAACATTACCGAAGGCAGAATCATCTCCGTATTCCAGGGTACGCTGACATTCATCTGCGCTAAAAATGGTCCGGCGCTGCGGGCTACAGCATTGCCAACGATAAACCCCGTTAAGCCTCCTACAACACTGACCATCATAGCTTCAAGCAAAATAATCTGCACCACGTGCAGCTGACGAAACCCAATTGCCCTGAAAATGCCAATTTCCCTGGTGCGTTCATTTACAGAGGAAAGCATGGTGGTTAGCACAACTAAAGCAGCAATCAGCAAGACTACCCCAGATAAAGCAATGCCAAATGAACTAAAACGATCGATGGTTTCTTCCCGGATAAGGGCAGCCTGGCGCAACGCTGTGGCCTGCCCGTTTGGCAGCACATCATTTATCTGTGCCACAATCTCTTCCACAGGACAAAAATTACAGTACGCCGCTACTTCTATTAGGGAGAATTCGCCGGGACGACCAAGCAGCCCCTGCACAACAAGCAAATTGCCGTACACCAATCCGTCTTCCTCGGCGCCCAGCTCGTTTAAAACACCAAAGACCTTAAATTTCCTGCTGTTCACAGTGATTGTCTCACCTGCCTGCACACCAAATGCACGAGCCGCGCCGCTGCCAAGCAGGAGAGAATCTTTAGGAATATCAAGGAGAGACAAGTCTCCTGGCTTCTGTCCATAAGCTAAATCAGTCTGCTCCTGCAAGGTAAACCACGGCTTCATTGTAAATTCCCGCTTTGTGTCAACACCTACAAGCAAAGCGTTCTGGCCATTGGCAATTACAGCCCCGACAAGCTTTGGGGAAATAATATTTATGCTGTCACCATCAGGAATTTCCCTGATTTTAGGCAAGTCGTCCTCGGTAAGTGATTGAACATTGAAAGACACCTCGGAAACATGAGTCCCGCCATAATTTAGTTCCATCCCTTCGGAACGGGGAGTAATAATCACATTGGCCCCAAATTCATCCAGTCGGTCACCCAACTCCAGACGCATTGCCTGGACGATACTGAATAACGCCACTACTGTGGCTACACCAACTACCAGGCCTACTAGCAAAAAAGCCATCCTTGTTTTTCTTCGCTTTAAATTGTTTAAAGCAATCTGGATAATGCTCATCGCGGCACCCTCTCGCTGTGCTAAATTTCATACAATTCTCCGCTTGCATAGCCGATTCTTTTGATGATCTTACCTTCTTTGTAAATATGAATTTCCTGATGGCAGCCGAAATCTTCCACAACCGCCTCAACGTTAACATCGCCATAGTTAGCAACATAATACTCAAGGCCAATCTGACGGAGTTCTTTATTGGAAATGGCTCCGCCGCCGCAGCAGCCGCCCATCTCTAACCAGCCGGATCTTGGTCTGGCAAAAATATAATCATTAAAGCCTAAGAAGACTACTGCAGCTATCAACACCACAATAACACCACTCTTAACCACAGCCAGACTGTTCTCATTTAACATATTGTTACCTCCAAAATTCTTAAAGCGCCCGAATCCGCCAGCTAAGCACTTCCGCCTCTTTGATAATAATCATACCGTTCTTCACCACCGGATGCATGTTTGAGGGCGGATAGGAACCGCAGGCAATCGAACCGGAAATAAACTCATGGTCCTCTATAGTATAAGTAGTTCTGCATGTATCACAAACCAGAGCTTCA
This sequence comes from Firmicutes bacterium UBA7523, assembly GCA_002479415.1. GTDB lineage: Bacteria > Bacillota > Dethiobacteria > Dethiobacterales > Dethiobacteraceae > UBA7523. Next base: position 8,949 of record DLMZ01000021.1, read on the forward strand.
CCGGCCAATGAAAATGTCCGCCCTCCGCAGGGCTCACACATGCTGCTGCCTGCAAAAAGCCGTCCGGAGGGAGTGATGTAGGCCATCAGCGGAACCAGCGTGCCTTCATCGTTTTCCAGCTCAAAAGAGACAATATTATTTTCATCCACTACCCTCAGAGGAATTTTAATCTGCCCGTTTTCTACTACAGGCTCTATCTTTGTCATAGAAATGAACTTACCTACATAGGAACGCTCCACAGCCACCGGCTCACCAAAATACTCTACACTAGCCTGTTTGGGCCTTAATGCTGTGAAAACCACTACGACCAGCACTAAAATAGCAATAACGGCCACTATCAGCGGCAGCTTGCTTTTCTCAGGCTGTGTAAATTGCTGCTTCTTACTATGTGCTTGCTTGGACATTTTTGACTCCTCTCTACTAAGCGTTGTAGTAACTATTATAAATCTGTATACCGAAAAATGCAATTAGTTTATTTCTAACAAAAAAAACCACTGCATCCTTTTTGAACACAGCGCTTTTTATTTGGACTATAAACTAAACACCCCCGCCAGAGCTATAGCTCTAAGCGGGGGAGAATGCGTACATTCAACTTTTAGCAAATAATTCCCAGATAGATTATTGCCCCGGCAAAAACAGCCAAAAGCATCGCCATAAATAAAGGAGCAGAAATCTCCCTTCCATTTGTTAATCCCCCAAGGATGCTAACCACCCGCTGTTCCAAATCGCTTTTACGTTCGGTAAAGCTAACTGCCAAGCCAAGCTTTACCTCTCTGCCTTCTAACAGCAATCGCCCGACTTTCACAAGTGTCGCTGCATAAGCTTTAGGATTACGCGTAAGCTTCACCGCTTCTTTGTCACAAAGACGCTCATTTTCCAGCAGGTAACGCGTTAACAAAATTCGGCTAAACGGGCTGAAAAACATTGCATCCCTCAAGAAATTAAGCAGCCAGCACCTAAGTGTATCACCACGGCTAATATGCACTAATTCATGTGTTAAAATATTGTCCAACTCCAGCTCTGACAGCTGTGGGAGCAAGCTTGCATTTAAAATAATTGCCGGCTTAACAATACCTGCCGCAAAAGCGGCAAATCCGCCACGACCACTAAAGATTACTTCAGGCGTATTAATGCTTAATTCAGAGCTGCGCATTTTAACAATTCGCAACACCTGATTTCTTTGATGTTCATCTATCGATACTTCACGTATACGCAATCGATTAACGAACAGCCAACTTGCCGCTACTTTTAAAATGCCCACAAAAAACAAGACAACAAGTATCGGACTCACATAGCGAACGGCCACAGCGCCAAAACGGCAAAATTAGTCAAAAAGCATCCCTCCCAAACCTGCAGAGGAGAATCCCGACTGGCAACGTTTCGTTAAAATAGTATGATAGAGGAAATATCCGGCAAAGGGAGTGACCAGCCCTAGTACATAAAACTGCATCCTTTGCAGTGGGCAGCAGATTTTAAATACTCTCAGGCAAACAAGAATGGCCGGGAAGATAAATAAATACCCGAAAAAGACATAAATGAAGAAGGAGTGAAAATCACTTATCGCCATAGTCTTCACCCTCTTGATAATCGTTAAGCAGCTTTTCCAGCTTTGTAATTGCTTCTCTGTCTTTTTTTCCTACTCTTGAAATAAAATGAGCCATTGTCACATCGGCAAAGTCTTCTAATAAACTATCTACCACATTAACGACCACATTTTCATCAAATTCTTCCCGGGTCATAGCCGATACAAAATAGGAGGTGTTGCCTTGCTTGCGCTTTTTCAGCAGCTTTTTATCTGCAAGACGGCCCATAATAGTCATTACAGTGGTATAAGCGATTTCCCGGCGAGAAGCTAATTCCTCAAAAACATCACGCACGCAAACTTCACAGTCCTTGCGCCAGATAACTTCCATAATATCGCTTTCAAGATTCCCCAATACTTTATTTAGCCCCTGCATTCCAGGCTTAAAATCTGTGGGAACATGCTTCATCTTAATGGCCTCCTAACTAATCCTGTACCCACTAGTATACCGCAGCCTTCTACTACAGGCAATAGTTAGCCTTAAACTACTTAAAGTACTACCGGCACATTCTGCTGTGCAAGGTATTTCTTTAGTTCGGGGATAGTTATTTCTCCATAGTGAAACACCGATGCGGCAAGCAAAATATCGGCTCCCGCTTTGAACGCTTCAGCAAAATGCTCCAAACTGCCCGCACCTCCGGAAGCCACAACCGGAACGCTGACGACATCCTTAATACCGCTGATTAGCGGTAGGTCATAACCTGTTTTTGCCCCGTCGCATGCTTTACTTGTAGGAAGGATAATTGAGGCACCACGCTCCTCGGCTTCCTTTGCCCAGGCAACAGCATCCTGCCCTGTAGCGGTATTACCACCGTCAACATACACTTCATAGCCTGATGGCAAAGACTGATTACGGTCCACATCAATGGCCACCACCACTTTTTCACTGCCAAATATTTTTGCCATTTCATCAATAATACCAGGATTGCGAAAAGCAGCACTGCTTAAGGAAACACGGTCCGCCCCGGCCACCAAAACAGCCTCTGCTTCATCTACGGACTTGATTCCGCCACCCACTGTAAAAGGAACAGTAGTAACCTGAGCAACTTTTTTCACAGTATCAAGCATAGTCTTACGCCCTTCTATCGTGGCTGTAATATCAAGAAACGCCAGCTCATCCGCTCCTGCCTCACAATAAGCCCGCGCACACTCCACGGGATCCCCCGCATCCCTAAGACCCACAAAATGTACACCTTTAACCACTCGGCCCTCCTTAATATCTAGGCAAGGCATAATCAATACGTTTTGCAAAAAATCTCCTCCTTTTGAATAATATGATTCATTTAACACAACTCCTCCGTACCTTGTGCTTCACGATACGCATGCAATCCGATTGCACTACCCTAAATCTGTTCATCTTCAACAAAAACCAAATTGCTTTCTGAATCATATGCTCTAAGACTAAACCCCTGGTAATAGCCATTTCTTAGCTCCTGCCAGGTAAGCAAGAATAAATCATCATAAAATTCTGTTTGTGTAAGGATTCTTCCATCAGGAAGTATAATTTCTATTTTTTGAATACTACTATCATTGATAATTCCGTAAACATAATGGTTACGAAAAGTATCCAAGTAAGTAATCCCCCAAGTGAAGGTAACGACTTTAGTTGTATCATTTTCGAAACCTATTGGCTGACTTCCAAACCTCCAGAAGAATAACAATAACCTGTGAACTGTGTTACACGAGACCCATTTATCATACTTGCCTAAAATATACTTGCCTCCATCAAAGTCTTCAATATGCACCACTTCTGATGGCCCATAATGTATGCTCCGCTCAGAAGATTCATGAGCTGCAAGAGGGGTTAGGTAAAAGCCGTACATTCTAGATAACAGGAAACATAAGACCAATAAAATACCAATATTTTTTAAAATCTTCTTTTGTCTATTCATATTGGTCACCTATTGGCAGATTTATTTCCAGCCTGTATCGCCTGTTAAATTCATCATAGTCTATTATTAAAGTATCGGCTTCTGCAGAAAAATCATTGACCGTTCTAATAGAACGGGTTTTAATTCCACCTCTACTACTTGATGAACCGACCCAATATTTGTTTCCTAAATTATCCTCTATTTCTCCTATATCGTGAAAGCCCCAGCCACTAGCCCATAACCTAGTGTCATAATGCTCATATATTATGTTCATGCTTCCGTTTTTTTCATATATGACATGGGTAAACTTAATGACTCTGTCATCTATTTTTACCTGCTCATCTAAATCAATTGTATAGATTATATTGGATTGCGGTATTGTCCCTGCTAAACTGCTGAAGAAAGGAATTAAAGAAAACGCCAGCACACAAACACTAAACAGTACTAGCACATTCGTTATTACCCATACCCAACCAATAAAGGGATTGTGTTGTTTATTCAGCTCAACACCAATTTCCCCGGCATCACCCATATCATGAACAGATAATTGTTCAGCTTCTTCTTCATCATATCCCTGTTCATTGTAATATTCCATTTTATCTAATATGTGGTGCTCGAGCTCGGTTTTTATATCTTCTTTATCAAAAGGGAATTTAATATGAGATAAAACTTCTGCTATGAACTTATCTTTCTTAGGCAAAAGCATGTACCTCCCCGCCTGCAACTCTATTCACGGCTAGGGAAAATAGCTCCCACTTCTTCTTTTCCTCAACGAGTTGCTTTTGCCCTTTCTCAGTTATCTTATAATATTTTCGCTCTTTACCCGTTTCACCTCTTTTCACATATGATCTTACATAGCCTTTGTTTTCTAATTTGTGTAAAACGGGATATAATGTTCCTTCTTTGAACTGAAATACTTTATTTGAACGCTTATCTAATTCCCTTATTATTTCGTACCCATATCTATCGGCTTCTTCTAGCAAAGACAATAAAAGCAAGAAAGTGCTTCCCCCTATTAATCCTTTATCAATGTTCATTATTTTACCTCCTATAAACATGCCTTGATATTCTAGGTATAATTTTACATAGAACATCAAGGCATGTCAATACTCATAGGGTATTATGTGAAGATGTTCACTGAGATTGCATCCACACCTTATTTTGGTAATTCTATAATTTGTTCTGAAAGTATTTTAATACCGTTAATAAACGGGGCCAATTCAGATAATTCACTCTTTGATAATCCTTCTGTATTTATAGTAAACTCGTTATCAATTTTAAGACTCTGCTTTGATGGTAGTAAACTCTCAACTGTTTTTTGCAAGAACTTTTT
>DLMZ01000046.1:0-591 GCA_002479415.1 Firmicutes bacterium UBA7523
AGCATCATAGGAAAACCAACTGTAACCCCAGCCAAACCTAATGCACCAACCCCTTGGCCAATAAAAATTCGGTCCACCACATTATAGATGGCCATAACAAACATGCCGACCACTGCCGGCCCTGAGAACTTAACAATTAATCCGGCCATACTACCATTTTCAAGTTGTTTTGTTGAGACCATGAGGTGCCTCCTGCTGCATTTTTTTCATAACCTCAACAACTTGAGTCATGCCCGCAAGACATTTGTCGTGGTCATCATCAGAAAGTTCGGAGAACAATGAATAAAATAGCTGACCGTGCCTGGCCATCATGTGCTCAAAATATTTTTCCCCTTCTGCCGATAAAGAAAGCTGTGTTCGGCGGCGATCGCTTTCATCCCGTTTCCTCCCCACCAACCCCATGCTTTCCAGAGAGTCAAGAAGAGTAGTCAAACTTCCTTTACGCATGTCGAGAAATCTACCTAATTCCGAGGATGTTACTCCCGGCTTGTTTTTTATCAGGAGGATAGCTCGCTTCTGATTCTTGGTGCACCTCGTGCTTAAGCCGTCATGATCACGAAATACGACTCCAAATTTTTGATGGTAGAGCGG
>DLMZ01000046.1:779-32947 GCA_002479415.1 Firmicutes bacterium UBA7523
TTGATGGTAGAGCGGTAAAAACTCTAAAAATAGTGCTTCGATATTTTTTATTTTTTTATCCATTACGGCACCGCCATTTAGTTTGAATTCTAACTAATGTAATTCTAGCTGTTACTTTCCGCAAAGTCAAGTCAGACTTTTCAATTGCGCCGGTTATGATATAATTAATTATGATAAAAAATGGATGTTGCCGTCCTTGCGGATTACCAGCATAAATATTAAAGAACGGCGGTGTGAATTATGGGGGTAAAATTTCAAGATTATTACGAAATCCTGGGGCTCAAGCGCAATGCTACAGAGAAGGAAATTAAAGATGCATACCGTAAACTGGCACGTAAGTACCATCCTGACTTACACTCCGCCGAAGAAAAAGCGGCGGCGGAAGAAAAGTTTAAAAAAATTAACGAAGCACATGAGGTGTTAAGCGACACAGAAAAAAGAGCAAAGTATGACAGACTCGGCGAAAACTGGCAGGCCGGAGAAGATTTCCGACCACATCCCGACATGGATGGAATGCATTTTTATTCGAGCACCGGAAACAACAGTGACTTTAGTGACTTCTTTGAAACACTATTCGGGGGCGGCTTCCACAGCGGCTTCAATGCTTTTGGCGGGCAAAGAGCATCACGCCGGACTCCACGAGGACAAGATGTGGAAACTGAGTTGCCGCTAACCCTGGAAGAAGCTTTTCACGGCGGAAAGAAGACTGTCCAGGTTAACATTGGAGATTACTGTGACCTCTGTGGCGGCAGCGGCGTAAGGGGTAACCGCCATTGTCCGGAATGCAGAGGAACAGGACAAAAATCCTCTCCTAAAACTTTAACAGTAAAAATCCCGCCCGGGACCAGGGAAGGAACAAAAATCCGGCTGCGAGGCCAGGGCGGCAGTTCACCCGGAGGGCAAAGTGGAGACCTCTACTTAAAAGTTATACTGCTACCCCACACGACATACAAGATAACCGGGGACGACCTTGAAGCAAACCTATATATATCCCCTTGGCAAGCAGCGCTAGGAGCCAAAGCTAGCTCTGCTACCTTGGACGGAGCAGTATCCGTATCTGTGCCGCCGCTAAGCGGCGCAGGCAAAAAGCTCCGCTTGCGAGGCAAAGGACTTAGCCGTAAAGACGGCAGCCGCGGTGATTTGTTTTTAAATATTGTTATTGATATCCCTAAACAGCTTAGCCCGGAAGAAACAGAGTTATACCGACAATTGTCTCAAATCAAATAATAAAAGGAGTTCCCCATGCGTATTGGCGTAATAAGCGATACCCATATCCCCACCAGAGCTAAAGTCCTGCCGGCACAGCTTTTTGAGCTATTAGACGGAGTTAATTTAATTCTGCATGCCGGAGATATTGTGGAAGCATGGGTGTTGGATGAATTAGCGACGCTTGCGCCGGTAGAAGCGGTAGCAGGCAATATGGACCCGTTTGAACTAACTACTCGGTTAGGACAAAAAAAAATCCTAAATATTGCATCCTTTAGAATTGGGCTTATTCACGGCAACCACGGAGCAATTAGCAAAAAAACGCCCCAGCGAGCACTGGATGCTTTTTCAGAAGACAACGTTGATTGTATAGTTTTCGGACACAGCCACCAACCCTATTGCCGAAAAGAAAACAATGTCCTGCTTTTTAATCCCGGCTCCCCCACAGACCGCAGAAGAGAACCAAACTTTTCCTGTGGCATTCTTACTCTAGATAAAGAGATTACCGGCAATATTTTATATTTCTAAAACAAAAATCCCGAAACCACAGGCGTATTTAACATACGTCGAGGATTTCGGTTTTTTTGTGACAAAGCAATGCGCCTTTTTAAACAGCCTTAAAATTGTTTCCTTGAAGCATACCTCTGACGGGAAGCATTAATAACCTCCCAAGCTTTCTCCTGGTTACCCCAACCGCCAATTTTAGTTTTCTTTTCTTCAAGATCTTTATAAATCTCAAAAAAGTGGGAAATTTCCCGAATGAGGTTTGGAGGCAGGTCTCCTTTTTCCTTAACCCATCCCCACAGAGGATCTCCCAAAGAAACGCAAATTATTTTTTCATCCTTGCCTTTTTCGTCCCACATCTCCAAAACAGCTACGGGGACGGCACGAATTTCACAACCGGGAAACGTGGGGTCACCAGCCAGTACTAAAGCATCCAGCTCGTCACCGTCTTCAGCCAACGTTTCAGGAATATAGCCGTAATCCGCTGGATAATGCACAGAGGAGAACAGCATTCTGTCCAACAAAAACCGGCCAGTTGTTTTGTTAAATTCATACTTGTTACGTGAACCCTTAGGTACTTCTACAAAAACTCTTACATAATCCATGACTCAAGCTCCTAGTTTCTTATTTTTATTATCAAAGTTTAACATAGAACAATAACGGTGTCAATAAATGCTAAACGATGGCAACAGGAATTTCTAATGCTTTCTCCAGCACTTTTACGCTTTTTCCTGTTAAATCATGGCCTTTGTGGTCAAAGGCTTCCCGAGGGACCAACACCAAATCAGGGGCAAACGGCGTTTCTTCAGTAGCGCTTATCATATCATCTACAGTAAGCAGCCCTGCCGACAAAATAGAGCCGCCAAAGAATACGTTGTCCACAGGGCGAGCATGTATCGGCTCAATATTTAAGCTTTTTAAGGCAGCGCCAACGACAGGGAGAGCCAGTTGTGATGCAAGCAAAAGCGGAGCCACAGATAAACGATAATTTATTTCCTCTTCAATTTGCTCTATGCGTGCCGCATCCATATCATACAATACAACAAAACCGGGAGATTGTCCCTCTTTTTTGTCCAAGCACACTACCAGCGGCCTGCCGTCTCTCATCAGTTGGAGCTTAGGAGAAACGGCATTTTGTGCCAGCATAAATGCTTCTACCCGTGTCCTGGGTTTTTTGCCGTCTGCAGCTAAGATGATGTCTCCTGGCAAAAGACCGGCGGAGGCTGCGGGAGAATCTTTAATGATACCGTATATTTCCGGTGTCAGGTTGTGAAGAACAGATGGCTCAGGAATAACAGGCACCCCGGTTAAGTCGGTCATTTCCTGTGCCATTGCCGTTACTTCGTCCCAGAGAGATAGAGGAAAACGCAGATTATCAGGAGCAAATTTTGTATAGCCGGGAAGAAAAACACGCACTGTTAACGCCCCGTTTTCTGCGAGAAATCCGATGGTTTCCTTAATATCTTCTATTCCGGTCAAATGCGGCATAGCTACCAAGCTGCCGTGAAAGGGAATGCCAAGGCAATTTAGACGACGCACAGCATCAAGTGTGCGGCGGGGTTCCTTATCATTAAGCAGTAACCGGCGCCCATGCTCCGTGGAGCTGTTAAGCGAAATAGTCAGTTCCAGCGGCTTTAGTCTTGCCAATTCATCTGCTAATCCCTGCGTCAGCAGTGTGCCGTTTGTTGTAATTGCAAGAAGTGTTTCGGGCAGCATCTGCCTTATTCCCCGCAAAATAACAGCAGCTTCGGGATGGGTAAATGGCTCCCCTTCATCCAAGCGTGTCGCCGACTCCCCAATCACCACTTTGCGCCGAGGATTAAGAAATTGGATCAAATCAAGCATCTGCTCCGCGGGCAGCGGCGGCAACCGAAAAGTTCTCACCCCGGGGGGATTTTGACGATGACTGCAAAAGATGCAACCCAGGTTGCATCTTGAAGTAAAGGGAAATACATTTTTTTCTGCTATGGCATGAAGCAAATAAGGGTAAAATTCCTTAGACTGCATTAAGCTTCTCCCTAAGACGGGCAGCGACATCATGGCCTATTTCTGTTATATCTCCGGCACCCATGCTAATGATTAGATCTCCGGGCCGTGCGTCGGCCACAACTCGGCTTGCCATTTCCGCCGCATCGTCTATTTGAACCACATCAGCGCCCTGGCTGACGGTTCTGGCCGCAAGCTCAACAGAACCTACTCCATTTATCGGGGTTTCACCAGCGGCATAAACTTTATGTATATATACTTTATCTGCTTTAGCAAGAGCAACTGCAAATTCGTCCATAAAAAGCCTTGTTCGGCTATAGCGGTGTGGTTGGAAGATAACCACAACTCTTTTGGGGTCACCGTAGCGGGCTGCATCCAAAGTTGCCCCCACTTCTGTAGGATGGTGAGCGTAATCGTCAACCACTGTGTAGCCTTTTTCGCACATCAAAAACTGAAAACGACGCTTAGCTCCTGAGAAATCTTCCAAGCCGGCTTTAATATGTGCGAAAGGAACATCCATTTGGCCTGCAACAGCAATGGCCGCCAGAGCATTTTCCACATTATGAGTGCCGGGAACACGTAATGTGATTTCACCTAAAAGCTGTTCTTTGTGCCAAACTGTAAACCTTGTGCCCCAGCCGGATTTTTCCAGGTTGGTTGCTCTGTATTCGGCAGAAGAATTAATGCTGTATGTAACTATATTTTCCAGATATGAGGGGAGTATTTGTTCCAAGTATATATTATCGGCAAACACAACGGCGCACCCGTCCGGTTTAATATTACTCATAAACCTTTTATAGGCATCCAGCAGCAGATTAAAGTCATCATTATAGTGTTCAAGATGATCCGGCTCGACATTGGTAACCACGGCAATGCTGGGATGATAGCGCAAAAAGGAATTATCGCTTTCATCAGCTTCGGCAATTAGTAAATCCGAATTACCTACACGAGCATTGCCGTCAAATTCTCCCAAAACACCGCCGATAAAAACCGTGGGGTCCAAGCCTGCTTTAGCTAAAACAAGGGCCGACATGGATGTGGTGGTAGTCTTGCCGTGCGCTCCCGCTACTGCAACACTAAAACGAGCATTCAGGAAGTGGGCAAGAAGCTCCGAACGGTGCCAAATGGGGAGCTCTGCCGCTTTGGCTGCCGCTATCTCAGGGTTATCCTCAGAAATTGCGGTAGAATACACAACCAATTCTGCCTGGTCAATATAACGGGCGTCATGTCCAATATTGACTACTGCTCCCTGCTGTATGAGTTTTTCTATGATCTCACTATTTTTTAAATCAGACCCGGTCACTTGAAAACCAAGCTGCAGCAAAACACGTGCCAACCCGCTCATACCATAACCACCAATACCAACAAAGTGGACTTTTTTTATCTCCTTTAGCAAAAGCGTCCCCTCTTTCTTTCCTGCATTGTAGTGTATGTCCGTATTACACTTTTTGAAACCATAAAAGCAATTGTGCTTAATTTTACCAATATTCTAAAGTAACAAGCTAAAGCATTGTGTCAAAATTTGACTTAATCACTACCATTGTCTTGTCGAAATTAATCAACCTGCGTTATGAGAACTTCTATTATGTTAATTGCTTCACTACCTGAATTATGCCCTATTTTAACAATTACCGCCGTTCTAACAATGTAAGTTACATAAGTAATCCACAGTTTACACAGGGTTATCCACAGAAAAATCCCCATTATTAAAGAATTGTTAAATTTTATCCACATTATCCACAGAAAGCTTACATAATACTTTTTCACTGTTTCAGTAGCAACATTCTCACTAACCTATGACTATTAATGTCAAACGGTGAAAGCATTTAAGTCTAAACCTGCATACTCATTACGTTTATAAAGGTCATAGCCGGCGCAAGCTACCATTGCGGCATTATCAGTACATAGCTCTGGCGGCGGATAGTTCAAACCTATACCGTCCAGGGCAAGCGTCTCACGTAATTGCAGACGTAATTGTCGGTTAGCCGCCACCCCTCCTGCAAGCAAAACGGTTTTTGCACCTTTGGACTTTGCCGCTAAGCGAGTTTTTTCCACTAGGACATCTACAACAGCAGCTTGAAAACCGGCGGCAATATCAGCCTTGGGAATGGGTTCCCCCCGCTGTTCAAGATTATGCAAAACGTTAATAACTGCTGATTTTAAGCCGGAAAAAGAAAACTCATAACTATGGTCCTGACCGGAAAATGCCCGTGGAAATCTAAACGCATCGGGATTGCCCTGCATAGCTATTTTGTCGATAGCTGGACCGCCGGGATAACCTAGGCCTAAAACCCTGGCCACTTTATCAAAGGCTTCTCCAGCCGCATCATCCCGGGTCGTTCCCAGAAGTTCTGTTTCGCTTCTGGAAAGCAGGTAAAGGAGACTGGTGTGCCCACCTGAAGCCACCAGGCAAACAGCGGGAAACTGCACCGTATGGACCAGATAATTGGCTGCCACATGAGACATTACATGATTGACGGCAACCAGCGGTTTTTGCAGCGCATAAGCCAACGTTTTTGCCATATTAACACCGACTAGAAGTGCTCCTACAAGGCCGGGACCGTTTGTAACAGCTACGGCAGAAATATCTGCAAACCCTGCACCAGCTTCCGACAGCGCATACTCAACCACATCATTAATGACCTCTAAATGTTTTCTTGACGCAATTTCGGGAACGACGCCGCCAAATTTCTTATGGTCTTCGACCTGAGAAGCAATAATATTACTACGCATCTCCCGGCCGTCAGCCACTACTGCTGCCGCGGTTTCATCACAAGATGATTCAATCCCTAGAATTAATATCTTATTCATAGCAGCCATTATTCGTCCCTCTCTCCACAAGCTGGTCAAGCCACATAATTACGGCATCCTCGTCATGATAGTATTTCCTCCTGATGCCACATCTGACAAATCCAAATTTTCTATAAAGCTCTTGCGCGATTGCATTGGAAGTTCTGACTTCCAGAGTCATTCGCTGCGCACCCATGCTTGCCGCCTCTTTTATTAGGTTTCCCAACAGCATGGCTCCCACACCTCTACACTGCTTTTCGGGGCAAACTGCCAACGTTGTAATGTGCCCCTCATCCAATACCAACCACATACCGGAATAGCCTACAACCTTCCCGTCATCTAAAGCTACATAATAATAGGCAAAGGCATTATCTAAGACTTCATTAATAAATGCGCTTTTAGTCCACGGCGTAGGATAAACAATATTTTCAATTTCCGACACGGCGTCTACATGGACAAATTTCATCGGTTCAATTGTGATGCTCAGCAGACACGCCTCCCTCCCTGCAGCGTGCTTGATATTTTCTTTCCGCTTCCGTAGAGCGAATATATTGCGGCAATAATTCTCTATAAGATAGGCCAACATTGGCATTAAATTCATCCAACCCCAGCCTGGCCACGGCAGAAGCCCTGCTAAGCCCTGATTCAAAGGGGAGAAAACATGCTTGACTTCCCAGCTCGTTTACAATTGCTTCTTTATGAACAGGCACACCGTCGCCGACAAAGAGAACAAGCTTGTCTTGTACTGCCAGCTCCCGCAGCAACTCTTCCAAAGGGATTGCCCGATCCGCTCTTAATCGCTTGGGGCTCTCCCCGGGATGAAAAACAGCATTATAAACCTGGCTGCGCCGAGCATCGAGAATAGGCGATATCAACCCCGGGAAATGCGGAAACTGGGCGGCCAATGCTGCTAAGGTGGAAATACCGGCCAACGGTAAATTCAAAGCCTGCCCCAAAGCACGCGCCGTCACTACTCCGATACGCAACCCAGTAAAGGAGCCTGGCCCGGCCGCCACCGCCACTCCGTTCAATTGTCCGGGAGTAATTCCAATATCGCTCAGCATTTGGTCAACAAGCGGTAATAGCCTTTCCGAATGAGTTTTCTTAACCTGCAGAGTATACTCTGCAAGCATTTTTTCCGGCGTGACCACAGCCACGCTGCAGACCAGTGTGCTTGTATCTATCCCCAGCACTCTCACATTGCTCAACTCCTTGCACACAACTTATCCAATAATTCCCGGCAGCGCTCTTCCCCTGAAAAAAAAGTAATTTCCCGCATATTTTCTTCCTGCCCGCGAGCAATGCTAATACTCATTGAAGGCGTGTCGAAAAACCCTTGAAACTTCTCTGCCCATTCTACGAGCGTTACCCCTTCATCATCCAAGCATTCTTCTATGCCAATATCCAGCAATTCCTCTTCACTTTCAATGCGATATAAATCAAAGTGATAAAAAGGCAAGCGTCCTGAATGCGCAAGTAAAATGGTAAATGTGGGGCTTTGTACCGGACTCGTTACCCCAAGACCCCGAGCTACTCCTCTGGCAAAAGCAGTCTTACCGGCTCCCAAGTCACCGTCAAGAAGAAGAACGGCACCAGGGAACAGCAAATCTCCAAGCCTCTTTCCCAGTGACTCCGTTTCTTGCTCAGCGTTAGTTGTAAAAATATAGTCCACAGGAAGCTCCCCCTAAAAATGACGAAATCCTTTAAAAGATAGTGATTCCCTTTTTCCGTCCATATTAACCATAACTATACCGCCGGATGCAGTCATTTCCCCCAGTAGGCAAAGTGGCTGTCCAAAACGGGTTAGGTAATCATCAGACAAACACTGAAAACCCTCCGGCTTTATTGTCAGCAGCAATTCGTAATCCTCCCCGCCGGACAAAGCTAAGTCCAGAGGATTTTCCCCTTTTTCTTGTGCAATACAAACAGCCGCAGGATGAACGGGAATCTGATTTTCACGCAGAAGCACACCGCAGGCGCTTTGCTCACATATTTCCGTAACATCTTTTAGCAAGCCGTCAGATAAATCCATAGCAGCAGTAACCAAGCCGGAAGCAGAAAGGAATGCTGCTTCATCCAGTCGCGGAACAGGCCTAACATGTGCTTGGAGCGCCTGTCTGCGCATTTCTTCGTCACAGCAAATATTTTCTGTCAGCAAAAACAGTCCGGCAGCCGAAGCCCCCAGCGGACCGGTGGTACAAAGCAAATCTCCGGGGGAAGCACCGCTGCGAAGAAAAAGCTCGTCCTGATTAGCCTCACCCTGAACTGTTACACTAATAACAAGGGGCCCAGGCGTGCCAACTGTATCTCCACCGCAAATTACTGCACCGTACCTGTCGGCCAATTGCACCATGCCGCGGTAAAGCTCCAAGACATATTCTAAATCTATATCTTTAGGCAACGCCAACGCAACAAAAATATACCTGGGCTTTGCTGCCATGGCTGCAATATCACTAAAGTTAACAGCCAGCGACTTGTACCCCAAATCCGCAGGAGCAGCCATGTTGCGTATAAAATGGATGCCTTCAACCAGCATGTCTTTAGTAGTAACAAGCACATTCCCCTGGGCAACACTATTAACTGCCGCATCATCACCAATGCCTAAAAACCCGGCAGGTAAAGCGGCCGGGGCAACAATTTCTGCAATTTTTTTAATAAGCTGTTTTTCACCTATTTCCTTGATTTTCATCGCTAATCACCTATTTCCTGATTATATCCTTAAATCTATTAAAAAACAACAGTTCTGCTCCATATGAGGCTATACATAGCAATTTGCCTGCAAGTAAATATTAGGTTATAATGGCATTAAATATCATTGAAGTTTGGAGAGGTGAAAATATGAAGAAATCAAGAGATGTTGTAGGCTTATCGGTAATTGAATTAGACGAAGGCAAATCACTGGGTAAGGTACATAGCTTGGTTTTCAATCCCGCCAGCCGCGTTGTAGAAGCCCTGGAAGTGGGAGAAAAATCTCTCTTAAAGTCTAAAACTGAGCTGATTCCTATCAGTCAAGTCCGCAGCTTCGGCAATGACGCAATCACTCTGCAGAATTATGAAAGTATCCTGGAAGGAGAAAAAACTGCGGAAGCGTCAGAAAGCAAAAGGCTGATTGGTAGCCGCGTAATTTCTGCGGATGGAACTATGGTTGGCACAGTAGACGATTTTACTTTTGCAAAAGAAAACGGCGCAATTATTGAGCTATATATATCTCCGGAAAAAGCAAAAGGCCATTTGCTGATTCCAATTAACTCCGTTAACAGCTTTGGTCGTGACTTTATTGTCGTTGATGAAAATTACCATGCTGACGCTAAAGAAATAGAAGCGCCCAGCGTAGAGAAAGCAACACGGCAGCTTGTTCACTCCTTGGAAGTAAGAGCTATTGAATATGCGCTGAACAGGGAAGCAGGGCAAGACGTCTTCGATGACAACGGTCAAGCAATTATACGCAAGGGAGAAGTAGTAACCAGCGATACCATCGACCTGGCCAGACAAAAAAACAGGCTCACTCAGCTTCTAATAGCCGCCGGCACCGGAGAGCTACTGGATGGAATAGACTTTACCAAAGAAAAACTAGACAGCGGCAGCCGTAAACTCATAGAAACCTGGCAGTCCCTACGCGACCGCTCTCAAGAGTGGCTGACAAAAAAACTTGATGATGACCGTCTCAGCCCTACCGGAGAATTACGCGACCTCTGGGTTCAGCTGCAGGGCAAACTTGCCCAAGGCAGCCGGGAGTTGGAGGAATCCACTAAAGAAAAGATCCGAAATTACGTGCTGGACAAAACGCTGGCACATCCTGTCTATGACAAAGAAGGGATACTCCTTGCCGACAAGGACGAAACGGTAACCCTCGACATATCCGAACGCGCAGAACAATCAGGCCGCCTGCCCCAGCTTTTCCTAGCTACCGCAGCCAACGATGTTCAATTGGCTCTCGACCCAATTAAAAAGCAAATCAAAGACGTATTGAACGAATGGGATAAAAAAGAGTAAGGATGCAGTGCGAGAAACAAGCAGCCCCAGCACCGCAGGCGTATGTACTATACGTCGAGGATGTTGGAGGTATGCAGTGACGAAGCAATGCGCCTCCGCCCCCCTGTCCAGGCCGCCCAAAAAGGATGCAGTGCGAGAAACAAGCAGCCCCAGCACCGCAGGCGTATGTACTATACGTCGAGGATGCTGGGGCTGCGCCGTGACGAAGCAATGCGCCTTTTTGGGCGGCCTGCTAGCAGGTTTCCGGCTCGCCTCCTAGAGCCTCCCCCACAACCTTCATAGCACAAAACTCTCCGCACATGGAACATTCCTTCCTGTGACCGGGGTTCTTTTTTTCTCGGACTGCCGCCGCATGGGCCGGATCCAGGGAAAGGGCAATCTGTCCTTCCCAATCCAACGCTTTGCGTGCTTTGGCCATAGCTAAATCCCACTGGGCTGCGCCGGGGATTCCTTTGGCAATATCGGCTGCATGGGCGGCAATGCGGGAAGCCATAATCCCCTCACGAACATCTTTGGAATCGGGAAGCCCCAAATGTTCTGCAGGTGTTACATAGCAAAGAAAATCTGCTCCTGCCCAAGCAGCTAACGCACCGCCGATGGCTGCGGTAATATGGTCATAGCCGGGAGCCACATCGGTAACCAGCGGCCCTAATACATAGAATGGCGCTCCCTTGCATATGGATTTTTGCAACTCCACATTAGCCTGTATCTGATGGAGAGGCACATGGCCGGGACCTTCTATCATTACCTGAACTCCACGGGCTCTGGCTCTGTCAGCAAGCTCGCCTAAAATCAGCAATTCCTGAACCTGCAGTCCATCGGTGGCATCTGCCAAACAACCGGGACGAAGTCCATCACCTAAGCTAAGCGTCACATCATAGCGCTCGGCAATATCCAATAATTCATCATAGCGCTCATATAGTGGGTTTTCTAAATCATGATGTAGCATCCAGCCTGCGAGAAAGGCCCCGCCGCGGCTAACGATATCGGCTACACGACGCTGACGGCGCAGCATCTCCACTACCTGACGGGTTACACCGCAGTGAACAGTAATGAAGTCCACCCCGTCTTTAGCCTGTTCTTCAATTACGCCAAACAAGTCGTCAGCCGTCATCTTAACCATGGCACCGTAACGGACATTTGCTTCAGCGGTTGCCTGATAAACAGGAACCGTCCCCACTGGCAAAGGCGATGCAGCCAGCATTTTGCGGCGAATCCTGCTAATTTCCGGCCCGGTAGAAAGATCCATCACAGCATCGGCGCCGGCAGAAATAACCTCCTGCAGTTTTTGAAGCTCAGCGGCTTCGTCGGGAAAATCAGTTGATGTGCCGATATTGGCATTAATCTTTGTTTTCAGACCCCGCCCGATAGCACACGGCTCGAGAGATTTATGGTTAATATTGGCCGGGACAACAATTGTCCCGTCAGCCAGTCCTGCACGAATAATTTCCACAGGGACTTTTTCAATTTCCGCAACCCGTTTCATTTCCGGGGTAATAACTCCCTGCCTTGCTTTAATCATTTGTGTCATATAGTTCAAACCCTCTCTATTGTTTTTTTCAGCGGCAACGCAACAAGGCGCAGAATAAGCATACCAACAACAACCCCGCCAAAGCTGCTTAATGAAAAAGGCAGCACATATGTTAAAGCCAACACGTCACGACCCAGCAACAACCTAGCCACAGGCACTGATGCCAAGCCTCCCAGCAAACCCGTACCAACTACTTCTCCCAATGCGGCTAAGCTCTCCCTGCCGCTGTGCTTGTAAAACATTCCTGCAACAAAAGCACCTATCATCCCACCTGGAAATGCCAAAGCAGTCCCTGTGCCTAAAAGATTGCGCAGTACTGCCACACAAAAGGCGACGAGAACGGCCGGTGCCGGACCGAACATCACCGCAGCCAAGACATTAATAGCATGCTGAACAGGAAAAACCTTCGCGCCGGCCATTGGGAAAGAAAAAGCTCCGGCAGCAACACCAAACGCAATTAATAAAGCAAGAGAAGTAAGTTTTTTTGTAGACATCAGGAAACCACCCCTTCTTCAATTTTTTGCTGAGCGGCAACAACAGTAGGGTCAAGCCGATAAAGCTCGTCAAAAAGCCTTTCCTTAAAGGCAGCAGGGTCAACGGCTTGAGAAGCTGCCAGCTCCGCTGCCACGTTAAAGATTACTAAAGCTGCTACAGCAGCTTGCAAATAATCATCTGTCACTGCTGCCAAGCAGCCAATCAACGATGCGGACATACAACCGGTACCGACCACAGTCCCCATTAACGGATGGCCATTGGCGACTTTCACCAAACGATGCCCGTCGGTAATTATATCCTGCGGTCCGGTCACAACCACCACTGCTTGCTTTGCCTTGGCCAGCGCAGCTGCCAGTCCGGCAATATCCCCGGAAACAGCAAGAGATTCCACCCCTTTAATTTTCGCAGCTCCTCCTGCCAAAATAGCTGTCTCAGCAGCATTTCCTTTAATAATATCAATTTTCAACTCCGTCAGCAAACGTCTGGAGCTGGCTGTACGCA
Organism: Firmicutes bacterium UBA7523; assembly: GCA_002479415.1. GTDB lineage: Bacteria > Bacillota > Dethiobacteria > Dethiobacterales > Dethiobacteraceae > UBA7523. Next base: position 13,786 of record DLMZ01000046.1, read on the forward strand.
ATACTGTGGCTCCGGCGCCCACCGGATCTAAAACAACCGGGACACCCAGTTCATTGGCGCGCCTACCGGCGGCAAGCATAGCTTCCACCTGCAGCGGCGTTAATGTACCGATATTCAGCACCAAGGCGCCGGCATGAGCCACCATTTCTTCCACTTCCTCCTGTGCATGAGCCATCACAGGCAAACCTCCTGCCAATAAAGTAATATTGGCGCACTCACTGGCAGTCACCATATTAGTAATATGGTGAACCAGCGGCCTTTTTTCTCTCATTTTAGCAAATAATAATGCAATATCCATAAAACACCTCCTAAAAATAATACCGTGGACCTGTTTACAGTCCACGGCAATCATCTACTCCGACTTCCGTCTGCGGTCCTTCCCTACGCTGGTATTACCCATCTCAGGTTCAAAGAGTTGGCAAGGATAGCGCCCCTGCCTCTCAGCCCGCGCTCGCGGGCACCCCTAGGCGTGTTATTCTGTTGTTGCTTCCATTTTAGCTATAGATATGCCTGCATGTCAAGGGAATTCACTATTCTTCTGCCAAAACTCCCTCAAGGACTTCAATGAAGCGCCTGTTTTGCTCAGCAGTGCCAATAGTAACCCTAATAACATCGGGTGCACCAAAGATATCACCGGTACGCACAATAACCCCGCGACGGAGCATTTTACTAAACACCTTTCGACAGTCTGCATTAATCTGCACCCAAATAAAGTTCGCCTGAGTTGATATGAAAGGAAGACCAAGGCGGTTAAATTCTTTTGTCAAATATTCCTTGCCCTCTTCGTTTAAGGCACGGCTGCGAATCACATGATCCAGGTCGTCCAATGAAGCAAGAGCAGCGCTCTGAGCCATCATATTAACATTAAAGGGCTCCTTCACCCGACTTATTAAGCTAATCAATTCCGGTCTGGCAACTCCATAGCCCACACGCAGGCCCGCCAAACCGAAGATTTTGGAGAATGTCCGCAAAACAATAACATCTTTTCCCTGATGTACATATTCCAGTGTTTGAGGATAATCACCATCTGTTACATATTCATAGTAAGCTTCATCAAAAACAGTGATTACACCTGGGGGGATACTGGCAAGAAATTCATCAGTCTCACGCTTGCCAACTATGGTGCCTGTGGGGTTGTTTGGATTGCATATGAATAACAGCTTTGTTTTATCTGTTACAGCATCGGCCATAGCCGCTAAATCATGCGTTAAATTTTTTGTCGGCACAACAACTGTACGCCCACCCATAATTTTTATGGCAAAGTCATATTCAGAAAAGGTGGGGTCGGCTACAATAGCTTCCTCTCCTTCTTCAAGAAAGGCTTCAGCAATGAGCTTAATTACCTCGTCGGAACCGTTGCCCACAATTAAATTATCAGGTGTTACTCCTAAATGCTCGGAAAGAGCATTCTTCAGATAATAACAGTTTCCATCAGGATAGACCGAAACCTTATCTGCTATATCACACATTGCCTGGACAGCCTTAGGAGACGGGCCTAACGGATTTTCATTAGATGCCAGCTTAATCACGTTGCTAATACCCAGCTCCCGCTCCACTTCCTCCACCGGCTTCCCAGGCACATACGGCTTAATGGAAAGAATACACTTACGATTCAGTTCTTTACTCATTTTTGGCCTCCACTATATTTCTCGCTTATCAATTACCCTTTTTGCTTTCCCTTCACTCCGTGGGATGCTTTTGGGCTCAACTAACCGGATCTTAGCGCTAATACCGAGGATACTATCAATTTGGGAATGAATCTTTCTTTCCAGCTCCTCCATACGCTTAACTTTATCGGAGAACATCCGCTCGGATACTTCCACCTGGACTTCCAGCATATCCAAGCTTCCCTGCCGGGTTACGATTAACTGGTAGTGAGGCTCTGTTTCGCCGATCTCCAACAGCACACTTTCAACCTGAGTGGGGAAAACGTTAACGCCGCGGACAATAATCATGTCATCGCTCCGACCGGTCACTTTTTCCATGCGAACATGAGTCCTGCCGCAGAGACAAGGCTCAACCGTCAGTGTAGTAATATCCCGCGTACGGTAGCGGATGATAGGCAGCGCTTCCTTAGTAATTGTGGTGAGGACCAGCTCACCCTTCTCCCCGTATGGTAACACCTCACCCGTCCTGGGATCGATAATTTCCGGCATAAAGTGATCCTCAAATATATGCAGACCACATTTTTCTTCGCACTCAATGGCCACACCTGGCCCAATGATTTCACTTAGGCCGTAAATATCAATGGCTGTAATCCCCAAACGTTCCTCAATCTGCTGACGCATACTCTCGGACCACGGCTCGGCGCCAAAAATACCGGCTTTAAGCTTAAAGTCTTCCTTTTTTAAGCCCATTTCTTCAATAACTTCCGCAATAAATAGAGCATAGCTGGGAGTACAGGTGAGAATATTTGTGCCAAAATCCTTCATAACCATAACTTGGCGCTGAGTATTGCCTCCAGAGATGGGAATAACGGCTGCACCGACCAACTCAGCCCCATAATGAACTCCTAACCCGCCGGTAAACAAACCGTAGCCATAGGCGTTTTGCACCACAGAGTTACGAGTCGTTCCGGCACTTACCAGTGAACGAGCCATTAACTCAGACCACGTGCCCAAATCATTACGGGTATATCCCACAACAGTAGGCTTGCCTGTAGTCCCCGAAGAAGAATGATAACGTACTATTTCATTTTGCGGCACCGAAAATAATCCAAATGGATAATTATCTCTAAAGTCCTTTTTAACTGTAAACGGCAGTTTGGCCAAATCATCTAGAGACCTCACATCTCCCGGTTCGATTCCCTGTGACTGAAAAACCTTGCGATAATGGGGAACATTATTAAAAACCCGTTCCACCGTCTTTTTAAGCCTCCGCAGCTGCATTTCCTGCAGACGATTCCGTGACATACATTCTGCTTCCTGATTCCAATACAAAAATAGCCCTCCTCACCGTTTTCCATCGTACAAAGGGTTTTGTTTCGACAATAAGCCGAAAATCTCCTGCTATGCGAATAACATGAAAAAAAAAGAATAATCATTAATATGCGTCCGGAGACGGCCTCAAATGCAAAGCCCGCTTAACAAGGGAGTGATTTGCAGCTTAAGAGGCGTCCCAAAGGCATAAGGAGGGATAACCTTGATATTAGTGATTAACAGAAAAAAACGGGCGGTATTATACTTAGCGGCGGCGCTGCTGTTAACAGCAGCAATATTGAGCGTGTTTTGGCCCACCGTAATACTTGACGTCACGGGAAAACCGGGAAGACTTGTGCCCATTTATTACGTAGACACAGAAGAAAAAAAGATTGCTATCTCCTTCGATGCTTCTTGGGATGATGGCAATATAAAACACAACTATTAAGATTGGGTTAAAACGCCGATACTGCACTTAGTTCATTGCTTAGTTCTTTTGCTAATTCAAAAGGTGATTCAGCATTAAACGTTATCTCGTTTATACTTCCGTCCTCTCTGATAGTAATTCTGTCTACCAACCTAACTATGAGCTCACGCTCTAAATTATTGAGCGTAAAGAACTTTTCATAGGCTTTCTCGATATCCTCAATACGCTCTTCCCATCCACTGAATATTGACGTAACCTTTTTACTCTTACCAGCCAAAGCTCCTAATTTGGTCTGTATCTCTTCCAGTTCCAGAGTATACTCATCCCTGGTTCGCTTGTATTCATCTTGTTTTATATCGCCTGCGGCATGTTCTTCGCGAAGAACCTTAAGAGTACTCTCAATAACTTCAATGCGCTTTTGCAACTTAGTAGTTTCAAGCACAGCAATGTTTTGCTGTGTTTTTTCATTATACTTCTGCTTTAAGTCTTTAAGCGTGCTTCTTACCTCAATTGTGAGCCGGTTGTATTCTTCGAGCTGTTTTAATACAAGAGTGTTTATTGTATCAGTTTTTATATAGTGATTTGTGCAATACTTTTTACTGTATTTTGCATACGTTGAGCAAAGGTAAATATCTCTGTCGCTTCTGTACGCCATCTGAGAACCGCAATCATTACAAAAGAGCACACCAGAGTACAAATTCCCAGGCAATAGTGCCGGCGTATGACTGTTCTTAACAACCTTGCTTCTTGCCCCTACACGTTTTTGTATTAAAGCCCAAGTCTCATCGTCAATAATCTTCTCAACCGCACCCTCAACCCTTATTTGCTGTTCTTTTGGCACATTTCTTTTCTTTTTTACCTTGAAGTTTATTACCTCTGCCATATGCTGCACCAATGTACCGTTATATACTTCATGAGTAAGTATTTTACGTATTGTTGATATACTCCAAAGCCCTCTTGACGCATTACTGTTATGATAATTAATGCCTATCTGTTTCTTATAAAGAGAAGGACAAGGCGGCCCATCGGGGTCCTCGTTTAAGATTTTAGCTACAGTCTGGTAGCCATTTCCTTGAAGATATAGCTTTGCAATACGTAAAATTACTGGTCTTACGGTTTCATCAACTATCAATTTATGCTTGTCGTTCGGGTCACGTAAAAAACCATATGGAACGGTAGAGCCAGTGTATTTTCCTTCGGCCTTTTTTGCCCGGAGTGCGCTTCGCACCTTCATCGAAATGTCACGGCAATAGTTTTCATTCATAACACCCTGAATCTGCCGCAAAATCGCCTGACGGTCATCAGATGTGTCAATCTGATCAGCAACCCCAATAAAAGAAACCCCAAACTTCGGAAATAGTTCGGAGAAGTAAACCTCTGTCGCTACATTACGACCAAATCGGCTTGCATCCTTAGATATTACAACGTCGATGTTGCCATCCTCTATGCTTTTCTTCATGCGAAGAAACTCCGGACGCATGAAGTTGGCTCCCGTATAGTCTATATCAATATAAACATCTTCCAGCACCCAGTTTTCATTGCAATCCTTCGTTCTTTCACTAATATAAATATCTATAACTGACTGCTGACTCTTGATGCTGTCAGGCTCTTTATCATCATGGGCCCGGGAATACCGAAGGTACTTAGCGTAACGAATTGTCTTTATCAAGGTTTGCTCCTCCTTTCCAAATTCCTTAGCGGGGATGAGAAAAAATTAGGTTTTAGTTAGTTTGTCGCAAAAATACTTATTAAGCTTTACATTAACCGGCTCTTTACCAGAAAAAGATATCTTGGTTTCCCCACCGTTATATTTCACCAAGTAGGGGTTGCCTACCTGCTGCAGATACATTTTAATTCGTTCAGCAGAAGGTATAGTTAAGTCAATATTTTCATTTTTATGGTTTCCCTTTACCGCCTCCGGCATATGTCTCACCTCGCAACGTTTCTAAAAATGTATTAACAAGATAAGTTGTCCTATTCTTTTAATAGTTGAGCAAAACAAAAAAGCTTCATTTGACATACTCCCCATAGCTGAAGCAAGGGGTTTTACGGCATAGTTAAATAAATTGTTATTTACTAAAGGGCCAGAAGCTTATTTTATTTTTTGTTTTTTGGGGAAGGATGGGGGATAGGATTTCTTCTAAGGATTCGTCTAGCTCCGCATCCCTTAAAAAGGGATTCCTTATACTCGGGACCTGATAAACACTCTTGCTGCCGACCGCTTCTTTGACATCTGCCAACGTATCTTTTGCGGCCGGGGTAAGAATCGTCCAATTCTTTATGCCGGTATTATTCTTTAGATAAGGCAAAAGATCGTATTGGCTCCAGGGGACATCTCGCAGCGTGAAAAGGACTAAGTCGGCCCTGGTCGTTTCGGAATAATAATCATGTCGCTTAACAAGCTGCAGTTTCTCTCTGCTCTCTGCCTCCAGCTCCGGTTCATATAACGCACCCATGTCCATTACAATGTAATCATATTTGCCCCCAATAACTTGTTCAATAGGGCTTTTTATTTCATCTAAGTAGAGAGTGAACCGGTTTATTTGCAGAAAAGGGGCAACTCTTTTGTGCAACTGCCCAGATATTGAATATAACACCGGGTATCTGCACATCTCAATTAACGCCACCTTTTTCTTGCAGACACCGGCAAGGTATTCTGCAACTGCGATAGCTAATGTAGTGCTGCCAGAGCCATGTCTGGCACCGCCCACAACAATGTGTCCGGTACCAACTAGTTTTTCCAGGTATACTGTTGGTCCCTTATTCACCTTAGGAGCTTCTTCATCATGCGCCACATCCCATCGTACCGCATCAGCATAGTTTGCCGGCATTGAATCCAGCACTTTTTTTAATGCAGCAGAGATGTCAGGGTCTTCTCCATCAGCAGAGACTGCCGGCGCTACAATATCATAAACTCCCTTTGAGATAAGGGAATTTATGGTGCTGTCTCCGGGTGCCCGCCCCGGAGCAATAAGAATAATCCTGGTGCCCGGCCGGGCCACACGAAACTTTTTGACCCCGGCAATGATGTCTTCGCTTATACCGCTATCAATGTCCAGAATTAGAAAAGAGGCGTGAACTCTGGCCGCCTCTTCCAGCTTGTGCTTAATATTGCCAATCCCCGTACTCTCATAATGAATACTTCCATCTAATACACTTAGAACTTGTTCGTAAACTTCAGGGCTACTGCATATAACGCTAAACATTTTCTCCCTCCTTTTAGAAAAAGCTCAGGGGGTCTAAAGCCCGTGTAAACCGCCTGATTTCAAAATGTAAATGGTTCCCTGTACTTTTTCCGGTACTTCCCACACCCCCTATGTAATCCCCTTGATTGAGAGTTTGGCCTTTCTTAACAGCAATAGAGTTAAGGTGATAATATCTTGTTTCATAGCCTCCGCTGTGCACAATAATAACCGCCCTTCCAGCGTTCCCCCGCCTTTCGGCCACAGAAACCTTGCCATCGGCAGCCGAAACTATGGGAGTACCTCTTGGAGCTCCAATATCCAGGCCGTTGTGAATCCCGTCTATTCCTTCGACGGGACAAACCCTTGGGCCAAATTTTGATGTAACCCTAAAGCTCTCGGGTACCGGCCAAATAAATGGGCCTGTAGGGGTAGGCACCCAGCCTTCCGGCATATCGGCGCCAACATCTTTTAAGCTGCTTAGTCCCATCGATAGAAAATGATATGCCCACTCCTTTTGCTCGTCGCTGAAGCCCTTCATGGCCATTACATCATCTAAAGAGTACTGGCGATATTCGTAACGAACAGAGGTGCTGGTTCGCTCTACTCCCGATTCATCGGTATAAGAATGAGACTCAACGATTCTTATAACCTCAACAAAATCATTGGCTAGTGCTATTGCTCTACTCTTACTGGTTTTAGAGAAATCCTGCTCCAACAACACTGTATCTAATGCCAACATTTCTTCCCAATCAATGTTAAGACCATATTCAGCATTAACTTCACTTGCTGCATCAACATAGAACTGAACTTGGCTTGGACGGGCAAGTGGAACTGAAACGGCCGCCACCATTGGCAAGACAAAAAAAATAGCCAAGACAGCTACGGGGATAAAGAGCAGAAGGAGAATAATCTTAAACAATTCTTCCGGCTTCTCTATGCCGAGCTGAGCCATTGACCAAGCCAAGAACTTTGCAGCAGCTTCCGCAGCTCCTGCCACCATTACCTTCCACCCGCCTCGCCAAAGAGTTGTGGTTCATGCGCTGCCAGTTCAATTCTTGCATGTATACGTTTAGAACCGGCTACAAGCAGAGCTTCTGCCCTTTTGCCTTGGGATAACATTTCTTGCTCAGCCTCAGAAAGGTGCATAAGCTGTACAAGGGCCTCCAGGTCTTTTTCGCCCTGCCCCATAATCAGTTTGTAACAAGGGTTGTCCAGCAACGCTTGTCCATGCCGCCGGACGGCAGAATCGAGAAAATCGTTAATGTTCTGGCTAATAACCATTAGCGAACCGTCATATTTACGAATTCTTTTTGAAGTGTTACGCAAGAACTGCAGAGCTTGAGGCGTATCAGGGTCAACCAAAAGATATGCTTCGTCAACAGCTAAAACGATTCGCTCTCTTCTGTCGCGGCTTATTTCATTCCAAGCCCAGGATAGAATATTGAAATATTGCGCTCGCTTAATCTCATCACTGCCCTCTTGCAGCCCAAAGACATCAAGCACAATAAAGTCACTGTTAGCTTGTACGGTTGTCGGCCCATTCCAGAGGGAACTATCTGCGCCTTCGGCGATTCTTCTAAGCAGTAAAGAAAGCTTCTTCCAATCGTCAGTATCTGGCTGCTCCTGGATTAGCTTGTATAAGTCACTAATTACCGGCCAGCGTTCATTGGGTATTGACGCGGGACTTGTATCCCAGCTTATATTGAATTTACGATATAGCTCCTCAATTAACGGCTCAAGCATTGCCAGCTCTGTATCAGATAAATCTCTCATATATAATCGAAAAAATGTACGCAGTGTTTGAAAATGCCTGGCAACGGCTCCTTTTGCTATTTCTTCTGTGTCTTCATCTGCAGGCACCTCCCGTACCTGTAGAGGGTTTATTCGACCGCCGGCGGCCCCGCCGCAATCTATCCAACTTCCCTGTACGTTTAAGCAAAGGTCCCGATACTCGCGTTCGGGATCTATTACGATAACTTTGCTGCCTTGGGCGAATTCGTTCGCCAGCACTTTCTTTACGGTTGTGGACTTGCCCACTCCAGGCTTACCCAGGATGGTCCAGTTGCTGTTCGTACGGTCACCGCCCCGCCGCCAGTTGTCAATTAAGATAATACCGCCATCCCTGTCTCTTCCCAGTATAATTCCTGCGCCGTCGTTGATGCCGGAGGCGGTAAAGGGGAAGCTTGCCGCAACCGTCTCAGCCGGCATGTTGCGGTTACCAACCACTGCTACTTCACTTGGGAGAACACCCCATGGGCCTGCCGCCATAAATCCGTCTTCTTGACGAAATAGCAGACTTCTCCCACGCATACCAGCACCGGCCAGGCTAGCTTCCACCCTTCTTACTCGTCGACGCAGTTTGTCATCATCGCTTGCAACAACCATCAACACCGCAGCAAAATAAAAGACTTGCTGCTGCTCCTGGTCAATTTTCTTCATAAGCGTCTTAGCATGGTCAAGCTGTTCTTCAGCCCTCTGTACCGTTAGTGCATTGCCACCAGAATATACCCTGCTGGTTAATTCACCTATGCTTTTGTTGATTTGATCTATCAAATCCCCGGGATCCGTAGGGGTTACGTGTATTGAGCATGTTACGCCCGGCAGCTGGGCAGCCTTAGCAATCCATCCTGGTTCCACATGTGGCGGGTAGCCAGTTATAGTAAGAACTCTTGCAACTAAATCACCAAGGACAATGGACTGACTCTGAAATTCCAAGGCGCTGGGAGAAATAATATCGTGCAAGCCGGTTAACTTTTTCTGCGTTATCTTTTTATTTTTAGACAAAATCATCCCTCCTATCTGGCTATCGGTGGCATATATGGCCCAATATGCTCCGGAGCTCGTTCAAAAGCGCTTTGAGCCGGCACCATGAAAGTAAACAGTAAATCCAAAATACGCTTATCACTGCAAAGCTCAACACTCAATCCAGTTGAAACAATATTAGCAGCCATGTCCCTTACCTTATTTAAAAGCTCCTCTTCCGCATAATTACCTTGCTTTGCCGCCATGATAATATAGAACTGCCTTTCGAGAGTTTCTCCACCGGCCGCCATTTCGGCGGCTTGTTTAATGTAGCCTTTGAGCAGGATCTTTCTGGTTATGTCTTGCATTTCTGTTGCCTTGTATTCCAGTCCGGCAATATAGCCGTCAAGGTCAACCGGACGACCAATTGAAAGCCACTGAAACGATTCTTGTAAGCCATTTATTACTTCATATAAAGAAGTAATAATACGCTTTTTTTCATTACTGCTAAGAAGAGAAATATTAATGGGCTCAACTTTTAATACGGCTACTATGCGCTGCCCCTTTAGTTGCAATATTGAATTTCTAATATCGTTTACCGGCAGCCATTCTTGAGCAGTTTTTTGCCTGATTGCAGTTTGCGCTTGTTCTTTGTTATTTCTACTGGCCTTTAGTTTTAACACTACTCTTTGCCTCCAGTTCCAAAGTAGTACAAGTAACGCTGCTGTTTAGTACGCCAAACCTTATAGTCGTTAAATAAAGACAAGATACTTCTGCCTGTTTGAGAATCACCCTTGCCAATGAAGAATGCTGCAGCAGTTGTAAAAACTATTAAGAACGCTCTGCCAAGGCTTTGAGTAAAGAGACCAAAGAGGAAAAATAAAAATAGCCCGGCAGCAAAACCAATAAGAGTTAAAAAAAGTTCTCTCCAGCCAAAGCCAGGGAAAAACTCAAAGTGCTGCCTAACATTCCGCGGAATTAAATACATGTTCTATACACCCCTTGTCATCATTTTCCGGACAATAACCATTGTCCCCGCAGTTTGCGCAGCTCCCCCAGCGACACTACCAACGCCGCTGCTGTAAAGCATCTGTTTTAGCGTCCCAGGAGCTTTCATTGTTGCCCAGAGCCAGCCCAAGAACATCATTGCCGCAGTCACAGGATTATCACCAAAGAGTATGTTTGACATTGCATAGACCGCACCTAAAATCATGAAGATTTGAATTGCTTGTGAAAAACAAACGACCGTAAGCTCTTTTAGCCACATCCTGAAAAGTCCGCCGTCAGACCCAACTTCTTGAATAGCAAGAATTGGGCCAATAACTGCAAGCATCCCAAGTGTGGCAGCTCGTATGAAGGTTTGAATATAAATTACTATTATTAGAACCAAGGAAACTAAAGCTGCCAGTATAATAATGAAGCTCCCCCGCACTATATAAGCTCCAAGGAAAATGAGACTAAAATCAGCGGGATCAAAGCCAACTCCGGAAAGATGCGAAATCTCAAGAGCCATAGTAGAGCCCAACATATAGAGCCAACGGACAAGCCACGGGATGCTGGCAATAATAGCAGCAGCTTTAACTGTCGAAATTAATAAGCCTCTTGGATCAGCCTCAGGGTCACCGCTCGAATATAAAATCCAGGTTTGTAATGACTCGAGTGCCACTTTTACAGCAAGCAAAACAAATGCGATGCCTTGGGCATAAAGAATTCCCTGAACGACAATCGGATAATCCAAAACGGTCTGTGCCATGGACATAATGCCCACCAACAGTTCGCCGAGCCATTGAACAGATTCTTCAAAGATGCCCGCAAAAAAAGAAAGAATTGCATCCGCAACTAAAATGCTAAGATGGTCGGTTATCCAACCCAAAGTTTATTCCTCCTTGTTAGAATAAAGGGTTCCTACGAAGGAACCCCTATTCTAAGTAAAATATCCGATTATGGCCATGACCAGGCCGCTTGCCGACATCCCAACTACAACCCCGACAAGAACCTGTTTGATTCTTTTATTTTTCTCAATTATTGTTGCTGGGTCGTTATCACTTAGGATTTTCAATAATGAATGATAAGCTATCATAGTACCCCCGGCCACGGGAATTAAAACCAACAACCAGGTCAATACATCTTGTAGCATTCTTTGAGCACCTTGAACAACTTGTGGCATATATCTCACCTCCTTTTTAAATTAATTCCATAATGTCTCTGCTTTTTTCGGGTACTTTCTTTTCTTCTGGCTTTTCTTTCAAATCAACCGTCGGCAGCCATAATTCAGGCATTTTTATATCATTTTCAAGCTCCGGTTCACCGCAAACCAGCTCTGTATCAGCCGGCCACTTAGACAAATCCGGCAACCGAAGCTTCACAGGAAAATTGCGAGCCTGCAGAACTAGGCTCATATCGTTTGGCCAACGCATAACTTCATCTGCAAGCAGCAACGATCTGCCGGTTGTACTGTAATTAACTCCGGTGCTTGCATCAACATTGCGAATTTGTGAGCTATAGCTGTCGGTTTCCACGGTATACTGTCCGGTTTTAGCAGAGATTAGCTTAGCTGTTTCAACATCAGACGTCAGCAGATAAATCCACGTATGACAGTTGCCTGTTATAGTTTGGGCACTTTCCCGGTAGTGCTTTTTGAGCTGAGCAATATCCTGCGTAACAAGGCAGAACCTAATTCCCCTTCCTCCGGAGACAGTTAGTTTTTTGTCAAAATCAGCAATAGAAGGCATGTTTCCAAACTCGTCAAGCAAGAAATTAACTCGCACCGGCACGCTGCCGCCGTTTGTGATGGCTAAATCAACCAGTGACTGATATATCTGGTCAACATATAGGCTTGCAAGGACGTGCCGGGTTGATTTTTCGTCTGGGATACAAAGAAATACAGCTGTTTTCTCTCTCCCCGGCGTATCCAGCTCATGGTCCTGTGTGGATGTCAAATGAATAATAGAAGGGTCAGCCCATAGACGCAGGTCTGCCGAAGCTCCGGTAAAGAAGGATGCTCTGGTTCTGTATGGCGCAAGCATTGCTGTGCCGTAAGCGGCTTTTGCCAAGTGTCCAACCGGCAGCCCAGCTATATAATCGTTTAAAGGGAGGCTGCCGTCCTCATCGGCAGCCCCCAGGGAATAGAGGATGCTATAAGCTGTACCCAAATGCTTAAATTTTTCATCCGGTGCCTCAAGTGCTGTAAGCATAATCATAGCAGCTATAACACTTTCCTCACCGTTTGGCCAAAGTGGATCTCCGGTATGTGTTTTTTGGTGTACAATCATATGTGCGATATCCCAAGCCCGCTCACTTGCTCTTGAATAATCACCGTCTTTAATAGCCTGAACCACAGGAGACATCGGGTTCCAGAAGTTGCCCCTGCGCGGGTTCCTGAAGTCGAGCAAGACAACATTGTATCCCTTTTTTTTTAAGTAATCCCTGCTTCGTTCATAAAGCTCGCCTTTAGGGTCGGTAAGAATCATACTCTCCCCGGCTTGACCCAAGTGCCAAATAGTAGGAAATATCAATCGCCGAGTTTTGCCGCTGCGGGTCGCTCCAATAACTAAAGTGTGCAAGTTCTGAGTTTCGAGCCAAGCTTTTCCCCGTCTCTCATCAAAGCCTAATATCATCCCTCCTTTATCTGGTTGTTTGCTGACATTCCAAGCTGTTGTGTTCCTTTCAACTTCTTTTTGCGATTGCCATCTGCTACTGCCATGGACAATACTGTATTCAGCCTGCTCGGGACCTCCGACGCCGTCTCCAATTCTGTTTTTTCGTTTTATCACCCCCGGCTGCCACATAAACCAAAAAAAAACCATCACCATTAAGGGCTGAAAATATAGCCACAACGAAAGAAGTTTGGAATCATCCAATAACAACCTGGGCCCAGCAAAGTACCCCTTTTTAACATGTGTGATCCAGTTGCCCGCAGCGGCAAAGGGATTACTAAAAAAGAATACTGGAAATTGCAAAACTTGAGGCAAAATAAAAAAGTCCGCTATTAGAAATAGCAGAATCAATATTGCAATGCCAATTTTTCGGTTAAACAAAAACTAACACATCCTTTTTCCACTATTTGCCGATTTCGGCTAGTTCCTTCTTTGTTTTTCCTCCTCAGTATCCATGTAATTTTTACCCTTGAATCTATTTTTTAAGTCTTTGGCTTGAGCCTTGGCCAACATCTGCCTCTTTGCAACTTCAGCTTGAGCTTCACTTTGCATCCGCTCTCGCTGAACTGATTTCCAGCAAGCTTTCCAAATAGTATTAATGATATTGAACCTGGGGTTCATATTGCTTCCCCAAGCCCAATCGGCTTTAACACCAACACGCTCACATAATTCCTGCCAAGATTGCTTGCCAACAAAGTACTGTGTATTCCACTCTTTAGCCTCAGCCTTTTCGTTTATAGCTTTATCAATAGCTGTATCAACCTTGATTTCGTCTATATCACTGCGAGAGCGTTCACTCCAACTCATAATTATTTGCTTTGTTTCTTCTTGAGTTTTTTCTAAACACGTTAAGGTTTTTGCAAAAGTATTGACAAGTTGCTGTTCATCATCTTTAGCTCCTATTAAACTCCTCATATTTTCTATAGGATCTATTGTTGTTGCTCTATCATATACTTTATCGACATCAATATCATAGCCTGATTTATCAGCCCAATCTCTCAAGGTTGTTTTGATGCTGTCAATACTTTCGTTTGCAGAAATGAGCAACTGCACATATTTTTGAGCAGTCCATTGAAACTTGTCCTGACTAAGCGGAATTGAGCTTTCTTTGATTAACCCGACAGAATTCAAGGCTTTTTCTTGACTTAATACATAGGGGTTTTCTTTTGTAGCCCAAGGATAAGAAGCATCAGAAATTCCTAAGTTGCTTGCAAGCTTCTCCCATGTAGATTTTTGAAGATACCTTATTTCTCCTTCTACTGAGTTTGGGTTGACTTCATCCATCTTATCAATCTTATTAAAAACACTATCAAGGTTTATCTTTTTCACATCGTTTCTTATAACCCAATCGGCAAGAATCTTTTGCCGTTCTTCTCTTTCAACGCCGAGCATTTTCATCCCCGCATACATGGTAAAACCCGTCCACCTGCCATTTTTTTGAACATCAGGAATAACAGAAGCTTCCTTAAAATGTTCAATTGCCTGTATTTGTTTTTCCTCTATTATTTCAGCTTTACTTATATCTAACTTTTCCCAAGGGTTGTCAGCTTGGATTCCCATATTTTCAGTAAATCTCTGCCATTCCTTATCTCCAAAGAAAAACTCTTTTTGTTCTTGCATGTCCAGTTGGTTCGATACATACTTTATAGCGCTTTGGATTTCGCTATCATCAAAGGCTCTCACCAACTTTGGAGTATCAGTGTTAACATCTGCAACCTCACTATCTACCGCCTTGTCCACCATTTTATTAATCTTTTCTTGAATATCATCAAAGCCAATCCCAGCAGCGTGAAGAAACCGCCCGTATTGCACCGCAGTCCAAGCTGCATATTTCCCAGATACTCTTGTATCATTGAAAATATTCTTATCAACTTTTAACTCAACTTTTAACGCTTTATCTTTATTAAGCTCAGGATTTAGTATTTTCCAGGGATAAAGCAACTCGGAATTATTACCGCCCAAATTTTTTAATAACGTATTCCACGTCTTATCTCTTAAGAAGAGCCCCGTTCCCTTTAATTTATCAAAATTCTCAAGCTTCTTAACAATACTGCTCACATCAACGTTTACATCGTTTCTCTTAACCCAATCGGCAAGAATCTTTTGCCGTTCTTCTCTTTCAACGCCGAGCATTTTCAGCCCAGCATACATGGTAAAACCCGTCCACCCAGCATTCTCCTTGTCAAAATTACCTGCTTCTTTTAAAAAACAAACAGCTTTGTCTTTTCTATCATCAATTATCTCACCAACAGGCTGCCAAGGATGTTCTTTTTCATTTAACTCCAACCCTAAGTTTTTACAAACCTGATCGAACTCTTTTTTCGTAAATATTTCGTTGTTTTCTACAGCAGCTTGAATTCTATCCTCTACGTCTTCTATAGCAATCTCTTTCAAGGGTACGATATCTTTTTGCTCTTTGAGCTGAAGCTCTAAAATGCTTTGCGTCTCTAAATTCGATGCACCGCATAACTTTAAAGCTGCTGCCAACCGCTTAGCACTAGACGTAACACCAGCTTCATCTTTCAAAATTTGTGCTGCTTCATCTGTTGTAAGATTGATGTTTACTGCCTTTGCCCCGGAAAGTAGCAACTCAGTTTTTCTATCATCAGTTAAACCATCCTGCCCGTTTAAAATTTGAGCGCTACGAGCTACAATGTTTTCCGGGGTTTTGACTTCAAGCTTCTTATTAGAATCCTCCGAGAAAGCTTTAAGAGCTTTGGCTGCTCTTTTTTCATCCAGTGTCAATGTACCCTCATTGAGCTTTTTGGATTCCACAGCCCCTCTTAAAACAACTTGCGCAACCCTATCTCGCAAATCTTCATAAGCTTTTATTCTTGCCTCTTCCAATTGCTCCGGCTTTGTTGTGTAAGTCCTAGCTAAGCTTTCTGCTGAAACAATATACTTCTCAACCTCTTGTTTGAAGTGTGGCAACCCCAAAATATAGTCTGCAATAGTTCTTACATCATCCTTAATATCCTCAGGCATAAATTTGAGCGCAATGCGGCCAAAACCAGGCAGTTTCTCTGATAGATAATAAACCTTTTCTGCCAGCTCACTTTCTCTGTCATATGAAAGCTCTGGAGCCATAGAATTTGTTTCTGTACCGAACCAGGCATTTATATCAACATTACCTTCATATTGTGCTTTACGGATATCCCTTACAATATCTTTAGCTTTAAATATACTTCCTTGCGCTTCCTCCCGGACAAGCTGCCTTATTGAATCTTTTACCATCATATGTTTAAGCCGTTCTTCCCGATATATTTCACCTGCAAAAACCTTTTTCATCTCTTTTAATTCTGTTAGCCCAAGCTTGCCGATGGTCCGTTCAGGATTTTTTTCCCAGAACATAACGTGACAATGAGGATGTCCTTTTTCTTCATGAAACGCAGCAACCCATTTCAGGTTGCTGCGTTCAATCCCCATTTTCTCTGCCGCCATATTCATTTGAGACTGCAACATTTCCTCCCAAGCTTTCCTGTTGTCATATCCAAGCGACACGGCATCCTCTTCTTTAACCGACAAGATTGCTCGCCAGATTACCCCTCGGTGCTCAAGTATTTCATTTTTTGCTTCTTCCAAGTTCGGCAGATTTTCTGAATCACTGGAGAAAAGTCCATGAGACCTCTTCCTCTTGGCTATATAGGAAAGGTATTTTTCATCATATTTATTATCATCATCGATTATTTCATAATCTAATTCCTTCTCTAAATCGTCAGCGGCAATAGTCAATATAGCACGCTCTTCATTTTGTTGACCGTTTTTTACAACTCTTGGACGAGTAGCAATGTAAATTGCATGTAAAACATCTTTTGCTCTATCCATAGGCATTGAATATTTGATTTTCAAAATGAATGGTGCAGACATTTCTTATACCTCATTTCGGTTTATTGCGTCCTGTTTCGCTTCCAATACCCATTTCTCTAAGTCCCCAGTGTGGGGGATTTTTTCTTGAACAAGCTGTATTGCTTTTTTCCGCGCTTCCTGGAATGCTGTAACTGTGTCTCTTTTACCCATGTCGAAAATAGCTTGCGCTGTAATATATAGCGCAATAGCAGAAGCATAAGATGATTTTGCATTAATTTTTGCCAGTCTTTCTTCTACCGGCTTTAGCTGCTCCTTTACAGAATCAGCTATGAGCTTTCGCAACAAATCTTGGGCCCAAATAGCACCTTCGACTTTCAATCCATCCCGCAGCAGCTCCCTGACCAAGACCGCCTTCGGTATTCCTCTGTTATCTGCCGCTGATTTTAACTGTTTTTCCATTTCATCGGTAATAGGGACATAAAGAATGCTGGGGAAACGTTTTCTGTCAACAGGCAACGACCGTCACTTCCTTTCTTCAAAAGAAAGCACCCATGCTGCTTTCAATTGCATCATTTATAAGGTTTTCATGATTAACTTCTTTTGTAGTTTTAGCTGGTTCATATGAGATGTTTTGCATATTGCTTCTGATGTCGTTTACAACCTGCAACACCGCATCCATTTTGTCCTCAACGGACGACATATCATGTTTTAGCGCAATGGCTTCTCGGATGAATTGGCTGCGCATGGATTTTGGCACCTTCTCGAGAATTTGCATCGTTGCATAGTCTGCGGTAAAACTTTTTTTAAACGTCGTTACCACCTCCGGGTGTGAATTAGGCGGGAATGAGAAAAAAGGGGGGGCTGGGGGACTGGGGAAATGAGGATTAATTGACTGAGTCAAACAAGTTCGGCGGCAGTGTAATGTTCGTATAAGGGTTGCCGCTATTATCAAGAAGCGGCTGTGATGCTGACTTGGTTGCTGCTTGGGTAATGCGGATTTGTCTCTTTGAGCTATCCCATTTAACTTGAGCACCCATAGCCTCGGAAATAAAGCGCAGGGGAACCATGGTTCTGTCGGAAATAATCTCGGCCGACCGCAGCAGCTCTTGTGGCTGGCCATTAACAATTGCTGTTTTTTCGTTGATTCTTAGCTTGATTTCTTTGCCTTGGCCACTGATAGTAACCTCTCCGGAATTCCAGTTCACCAGATAGCCCATGTTCTCGCTGACCACCCGTACCGGCACAACGGTTACGCCGTCCTTGATGTCGGGGGAGACATCCATTGGTACTTCCCTATCGTTTAAAAACAGACGGATAGGAGAAGCAGCGGCTGCACTGGATGCAACCGCTGCAATAGATGCTAGCATTAAAATTGATATAAGCAATATGAAGGTTTTCTTTGACAATCCAAATACCTCCCTTTCTTACAGCTTCCATATCCGAATCACTTCTTCGGACATGTTGCCGGCTTCGTCAATCACCTGGACAGTTAAGTTATTTAAGCCGGATGCAGATAATGTGGCGTTAATTAAGCCGCTATCTGGTAGTGGGGCAAAAGCACCTCCGTTAATGCGGTAAAACAGCTTTTTGCTTACGCTGTCTTGAGCTGAGAGATATAACTGAATACTGTTTGTTTTAGATGCTGTTGCCCCGCTGCTGGTTTTTAAGGATTTTATTACCGGCGGTGTACTGTCAACTAAATACGATACAGTGATGACATCGGATTCTGCCCCGTTTTGGTTTCGGAGTTTCACATAAACTTTGCGCTTCCCTTCCCCGGGGAAGGAAATAGATTTTGAGAAGGAATCAGCTCCAGTTGGAATTAGCTCTGCGTGTGACCAAAGAATATTGTCGTGGCTGAACATGATATGTGTCGCGTTTTGCAAATTAGTTAGCTGGATGGTTGCGTTAATTCCTTGCACTACTTGGGTCGCTTCACCTTCTACAATTATTATGTGGCCGTGCAGGTTTGGGGCAGAGCCGGCCTGCGCGGTTACGGTTGAGCCAGGGGCTCCGGTCGGAGTGTTGGTTCCGTCAAGTAGGAATATGTTTTTAGCGGCTATCCCTATGTTTCCGTCTGCATCCCGGACTTGTACGTAGACATATTTTGTGCCGCCGCCCTCTGTTAGCGTCCATGTGCCGGGATGGGCTACATATGGACCCCAGCCGGACTTCCATGTAGATGTTGCGGTATCCCAATAGCTCCAAGTTGTACCATCGTTGCTGACGCGCATTTGGAGTTCACTTTGGGGTGTTATGTTGTCATAGGAATTGATGAAGAGGCTTACATCACGGCTGCTTGTGGTTTCAGCTCCGTTGTTGACTGTTAGAATGACCGTAGGAGGCGTTTTATCCTCCTGCGGAGTTGTAAATGTCACATAGGGAACTAATTCCGCTTTGCCCCCCTGACTTATACCCGGTTTGCTG
>DLMZ01000039.1:0-737 GCA_002479415.1 Firmicutes bacterium UBA7523
GTAAAATACCTCCGAAATTCGGAGGTATTTTTTTGATTACTTAATTTGTATGCTTGAAGAAAGTTCTGTACATAATCCAGAAAAATGAGATAATGTAGATTATCCAAAGCAAAGACGTGTATCCTGAGAAAAACTCTGTGAAATAGGTTCCAAGAAGTATGCCTAAAGCAAGAAGAGCTGTTTTTAGAAAGGCAAAATCAACAATGGTATACTTGCCGGTCGCTTTTAATATTCGATTTATAAAAGTATTCACAGTCGACCTCCTTAAATAAATATTTTACCCTCTACATATATTTTATCACTTACGACATTGTTATTCCAGGAGTTGTTTGCCTCTTCGACATAACAATCTACCATGACAATGAAATGATTATAAAAAGCGCGTGAGCATCTATAGCCCCACGCGCCTTAAGCACATTCTAAAAACTAGATTTTTCAGTAACTACATGAATTACAGTTCAACTCTAATTGTAATTCCGTCTTCAGAGTCTATGTCTGCACTTAATTTTAGTTCAGGTTTTTCTAGAGCACCGGCAATAATAGTTTTCACACTGCCGAAGGCTCCAGCGACAGCATCTTTCGCTTGGCTGGCTACTTGTGTAGCGATAGTTTTAGCTTGACTCATTGTTCCAGTAATAGCAGTTTTAGCTTGATTCAATACTTCAGCAACCTTGCCTGCTGTACCTGTTCCAACATCTTTTGCTTTGTCTGCAACTTCTGAGCGGATATCCTTAGCT
>DLMZ01000039.1:864-17614 GCA_002479415.1 Firmicutes bacterium UBA7523
CTTCTGAGCGGATATCCTTAGCTTTGTCTGCTGCCTCTGTGCCGACATCCTCAGCTTTGCCTGCTGCTTCTGTTCCGACATCTTTAGCTTTGCTTGCAACTTCTGTGACGATATCCTTAGCTTTGTCGGCTGCTTCTGAGCGGATATCCTTAGCTTTGTCTGCTGCCTCTGTGCCGGCATCTTTAGCTTTGCCTGCTGCTTCTGTGCAGACATCCTTAGCTTTGCCTGCAACTTCAGTAACAACATCCATAGCTTTACCTGTTGTATCTGAAACCAGGCCTTTTGCTACGCCCGCTGTTTCTGTAGCAGCATCTTTTGATAAGCACGCTACATCTGTGGCGAAGTCTTTTGTTATTTCTGTTGCCTTGGTTGCACCATCTTTAGCTATGTCTGTTATAGCTGTAGCACTACCTTTAGCTTGGTCTGCTACATCTGTGGCAATAGCTATTGCCGGGGCTGATGCCCTTGTGGCAGTATCTTTAGCCGATCCTGCTACATCTGTGGCAACGCCTTTTGTTAAATCCACAGTATCTTTGGCAACTGAGGCAACCGCTTGAGCTTGGCCCGCCACATCTGTGGCAACGCCTTTTGTTAAATCCACAGTATCTTTGGCAACTGAGGCAACCGCTTGAGCTTGGCCCGCTATTTGTGTGGCCCCGCCTTTTGCTACATCCACAGTATCTGCGGCAACTGAAGAAACCGCTTGAGCTTGGTCCACCACTTGTGTGGCAACGTCTTTTGTGCCGTCAACGATACCTTTTAGCAAACTAGCTTCTGCAGCGCTTGCCATAGTAAAGCTGAGCATCATGAACACTAGTACCAACGCCACTGTTTTTTTTACGACTTTTTTCATTACAGTCCTCCTTTTATTAGTATATTTTTCCTCTACTTGTTAATACGTATATTTATCTGATTTTGGAGGGGTAACTGGCAAAAAAATATTCATATGAAAAAAAGCAAAAGCATGTACTGGAGAAAAGCGGTTGACAGTATTTTGTGAACATGATAGAATTTAGTACGTTAGCACTTTAATGTATTAAAGCGAGGGGTGTGCAGGTATGAATGAAAAAATAAAGCGTTTATTAACTCCCGAGGGGGTTAAAGATTTATTGCCTGGATTGGCCGGGCAAAAAAGAGAAGTTGAGAGGGAGATACAGGAGATTTTTGGCCGTTGGGGGTACAGGGAAGTATCTACACCAGCTTTTGAATACAGTGCAAATTTTGTTGGTGATATGAAAGCTGAGCTGGCAGATAAAACCTACCGTTTTTTAGATGAACGGGGCAGGTCTCTGGTACTTCGTCCTGATTTTACATTGCCTTTGGCGAGAGTGGCAGCAACACACTTGGCTGGTGAAATAAAACCTCTTCGTCTTTGTTACGGTGGGAATATCTATCGGTACGCATCAAGCCGTCAGGGCAAGCAGCGGGAGCTTCCCCAGGCGGGCGTGGAGTTAATAGGCTGTGCAGGAGCTGCAGGTGATGCTGAGGTTATTGCTCTTGCAGCCGCGGTTTTAAGGGCATTGGGACTTTTTGAATTTACACTGTGCTTCGGGCACGTGGGATTTTTACAAAAATTGTTGGATTCTTATGGTGTGGAACCGGAAGCCGCTGAACAAATTAAAGACTATTTCAATAAAAAAGATTATGTTTCACTAAAAGAAATGGTTGGCGGACTGCCTCTTGATGAGGCTATAAAGGGAAACATTCTGCGTATACCCACTTTGCGCGGAGGCAGGGAAGTGCTGTCGCAAGCGGCCGGGTTGGCTCCGGCAGGAGCAGCACATGAGGCTTTAGCTACGTTGGATGAAATCTGGCAGGCATTAGATGACTATGGGGTAAGCAGTTTTATTACCTTGGATTTAGGACTTGTCCGCACTATGGATTATTATACCGGCATGGTTTTTGAGGGTTATACTGCGGGAATGGGATACCCCATTTGCGGTGGTGGTCGCTATGATCAACTCCTGGGCCATTTTGGGCCGGAACAGCCTGCCGTGGGGTTCGCTTTAAACCTGGAGCATCTTATGGAAGTGTTGCAGCGCATTAGGAGATTACCAGCTATTTCTGGATTTACTTATGCGGCATACGAAGAAGGCAGCCGCAAGCGAGCTTTTGCCGCAGCTTCGGAATTGCGTGGCGAAGGGCAAAAGGTAATTGTAGATATTGAACCGCGTACGAACGAAGACGCGCTTAATCGGTGCAAGGCTATGGGGGCATCGAGGATGCTTTATTTTATTAGTGAAGCTGGGGTAGAAGAGGATGGTGGTCAAAATGTTGGCAGCTAATGATTGGTTAACTATTGCGTTGGCCAAAGGCAGGATACTGCCGCCCACATTGGAACTCTTTGAGAGGGCGGGTATTGGCTGCGGACAGTTGCGGGAGAAAACACGGAAGCTGATTTTTTCCATTGATGAGCACCGTCTCCGTTTTATTATGGCTAAGCCCACGGACATCCCTACATACGTGGAATACGGCGTGGCTGATTTAGGCATTGTGGGCAAAGATGTGCTTATCGAGCAGGAGAAAGAGCTTTATGAGCTTCTTGACTTAAAAATTGGGCCATGTCGCTTGTCTGTGGCGCAGAAAAAAGGTTATATCGAAGCGTCTGGCGGACATGTGGCTACCAAGTATCCCCGTGTGGCGGAGCAGTATTTCCAAAGCAGAGGTAAGCAATTTGAAGTAATTAAGCTGCACGGATCAATCGAATTAGCTCCGTTGCTAAACCTAGCTGATGTTATTGTTGATTTGGTGTCGACAGGAAAGACGCTCGAGGAAAATGATTTGGTGGAGGTGGAAACCATCGCCCATATTACATCCCGGTTAGTTGCCAATCCTGGCAGTTACCAGGTTAAGGGAGGTAGGGTGTCCACCCTTGTAAATATGTTAGAGCAGGCGCTCTCGAAAGGAGAAGAAGCACAGTGTTAAGAACGTTTAACGGGTCCACGTTCCGTAAGGAGTTTAACAGGCGTGGCTTTGACGATTACCCTGAAGCGTTGTCTTCAGTCAGGGAAATCATAGCTGATGTGCGTAAAAACGGAGATGATGCTGTTTTCTCTTACACAGGGAAATTTGATAAAGTGAAGCTTGCTGAACTGCAGGTTAGTGACGAAGAGTTTGAAAAGGCAGAAGCCGCTGTAGAGCCAGAGGTGCGGAATATTTTGGTTCGTGCTGCGGAAAACGTAGCTTTTTTTCACCGTAAGCAATTGAGTAATTCTTGGCTTGAGCATGATAAAGACGGGGTGGTATTGGGGCAGCGGATGACGCCGGTGGACAGAGCAGGCGTTTATGTGCCGGGCGGAGGCGCCGCTTACCCCTCATCGGTAATAATGACAGTAATTCCCGCGCGTGTAGCAGGTGTTCAGGAGATAGCCGTAGTTACACCTCCTCAAGCAGACGGAAGCATAAACCCCTACACCTTGGTGGCAGCAAAAATTGCAGGGGCCAAGGCAGTCTATAAATGCGGCGGAGCTCAAGCTGTGGCTGCGTTAGCCTACGGTACGGAGAGCATCCCTGCTGTGGATATGATTGTCGGTCCCGGCAATATATATGTTACTTTGGCGAAAAGGGAAGTGTCCGGTGTCGTGGGCATTGATATGCTGGCCGGACCTAGTGAAGTTTTGGTGTTGGCTGATGATTCGGCTCGTGCCGATTTTGTAGCGGCTGATTTGCTTTCACAGGCGGAGCATGATCCTCTTGCTGCCGCATACTGCATCACCACATCCAAGCGGTTAGCGGAAGAGCTGCCAGTCGAATTGAGGAAGCAGTGCGCTTTGCTGGAGCGGAACGATGTGGCGCAGCAATCTTTGCAGGGCCAGGGAGCGTTAGTTTTTGTGGAAAGCTTGGATGAAGGGTTGGAGATAGTCAATATGCTGGCACCGGAGCATTTGGAATTGCATTTGACTAATCCTTGGGCGGTTATGGGGCAAATTCGCAACGCCGGCGCAATTTTTGTTGGAGCATATACCCCTGAACCGGTAGGAGATTACTGGGCAGGCCCCAGTCATGTTTTGCCTACTTCCGGGGCGGGACGGTTTTCTTCACCTCTTTCAGTGGATGACTTTATTAAAAAAAGCAGTATTATTTGCTATCCACCGGAAGCACTTTTAAAGTCCTCGCCGGAAATAGAAGAGTTGGCTCGTATTGAAGGGCTTACAGCCCACGGACGGGCAGTTAAAATAAGGAGGGATTACCTTGCAAAGCAGAAGCTCAACCCAGGTTCGTAAGACAGGAGAAACTGATATTACATTAACACTGGATGTGGACGGCAGCGGCAAGGCTGAGCTGGTCACGGGAGTTCCTTTTCTGGAGCATATGCTGACCTTGTTTGCACGCCATGGTTTTTTTGATTTGACTGTTAATGCTGCAGGGGATTTGCCTGTGGATGCTCATCATCTTGTTGAAGATTTGGGTTTGGTTATGGGAGATGCGTTCCGGGAAGCTTTAGGCGAAAAAAAAGGTATCCGCCGCTACGGTTCATCACTTTTACCTATGGATGAGACTTTAGTCATGGTAGCAGTTGATTTGTCCGGGCGCCCTTACCTGGGGCTGGATTTGCCTTTGCCTTTTTCCCGTATTGGTAACTTTGAAACGGAGTTGGTGGAAGAGTTTTTACGGGCATTTGTCAACAGAGCACAATGCACGCTCCATCTTCGGCTACAGTGCGGGAGTAATACTCACCATATAATTGAGGCTGCCTTTAAAGGGCTGGGCAGAGCTTTGGATGAAGCTACCTCAATTGATGAGCGAGTGAGCGGCATCCCGTCCACCAAGGGTGTTTTGTAGCAGAAGCTGCTATTGCAGGAAAATATGCATTTTTCGCAGAATAAAAGTAAGGTACACAGGAGGCAAAGTATGATTGTCATCATAGATTATGGCATGGGGAATCTGAGCAGTGTTCAAAACGGCTTTGCTCAAGCCGGCTTCGATACTCTGGTCAGCAGTGATCCAGCAGATATTGCTGCCGCTGACGGCTTGGTTTTGCCCGGTGTAGGCGCTTTTGGACAAGCTATGGAAAACCTGCGCCGCGACAAACTTGATCAAGCTTTATTGCAAAGGGCAGCAGAAGGCGTGCCGCTATTAGGAATTTGCTTGGGATTGCAGCTTCTTTTTAACATGAGTACGGAAATGGGCAATCATTCTGGCCTTGGTTTGCTCCCTGGTAAAATTGTTCTTTTCGAGAGCTCTTTAAAAGTTCCGCAGATTGGTTGGAATCAGCTTAACATTAAACGGGCTCACCCTATTTTGGACGGAATTAATGAAGGGGATTATTTTTATTTTGTTCATTCATACTACGCTAAACCGGACAATGATGATGTAATTCTGGCAACAGCCGATTACGGCATAGATTTTCCGGCCATAGTGCAGAAGGATAATGTGTTCGGAATACAGTTCCATCCGGAAAAAAGCAGTCGGCTGGGAATACAGATTTTGGATAATTTTGGGAGGCTTGTAGAATGTTAATTATTCCTGCTGTTGATATTAGGGACGGCCGTTGTGTGCGTCTTGTTCATGGTGAACTAACGAAGGAAACTAAGTATTATGAAGATCCGTTAGAGCCAGCACTGCGCTGGCGTGACGAAGGAGCCAGGCGTTTACACTTGGTTGATTTGGACGGCGCTTTTTCCGGTGTAAGTAAAAATTTCGAGGTCATTGAGAGAATTGTTAAGGCCGTGGGAATTCCTGTTCAGGTGGGCGGCGGTATACGTGATGCGGAAACGGCGGAAAATCTATTTGCTTGCGGTGTGGAACGGGTGATTATTGGAACAGCTGCCGTTTCAAATCCCGACATTGTTGCGGGGCTTTGTGATATGTATCCCGGCAGAATAATTGTGGGCATTGATGCTCGTGCCGGATTAGTGGCGTTGCGGGGCTGGGTGGAGGATTCCACAGTTCGTGCTCTGGATTTGGCGCAGCAGATGGCAAAACTTGGAGTAAAAGAAATTGTTTATACCGATATTTACAGGGACGGAACGCTTCAAGGCCCGAACTTAGACGCTCTTCGCGAAATGGCGGAGCATGCTCCTCTTGACGTAATTGCTTCGGGCGGCGTTTCATCTTTGCAGGATATTAAAAATCTGTTGGAGCTGGAATCACTGGGAGTTACCGGTGTTATCTTAGGACAGGCTCTTTATACAGGTCGCATCAATTTACCCGAGGCCTTGGCTCTAAAGGGAGGGGTAAACTGATGTTGGCGAAGCGTATAGTCCCTTGCTTGGATGTTAAAGAGGGGCGGGTAGTTAAAGGAACCCAGTTTGTTAATTTGCGTGACGCCGGTGACCCGGTGGAGCTGGCTAAATTTTATGACTCCGCAGGTGCTGATGAGCTGGTGTTTTTGGATATTACCGCTTCTCATGAAAATCGGGGGACCATACTGGATGTGGTGAGGCGTACAGCGGAGCAGGTCTTTATCCCGTTTATCGTTGGCGGCGGAATAAGCGAGCTGGAGCATATTCGGCAGATTTTAACTGCAGGTGCAGATAAGGTGTCTTTAAATACGGCGGCAGTGGAAAATCCTGAACTAATTACTGTTGGTGCGGAACGCTTCGGTTCTCAGTGTATAGTAGTAGCTGTTGATGCCAAATGGAACCAGGACTTGAACGACTGGGAGGTTTATACCCATGGCGGCCGCAAACCTACCGGCAGATTGGTGCTGGAATGGGTGGCGGAAGCAGAGTCACGGGGAGCGGGGGAAATATTATTAACCAGCATGGACTGTGACGGAGGCAAGGATGGCTATGATGCGGCACTTACCGCAGCCGTGGCAGATGCTGTAAATATCCCTGTTATCGCTTCAGGGGGCGCAGGCACCATGGAACATTTTTTTAATGTACTGACCGGCGGAAAAGCTGACGCAGCTTTGGCCGCATCGGTTTTCCATTATAAAGAGTTTAGCGTGGCAGAGGTAAAAAAGTATTTGGCAGAACGGGGGGTGCCGGTTCGTTATGACGGAATTGAAATTTAATAAAGACGGTTTAATTCCCGTAGTTATCCAAGACGCAAATACCAATAAGGTATTAATGATGGCCTACATGAACGAGCAGTCTTTGGAAAAAACGCTCGAGACTGGGGAAACCTGGTTTTTTAGCCGCAGCCGCGGTGAACTGTGGCACAAAGGCGCTACTTCAGGGCATATGCAAAAGGTGAAACGTATCGATTATGACTGTGACGGGGACACCTTGCTAATTCAGGTGGAGCAGTGCGGCGGCGCTTGTCACACAGGGGCAGCTAGTTGCTTCTATAGATCATTGTTTGGTGAGGAGCAGTCTTCTTCCGGGGATTTTTTATCGGAGCTGGAGAAGATTATTACCGGACGCAAGGCTACAAAGCCGGCAGGCTCTTATACATCTAAGCTGTTTGACGGCGGACTTGACCGCATTCTTAAAAAGGTGGGAGAAGAAGCGGGCGAAGTGATTATTGCGGCGAAAAACCAGGATCGTAATGAGCTCATTTATGAGACCGGAGACTTGCTTTTTCACCTTCTTGTTCTTCTTGCCCAAAAGGATGTGGCTCTTTCCGAGGTGCTTGCCGAGCTGGCAAGCCGCCATCGCCCAAAAATAAGCGAGGCTGAGAGCGGATGCTAGATTACCATATTCACACATACCGTTGCTGTCATGCCAGCGGAACCATGGCGGAATATTTGGAGGAGGCACAGCGTAAAGGTTTGACGGAAATAGGGTTTGCGGACCATTTTCCTTTGGAGATGCTGGGCTATACTCCAGAAATCCAAGTAAGCATGAAAGCTGATGAATTGGATGAATATCTGGCAGATGTACGGAAAATTCAGGATAACGCTGTTATTCCTGTGAGGTTAGGCATAGAGATCGATTTTTTTTCTGGATGTGAGGCTGTTACCGGGGAACTCTTGGCCGCGCATCCTTTCGACTATGTAATTGGTTCCGTTCACTTCCTAAACGGCTGGGATTTTACCTACCCTGGCCAGATTGATCGTTTCAAGTCAGCAGATATGGACAATCTTTATGAGGAATATTTCCGTGCTATAGGGCAGTTAGCTAAAAGCGGCTTGTTTGATATAGTTGGGCATTTGGATGTGGTGAAAAAGTTTGGTTTCTTTCCGCAGCGAAGTTGGGACGGCTTAATGCGGGAAACGTGTACCATTTTGGCCAAAAGCGGTATATGCATAGAAGTAAACACATCAGGCTGGCGCGCTCCCGTTAATGAAGCTTATCCGAGCCAAGCATTTCTTAAAACATGCAAAGAAACGGGAATACCGGTCACTTTAGGTTCTGACGCCCATTGCCCGCAGGATGTGGGTAGCGGGCTGAACCGAGCCGCTACCATGCTTCGCAGCCTTGGCTTCATGGAAATAGCAGCATTTTCCCAGCGTAAGCGGACTATGCGCCCACTATAATGCAATCTGAGTTAAACTAGTTTTTCAAGAACTGTGCCCGGGTTATAAGGGAGGTAGCTGTGGAAAGACGTTGTGTGGAGACTGTTATGGGAGTTGTATGTTTTGCTTTCTCCGAAGATGGGTTGTATGAGTTGAAACTGCCTCCGGTCGGCAAAGGAAGTGCCCCTGAAATTGCTGATTCTGATTCTCTGTGGGTAAAAGTGTTAGGACAAGACTTGAAAGACCTATTAATGGGAAAAGCTGTTTGCTTCTCATGCCCGATGGATATGTCAGGGTACACAGCTTTTACACGGAAGCTTTTGTTAGCGGCCTTTGATATTCCTCATAATCATGTGGTGACTTATAAATGGTTGGCTGTTCGCGCGGGTTCTCCAAGGGGAGCTCGGGCGGTGGGCAATGCAATGGCAGCCAACCGTACCCCGCTGGTTATACCGTGCCACCGGGTGATTTGTACCGGTGGAAGATTGGGAGGATTTAGCGGAGGCTTTGGCTGGAAGGAAAAACTGCTTGCTTTAGAGAAGGTTGAGGGAGGAGCTTAGAAGTTATGTGGATGAATCCGAATCCTGTGGCTTTTTATATTTTTGGGGTACCGATATATTGGTATGGAATTATGATTTCCAGCGCAGTGCTGATGGGGTTATTTACGGCACTTCGCAGAACAGACCGTTACGGGATTACTGAAGATCAGGTTATTTCCTTTTTTTATTGGGTTGTCCCCGCGGCTTTAGTTGGTGCCAGGACGGGGTTTGTAATATTTAATTTGTCTTTATATAGCCATAACTGGCTTACGGTTTTTGCTTTCCGTGAAGGGGGGATGTCTATTCACGGGGCAATTTTTGCTTCGATTCTCACCGGGTATATCTATACAAAAAGAACGAATATTGACTTCTGGCGTCTGGCGGATCTCTGTGTTCCCGGGCTGATTCTGGGACAAGCAATTGGGCGCTGGGGCAATTTTTTTAATCAGGAGGCATACGGCGTAGAAACAACGTTGCCGTGGGCGATGTATATAGACGGTGCATGGCGCCATCCTACTTTTCTTTATGAGTTCATATGGAATTTATTGGTGTTTACTTTTTTAATTTATAAATCTAAAGGGGAAAAAGTTAACGGCGGAATATTTATTTATTACTTGATTTTATATTCCGTAGGGCGGTTCCTTATTGAAGGTGTTCGTGTGGACAGTCCGTTTTGGGGAGAATTTCGTGTTGCTCAGCTTCTTAGCCTCGTTTTGATTCTCGGCGGCATAGCTTTATACCAGTGGCGTAAAAGTCAAACAGGAAAGGAGCTGATATAATAATGCGTTATTTAACAGCCGGAGAGTCTCACGGCCCGGCTCTTACCGCAATTATTGAGGGTCTTCCCGCCAACCTGCCTCTTGCTTCAGACAGCATAAATTTGGAGCTTTCCAGACGACAGCAGGGCTACGGGCGCGGTGGACGGATGAAGATTGAAAAGGATAAGGCTGAGTTTCTATCCGGCATTCGGTTTGGCAAAACACTGGGTAGTCCCTTAACACTGCAAATTATTAATCGCGATTTTGAAAACTGGCAGGATAAAATGGCTGCGGAGGGAGAAGCGCCGGCCGGTATTGAGGTTGTAACTCGTCCTCGGCCTGGTCACGCCGATTTAGCTGGGGCTCAGAAATATAATTTAACCGATGTTCGCAATGTGCTGGAGCGTGCCAGTGCTAGGGAAACGGCAGCTAGGGTAGCTGTGGGTTCGGTTGCGAAGCAGCTGTTGGCCGTTTTCGGCATTAATATAATATCTCATGTGGTTTCCATAGGTGAGGTTACCTCGGAGCAAGCGCCTGCAGAAAAAGTTGTTGCTGACTCTGCAAGGATTGATGCTTCACCAGTCCGCTGCCTTGATGAGGCCGCAGCAGCCGCTATGATGACACGCATCGACCGGGCTAAAAAAGAAGGAGATTCTTTGGGCGGTGTTTTTGAAGTTATTATTACAGGGGTTCCTGCCGGACTCGGCAGCCATGTTCACTGGGACAGAAAATTGGACGCTATGCTTGCCGGGGCACTGATGAGCATTCAGGCCATTAAAGGGGTGGAAATCGGCGGTGGGTTTTTGCTGGCCGGGTTACCCGGTTCTTTGGTTCACGATGAAATTGGATATAGGGACAGTTACTATAGGCTTACCAACCGAGCTGGCGGTGTGGAAGGCGGCATTTCCAACGGGGAAATGGTGGTGCTGAGGGCGGCAATGAAGCCCATCCCTACTCTTTATAAGCCGTTACAAAGTGTTGATATGGCAAATCATCAGCCGTTTGCGGCGGCAGTGGAAAGGTCTGACGCCTGTGCGGTTCCTGCCGCAGCAATTGTAGGTGAGGCAGCGGCCGCCTGGGAGGTAGCCTGTGTTTTACGCCAAAAGCTGGGCGGCGATTCGCTGGAGGAAATGTTAGCTCATTTTGCGGCATATCAGGATCTTTTAAATACCAGGTAATTTGTAGAGAAACGGGTGAGAGAATGCGTGTAGTTCAAGTGCCTCTGGAAGATCGGAGCTACCCTATATATATAGGTAAAAACATGTTTTCAGACTTGGGAAGGGCTTTGCTGGAAAAAGTAAAGCCTGGCCAGGTTTTATTGGTCAGTGACGAAAATGTTTTTCCTCTTTACGGAGGAAGGCTCATTGAAGCGCTGGATAACAGCGGCTTCACCGTTACGCCTGTGGTAATTCCCGCCGGTGAGGAGAGCAAGTCGTTGGCTTGGGTAGAAACTCTCTACACCCGTGCCCTGGAGGCAGGGCTTGATCGCAGCGGGCTATTTATGGCACTGGGCGGGGGTGTAGTCGGCGATTTGACCGGCTTTGCCGCAGCAACCTATTTGCGCGGGATCCCTTTTGTTCAAATACCCACTACTTTGCTGGGGCAAGTGGATAGCAGCGTTGGCGGTAAAGTGGCGGTTAATCATACGCTGGGGAAAAATCTCATTGGCGCATTCTACCAGCCCAAGCTGGTTTGGGTTGAGTTGTCTGTATTGGAAACTTTGCCTGAGCGGGAGTTTCTTGCCGGTGCAGCAGAAGTAATTAAATACGGGATAATTATGGACGAAGCATTTTTCTCCTATTTGGAAGAGAATTGGCAAGCTTTTATAGCTAAAGATCCAGAGGTAATGGCTGAAGTAATTGCTGTTTGCTGTGAATTAAAAACCCGGGTGGTCGTTGAAGACGAACGGGAAGCCGGCTTGCGCGGCATACTCAACTTTGGGCATACCTTGGGCCATGCCCTGGAGGCAGCAACATCATACAGCTTCTACCTGCATGGAGAAGCTGTGTTGGCGGGGATGCAAATGGCTGTATACATAGCTGAAAATAAAGGTGTTTTAGCTTCAGCGGAGGCTGCTCGTCTCAAAGCTTTTTTTTCCCGCATCGGCTTAAAACAGCCGCCGGCGACAATAAGTACGGAACAGGTTATGGCAGCTTTGCGTTTCGATAAAAAAAGAGAAGGGGAAACGATGGTATTTGTGTTGCCTCAGCAGATAGGCCAAGTTGCCTTTTACCGGGATGTGGATTATTCGTCTATCGAGCCTGTTTTGAATAAATATTTGAAAACTTCCTTAGATTAAGAGGGTCAGCTTATGCAAATTGAGGTTGCTGTCAATAAGACATCTAAATATGCTGTGGGTGAGAGTGGTGACTCTGTTGAGGTTATTGAACGGCCTAAGGGAGGTATTACTGCTGTTATTGCCGACGGCCAGGGGAGCGGTCGCTCAGCAAAGCTTATCAGTAAGCTAGTAGTGAGCAAAGCTGCAGCTCTCGTCGCCGACGGCACGAGGGACGGCGCTGTGGCCAGAGCAACTCACGATTTTTTGTTTGCGTTGCGGGACGGAAAAGTTTCTGCAACGCTAACCATGCTTTCTGCCGATTTAGTGACTCGTACCATAGTAGTTTCACGCAACAGTAACTGCCCTGTGCTGGTAAAAAAAAGAGATAAAGTAGAAATACTCTCTGACGATGTTAATCCCATCGGTTTTCACCATATTATGAAGCCCATAATCCATGAAATCCCTCTTGAAGAAGATACTTTGCTGCTTACATTTACAGATGGAATTCTTCACGCCGGACGACGTTACGGTCGTCAGATGAAATTAAATGAGATTATTGAAATTTTAGCCGCTACTCCTGCGCATCGCTGCCATGATTTGGCTGAAGAAATCTTACAGAAAGGTTTGCAGCTTGATGAAACAAGGGCTGCGGATGACATGACGGTGCTGTCCATGGGAATTCACGGAGAAAGCAGCAGTAGAATTGGCAGACTTTCTGTTACTTACCCTGTATAGTATTTGGAGGAGCGCTTAATGAGCATTGACAAGGACAATTATGTTATTGGTGTAGTAGGCAATTGTGCCGCCGGAAAGACAACCCTGGTAAGTGGTCTGAAGGCACAGGGGTTTTCTGCAGTTAATATTGCTCAGGAGCACTCAGCCGCATCACAGTTGTGGCGCCGTAAGAATCCCGATTTCTTGGTCTGCCTGTCTTGCACTTTGGAGACGGCTAAAAGCAGGCGGAAGATTAGCTGGGATCAGGGCAGGCTCGATGACCAGTGGAAGCGCTTGGCAAATGCCAAGGATCACTGCAATCTTTATCTTCCTACAGACGGAATGACAATTGAAGAGGTTTTAGATACGGTGATTAAGATCGTTTCGAATTAATGCAAGGATAAGCCACGAGGCTTATTTTATTTATGATAAAAAAGCCGCACCTGCGGGAGGTGCGGCTGGCTGAGATATTATATTATTATAGTTTAGAAGGATAGAAATGATCCAAAATCAATGATTTCTGTGCCTTCTGGCAGTTCGAACAGAGAATCGTCAATGTTGCCGATCTTGAAATTAAGAAATTCGACTACTAGTTTGTCATTGCCTGATTGAGATTCCACTCGCAGAGGCATGCCAGCTTCTTCCCAAATCCATATCTTGCCGTGCCCTCCTTCATGGCGGGTTTCATATACAAGGCATTCTTTGCCGTCGTATATTTCTCGCTTCATGTAAATCATGTCGGCCGGGTCAGCATCTCTAATAAAGTCCTTAGGGGAAGTGGTATCAATTTCCGATTCGTCTATGGGCATTGCAAATGCTTGTTTTGTTTCCGCCTGGTAAACATAGACCATTTTATCCTTGGTGTTGACAATGGAAAGCATAGTTTCTTCTCCGAACGGGCTTTCCATCTCCGAGCGCATACTGCCTTCCTTTACCCACATTTTATGAGTAATTATTTGACCGTCTGGTAAAGTCAGTATGTATTCGTAGGAAAAACCGTCGGTTGCCATCCCTTTGGCAATAAGCTGGTCAGCAGGGACTCCTGCTTCTTCCGTAGCTTCCTGTTTCTGGTCAATAGCCGGGTCAGCTTCTTTTTTCCCTCCGCATCCGGTTAGCACTGTTGTTAACAGAAAAATCAACAAAAGAGCAAGAATGCCGTTTAACTTACTTCGCCGCATATTAACACCCTCTTAAAGTTTTAGTGAATCCTAACGTATATGTATCTAGGATTTCCTATACACATTTTATCATGGTGTGGACAATTATGGAAGTATTAACTTGGAGCAAGCGCGAGCAATGAGGGAACCTGGAGGAAAACACAAATTGACAACATAAAGGTAACCGTTTATAATAACTTTGAGACTCGGGCAGGCTCGTTCGGAGTAATCTGGAAAGGTGCCCTTTTTTTACGTCTATTTTCTAATTTATTTGTTATAGAGGGAGGTCAAACTGGATGAAAAGCAACCGTCTCATGATTTTCGCAGGGGTGGTTTTGCTATTGCTGGTCCTCAGCGGTGCTGCTATACTGCAAGCAAAAAATAGCATTAAACTTGGCTTGGATTTAAGTGGG
The DNA here is from genome assembly GCA_002479415.1 of Firmicutes bacterium UBA7523. GTDB lineage: Bacteria > Bacillota > Dethiobacteria > Dethiobacterales > Dethiobacteraceae > UBA7523. The sequence goes on from DLMZ01000039.1 coordinate 15,071, forward strand.
GGCGTATATGTTCTCTACCAGGCGGTTGAAGCGGAAGACACCGGCGGCGGGGATAAAATTGACAGAGCTATCACAGTGATTCGTAACCGTATTGATAGTCTGGGAGTATCTGAACCGGTGATTCAGAGAGAAGGCGATGACAGGATTCGGGTTGAGTTGGCAGGCGTGGAAGACCAGCGTCAGGCTCGGGAAGTAATAGGGACTACAGCTATGCTAACCTTTGTAGGGCCTGAGGGGGATGTCATCCTTACCGGTGGAGATTTAAAGGATGCCTATGCTACCTTTGATTCACGTAACCGCCCTTCAGTCGGATTGGAGTTTACTTCCGAGGGAACGGCCGCTTTTTCTGAAGCTACCGAAAAATATCTTAATCAATTTATTGCCATCCTGTTGGACGAGGACGTTATTTCCGCTCCTACAGTAGCGTCTGTTATTACAGACGGACGGGCTACCATCGAAGGGAATATGTCCATTGAAGACGCACGAAACTTGGCGTTAATGCTCCGTTCTGGTGCACTTCCCGTGAATCTAATTGAATTGGAAACACGTTCTGTAGGTCCTACACTGGGTCAGGATTCATTGAATCGTAGTGTCCGTGCAGGTGTTGCCGGTTTGATTCTTGTTCTTTTATTTATGCTGGTATATTATCGCTTTTTCGGGTTAATTGCCGATGTTGCACTAGTTGCCTATATTGCCGTGGTTTTTGCCTTATTAACAGCTATTAATGCTACACTGACATTGCCCGGTATTGCCGGACTCATCCTATCTGTAGGCATGGCTGTTGACGCCAACGTTATTATTTTTGAACGGGTAAAAGAAGAGTTAAAGCTGGGCCGGACGATGCGTACATCTATTGAGGCCGGTTTTAATAATGCGTTTAGAGCTATTTTGGATGCTAACGTAACCACATTGATTGCGGCTGCCGTTTTGTTCCGTTATGGTACAGGCCCTATTCGCGGTTTTGCGGTAACCCTGAGTGTAGGTATTTTGGTCAGCATGTTCTCGGCAATTGTGCTTACACGATTCTTGCTGCGCCAAGCGGTACGTGCCGAGCTCCTCAGGGCTCCTGAACAAACAGGGGTAAGGGGGTAAATGATATGAATTTTATTTCGAAGCGTAAATATGCCTTTATATTGTCTGCATTTTTGATTATTGCGGGGGTTTTTTCTCTGGCAACAAATGGTTTAAACTTAGGGATAGATTTTACCGGTGGCACTATTATGCATGTGGATATAGCTCAGGAATTTTCCCTGGATGAGATTAGAGATGTGCTTGCGCCTATAGGCATGGAGGGAAGTTCCTTGCAAAAAGTGGGCATAGAGGGTCTGGGTGAAGGGGAAAAGTATGAACTGCTTATCAAAGCTGCATCATTAAACAGTGAGCAGCAGGATGAAATCTTTTCTGCACTAAGCGAACGATTTGATTTAACAGAAGATAATTTGTTGCGTGTGGAGAGTGTGGGCAGTACTATTGGCGGTGAATTGAAACAGCAAGCTCTGTTGGCGCTGATTATTGCTTGCATCGGTATGGTTATCTATATTACTGTTCGTTTTGAGTACCGTTTTGCCATTGCTGCCATTGGTGCTTTAATTCACGACGCAATCTTAGTGCTTGCTTTCTTTTCCATTTTTCGTTTAGAAATTAACCTCCCGTTTGTTGCGGCCATTTTAACAATTTTAGGTTATTCTATAAATGATACCATTGTCATTTTCGACCGAATTCGTGAGAATATGAAAAGACAGCGCAAGGAAAATCTAGCTGAAGTGGTTAATAGTAGCATTAATCTGTCGCTGAGGCGTTCGATTAATACTTCAGTGACTACACTGCTGGTGCTAGTGACACTCTTTGCTTTTGGCGGCATGACGCTGCGTCCCTTCATTAGCGCTTTGCTGGTGGGTGTAATCTTTGGCACCTACTCATCCATTTTTATTGCCAGCCCGTTGTGGATGGCATTGAGGGGTATGGCCTTTAAGCAAGAAAAAACTGCAGACCGTTAAAAGGCGCGCTTTGCTTATCCCGGCATCCTCAATGTATATAAACTTATAAAGGCGCCCTGTTTGGGCGCCTTTATTTTTGGAGGAAGTTTGATGAAGATGGATGATTTACGAAAAAGAACGTTTAAATTTGTGATTTATGTACTGAGTGTTTGGTCAATTTTATTTATGACCTTTGTTTCAATTTACACCTACAGTGAAGGTGATAATAATTCAATCGCCATAATTAAGATGTCATTGTTATTAATATTTGTGTGGGTAATTATCCTTGGAATAATTCAATATGTTCTTAGGGATATGGTAAAATATTTAGTAAATATGAGTAATGATTGGAAATTGAAGTTTTTTTCATTAGTTTTATTCATGATGTTGATAAAAGAGACAATTGCTGTTATTATCACAAATCAAGTTTCGCTTTTTGGAGGAGAATACTCAAAAGCATTTATTACCGTTCATTCAAATTATTTCATTGTTATGTTATTTAGTGTTATAGTATTCATCCCAATGATAATTGCCTGGATATATTTATTATCTAAGTATGATTTCAAAC
>DLMZ01000053.1 GCA_002479415.1 Firmicutes bacterium UBA7523
GAACCGGTGACCTCATCCTTACCAAGGATGTGCTCTACCGACTGAGCTACGTGAGCAAAAATAACAAATGGTTGCGGGGACAGGACTTGAACCTGCGACCTCCGGGTTATGAGCCCGACGAGCTACCAACTGCTCCACCCCGCGACATAACGAATCAAAGTAGATCTTGGAGCGGGTGATGGGAATCGAACCCACGCAGCCAGCTTGGGAAGCTGGAGCTCTACCATTGAGCCACACCCGCGCAGTCTTGCCGATTCAGCCTCTTGATTATACAACATCTATATATTCATGTCAACATAGATAAAATGGCCAATTTTGTACAAAAAAACATATAGCATGCTGGAAACGAAACCAGCAGAACCGTCCCCGTGGGTGCATATAAAAACCCCGGCACCGCTGTGACGGGGTTTTGCGTCTCTATTAATTTTCACGAAGCTCCAAATACCTCTCCAACTTCCTTTTAACCCTTTGCAGCGCATTGTCTATTGACTTAACGTGCCTCTTTAACTCCACAGCAATTTCCTGGTATGACTTGCCTTCAAGATAGAACATCAAGACCTTCCACTCAAGATCACTGAGGATTTCGCCCATTTTAATCTCAATATTGTCATACTCTTCCCTATTAATCATTAGCTCTTCGGGATCGGTAATCTTAGCGCCTGAAAGGATGTCCAACAGGGTCCTGTCCGAATCTTCGTCATAGATAGGCTTATTTAGCGATACATAGGAGTTCAGCGGAATATGCTTCTGCCTTGTAGCTGTTTTAATTGCTGTAATAATTTGGCGGGTAATACAAAGCTCGGCAAAAGCCCGAAAAGAGGAAAGTTTGTCCTCTTTAAAATCTCGGATAGCCTTGTACAGCCCAATCATTCCCTCTTGAATGATATCTTCTCTGTCGGCACCTATGAGGAAATACGACCTGGCTTTGGCCTTTACGAAATTACGGTACTTATTAATCAGAAACTCCAGCGCCACTTCACAGCCTTCTTTAGCCTGAAGCGCTATTTCTTCGTCACTTTGCACATCGTAGTTTTCGTAAACCTTCACCAGACCACGGATATTTTGGGCCGTAACACTCACAAGCATCGCCTCCACGATTATATAATCGTTGCTCCGCAACCTGGAAACCTATAATGGTATTATAACTTAATGTTGTCGAAAGCGTCAAGACTTATATGCAGACATGCCCGCTTAAAACCCTTCCCGCTGCCTGTATACCTCATATAAGAGGAGGGTACCGGCTACTGAAGCGTTTAGAGACGCCAGCCTACCCTTCATTGGAAGACTTACCAAAAAGTCACACTTTTCCTTGATAAGTCTGCTGAGGCCGCTGCCTTCAGCCCCTATTACCAGAGCAACGCCTCTGTTGTAATCTCCTGCTGTGTAAATTCTCTCCCCGTCCATGTCGGCACCATATACCCATAGTCCGGCTTCCTTACATTCTTCCAGGCAGCGGGCAAGATTAACTACCCGGGCTACCGGCAGATGCTCTGCAGCTCCGGCAGCCGTACGAACAACAGCCGGAGTTACCTGCACTGCTCTTCTTTCAGGAATCACCAAGCCGTGACAGCCTGCGGCATGTGCACTGCGCATCAACGCACCAAGGTTGTGAGGATCTTGCACATGGTCAAGAATCAGCAAAAACGGGGCTTCTCCGTTGCTCCCCTCTAATAATTCGGCAAGGTCCGTATATTTAAAAGGCTCCGTCTCCGCCAAAACGCCCTGATGGTTCCGGGTGCCGGCCAATTTCTCCAGTGAACTTTTTTCTAAGAACCTCACTGGAATATCTGCCTGTTTTGCCAAGGAAAGAATCTCTTCAACAGGCTTCCCGTGGGAACCTTTTTGTAACAGCAGCCCGGTTATTGCAGTTCCGGCGCGGAGAGCCTCCAATACAGGGCGGCGCCCTTCAATCATTCTTTTTTCTTCCATCAAGCAAGGCACCTCACATTGTGCGATATTTTTCTCTGACTTGAACCATACGACCGCAGGTCATTGCCCCCTCCGGGCAAGAGCCTTTACTGACGCAGGCCGGCCCGGCCAGGCTAAAGAGTGTTGGAGCAACCTTTTTAACTTCCTTATAAATAGCCTCCGCCAGCGCCCTAATCTCCCATTGCGCCCTTTCACAGCAGCGCAGCTGAAAAAAGTTCAGCAGGCTCCGGGCATTCATGGTAAAAACAAACTTAGTTTCGCAAGCATTAGGGAGAACATAGCGGGCATCCTCCTGGTGAGCAACTTTTAGCAATGCCCGGTAAGCTTCCTGGATTTTTGCCATCTGCTCCTTGTAGATTAGATAAGCTTCCGAGTCAGCAGCAATAGACGGGGGGACAATATAATCAAAATCATCTTCACAGACATAACGCTGTGATTTTTGCGAATAAGAAGCAATGCGATGGCGAACCATTTGGTGGGACAGTACACGACTAACTCCTGCTACGGCAAAAGTAAATGAAACATGCTCAATGGGCGAAAGATGCCCCAGTTCAATTAACTTGCCAAGAAAACTTTGCACCTTCTTGTCGGTCATTCCATCGTACAAAACATCAGCATCGTCAGGAGAATAGCATAAACGCGCTGCTGCAGCCACTACTTTCTCCGGATCAGGGGTATAACTCAATAACGTTACTTTCACTCTTTATCCTCCCCCACATCAATAAATGAAAACAATTCATCCAGCCTTTTCTGCGCCCCCGATAAATACAGCCACCCAACTAAAGCTTCCAGGCCTGTGGCCATCCTATACTCTGCCATATCGGCATTTTTCGGCACTTTGCTTTTCGTGTTCCGCCCCCTGCGGACAAAGGCAGTTTCTTCTTCTGTAAGAAGCGGTTCAAGTCGGCGCAAAATATCTGCCTGTCCCGCAGCACTGGTAAAACGCGTGGCTCTCCTGTGCAATTGGCTAACAGGCTTTGCCCCCTGCCTAACTAGCCACTGACGAATATACAACTCATAAACAGCATCACCTACATAAGCCAAAAGAATCGGTGGCAGCATCTCATGCATACTATTTCTTCCGCCAGCGGATTCCCTGAGGGGTATCCTCCAACACAATCCCTAAAGAGTTCAATTCATCACGAATAGCATCGGCAGTACTCCAGTCCTTTTCCTGCCGTGCCTGCTGCCGCTTGGCAATCAGCTCATTAACCCTTTTGTCAAGCTCCTTATTATCACCATGAGCAGAGAAAAAGCCCAAAATGGCCCCCACCTCTTCAAATACTCCCAGTGTTTTTTCCACCACTTCCCGGGAGGGAGCTGGTTCTTTTAAATATGCATTGGTTTCCCTTGCCAATTCAAAAATAACAGCAAGGCCGTCAGCCGTATTGAAATCATCATCCATTGCTTCCACAAAACGACTACGATATCCCTCCAACTGTGCCATAAGCTCTTTAGGCGGAGCCTCAGCATCTGCCGGTAGCTTCGCCGCCAAGTCACGCAAATTATAAACCACGTTATTTAAACGTGCAAGGCCGCTTTTTGCTTGCTGCAACAAATCAGCTGAATAGTTAATAGGATTTCGGTAATGAGCAGACAGCATAAAAAAGCGGATAACCTCCGGCTCCACATGCTTGCAGATTTCTCGTACAGTCATAAAATTACCCAAGGACTTGGACATCTTCTTCTGGTCAATATTCAAGTAACCTGCATGAAGCCAATACCTGGCAAATGGCTTGCCGGTTGCTCCTTCACTCTGTGCTTTCTCATTTTCATGGTGAGGGAAAATTAAATCCGGACCTCCAGCGTGGATATCCAGCGTATCACCAAGATACTTGGTTGACATTACCGAACACTCAATATGCCAGCCTGGACGTCCTTTGCCCCAAGGACTGTCCCAGGCAGGTTCCCCCGGCTTCTGCTTCTTCCAGAGGGCAAAGTCCAGCGGATGTTTTTTCCGCTCGTCCAAGTCAACCCTGGCACCAGAAACAAGCTCGTCCAACGGCTGATTAGACAACTCCCCGTAGTTTGGAAACGCCGGTGTATGAAAATAAACATCGCCGTCTACATTATAGGCCATGCCCTTTTCCATCAGCTTCTCAATAAGCTCCACCATTTCAGGGATATGCTCCGTAGCCTTGGGATGCACGTCTGCCTTTTCCACTCCCAGAGCCTCAACATCATCAAAATACGCTTGAATGAACCGGTCAGCCAATTGCGGCACTGTAATCTCCAGTTCGGCAGCGCGCTTAATCATTTTATCATCAATATCGGTAAAATTTTGCACAAAAGTTACATCATAGCCACGGTAGCGCAAATAGCGCCTTATCACATCAAAGACAATAAAAATCCGTGCATTGCCGATGTGAAAATAATCATATACCGTAGGGCCGCAAGCATAAATACCTACTTTTTTGTCCTGAACAGGCACAAGCTCCTCTTTTTTGCGGGATATGGTATTAAAGAGTCGTATTGTCATTTGGGGTCCTCCCTTTAAGACACTTTTCTTGCTGGAAGCGCAAGTCATCAATCTGTTTTTGCAGACAGTGAAGCATTTCAGCAACGGGATCTGGAAGATCTTCATGATTTAAATCTATCGATGGAATACGTTCCCCATCGTAAAGAACTACACGGCCAGGAACACCAACCACGGTCGTATGCGACGGAACATTATTAAGTACAACAGAACCCGCTCCAATTTTAGCATAATCACCAATAACAATAGGACCTAGTACTTTAGCACCCGTTCCAATAACCACATTATTCCCCACGGTTGGATGACGTTTCCCTTTTTCTTTTCCTGTCCCGCCCAGAGTAACACTCTGGTAAATGGTAACATTGTCTCCAACCTCTGCAGTTTCACCGATAACCACTCCCATGCCGTGGTCAATAAACACACCGTTGCCGATTTTCGCGCCGGGGTGTATCTCAATCCCTGTAATAAAACGGGCAAACTGGGAAATCAGGCGGGCAAGCAGTACCAGCTTATTCCGGTGCAGCGCATGAGCCAATCGATGCAGTGCAATGGCATGCAATCCCGGATAACACAGCATAACCTCCAGGATCGACTTTGCTGCCGGATCCCTTTCAAATATCACTTTAATGTCTTGCTTTAGTATACTCACCTATCTCACGCTCCCCGATGCTTAGCAATTTTTCAGTTTCCCCGAAAAAACAAAAAACCGTCTCAATATTCAGAGACGGTTTGACCGCGGTCCCACCCTGTTTGGACAAAATTGTCCCACTCACTGCGATTAACGGCCGCAACCGCATCCTCTTACTTATTTGTTCGGAGGACAAACTTGGAGGCGCACTTCAGGCTTCATATCCGAGAGTTCCTTTCAGCCGGGGGAACTCCTCTCTAACGGCATCCGCACAACCCTACTCTACCTCTTCATTGTCTTTCATTTCTTAATATAATCTATATTATAGAAGGGGCGTCTCTATGTGTCAACTATTAGAGTAATTGCTACATGTTTCCCAGTGTATGCTCCAGCCTTTTGGCAACAAGCGCCGGACCAAGGAGGGCTAGAAGCGAATTAAGATCCGGCCCATGCGACTGACCGGAAACAGCAACTCTCACAGCCATAAATAGAGGTTTTCCTTTGACCCCCAGCTCTTTTCCTATTTCTTTCAGTGTATTGCGTACAATACTCTCATCCCACTCAGTAAAAGCTAGCGCTTTATCACGAAAAGCATTAAGAACAGAGGGAGTTGATTCCAAAGCAATCACAATTTTAGCTTCTTCCTCGTCAGCTAGCTCCACAGTCTCACCGAAAAACACACGAACAAGCTCCGGAGATTGGCCTGCAAATTCCAGCTTTTCCTTTACTGTAGCTACCACCTGCTGCAGCCATACTAAGCGATCAGGCGACAAATCATTTTCAATCAGGCCTGCAGCCTGTATATGAGGAAGACACAGCTCGGTAATTCTTTCCAGTGAAGCCTCTCTAATATAGTGGGCGTTCATCCATTTTAATTTATCGAAGTTAAATACAGCCGGGCTTTTAGAAACACGCTTCAGCGAAAACCGGGAAATCAGTTCTTCAACTGTAAATATTTCATCCTCACCTTCGGGAGACCAGCCAAGCAAAGCCAGAAAGTTTACTAAAGCTCCTGGCAAATAACCGTCCTGGCGATACTGAACCACGGATGTGGCCCCATGCCTTTTACTCATTTTAGAGCGATCTTCGCCTAGAATAAGAGAAATATGAGCAAACTGGGGAAGATTAAAGTTAAGAGCCTCATAAATCAGAATTTGACGCGGCGTATTGGAAAGATGTTCTTCTCCCCGCAAAACATGGGTAATCCCCATCAAAGCGTCATCCAAGACAACAGCAAAATTATATGTGGGTATACCATCGGACTTTACAATAATAAAATCACCTATGCCATCACTCTCAAACTCAACCCGTCCGCGCACCAAGTCTTCCACCACCAACAAACGCCCTTCTGGCACACGAAACCTAACGACCGGCTGCTTGCCTGCAGCACAAAAATCATCTCGTTCTTTTATTGTTAAGTCCCGGCATTTACCCATATAGCGTGGCAATTCTCCACGAGACAAAAGCGCTTCCCGCTCCGCCTCCAATTCTTCGCCGCTGCAAAAGCAGTGATAAGCCTGGCCCATTTCCAACAGCTTGTCCACATAAGGACGGTAAATCTCCAGCCGCTCCTGTTGACGATATGGACCGTTTTCTCCGCCAACTGCAATACCTTCGTCCCAGTCAAGACCAAGCCAGCGCAGCGAATCAAGAATCATCTCCGCATATTCAACTGTGGAACGCTCCAAATCTGTATCCTCGACGCGAACCACCATTTGGCCGCCGTAATGACGGGCAAAAAGCCAATTAAACAAAGCGGAACGTGCCCCGCCAATATGTAAAGGCCCCGTTGGGCTGGGAGCAAAACGTACTTTAACGTTATTCATACAAACCCTCCTGCTTCAGAATCTTAACTATTATACCACTATTGAAAAATAGACACAACAATGACAGGTTGTGCTATAATATTTTAAAGCCTAACTTATACGCATTCTAAATATAAAGAGGGGGAACACATGAACAATTTTTTTAATCTCTACCGTCACGGGTTTATTCGAGCTGCGGTTGCCATTCCGGAAGTTCGTGTGGCCGACCCAGCTTACAATACTTCCCACACACTGGAACTGGCGAGAAAAGCCGCATCCAAAAAGGCTATTTTAATTCTGTTTCCCGAGTTAGGCATATCAGCATACAGTAATGAAGACCTCTTCCACCAGCAAGCACTTCTGGAAAAAGTGGAAAATGAAATAAGATTACTTCTGCGCGAATCTGCTGCTCTTGACTCAATAATAATTATTGGGGCACCGGTCATGTCAGAGTCACTGCTTTACAACTGCGCTCTGGTATTACACCGCGGACATATACTTGGAGTTGTGCCAAAGTCGTATCCTCCTAACTACAGAGAGTTTTACGAAGCACGACAGTTCAGGCCCGCCACCGTCGCAAGCCACAGTACAATTACCTATTGCGGTCAAGAAAGTGTGCCTTTTGGCGCAGACTTACTTTTCCGCATCAAAAATATCCCAAGCTTTACGTTTGCTGTGGAAATATGTGAAGACCTTTGGGTTCCTGTCCCTCCATCCAGCTTGGCATCCCTGTCGGGAGCCACAGTTATTGCCAATCTGTCAGCGTCAAATATAACAATAGGCAAAGCGCAGCACAGACATACTCTAGCCGCCGCCCAGTCTGCAAGATGCCTTTCTGCATATCTGTATTCCGCAGCAGGACACGGAGAATCCACCACCGATTTAGCTTGGGACGGCCATGCGCTAATATATGAAAATGGACAGTTACTAGCTGAGTCAACACGCTTTGGTCTAGAACCATCCATCACATTCGCCGATATAGATTTAGACCATTTGACTCAAGAACGCCTCAGGCAAAACACCTTCGCAGAAAATGCCCGCAGTCTAAAAAATTTGGCACCGAAATTCCGCACTGTTGAATGTGAAATCAAGCTAACGGAAGGAACGCTACCTCTTCAAAGGGAATATCCCCGCTTTCCTTATGTGCCTGCTAATGCGGAAAGCAGAGACAAGCTCTGTTATGAAGCATATAATATTCAGGTTCACTCCTTAATTAAGCGCCTCCTGTCTTCAGGGATGGAAAATATCATTATCGGCGTTTCGGGCGGGCTGGATTCCACCCAGGCCTTAATGGTAGCTATAAAAGCTGTGGATTTGCTCGGCTGGTCAAGAGAAAGAGTTCGGGCTTATACCATGCCGGGCTTTGCCACCTCTGCACGAACTAAGGAAAATGCCTGGAGGCTTATTCATGCCCTAAAAGTCACAGGGGAAGAACTGGATATCCAGGACAGCTGCCGTCTAATGTTGAAAAACATAGGCCACTCTGCAGCAGTTGGCGAAAATCATTTTGATACCACCTACGAAAATGTCCAAGCTGGAGAGAGAACATCTCATCTCTTCCGACTGGCTAACCTGCACCGTGGATTAGTGCTTGGCACAGGTGATTTAAGCGAGCTGGCGCTGGGATGGTGTACCTACGGTGTAGGTGACCATATGTCCCACTATAATGTAAACGCTGGCATCCCTAAAACACTTATTCAATACCTGCTTCGCTGGCTAACTTCCCAAAAAGACACCGAAGAATCAACCCGCTCTGTCATCCATGATATCCTTGATACAGAAATAAGCCCGGAACTGGTGCCGGGAGAAGGAAACAACACTCAGCCTGCACAGAGGACAGAAGATTTTATTGGTCCATACGAACTGCAAGACTTCAATATATATTACACTACACGCTTCGGCTACCGCCCCAGCAAAATAGCGTTTCTTGCCTACTCCGCGTGGCACGACAAATCAGAAGGAGCCTGGCCCGACATTCCTGAAAAAAAGCGCAATGAATACTCTCTTGCACAAATAAAGCATTGGCTTGAAATCTTTACCCGCCGCTTTTTCAGCAGCCAATTCAAGCGCTCAGTAATGCCTGACGGTCCCAAGGTCGGCTCCGGTGGATCCCTTTCCCCTCGAGGAGACTGGCGTGCCCCTAGTGACAGCGAAGCATCTCCATGGTTGGAAGATATATCACAAATACCTGATTCTGAACTAGGCAATTGAAAAATGCTGCATAAACATATTAAATTAAAAACCCCGTCATCGACGGGGTTTTTAATTTCTATTAAGGAGAACTACGGCTTGAGCAGCAATGCCTTCGCCGCGGCCGCAATAGCCTAAGCCCTCAGTAGTTGTTGCTTTTACACCAATTCTATCTGCCGGAATACTAAGAGCCGAAGCGATGTTTGCTCTCATTTCTTCAATATACAGTGCAAGCTTAGGCTTTTGGGCTATAATGACAGAGTCTATATTGCCCACCGAAAACCCTTCTCGGCGGCAAAGCAAGCTTACTTCCTGAAGCAAATGCAAGCTGGATACACCTTCATACTGCGAATCTGTGTCAGGAAAATGCTTGCCTATGTCCCCCAAAGCCAACGCCCCCAGCATGGCGTCCATTATGGCGTGAAGTAAAACATCGGCATCGGAGTGTCCCAGTAGCCCTAAGCTATAAGGCACATCCACACCGCCTAAAACAAGCGGCCTCTTTTCAACTAATCTATGTACATCAAACCCCGTCCCTATTCGCATTGCCTTCCCTCCCAAGTAAAACTTCTGCCAGAATAAGGTCCTCGGGCGTAGTAACTTTCAAATTGCTGTAATCTGCAGAAACAATATGTACAGGATGACCATAATGCTCTAACAGCGCCGCATCATCGGTAGCATAAAACCCTTCATTTATAGCTCGCCTATAAGAACCGACCAGCCAATCTCGTCGGAAAATCTGCGGAGTCTGCACCGCCCACAAGCTTTCTCTTGGCGGAGTTTCAACAATCCTACCGAACTTATCAACCCGCTTAATTGTATCTTTAACCGGAACGGCGGCCACCGCCGCTCCCAGTTCTACAGCTTTATCCAAGGTGCGGGCAAATAATTCCACAGAAGCAAGTGGCCTTGCTCCGTCATGAACACATACAAAATCAAGATCTTCAGGCATTGCCGACAAGCCCTGCCAAACTGAGTCCTGTCTTTCATTCCCTCCGCCAATTACATAAATATTTTTATCAGGGAAATAAGGCAAAAGAACATCCCGGCGAAATATTTCTTCCTCGCCGGGAGTAACTACCGCAACAATTTGATTAAAGCATCCTAAAGCAAGGCAAGCGGTCAGGGAATAATACAGCACCGGCTTTCCGGCCAAGGGGAGATATTGCTTATTCAGCTTGGCTTTCATACGCTGCCCGCGTCCTGCCGCCACCACAATTACTGCCGCTTTCATTTAACGCAGCCCTGAAACTTTTTCAGCAAGTTTTGGCTTAGCAAAAATCATCCGCCCTGCAGCCGTCTGCAGAACGCTTGTCACAACAACTTCTATTGTATCCCCAATATAACGACGGCCACCTTCAACCACTATCATCGTTCCGTCATCAAGGTAAGCAACACCTTGGCCTGCTTCTTTACCATCCTTTATGATTTGCGCTACCATTTCCTCGCCGGGTAGAAGAACAGGCTTAACCGCGTTTGCTAGCTCATTGATATTTAAAACAGGAACGCCTTGCAATTCGCAAACCTTATTAAGATTGTAATCATTAGTTACAATCTTTCCCTTCATGACCATGGCCAGTTTAACCAGCTTGCTGTCGACCTCTGGGATATCATCGAAATCTTGATCAACGACCTGTATAGTAATATTAGACTCTTTCTGCATCTTGTTGAGAATATCAAGTCCGCGCCGACCACGGTTTCTTTTTAAAGCATCGGAAGAATCAGCAATATGGCGCAACTCCTCCAGAACAAAACCGGGCACTATTATCACGCCCTCGATAAAACCGGTTGCCGTAATGTCCACAATGCGGCCATCAATGATTACGCTGGTATCAAGGATTTTTGCGATGCGAAAGTTACCTCGTTCACTTGCTCTCCCTTGGCGAGAGAACAACCCTGAAAGAAAAGTCATCTCTTCCTTACGATTAAGCATTAAGCTCATACCTAAATATCCGGCCAATACCGTAACTATCATGGAGAGATAAACCCCGAAAAGCGGGATGTGACGCAGAACCAAACTTAATAACGCACCAATCATCAATCCCAATACCAAACCTATTACACTTACTGCAATATCAAACGTAGGGATAGATTTTAATGCAGATTCCGCCCATCCGTTTACCGAAGTTGCCAAACGAATCAGCCAAGGAGTAATCATATAAGATATAAGTCCAAAAACTGTTCCCCCAAGAACGGAAGCACCAATACTAACCGACCCAGTGTATTCCACATTCGCAAACGCCGCGATGTTGACAAAATTTGTGTTTACTAGCTGATAACCTATAGCAAATCCCACAAACAGTGAAAGCAACCTAAGCCCTTTTTTCAGCATATCTTAATCACCTCCTCTAGCATATTATAGCGTATATTTTTTACCAAATTCAAGCTGGTTGATACACAAAAAATAAAAAAAACACCATGAACGCCAAAAACAGTAAAATATTTGTGTCTGTAGTCAAAAAAAGCATCATGAATTATGATGCTCTTCAAGAAAAAATTGGTTAATAATTTCGTCTACATCAGCAGCAGACGCGTTTTTAGCCAGCACCAGTTCGGAAATTAGAATTTGACGAGCGCTCTCCAGCATTTTTCTCTCACCTGTAGATAAGCCCTTTTCCTTTTCACGAACCATCAGGTTGCGAACAACCTCAGCAACCTGATAGATATCACCGCTTTTAATTTTGTCCATGTTCATACGATAACGTCTATTCCAATTTGTAGACATTTTGCTGTGGTTATCACGCAAAATTGAAAAAACCTGTTCTACTCCATCATCATCAATAACTTCACGTAAGCCAATATTCCCCACATTATCCAGGGGAATCATTACTTTCATTTCTCCGATAGGTATATTCATGACATAGTACTTTTTGTACGCACCCAGGATTTCTCTTTCTTCAATGGACTCGATAATGCCGGCGCCATGCATGGGGTAAACTACCTTATCACCAATATTGAACATCGGCAAACCTCCCAGGTGTAACATATTGCTTTAATTCTATCACAAACAATACTTGTTGTCAAATAAAGGATGTATTTTACCATATAATAAATGACCTTGTCAACCGTTAACCGGCTCAAATTTTTTCAGCCGAACAAATCACCTCTTTTAGCAGCATTCACACATTGACAACGTTTTGACATAAAAAGTATAATAAAGTGAAGCAGAAGCAACGTACTGGAGGAGATCAAGGCATGAAAAACGAAGTTGTAGGGCAATTTCAGGATAAAGTTTCAGAGTTGCTGGTTCGTCACCGCAGCATACTTGATAGCCTAACGAAGTTTCAGGAATCATCAGCACGCGTAAACAGATCCATAGCAAAAACTGTAACTAATTGCGGCTGTCTCTCCGTCAGTGCATCAAAGCAAACCTGTCCGCCCGAAATCGACTTAATTAATTACCAGCAATACATGGAATCCCACTTAAAGGGCGATTTATGTGAACATTGCTTAGAGAGAATTATGGAGGAATTAGGCAATCACATCTTCTATTTAACAGCTTTATGTGATTTACTTAATCTTGAATTGACCGAAGTCTTTGATAAAGAGTTCGAACGTATTAACACTCTGGGGCTTTTTAATCTCTCATAAAATTTCTTACCGCTTACGGTAGCCAAGGCGCTCTGAGATTCTTTCAGCAGCAGCCATAACTTCTGGAATCAATTTTCCCTGGATAAAAGCGTCGGTTAAACGAGTATCCGGACCGGATAAGCTCACTGCAGCAATAACCTTGCCTTCAAAATCCTTTATCGGAACGGCAACACACCGCACACCTTCCTCTAACTCTTCGTTATCCAAGGAATAGCCTTTTCCCCGGATTAGCGCAACTTCCTCTTTTAATCTGGCCTTATCACTGATTGTCTGCTTCGTAAAAACCTGCAAAGGCTCTTTATTATGCAAAAAACGTTCAAAATCACGATCAGACAAGTGCGCGATTAAAGCTTTCCCCGCCCCTGTGCAATGAGCAGGCCCGCGGCTGCCGACCCGAGCAAAAATCTTTATCATATTTTGCGATTCAATCTGGTCAATATATACAATTTCATCCTGATCGAGAATAGCCAGGTTAACTGTTTCATTACAAGCATCGACCAACTTTTGCAAAATAGGCCTGGCAACTGTGCGGATATCCATGGAATATAAAGCCGCATGGCCAACCTCAAAGGTGCGCAAACCCAGCAAGTATTTTCCGGTATCTTTATCCTGACTGATAAAGCCGTCATTCATCAAGGTATGAAGCAGACGGTGAGCCGTAGAAATATTTAGTTTGGTACGATCTCTAATCTGGCTTAATGTTAAAGGAGCCCCCGCCTCAGCCAAAATAATTAGTATTTTCAGAGCTCTTTCCACAGCTTGGACAGTATGCCTATCATGCGGGCTTTTCATCTGATACCCTCCCCTAGTCAAATAGCTACTAAAAGCAGGCGCTTCCGCCTGCTTTTTTTTGCTGCCGCACTCTCAAAGAGAGCCAGAAGCTTTCACAATATGAAACGTATTATCAAGGCAATTATACTAGTTTTTTGTCTTTGCTGTCAATATACTGCTGTACTCGCGAGCCATATACTGTAAAAGCTTCTTCAATGAAAAGAAAGTTCTGTTCCTAAGGCTTATTTGCTTCTACTACAACCTTAAAACAGTCCGTGTCTTGCTCCACTGTCAGCTTCCACCCCAATTTTTTTGTTATCTCGTCAACAATATGGAGTCCGTAACCTCTCTCCTTCCCACCCTTGGTTGAATAACCTGGGGCAAAAAGATTGCCTTCTTCAACAATGCGGCCGTTATAAGTATTTGCCACAGCGATAACAGCTCCAAACGGATCTTCCGTAATTTCAACCTTAATCTGTTTTTCAAGATTTTGCGGCAATGACACACAAGCTTCTATGGCATTATCGAGTAGATTTCCGAGAATAGTCACAACATCTAACGCATTCCGCTCGTAACATTTGAGATTGGCCAGGCAGTGATACTTAACTTTTATCCACTTTCCTGCAGCATAGGAGAACTTAACATTAAGCAAAGCGTCCAATTCCTCCAGCCCTGTGTTTATATGAAATATCCCCTCATTAAGCTTTTCATTATAATTTGTAAGATAGCCCTTCATTTTCTCTAGATCTTGTTTATTGAGATAGAACTCCAACACAAGCAAATGGTTCTTAAGGTCATGATAATGCTGACGATAAATCCGGTTTTGATCGGCTACATGCTGAAACTTTAACTCCTGAATGCGAAGTCTCTCCATTTCTTGGTTAGTTCTATTAAGATTGCGGATTATAATTATTACTATAATATTTAGTCCAAACACAAAAAAACCAACTGCTAGATTAACCGAGTCGGCATTAGGGGATTGCAAGTAATTGTGCTTTATCATTAACTGCTGATTTATAATAATTGCCAGCAGCATCATCTGCAAAACACTAATTAACATTGCACTATAATAGTGCTTTTTCATTTCCTTCACCGCCTTCATCACAAAAAAGCACCAAGCCCTTGCTGCGAATATATAAGGACAAAAAAAGCATTGTCGTAACCTGCGGCAAAAAAGCCAAAAACTGCAAAGCTATGTTCACTTCAAATATTTTCGGGTTAAGGCCTGCAAATATTGAAATTACATTAATATTTATAAATTCTATTGTAAAATATATCGACACCGACAAAAAAACGGCTATTAATCTTTGCAACGGATTTTGTACTTTGGACAAACTGAGGCCTATATATATACCGAGAATTAAAAGCAATACATTAATTATAAAGCTTCCAATTGTTTTATTTGCAGCAAATACCATTGTGCCGGCAAATAAAGCTGTTAAGATTACGTTTATCCATTTTGCTTTACCCCGAAGAAGCGAAATAGACAACAAAGCAACTACCGCTGCCTCCGGTATCGAAAACAAAAGAATACGCATGAGAAGCATACACTCACCTCTTAAAAAACTTTTTATATGTTTCTCGAAAGCACTTGTAATATTTTTCTGTAAGCACCGCCTGCTCTTTTGTTCCCCGAAAGAAGATATAATAAGAATCTCTTGAAACTTTTTTGACGGACTCTACCTTACTTATACTAACAACATATGAGCGCGAAGTCTGGCAAAAATAATCTTTAGGCAGCATCAGGGATATTTCTTTTAAGCTAAGCGCGGCTAAATACTCCCCATTTACTGCATATATTTTTGTTCTATTTCGTAACGCCTCTACAAAGACAACGTCGTTTACCTTGACATAAACTGTCTTGCCTTCATAATCAAATGCAATAAACTGCTCTTTTTTTCCATATTTCTTCTTAATAATATCTAACGATTTATATAGGCGCTCCTTGTCTAAAGGCTTTACCAAGTAGTCAAGAGCATAAAATTCAATCGCTTCTTTTGTGAATCCTTGGTAAGAAGTAACAAAAATAATCTCGCTGTTGATATTGCTTTCCCTAATCTTTCTGGCTACTTCAATCCCAGACATATCTGGCAAGCCAATATCTAAAAATATTACTTCAACTGGTTTTTTATTAAACGCATCTAATAAGTCCTCACCCTTTTCAGCTACAAACAGAATTTCAAAGCAGCCTTGATTAGCAACTTCTTTTACAAGCTCTTCCCTAAATAAAGAATTATCTTCTGCTATCATAACGCCAAGCATTATGATTACCCCCTCTTAAATACCTATTTCTTTTAAGTAACGGTCAAAGAACGATATTACATGCGCACCCGGAGCAGACAGCATCAATGCCTGTGCCGCCAACCCAAAGGAAAACGACAATATAAGCCATTGCAGCCAATCAAAAAAGCTCCCTGCAAACAAAAGGACAACTGTTCCCATCAGAAATATAAAGTGCTTGTCCCGCAATCTTTTTTTAGCCTGAATAGCTGTAATTGCCAACAATGCTGCAGAACAATAAAATAAAAGTACACCGTTTAGATAATAAGTATATTTCACAACCCACGACAGCGGCAAAAAATAAACTGTTGTAAAAATCAAGCATCTGTCATAACTGGTACAATGCTTCCCCCCGGTAAACATTC
>DLMZ01000001.1:0-12340 GCA_002479415.1 Firmicutes bacterium UBA7523
CTCCTCGACGCACAAGTAGTGCGACTGCGGGGCTTCGCTCCCTACGGCCTCGATTAGCTTGCTTCTTGGCGCAACACGCCGGGAAGCCAATAAGCGGCCTACTCTTTGTTCTCGGTCGTCTCCACTTGCTTTTCTACCAACGGTAGTGAGCGAATGCTTTGTTGGCTTCAGCCATACGGTGCGTATCTTCCTTCTTTTTAAAGGAACCGCCAGTATTGTTCACAGCATCCATCAGTTCTGCTGCCAGCCGTTCAGCCATAGTTTTCTCGCCGCGATCTCTGGAATACTTAACAATCCAGCGAAGAGCAAGGATGTTACGTCGATGAGAGGAAACTTCCACGGGAACTTGGTAGTTAGCACCACCAACGCGGCGAGCTTTAACTTCCAGCACAGGGGAAACGTTCTTCACAGCAGCATCAAAAACCTCATGTGGGTTGCGGCCAGTTTTTTCACTGATAATATCCATAGCATCATAAAAAATTGCTTGAGCAACTCCCTTTTTGCCGTCCAGCATTAAAGAGTTGATAAACTTGGCTACCAGCTTTGAGTTATAAATCGGATCGGGTAAAATATCCCGTTTAGTAACAGGTCCTTTGCGTGGCATATTCTAAAAATACCTCCCTTCGATAATAGGATGCAGGGAATCCGCGGCAACGAAGTAATGCGCCGCTTTTCAGCAGCCTGCTTACTTCTTCTTACGCTTAGTACCATACTTCGAACGCGACTGATTGCGGTTTTCCACTCCAGACGAATCTAAAGCACCGCGTACTAAGTGATAACGGACACCAGGTAAATCCTTGACCCTGCCGCCGCGCACTAGCACAACAGAGTGCTCCTGAAGATTGTGTCCAATACCAGGAATATACGTTGTTACCTCAATTCCGTTTGTTAGGCGGACACGGGCAATTTTACGAAGCGCCGAATTAGGCTTCTTAGGCGTAGTAGTTGAAACACGGGTACATACACCACGCTTCTGTGGAGATTCATCCAGCGCGGGGGCGGTAGATTTTTTAATTACATCCTGTCTTCCCTTGCGGACTAATTGGTTTAAGGTAGGCATTCCACTCCACCTCCTTCCTGAACATTCAAAGTATGATGCTCCTCCGCCTGTAACAGGCGGAGGGCAAAATTTTAATCTTTTAGTATAGCGGACATAGCCGCTTTAACTTTTATATTGCAAGCCTTGCCCAGTTCTTCCATTGTTTCAGCATAGACAACCGGAACGCCATTAGCCGCACAAGCTTCCAAAACCGGCCGCAGAATACGCTCCTCAGCGTCTTTCGCGACAAAAACCTTGACTGCTTTTCCCGACTCAATGGCTTTTGAGGTTTGCTTTGTGCCTGTCACAATTATGCGTGCGTCTTTAAGACAATCAAGAGCCATGCCTTACCTCCGTAACTATTGGCAAACAGACACTTTGTTATTCTATCACCAATTATCCCCGCTTGTCAATAAATTAATCTGCGTCTTCGACATCAATTAAATCAGCGTCGAGCAGCGCTTCTTCTTTCGGAATAGAGCCTATCAATTCGTCATAATAATTAGCTCCGTCAGGACCCATTGACTTAATGCGGATATTACGATAGCGGGACATTCCTGTTCCGGCAGGAACCAATTTTCCTATAATCACATTTTCTTTCAATCCTAGCAAAGGATCACTCTTACCCTTTATAGCCGCCTCTGTCAGTACACGGGTGGTTTCCTGGAAGGATGCGGCCGACAGGAAGGAATCAGTTGCCAACGACGCTTTAGTGATACCAAGCAGCAGTGCACGTGCCACAGCAGCCTCGCCGCCTTCATTTATGACTGCTTCATTCTTCTCGTCAAAGTTGAATATATCCACTAAGCTGCCGGGAAGAAGATCTGTATCGCCTGCGTCTTCAACCTTAACCTTTTTCAGCATTTGCCTAATCATTACCTCAATATGCTTGTCATTAATATCAACACCCTGCAAACGATATACACGCTGCACCTCTTGCAAGAGGTAAATCTGTACGCCGCGCGGACCTTTCACCTTGAGAAGATCATGTGGGTTTACAGAGCCTTCTGTTAGTTCCTGTCCGGCTTCTACCTCTTCGCCGTCCTTAATCTTAAGACGTGAACCATAAGGAATGAGATACGACTTGGCTTCACCGTGCTCCGGGGTTACCTTGATTTCGCGGCGTTGCCTTGACTCTATCACCTGAACGATACCGTCAACTTCTGAAATAACCGCCAAGCCCTTGGGCTTACGTGCCTCAAATAGCTCTTCAACCCGCGGCAAACCCTGGGTTATATCGTCACCCGCCACACCACCGGTATGGAAAGTCCGCATCGTCAGCTGTGTTCCCGGCTCACCGATGGACTGTGCGGCAATAATGCCTACCGCCTCGCCGACGTCAACAATTCTGCCTGTGGCAAGATTGCGTCCATAGCAGCGTACGCAAACGCCATGCTGCGTTTTGCAGGTCAGCACTGAACGAATATGAATATCAGTAATGCCTTTATTAATAATTGTGTCGGCCATATCCTCATCTATGAAGTCATTTTTGGCAACAAGAAGAGTGCCCTTCTCAGGGTCAAAAATGTCTGCCATAGCATACCGGCCGTTAATTCTGTCATGCAAGTCTTCAATCACTTCATTGCCGTCACGTATTTCGGAAACGGTAATACCCTGCTGTGTGCCGCAATCGATTTCTCGAATAATTACATCTTGAGCCACATCAACCAGGCGTCTGGTAAGGTAACCTGAGTCAGCCGTCTTTAGCGCTGTATCGGCCAGACCTTTCCGGGCACCGTGTGTGGAAATAAAGTATTCCAACACGGTAAGGCCCTCACGGAAGTTAGCCTTAATAGGCAAGTCAATAATCCGTCCTGTCGGGTCGGCCATTAGGCCCCGCATCCCAGCAAGCTGAGTAATCTGCGATATGTTACCACGAGCACCGGAGTTGGCCATCATGTATATGGGATTAAAGCGATCCAATGAACCCATCAGAGCTTTCGTTACATCATCTTTGGCTTTAGTCCAAATTTCAATTACATGGTCATAACGCTCTTCCTCGGTAATCAAACCCCGGCGAAACTGGGTTTCAATTTTGACAACTTCTTTTTCTGCAGCTGCCAAGATATCTTTTTTCGCCAAAGGAACAGTGATGTCGTCAATAGCAACCGTAGCCCCTGCCCGTGTGGCATATTTAAAGCCTAACGCTTTAATGTTGTCGAGAATCTCTGCAGTCCGCGTACTGCCGTATTTACGGTAACAAAGAGCGATGATACTGCCTAGAAATCCTTTTTTTACAGCATCGGCTATTTCGTGATTGCGAATGATTTCCGATATATCCGTACCCCTGCTTACAATGAAATCATCGTCATCTATGGGGTTTTTAAAGCTAGGATTATTAATATAAGGAAAATCGTCCGGGAATATTTCGTTAAAAATTAACTTGCCCACAGTTGTGATAAAGAGTTTGGAGCCGGATGCACGCCGCATCTCCTCCCGTCCCCTAAATAGCTTGGGATAAGTATCAACGTTAACAGCAATGCGCGCATGGAGCTCGATGGCATCCATATGATAAGCTAAAATTGCTTCTGAGGCAGAAACAAAGATTTTGCCCTCGCCCTTAGCTCCTTCTTTTTCAACAGTCAAATAGTAACAGCCCATGACCATATCCTGGGTAGGAGTAGTAACCGGACGTCCGTCTTTTGGGTTTAAAATATTGTGGGCAGATAGCATAAGTAAGCGCGCCTCAGACTGAGCTTCCGCAGAGAGCGGAACGTGAACCGCCATTTGGTCACCGTCAAAGTCGGCGTTATACGCAGTACACACTAAGGGATGGATTTTAATCGCTCGTCCCTCAACCAATACCGGTTCAAACGCCTGAATCCCAAGGCGGTGCAATGTAGGCGCTCTGTTCAAGAGAACAGGATGGTCACGAATTACTTCTTCAAGCACGCCCCAAACTTCCGGCCGAACCTTTTCAACCATGCGCTTAGCGCTCTTTATGTTATGTGCGAGTCCGTCATTAACCAATCGCTTCATAACAAAAGGCTTGAAAAGCTCCAAAGCCATTTCTTTAGGCAAACCACACTGATACAGCTTTAACTCAGGGCCTACAACAATTACGGAACGGCCTGAATAATCAACCCGCTTACCTAGCAAGTTCTGGCGAAAACGGCCTTGTTTACCTTTAAGCATGTCAGAAAGCGATTTTAGGGGCCTATTCCCCGGACCGGTAACCGGCCGGCCACGGCGGCCGTTATCGATTAAAGCGTCAACAGCTTCCTGCAGCATCCGCTTCTCATTGCGGACAATAATATCGGGGGCGCCTAAATCTAGGAGCCTCTTTAGTCGGTTATTCCTATTGATAACACGACGATATAGATCGTTTAAATCCGAAGTGGCAAAACGTCCACCGTCAAGCTGAACCATTGGCCGCAAATCCGGTGGAATTACAGGAATAACATCCAGCACCATCCAAGAAGGACGGTTGCCCGAAAGTCTAAAGGCTTCAGCTACTTCTAGGCGGCGAACGGCACGAACCTTCTTCTGCCCCGACGCAGTCCGCAGTTCAGCCCTTAAATCTTTAACCATCTGCTCCAGGTTAATTTCATCTAACAGCTTTTTTATTGCCTCCGCACCCATTTCGGCCCTAAACCCGCGGCCGGAGCGGAAAAGATGGTCATACTTCTCACGGTGTTCCCTATATTCCATTTCGGTAAGCAATTGCTTTTTCACTAAGCCGGTATCACCTGGGTCGATAACAACATAGGCGGCAAAATAAAGGACCTTCTCCAAAGCACGAGGCGACATATCCATCAATAAGCCCATGCGGCTGGGAATTCCTTTGAAGTACCAAATGTGGGAAACCGGAGCAGCTAGCTCAATATGCCCCATTCTTTCCCGTCTTACTTTGGCTCTAGTCACCTCTACGCCACAGCGGTCACAAACAGTCCCTTTGTATCGTACACGCTTGTACTTGCCGCAATGACACTCCCAATCTTTTTGCGGTCCAAAAATCTTTTCGCAAAAGAGTCCTTCCCGCTCAGGCTTAAGTGTCCGGTAATTAATAGTCTCCGGCTTTTTAACTTCACCGCGAGACCAGGCGCGAATTTGCTCGGGAGACGCCAGACCTATCTTTAAGGCATCAAAATTATTTACATCCAGCAAGGGCACTTCCTCCCTTTCTTATTCTTAACCTAATCTTCTTCATCGTCATCAATATCATCGGCAAACTCGTCAAAACGCTTACGGCGGCTCGTAAATCCATAGTCATCATCTTCCTCATCATCTTCCAACTCGTTCAAATCATCTTCCATTACATCCATATCCTCTTCATCTAAATCTTCTACTAAAGAGATATCATCATTAGTGTCATCGCTGCCGAGAAGAGAAATCTTATCGAGATCGTCATCTGCAAAATCTTCAGTTTCTTCTTCAGAGTCATTCTCTACGTAGAGAGGCAAGCCCATGTCCTTGTCTACCTTATCCTCGTCTTCCGTCCCCTCAATGTTCACCCCAAGATCTCTGAGTTCTGCATCATCTTCACTTTCCCTAATTTCCATCTCGCCATCTTCATTTGATACAATCTTGACGTCCATACCCAAGCTTTGCAATTCCTTAACCAAAACTTTAAAGGACTCGGGTACACCGGGCTCAGGAATATTCTCTCCTTTGACAATTGCCTCATATGTTTTAACCCGTCCAACTACATCATCCGACTTAACAGTGAGAATTTCCTGAAGAGTATATGCTGCTCCATACGCCTCCAGCGCCCAAACCTCCATCTCACCAAATCTCTGGCCTCCAAATTGCGCTTTACCACCAAGTGGCTGCTGAGTCACCAGAGAGTAGGGTCCTGTTGAACGAGCGTGAATTTTATCGTCAACCAAATGAGCCAATTTCAGCATATAAACATAACCCACGGTTATCTCATTGTCAAAACGTTCGCCGGTTCTGCCGTCATACATCACAGTTTTGCCGTTACGCGGCAAGCCTGCTTCCAAAAAGCTGTTCATAACGTCTTCTTCCGTGGCACCATCAAAAACTGGTGAAGCAACATGAATGCCCAGTGTCTTTGCTGCCCAACCCAAATGAGTTTCTAATATCTGTCCAATATTCATCCGGGATGGTACACCAAGGGGGTTCAGCACGATTTCAATGGGAGTCCCGTCTGGCAGGAAAGGCATATCCGCCTCCGGCATTATACGGGCAATGACACCTTTGTTACCATGGCGTCCCGCCATTTTATCCCCTTCGGAAATTTTTCTCTTCTGGGCCACATAAGCGCGAACCAGTTGATTCACACCGGGAGGAAGTTCGTCCCCCTGCTCACGGGTAAATACTTTCACATCTACAACCATACCAGATTCACCATGCGGCACACGGAGCGAGGTATCGCGTACTTCTCTGGCTTTTTCACCGAAAATTGCACGTAATAATCGCTCTTCTGCAGTCAACTCCGTTTCTCCTTTAGGAGTTACTTTGCCAACTAGAATATCTCCGGCTCTTACTTCGGCACCGACACGAATAATGCCGTTTTCATCCAAATCCTTTAGCGCATCTTCACCTACGTTGGGAATATCTCGGGTAATTTCTTCGGGACCCAGCTTGGTATCGCGAGCTTCAGATTCATACTCTTCAATGTGAATAGAAGTGAAAACATCTTCTTTTACCGCTTTTTGGCTGAGCAAAATTGCGTCTTCGTAATTATAGCCTTCCCAAGGCATGAACGCTACAAGAATATTACGACCAATTGCCAATTCGCCCTGGTCTGTCGATGGTCCGTCGGCAATAACCTCTCCGTCCTTAACCTGCTGCCCCTTCTTCACAATGGGACGCTGGTTCATGCATGTGCCTTGGTTTGAACGCTTGAATTTTTGCAATGTATATATATCACAACCCCGGGGATAGCTTTCCTTAGGTTCACCGGGAGATACTTCACCTGTACGTCCGTTTATAATTCTGTTTGGCGCTTCAGGATCTACCGTCCGGCGAATCATAATTGTATCTGCTGTTGCATAAACAATTTCCCCGCCGTTTTTCGCCCGTACCACCACACCGGAATCTCTGGCCGTCTTAGCCTCCATGCCCGTTCCAACCAAAGGCGCTTCAGTACGCAATAAGGGTACTGCCTGGCGTTGCATGTTAGAGCCCATTAATGCCCTGTTTGCATCATCGTTTTCCAGAAAAGGAATCAAAGCTGTTGCCACAGAAACCAACTGCTTTGGAGAAACATCCATGAAATCAATCTGATTCGGCGGACGAACCACAGTTTCATGCCTATAGCGGCAGGTAACGCGTTCAGCCATAAAGTGCCCTTCATCATCGAGGAGCGCATTTGCTTGGGCAACACTATAGTTATCCTCATCATCTGCGGTCAAATAAACAATTTCTTCTGTAACACGGCCCTTATCCTTATCGACCTTTCGGTACGGAGTTTCAATAAAACCATACTCGTTAATCCGTCCAAATGTACTAAGCGAACCTATCAAACCAATGTTCGGCCCTTCCGGAGTCTCAATGGGGCACATTCTGCCGTAATGTGAATGGTGAACGTCTCGAACTTCAAAACCGGCACGCTCACGACTCAAACCACCGGGTCCCAAAGCACTCAAGCGCCTTTTATGCGTCAATTCGGCAAGGGGATTAGTCTGATCCATAAACTGAGACAATTGGCTGGAACCAAAAAATTCTTTAATCGCTGCAATAACGGGACGGATATTAATCAATGCCTGAGGCGTAATGGCCTCTACATCCTGAATTGTCATACGCTCGCGCACAACACGCTCCATCCGCGATAAACCGATGCGAAACTGGTTTTGAAGCAGCTCTCCTACACTTCGCAGACGGCGGTTACCTAAATGGTCAATATCGTCAGTATGGCCTAGACCATCCATCAGGTTTAATAGATAACCAATTGCTGCGACGATATCTTCTCTGGTTAAATGCTTAATAGCCGGCGCTATTCCTTCATTACTCCTTACTGTAACGTGCCGCTCATTTGCAGCCACACGCACGCGGGTAACACCCTTTTCCTCAAAAATACGTGCCTTATCCATATTCACAGCTTCGCCGGCCTGCGATAAAATATTACCCTCTGCGTCAATAACATTCTCAACCAACTCACGGTTATTAACCCTGGTGGCAAATGAAAGCTTCTTGTTAATTTTATAGCGGCCCACATGAGCGAAATCATACCTTTTCGGGTCAAAAAATAGTGATTCAAAAAGAGAGCGGGCATTTTCCACGTTTAAAGGCTCTCCCGGACGAAGCCTTTTATATATTTCCAATAGTCCGGATTCAAAAGAATCCGTGTGATCCTTTTCCAACGTAGTTATAATACGAGGATCACGATCATACAAACCTAGGATATCATTATTCGATCCAAACCCAATAGCACGCAGAAGTACCGTAACCGGCACTTTCCGGGTACGGTCTACACGAACATATACAATATCGTTTACATCAGTTTCAAATTCAAGCCAAGCGCCGCGGTTCGGAATAATTACGCCGGAGTATAGGTGCTTTCCGCTAAAATCAATGGAACTGTTATAATATACCCCGGGGGAGCGGACTAACTGGCTGACAATAACACGCTCGGCGCCGTTAATAATAAATGTTCCATTTTCGGTCATGAGAGGGAAGTCACCCATAAACACTTCTTGTTCCTTAACTTCTCCGGTCTCCTTATTTATAAGACGAACCTTAACCCGTAACGGCACCGAAAATGTGGCATCTCTCTCCTTACACTCATCCACCGAATATTTAGGTTCTCCGAGAGAGTAACCGATAAACTCTAAAACTAAGTTTCCGGTGAAATCCTGAATGGGAGAAATCTCATCAAACATTTCCTGCAATCCATTCTCAAGGAACCACTGATAAGATGTTTGCTGCACCTCTATCAAATTTGGCAATTCCAGGACTTCCTCAATACGGGCATAGCTTCGGCGCTTTCTCGTTCCAGCGTCTATGTCTTTAAACATATAAGCCATTCACTCCTGTCCCTAGGTTTTACCTTTATAATAATAACAACAATGCCTGTTTATCTTTCATAATGTTATAAAGTCACAACATTCTAGTCTATCCCAACATTTGGGTAGGCATACATAGCCTCACTAAATGCCGTAAGCGGCCAAAATAGTAAGGCTAAAATATAGAAAAAAAAGGCATTGTTACGCAGTTTATAATACTATCACAAGCAATTGTTTCTGTCAAGAAGAAAATGGGAAAAAAGGCACTCAAACAGAGTGCCTTTCATTCCGCACAATTAAAAATTACTTAATCTCGACTGTACCGCCAGCCTCGATAATTTTAGCTTTGAGTTCTTCTGCTTCTTCTTTGCTCACTTTTTCCTTAACAGGCTTAGGAGCATTATCAACTACTTCTTTAGCTTCTTTCAGACCAAGACCAGTAACTTCACGAACAACTTTAATTACCTGAACCTTCTTGTCACCAGCGGAAGTAAGAATCACATCAAACTCTGTTTGCTCCTCAGCAGCGGGAGCATCGGCAGCAGCAGGGGCTGCAGCCATTGCTACAGGCGCAGCTGCAGAAACACCAAATTCTTCTTCAAAAGACTTAACAAGTTCAGACAGTTCGAGAACAGTCATCCCTTTTACGATTTCCAAAACTTCGTTTACTTTAGACATTAAAAATTCCTCCTCGTTTTATCATAAATTTATTATTTTTAGTTTAGCTTCTCTGTTAAAGAGAAACTTTCTGAAACAGTCTCTAGGCGCTTTCTTTTTCACGCTGCTCACGGACAGCATCCAAGGTACCCACAAATTTACGCAGCAAACCTTGCGATACCCCTGCAAAGCTTGTCATCGGCGAAGCGAATGCGCCGGCAACCATGCCGAGAAGCACATCGCGAGAGGGTAATTCGGCTAACGCCTTAATTCGAGCGACATCGATAACATTGCCTTCCAGCAATCCACCTTTGATCTCAAGCTTATCATTAGACTTGGCAAACTTAGTCAGCACTTTTGCCGGCGCTACCGGATCATCAAAACCGTAAGCAATGGCGGTAGGCCCTTCTAAGTAAACATCCAGCGCCTCCAGCCCCAACTCATGGGCTGCAATACTTGCCAAAGTGTTCTTAACAACTACATATTTAACATTTTCTGCCCGTAGAGCCCGGCGAAGCGATGTTATCTGAGCCACATCCAGCCCACGATAATCTGTAACAATGGCGGCTTGGGCTTTCTGCAAATCATCCCTAACCTCGTTAACTACCTGTTTTTTAACTTCTCTATTGGTGCTCATACTTCCACCTCCTTTTACTTGCTAAAAACAATGGCCTCCGCGCAGACGCACGGAGGCCATCAATAAATATTCAATGATGACATTCCGGCCTCGGCAGGCGATTTAGTCCTTAAGCCCCTATGGGCACCTGCTGTCTGCGGTCAGAAAAAAGCTTATTTTGTTTTATGTGTACGGGCGCATTGTATCATACGTCCCCGTTTTTTGCAAGTCTGAATTACTTAACTTTGCCGAGAGTGGCAGCCTTCTGAGTGCTAATCCGAATTCCGGGGCCCATTGTGCTGGCTACCGTAATCGAACGCAAATACTGGCCTTTAGCTGCTGCAGGCTTCACCTTAAGAAGTGTTTCTATAATGGTATAGAAGTTCTGCAATAGCTTTCCCTCTTCAAAAGAAGCTTTACCAATGGGAACATGGATAATTCCGTTTTTGTCCACACGGTACTCCACTTTTCCGGCTTTAATTTCGGTAACTGCACGGCCTACGTCCA
The DNA here is from genome assembly GCA_002479415.1 of Firmicutes bacterium UBA7523. GTDB lineage: Bacteria > Bacillota > Dethiobacteria > Dethiobacterales > Dethiobacteraceae > UBA7523. The sequence continues at coordinate 10,730 of DLMZ01000001.1, forward strand.
TGGTTACCGTCCCGGTTTTCGGGTTTGGCATTAAGCCTTTGGGACCAAGTGCACGCCCAAGCTTACCAACCATCCCCATCATATCCGGCGTTGCTACCGCCACGTCAAAGCCAAACCAGCCACCCTCAATCTTGGCAACTAAATCTTCTGCTCCAACAAATTCTGCACCGGCGGCTTCTGCCTCTTTCTGCTTATCACCTTTAGCAAATACTGCTACAGTAACTTGCTTACCGGTTCCGGCGGGAAGTGAAACAGCACCTCGCACCTGTTGATCGGCATGCTTTGGGTTTACACCCAGTCTGACCGCCAATTCCACAGTACCGTCAAATTTAGTAGTTGCTGTCTTCTTTACCAGCGTTATCGCTTCTGTGGGGTCATATAGCTGATTGCTGTCTACTAGCTTTTGTGCATCAATATATTTCTTACCATGAGCCATCCTTTAATCCTCCTTGTGGTATTGGCGAGGGACTACCCTCTCCCACATATTTTGAAGCTATTTTTCAATAACAATTCCCATGCTCCGTGCAGTTCCTTCAATCATAAGCATTGCGGCTTCCACATCGTTAGCATTAAGGTCTTCCATTTTCAGCTCCGCAATCTCGCGAACTTTATCGCGGGAAAGTGTAGCTACTTTTATCTTGTTGGGAGTACCTGAAGCAGTCTCCAATCCAGCGGCTTTCTTTAACAATACCGCTGCAGGCGGTGTTTTAGTTATAAAAGAAAACGACCGATCATCCATAATTGTGATTACTACAGGGATAACCAAACCGGTTTGCGCAGCAGTACGCTCGTTAAACTCTTTACAGAATGCCATAATATTCACACCATGCTGGCCTAGAGCAGGACCTACAGGGGGAGCCGGAGTAGCTTTGCCGGCAGGAATCTGCAGTTTAACCATACCTATTACCTTACGTGCCATAAATTACACCTCCTATCATGCTAAAGCTTTTCCACTTGGAAATAATCAAGTTCAACCGGGGTTTCCCGGCCAAACATAGAAACTAACACCTTAATTTTACGGCGCTCGACTAAAACTTCCTCGATATTGCCAACGAAGTTGGCAAACGGCCCATCAATAACACGGACACTCTCGCCTGCTGTAAAGTCAATTTTGGGCTTGGGATCATCCATGCCCATTTGCTTAAGTATCTGATTTATTTCAGCCTGAGACAATGGAATAGGCTTTGAACCAGGCCCAACAAATCCTGTAACGCCCGGAGTATTGCGAACAACATACCAGGAATCGTCTGCCACAATCATTTCAACCAGAACATAACCGGGAAAGACTTTTTTCAAAGTAGTCTTCTTTTTCCCGTTTTTGATTTCCATTTCTTTTTCCATAGGAACAAGAACGCGGAAAATTTTGTCCTGCATCTCCATAGATTCTACGCGCTTTTCCAGGTTCGTCTTCACTTTATTCTCGTATCCTGCATATGTGTGAACCACGTACCAGTTTCTATTCATAGGCAAAGGGCTAAGCCCCTACCCCCTTTACTTTTGGAGAATCAACCGCAGCATCCCCGCAAAACCGGTATCGAGGATCCAAAAAAATATGCCAACAAAAAATATAGCCGCCAGAACAACAGTTGTAAAAACAGTTAGTTCCCGTAG
>DLMZ01000001.1:12457-12801 GCA_002479415.1 Firmicutes bacterium UBA7523
AACAGTTAGTTCCCGTCGATTCGGCCAGTGAACCTTCTTCAGCTCTTGCCTTACATCTTTAAAATGCTTCGTTAACGCTTTAACGCCCGAACTCATATGTTTCACTTCCCTTTATGGGATTTTTGAAAGAATGCTAAACTATTTCGTTTCTTTGTGAGCGGTATGTTTTTTACAGAAAGGACAATATTTATTTAATTCAATCCGGTCCGGAGTGGTCCGCTTATTCTTTGTAGTCATATAATTACGCCGCTTACAGTCGCCACAAGCCATAGTAATTTTTACTCGCATCGTTCACACCCCCTAATACAACGATGATACCCTATAGGATTTCACTTTTTCCAATT